>JAAYXB010000077.1 GCA_012516125.1 Bacillota bacterium | reverse complement strand
GTCGACATACGATATGCGGTCGTTCAGGAGAGCAAGCGCATCCGTGGGTTGTTCGAGAAGCTCTGCTTCAAGCGAGTCCAGGAAAACCGGCCTGAAGGTCTCATCGCTTCTCTTGAGCACGATCCCGTACGTCGAGGCCAGTAACCTGAATAGCGACTGTGAGAGGTCCAACTTCTCAAGCTCGGGCGCTGTATTCGGTGAGATGAATGTGGTCTCTATGAGCATGGGACGCTGGTCAACTCGTTTCAGCCTGCGCACGCGTAAGACGTCGGCACCCTCTTCAATGGCGAGGTACGATCCCACAAGCTTGGATGCTCTGATATGGTCCACCGAGAGCACTTCCGCTGCGAAGTGGTGCCCGAGCGCACGCATTCGGGATGCAAGACGCATCTCGTCAGTGATGTAAGTCGTCTCCTTATATTCCATGGGGAATTGCGGAGACGCCACGAACGTGCCCTTGCCTTGCAGGCAGTAAAGAAGTCCTTCGTGAACAAGCTCCGATATCGCCTGCTTTGCAGTAGTTGTACTGATTCCGTATGTCGCGCAGAGTTCTCGCACCGAGGGAATGCAGGCATGAGGCGTCCACTCCCCGGAGGTTATCTTCTCTTTAATCTCCTCTTTAAGCTGATAGTAAAGGGGAACAAAACTGTCTTTCTGAAGCATGGGACCCTCCAGAATACTCCGCCACCATGCGCTGCCCGCACGCGCGCTGCCTGCCTGCTCTGGGCTGTTCGGAGGCACAACGGGCGCTTCTTGGTGACCTTAGTATATGACCTGCTAAATGGCACTGTATACGTAAACACATGAACACGTTCACGTATACATTCTTCACCGCCTCAAATAATCCTGCCTTGGTTGATCTATTTTCTTCATAACCTCATCAGCGAGAGATGGAACTGGCTTCCATAGCCCTCACGGACAAATTGTCCAACTTTTCGGCGACCTGGCTTCCCGTAGTGGCCGACCTGCTTCAGATTCGCTCGTACGCGACGCGATTTCGTCTGCCGCGCAACCACACCCTCTTTGGGGAGACTGCTTCGTTGGCTCCTCCCATCCGTGCCTTCTCCACAGGGGGTTTCTGCCAGGTTGCCTTTATCAAGTTAAGTACGGAGATAATCTTTTCATGCACCGCGATGTTTAGGAAGGAATTCTCCAAAGCATGTCGAAAAACTCCCATAGCGCGGGGAGCAAGATGAAGTTTTCCTACATATCCCGTAGATGCCGACGATATGCAGCACACAGCTGCTGGTGGTATGCAGCGCAGTGAGCGGAGGTGCATCAGCGTTGTCCGAAGTGCCAGAGCGCATAGATCCAGTAGAGAACACCGTGCCTTCTGCAGGCTGTCTCCCAAAGCTGAGGAAGATGTTCGCAGCGCTTCGCCCGGCAGAGAAGAGGGTGGCGTCGTACATCCTGAAGAACGCGGGCCAGGTGATCTACCAGTCCATCACTGAGCTTTCGGCAAGCTCAGGCGCGAGCGATGCCACTGTGATACGCCTGTGCAACCGTCTGGGCTACAGCGGCTACCAGGAGCTCAAGATTGCGCTTGCCAGGGAGCTGGTATCACCAAGCAAGAACATTCATGAGGACATAAGCCCAAATGATGACCTGGCAACTGCTGTTAGAAAGGCGTTCCAGGCAAATGCGCAGGCAATCAACGACACGCTGGATCTTCTCAACATGGAGTCTCTTGCGAAAGCAGTGGACGCCGTTGCGACGGCACGGCAGGTATACCTATACGGCGTCGGGACCTCGGCCCTGGCGGCTCAGGATGCCTACTACAAGCTGGTGCGGGTCGGGATCCTCGCGAACTTCTTTGCAGATCCTCATATGCAAGCCATCTCCACCGTCCTGATTGGAAAAGAAGACGTGGCGATCGGCTTTTCGCATTCGGGCAGCACAAAGGACGTCGTGGACGCTCTGTCACTAGCTAAAGCACAAGGGGCGCGTATCATATGCATAACCAACCGTAGCAGGTCCCCGGCGGCAAAGCTTGCGGACATCCTCTTGCTGACCGCATCGGAGGAGACCCCCTTCGGAAGCGGAGGCATGCCGTCCATGATGGCACAGCTCAGCGTTGTGGATGCCTTATTCGTTGGGGTTGCCCTCAAGATCTACGACCGTGCCATCCAGTTCATCGAGCGGACCGGCGAAGCCGTGAAAGGCAAGAAGTACTGAGAACCGATAGGTCCCGAGGTAGGTTTGGATATGCTCAATGTAGGTGCGGCCAAGGCGGAGATAACTCCCGATCCTGGGATCCCGATGGCAGGCTACCGCGCGCGGGTTGGAGCGGCCGAGGGTGTCCACGACCCCCTTTTTGCCAGGGCACTTGCGCTCCACGACGGCGAACGCGCTCTTTTCTTGGTCGCCCTCGATGTCCTGTCGGTCGATGAAGAGCTCGTCGGCGCTATAAGGCGGGAAGCTGTCTCGCACCTTCCCGGGTTGCGTGACGGCGGTGTGGATGTGATCGTCTGCGCCACACATACGCACGCGGGTCCCGCCGGGATCTCCTCGGGTCTCGAGAACTATGACCGCGAGCTGGCAGGCAGGATTGTGCGGGAATCTGCGAAGGCGGCAGTTACGGCATGGGAATCTCGCCGTCCAGGGCGCCTTGGTTTGGGCGCATGCGAGATACAAGGGGTCGCGTGCAACAGGGCGGAGTTGCCCCGTGCCTTCGACCCGCTGTTGAGGGTAATGAAACTTGAAGACGTGAGCGGGGGCCCGATTGCGTGCGTGATCAATTACGCCTGCCATCCAACGGTTCTCGATGCAAAGAACCTCCTCTTTTCTCGTGATTGGCCCGGCTATACCGAGGACATAATGGAAGCTTCAGGGCGCCCAGTTGGCATGGTGATGTTCCTCAACGGCGCGGCTGCCGATGTTAGCACTCGCTATACGAGGCGTGCTTCGAGCTTTGATGAAGCGGAGCGGCTCGGGCGGATCGTTGCTGAAAGCGCCCTTCATGCGGTAGACAGAGTTGAGTATGCATCGACGCGCACGATATCTGTGTCGTGCCGGAGGCTTGCGCTGCCTCGCAAACCACCCGTGTCGCCCGAGTCCGCATACCAGGCCCTTGAGAACGCCGAGCAGGAACTGGCCAACCTTCGGGCCCGCGCGGACGCGTCCCCCGGGGAGATAAAGCGTGCGGAATCGGCGGTGCTGGCCTGGCAGATAGTTCTGGAGAGAAGCCGCACCAAGGGCGAGGGGCTCCGCACCACTACCGCCGCGAACGGCGCCGGCCTCGGTGACGTTGGAGGGTATCTTGCGGCTGAGGTCTGCGTTGTGGACGTGCAGGATGCCATCATGATCTTTGTGCCGGGCGAAGCGACTGCGCGAATCGGGGAGCGCATAACGCAGAGGGTTTCTGAGATCAAGGGATTCAGCGTGGACCGGGTCTGGTTTGTGGGTTATTCAAACGGCCATGTGGGGTACATTGTGGACGCCGAAGCATGGGGGAATGCCTCCTTCTCATACGAAACGTTGATGAGCCGTGTTGCGCCTGAGGCAGCAGGCTTGATCGAAGAAGAAGTCGCGAATCTGGTGGTGAAGGGGATGTCGGACGGGTGTTAGGAAAAAGGTACTTCGAAAGCATCCGTGAACTTCTGGACGCTGTAGAGAAAACGCAGTTTGAGGCCATATGCAAGGCTGCGGATGCTATTGCCGAGTCCATCAGCAAGGGCGGAACGTTTCACCTGTTCGGGACGGGTCATTCGCACATGATGGCAGAAGAGGCTTTCTGCAGGGCCGGAGGACTCGTACCGGTCAATGCGATCCTGGAACCTGCATTAATGCTGCACGAGGGGCCTTTCAAGGCGACTGCAATGGAACGCCTCGAGGGTTACGCAGAGATCATCGTTGACCACGCAAGGATCCAAAAAGGCGACACGGTTATGGTGGTCTCCAACTCGGGTAGAAACGTCGTGCCGGTGGAAATGGCCCTTGCCTCGAAGGGCCGTGGGGCGCTCGTTATCGCCCTCACTTCGCTAGCTCACTCAAGCAAGGTCGCGTCGCGCCACAGCAGCGGAAAGCGGCTGTTCGAGGTCGCGGACATCGTCATAGACAACTGCGGGGTGTTCGGGGACGCCATCCTTGCGGTGGATGGGCTTTCGACCAAGGTAAGCCCCACGTCAACTGTTACGGGAGCAGCGATCATCAACGCGCTCGTCGCCGAGGTGGTGGAGAGGCTGGTCCGGGCGGAGATAAAGCCACCGGTTTTCATAAGCTCCAACGTGGAAGGCGGAGATGAGCACAACCAGCAGTGGGAACCGAGGTTTGCAGGTAGACCCGCGATTAAGTGGTGAGGACATTGGTGGGCGTGGACAATACCGAGCGGGTTCGCATCCATAAGACATGCGTTATCACGGTTGACTCCTGGGCCGAGAAACGTTCCGCAGCTGTTCAGGATCTTCAGGAGTTCCTGCGGGGTGGTTTCGGGGTGGATATCCCCGTGGTGCACGATTGCGACCGAGCTGGTCTCGCCGGGACTGCGGAGATTTCCCTGACTCTGAGTCCTGAGACACATGCGCCGTCGCCAGAAGAAGGCTACCGTTTGACTGTCTCACCGAAACGCCAGGGGCCGCAAGTCAAACTTGTTGCGGGGTCGCCGGTCGGCCTACTCTATGGCGTCCAGGAACTGAAGTTACGGTCCAGGTTCGAAAATGGTGTGCTCGAGGTTCCCGGGCTTGACATTTCGTCCTTTCCGGCCATAGCGATACGCGGGATAAAGGGGCTACGGTGGAACCCGTCGGATTACCTGTCGATCATAGACTTCCTGCCTGCGTGTCGGTTCAATTTCCTGATGCTGTGCTACGGAATGGTGCCGGAGCACTGCAGGCAGTGGCGGAAGCCATATTCAGAGGAACATCTGCAGGCGATTTCAGAAATAGTGCAGCGGTGCAATGAGAGGCACATTCGTGTGTGCGTTGCTGTCAATCCTTCCCTTCGAAGTGAGCCTCCAGTATGTTACTCAAGCAAACAGGACCTGACGCTTCTTGTTGCGAAATTCCGGGCTTCATACGACCTCGGGGTGAGGACATTCGCGCTTGCCCTTGACGATATCAACTTCGAAATGGTGCACCCGGAGGATAAACGCGCATATGCGGGGCTGGGCCACGCGCATGTAGATCTCGTAAAGCGCCTGAATGATGCCTTGAGGGGCCTCGACTCTGAGAACAAGCTCATATTCTGTCCCACTACGTATTTCACCCGCTACGCACTTGAAAGGAATGATTACACAGAAGCATTGGCGCACGGTCTGCCCGAGGACGTTGATGTCTTTTGGACAGGCCCCGAGTGGAACTCAACGACTGTCAGTAGCGAAGATGCTCGGTCCTTCTGTTCACTGGTGGGCAGGAAGCCGCTCCTTTGGCTGAATTACCCGGTGAATGACTATCTCGCACCACATCCCTGGCGTCTGTTGCTTGAGCCCGTGAAGCTATCGTGCACGGAGCTGCCTCGTTGGATCAAGGGTCTGGTATCCAACCCGATGCGCCAGGTAGAGGCATCCAAGATTCCTCTGTGGAGCGTTGCAAGGTACTGTTGGGATCCTGCTTCGTACCGCCCTGAAGAGGCGCTGAAAGAAGCTGTCGCAATCGTGGCGGGAGACGAGGCACGGGAGCCGCTACAGTTGGTGGTGGAGACCTACACGAAGTACTATGACGCGCTCAAAGACACCCGCAGCTTTGCGGATGACGAAGCCAACCTCGGCTCGCAACGAGCCTCTGAGAACCTTCTCATGGCGGCGGGGATCGTCCGAATCACCCTGCCCGTCCTCAGGAGGCTGCTTCGCAACGAGCGCCTCGCCCGCGAGTTGGAAGAGGGATTCAAGAGGTTCCTGGCGTTTTGCGAGGCATACAGTGCCTGGTCTTACGGGCGGCATCTTGCGGGAGGCATGCAAGGCCGGGATGTCCTTGCTCCGGGTGCCCTAACCGCGTTCCTCCGCGCAGCGGATCTCTCATGGTGCGACTGGCATGCCGACACGCTTGCCGACGCAGCGTGGTACCTGGAAGAGATCAAGGCTATGGTAGGGTAAGCCGCGTCTTTCACTGACTTGCACCAACAGGAGGTGGTCGTTGGAGCGGATTGGATGTGGGTGACAGGGGCGAGATAGGTGCTGGGTTCGGTGAATGCCTGGTTTCTGACACGACTCTACTAAAGACACGAGGAGGTAATACGAGATGTCGAGGTTTTCAAGAGTGACGAGGCGGCTTGTTCTGGTTGTCGTTGCGTGTCTCGCGCTCATGTTGGTAGCGGTCCCACTGGCGAGCGCCGCCAAGAAGGTTACCATCACTTTCTGGCAGGCGGGCGGCGACGACTTGTCGATTCCCTGCGTCCGAGAGCTCGTCCGGGAGTTCCAGAGCAAGAACCCGGATATCGAGGTGAGGTACCAGGCTATCCCCTGGGCAGAAGACCCGCACACCAAGTATCAGGCTGCCATAGCGGGAGGTACGGTTGCTGACGTCCTCAGCGTGGGAAGCCCGTTTGAGCATACGCTCGCAGCCGCAGATGCACTGGAGCCGCTTGACAAGTACATGTCCAAAGAGATGAAGGCCGACTTTTTCCCGCATCTCCTGGAGATGTCTCAGTTCAAGGGGCAACAGGTCGCAATACCGTGGTTTACCGACTGTCGCGCCCTGTTCTATCGGAAGGATCTCTTGGCCGCCGAAGGTATTCCGGAGCCGACAACGAGCTGGACCTGGGACCAGTTCCTGACATACGCAAAGAAGCTCACGAAAGACCTCAACGGCGATGGCATCATTGACCAGTACGGCTTTGGAACGTCCGGACGGTATGGGTCCCAGTGGACACCATTTGTTCGTCAGAACGGTGGTAACTTCGTGGACGAGGAGAGATGGGTTCCCACGGCAAATGACCCCGCTGTCATTGAGGGGCTTCAGTTCTACGTAGACCTAATCCGAGTTCACAAAGTCACGCCGCCCGGAATAACCACGATCCTGTTGAATGAGATCCAGAAGATGTTTGCTGAAGGCAAGGTGGCAATGTTCGTTGACTGTGGGGATACTGCCAACAGGTTCCAAAAGGAGCCTCAGCTCTCAGGCAAGTTCGGAGTCGGACTCATGCCCCATAACAAGGCCCATGCAACCTTTGCAGGTGCCGATGCGTTCGTGATTACAAAGCACTCGAAGAACAAGGAAGCTGCGTGGAAGTTCCTCGAATTCATGGTGTCTCCCGAAGCGATGGCCAAGTACTGCGAGGCGTCAGGCTTCCTACCCGTGAGGAAGTCCCTGGGCGAGCATCCGATTTTCAAGGACCCAATCAAGCAGGGATTCATAAAGCAGCTTGAGGCAGGTGTTTACTTCACCTACAAGCATCCGCAGGGATCTCAGGTTACGGACATAATTCGGGCAGCGGTGCAAGAAGCAATGGAGGGTACGAAAACCGTGCAGCAGGCCATGAACGACGCTCAAAAGCAACTCCAGCAGATTATGAAACCCTAAAGACAGTCGTGCTTTGTTGCATACCTGGGTAGGATCAGGTGCCTCTGCCGGGCAGACGCCCGGCAGAGGCACCGTCCCGGAGGGATGTTGAGTGAAACAAAAGGTACCCGCACCTACAGGTACAAACGCACAGTCCGGGCAGGTCTGTAGCATACCTCGGGCCAAGAGACACAAGAAGAGTATCTACAAGCTCGCGGCGTTGCTGGAGTCATATTCATTTGTGGCGCCGGCGTACACTGTTTTCCTCGTGTTCATATTCATCCCTGTTGCTTGGGCCTTCTACCTGAGCCTATTCGATTACAGCATCCTCACCGTCAAGAACCCTGACTATGTCGGGCTCAGGAATTACGTAATGCTACTTCGAGATAGCGTTTTTAGGGTTGCGACGTGGAATACGATAAGGTACACCGCTGGCACTGTGCCCGCACGTATTGTGCTTGGCCTTGCATTCGCCATATTGCTCGACCAGAAAGGTCTACGTGGGAAGAACTTGCTCAGGACCTGCTATTTCCTCCCGGTTACAATCTCCATGGTTGCGGCCTCCATTATTTGGTCTTTGGTCTTCAACGCGCGCGAGGTCGGCCTTGCGAACAAGATCCTGGCGCTGCTAGGCATGGCCCCAAAAGGCTGGCTTGCCGATTCCAAGCTTGCAATGACAGCGGTGGTCATCATGAGTATCTGGAGCGAGCTGGGATATTGCATGACGGTTTACCTAGCCGGTCTGCAGGGGATCCCGCTTGAATTCTATGAGGCGGCTGACATCGATGGTGCTTCCGGCTGGCACAAGATTTGGTGTATCACAATTCCGCTGCTCAAGCCAACAACCTTCTTCCTCTTGGTGACTCAGATCATTGGTTCATTCCAGGTATTTACTCAAACCTATGTCATGACGGGCGGTGGACCAGGATACAGCACGACGACGCTGATCAACTTGCTCTACACGAAAGGATTCTCGGAGTTCCGGATGGGTTATGCAGGTGCGCTCGCCGTTGTGTTATTCATCGGGCTGCTGCTGACGAGCTGGGCCATGCGCCGCATATTCAGGGCGGAGGAAATAATATACTGAGAGGCTTTACCTGGGGCTTGTAGTTGTCCGCGGTGAGTAGGAGGCGAAGCGACTTGAACCGGGGTAGACGAAGACGCAACCGAGACGTCGTTTCCAAGATCGTCATGTACGTTATTCTCATTCCGGGTGCCATTGCGATGATAACACCCCTTCTCTGGATGATATCGACTTCATTGGCCCCCGATTCGGTTATAGTGTCGTATCGTTTGATCCCGAGCAGGATTACATTCGCGAACTACGTCAAGGCTTGGGAGTTCCCCCGGGTTTTTGACGAAGCGGTGAGCATGGGCACATTCTTCAAGAACAGTCTGATCGTAACTATTCTCATCACAGCACCTGCACTGATCATCGATTCGCTGGCCGGGTATATCCTTGCGAGGAGACGGATCCCTGGGGTGAATCTCCTGTTCTATCTTGCCCTGGCAACCCTGATGATCCCGTTTTACGTCATTGCCATTCCGCTGTTTCTCATTGTGCGAAGGCTGGGATGGCTGGACACCTATCAGGGCCTGATAGTCCCGTTCCTCGCAAGCGGTTTCGGAGTCTTTATGTTCAAGCAGTTCTTCCAAACAATCCCGCAAGACCTGGAGGACGCGGCTCGGGTTGACGGGTGTTCTGCACTGCGTATATACGCGTCGATAATGCTGCCTCTTGCGAAGCCGGTGATCGCAACTATGGCAATATTCAAGGCGATGTGGTCGTGGAACATGTTTTTCTGGCCGCTGCTTATCATCAACGATATCCGGGTGAAGACTCTTCCCGTGGCTCTCACCATGTTTAGAGGTCTCAACGTGACACAGTGGGGAATGCTGTGTGCCGGCATGACGATCGCAACATTGCCGATTCTGATTCTATACCTGTCAATGCAAAACATGTTCGAAAAGGGCATTGTCATGGGTGCGCTAAAAGGCTGATAGGTGAACAGATAAGGCAGTCGCCCGAGACATGGTTTCAGGGTGCTGGACGGAACGGCGAAAGGCAGTAGACGACAAGGAGGACTGCGCAGCGTATGGAATATAGTCGGGCCTACACGCACGTCGAAGACATGCTTGTTTCCATGGACTTGCGGCGGAAAATAGGCCAGATGGTTATGGTTGGTTTTCCAGAACCTTTTGATGGTGAGCTTCCTTCCGGTTTCAAGCAACTCCTTCAGGACCCGGGTGTTGGAGGGGTTGTGGTTCTTGCAAGAAACGCAAGCACTCCTGAATCGATGAAGGCTTTCACAACCGCTCTACAGAGGGCAGCACGCGCATCAGGGGCTGTCGCACCCCTTTTCATCCATGGAGACAGCGAGGGCGGCGTGGTAATGCAGGTGACCGCGGGTGCTTGCACTTTCCCGGGCGCCATGGCGATTGGTGCAACACAAAGCACGCAGCACGCTTATCACGCGGCGTACGTACTGGGTTGCGAGGCTCTCGCTATGGGCATGAACATCGTGTCTGCGCCCGTTGTAGACGTGAACGCGGAACCTGATAACCCTATTATTGGAGTCCGCTCGTTCGGGGACGATCCCGACGAGGTGTCGCGGTTGGCCGAGGCCATGATCCGGGGATTCCGCGACGCGGGTGTGGTCTGTGAGGCCAAGCACTTTCCGGGTCACGGGAGGACCAAGTATGACACTCACGAGGACCTACCGACGATAAGTTTCTCCGGCGACGACCTGGAGAAAGTCGAACTCGCGCCGTTCGCTGCGGCCATTAAGGCAGGTGTGCCTGCCATAATGACCGCCCACATCGTGTACCCGGCGCTCGGTGCTCGGCACGGTGTGCCAGCAACGCTGTCGTGGGACATCCTGACGGGCCTTCTCCGTCGCAAGCTCCAGTTTGACGGGATCATCATAACAGATTGCCTGGAGATGCGAGCTATCAAAGACAACTATGGTCCCGGTCAAGCCGCTGTGGCAGCTGTGACGGCTGGTGCCGACATCGTGTTGATGTGTCACACGTTGGCTGTTCAGAGACAGGCAATTGACGCGCTCGTAGCAGCCGTGGAAGACGGGACGATTCCGAGTGCGCGGATCGATGAATCAGTGCGCCGGATCCTTCGTGCCAAGATGAGCTGGCTCGGCAGCTTCGAAAGGGCTGAGGCCGGGTACGGCAGGGGGCTGGACATAGTAGGTTGCAAGGAACACAGGGGCATAGAGCAAGAGGTCGCTCGAGCCTCCATCACGGTTGTCAGGAACGACCAGGGCTTACTGCCTCTAGCGCCGTCCGCCACCAATAGGTATGTGGTGATCTATCCCTCAACGATGCCGCTTTTGCGGGCAGAAGATGCTCGGGAGACGGTCAGTGTGCTTGGGGAAGCTGTCAGATCCCGCTGTCCTCACACGAGGGAGGTGGCCGTCCCTCTTCGGCCCACCCCCGAGGATGTCCATCGCGCGGTGGCTGCGGCACTCGAGGCTGACGTGGTTATCGTGGCAACGTCCTGTAAAACCCCGGCGGACGAGAACGCTCAGGCATCTTTGGTGAAGGCGCTGATGGAGACGGGGAAGCCTATCGTGGCTCTTGCCATCAGAAACCCATACGACTTGCGAGCATATCCCGAGGTGCAGACTTATCTGGTCACGTACGGGTATCGCGATTGCTCTATAAGGGCAGCGGCAGAAGTCATGTTTGGCGAGATACGTCCCCAGGGCAGGCTTCCGGTCGCAATCCCGGGGATCTACCCGAGAGGGCACGGCATCTGGTTCTGATCTGTTCACCGTCTGGGAAGGGTTAGGAGTTTGTTGGGGAGGGAGAAGGGGCAGGAGAGTAATCATGGTTTTCGCGGACAGGCGGGTAGGTCTTTGAAGTGCGGTGTGACCTCGGGACCTGGTGAGAGGGTCAGACCCGTCGACGTGGGGCTGCGTGCGACCCGCGTTTATCGAAACGTTGCTTCGGAAAAGGAGGGTACCATGTTATGACGGGAGTTCTTCGGAGAGTCTCTATAGTCCTCATGGCGGCTTTCTTGCTCGTGGCATTGGGCCCAGGCATGACTGTGCCTGCTGCCGCAGGTCATCAAGAATACGGGGTCAGAGGAGTGTGGCTGTGGGGGAGCACTGTGCGAGAGTCAGGTGCGGAGGCGATAGCCAAGGATTTGGAAGCAAACCATGTGAACGTAGTATTCCTGCTCGTGAGAGGGACTGCCGGGACAGCGGGCTATAAGAGCGGCCTTGCTCCGCTTGCTGATCCCAACCGTGATGCGCTCGCCGAGATGATAGCGGCTTGCCATCCGAGAGGCATCGAGGTCCATGCGTGGTTCGTCTTCAACCAGGACAAGGCGTATACAGATGCCCACCCTGAGGAGCGCCTGTGGCACCGGGGGAAGCCCGATACGGGGCATAAGCCCTATGAGATCACTGATGGCAGAGTATGTCCAGACTCTCAAGCGCACCTAGAGTATACCAATGCAATGATCCGGGAGGTCCTAGAGAACTATGACGTAGACGGCATCCACCTGGACTACATACGATACGGACACGTCGTGTTCTGCTTCTGCCCTCACCATTACGAAAAGGCCGAAAGTCTGAGCATCGACATTGAGCGCGTGAGAGAGGCCATTGGCAAGACCTTCTATGATGGTCCATGGGGCAAGGCGGATCCTCAATACATCTTCAACGCATACGAAGACGAGGCTTACCCGGAGCACAGAGACGTGAAGGCGTGGATGGACATGCGCGCAGATGAGGTGAGGGATGCGGTAGAAAGCATGCGCAGTGTCGTGAAGCAGCTGAAGCCGAATGCCGCATTCTCCGCAAGCTTGATGCCCGAGGGTGCGCTTGCCGATTCCAGAACGTATGCGCTCTGTCACTATGCGCAGAGGTACTGTGACGCGGAGCTCTACGATTTCATTTGTCCCATGGCTTATCATGCCGACTACGGCAAGACGCCTGCCTGGGTTGGGACCGTGACTCAGGGTGCCATTGCGGAAAGCAACGGAAAGCCGAGGGTTTACGCAGGTATCCAAGCTTATGGCAAGGTTACCCCGCAGGACCTAGCCGATGCCGTGAAGGCTGCTCGTGCGGCTGGCGCGGATGGGTTTGTGCTCTTCAGGTACGGGGAGGTCAGCACTGAGGAGTGGAGCGCCATCAACGAAGCGCTGGGGGAAATTGGACGATAGATGAGATCCCATGTTGGGCTCCTCCCAACAAGATCGCTCGAATACGATTGCTGAGCGTGTAGCGACGCAGGTCTATCTGCGGGCTCTTCAGGATACGTTGCCCACAATCGAGCTAGCCACGCCCGGGTTTCTCGGTACTTCGGGCTGTGATGGCACAGTGTGGGAGGGAAGGAACCCGGGCGGGTCTCTATAATGTCGTAAGCAGGTTTCGCGCATGCATGTAAGGGAGTGACGAGGCAATGGTAGGTGCTTGGGCAGAGGAGGTCGGAAATCTGGAGGGCCCCCGGAGCCTGACGGTCGAGGAGTTGCCAGAGGCAATTGCTCTTTCAACTGAGGTATTCGATCCCGGCGGCACAAGCATGGGGCTCCAATTTCCTCTGCTCTTCTCGCCGGACAATGTCGAGGAGTTGCGGGTGTTTTCCGAGGGTGGAAGGGTTGTTTCCCTCGTGGGATGCCTCCACCAAACGATCCTGATAGAGGGTCATCCACTCCCAGTCGGATCGATAGGGTCCGTATGCACGAGACCTGAGTACCGGGGCCGCGGGCTAGCACGCAGGCTGGTCTGTGACGTGTTCAGGCGGCTTGAGGCGGTGGAGATTCCCTTGGCGTTGATCTCTGGGGACCGGGGACTGTACAAGCAGCTGGGATGCGTGGAAGCGGGCTGCTTTGAGCGGTTCGAGTTCACCCGCGAAGACTGGGTCGGGCTGCTGAGCAGACGTAAAAAAGATGAACGGGCATCGCCCGACGGCGTGTCCTTCCGTTTTTTTGACGAACGCGACCTTCCTCTTCTGCACGAGCTGTATCGTAGAGAGCCTGTGAGGTTCTTCCGGAGCCTGGACCAATTCGACAGACTCATCTGGAGGCACCCTGGGCTAAAGCGGCTGTTTGGGGATGAGCGGATCGTCGTAGCATACAGAGGGCGTCCGGAGCAGGTGTCAGCGTACGTGATTACGCGGGCGCGGACTATTCAAGGCGGTTCCACCAGGGTACACATCGTGGAGTATGCGGGTTCCCGCGAGGACATCATCGACGTGATCGGCTCTGTCATTGAAGAGATCTCGCCATCGGTCATTACGTTCACTGTTCCCGCACAGGATATACAGTTCCTTCGCCTGCTGAACGCGTATGACCTTTCCGGGTCGCGATGCACCCTACCTGGACACACTCTCTACGTCACGAACTTCAGGACTCTCCTGGAGAGGCTGTCGTCATACATCGAGGAGCGAACCGGCATGCGTCCTGGCAGAGACGTGTTTGCGGTGGGCGAGTCCGGTGCGTCCGAGGGTGAGGAGATGCGGTGGACCCTGCGCGTGGGCGATGAACAAGTCGAGATACGGAGTCGGCAGCACCTCACCAGGTTGATCTTCGGCGGGATCACCTCGGAACACTTCGAGGGCGTTGCCCCGCGCGGGAGAGCAAGGCGTTTCCTGGAGAGGGCTTTCCCGGTGCCGCTCCCGGTCCCGGGGTTGAACTACATTTAGCAGCGTAATGGCGCAAGCAAGCTGATAGTGGGGACCGACTCTTCCGGCTGTGCGATCACCCACTCTTCTGTGGTCGGACTTGGCTGAAATGAGTCGTCGGCATGGGGGCTGCAGATATGCGCTTTTTCTTGGGATTGGACGGCGGGGGCACGAAGACGGCATGTGCGGTCTGTGACGAAGATGGACGCATCCTTGCCCTTTCAGCCGGCGGGCCGTCAAACCATCTTTCGCTTCCTGGCGGGGAAGAGGCCCTGAGAGAGGTTCTGAGGTGCGTGGTGGGAAACGCTCTTTCGCAGGCAGGGATCGCACGCCACAGGCTAAGCGCGGCATGTCTTGCGTTGGCGGGTGTCGGGCTTGCCGGACAGAGTGCGATCGCCGCGAGCGTGGCAACCGAGGTTGTGCCGGCGGACAACATCGTGCTCGAGAACGATGCGGTTGCTGCATTGGTTGGCGCCACCGCGAAGAGCTGGGGCGTTGTCGTCATATCCGGGACGGGAAGCATCGCAGTGGGGATCGATCGGACGGGAAGAAGGGTAAGAGCAGGAGGGTGGGGTTACCTCATTGGAGACGAGGGCAGCGGCTATGACATCGGAAGGAGAGGGCTTACCGCGGTTGCCAGGGCGCACGATGGGCGGGGGGGCTATACCATCCTCGTGGAGAAGGCGCTTGCCCATTATGGGTTGAAGACGCCCGATGAACTCAGAAGCGTGCTGTATCGCTCTGAGACAAGGGCAAAAGACGTCGCGTCATTCGCGCCACTCGTAGTCGCTTCAGCATATGAGGGTGATGCTGTATCGGTGGACATCCTCCGAAGTGCCGGGAGGGAACTCGGGCTATCCGTCGTTGCGGTGGTGAAGGCGCTTGGACTTGGAGACGAGGAATTCGACGTGGCGCCCTGCGGGAGCGTCTTCAAAGCCGGGGAACTCGTAATCGATCCCTTCAGGTCTGAAGTCCTTCGGGCGGCTCCGTCGGCGAGGATAGTGAGCCCACGCTTTCCGCCTGTAATGGGGGCTTTGATGATCGCCCTCCAGAGGGTTGGCCGCACGGTGGATGATGTGGTTCTGTCGAACCTGGCCAACAGTTGCCTCGAACACGGTCTCCCAGTGGGAGATGGGATGTACGGGAGGAAGGACTAATAGTGGACGAAAGCAAGATCTTCGAGGAGATCCGGAAATGCGAAAACGAGATCGTGGAAACATATCGAACTCTCCACTCAACACCCGAGGGGCCGTTCGAGGAGCGCAAGACCTCCGCATACATAGCCGGCAGGCTTGGCGCTGCGGGCTTCCGGGTGGAGTCTGGCGTTGCGGAAACCGGCGTCGTAGCTACACTCGGCCGACTCACACAGCCCGTGGTCGCTTTGCGGGCTGACATGGATGCGATGGAACACGAGGTCGACGGCAAGAAGACGTTCATCCATTCGTGCGGTCACGACGCGCACTCGACGATGGTTCTGTGGGCCGGCGAAATCCTTTCCAGGTGTTGTCCACAGGCCGAAGAACACCTGAAACTGATATTCCAGCCGGGAGAGGAGACCGGGCTCGGGGCCAGGAGAATGGCTGAGGCCGGCGCGGTAGACGACGTGGCGGTGCTGGTGGGGATACACCTGCGGCCGGCGACAGAGTGTCCCTTTGGCAAGGCAACTCCATCCCTGCAGCACTCAGCGAGTCTTACGGTTCGATACAGGGTCACAGGCAAGGCAGCTCACAGCGGCAGACCGCACCTCGGCGTGAACGCGGCAGACGCTGTTGCGGCATCGGCTCTTGCGGTGAACGGCATAAAACCTGACCCGCTGCTATGTGCCACCGTGAACGTCGTGGGCCTGCAAGCGGGGGCCGGCCCGGCGGGGACGATCCCGGAGTCTGGGGCAATCGTCGTGAACGTGAGGGCCGAGAATGATGATGTCGCGTTCGAGTTGCTAAAGAAGGTAGACGGCGCCGTGTTGCATGCAGCTTCAGCCAACGGAGCCCAGGTGGAGACAGTGTCAGTCAAGCACACCCCTGGGGCCGTCTACGACCCGGGAACGGTGGCAGCGGTGAAGAGAGCGATCTTGAAGGTCCTAGGGGAACCGGGGGTGATCGATCGTATAATGACGCCCGGGAGCGAGGACTTTCACTTCTACAGTCAGTGCAGGCCGCAGCTCAAGACAGCTTACATTGGTCTGGGGGCCGATCTCACTCCTGGCCTTCACGACCCCCGGTGCACGTTGAACCTGAAGGCTCTTGCGCTCGGGGTCGCAGTGCTGGTGCTATCAGTCATAGAGCTTACGAACCAGGGGGCGTAATCTCCTGGAGTCTTGCGAGCAGCATTCTGCCAACACGAAAGAAGATGCCGGCGAACAAGGGACGGAGAGGGGATGAGTATCTCATGACCGAACGAGAGAACTACCTCCGCAACGCTTCCTTTTCCGGGCCTGAATGGATCCCATGTACCATAGTCATCTCGGATGCTACTTGGGACCAGCTTCGAGGCGACTTGGAAGAAGTATTGGTCAGACATCCCACGTTTTTCCCCGATTTCAAAAAGGGTGAGAGGGATTTCGACCACTGGCAGTTTGCCCCAGGATGCCGTGCGAACGAAGATTTCACCGATGCTTGGGGTTGCGTGTGGCGCACTGCGGTCAACGGTCTGGAGAGCGTAGTGATAAAGCATCCCCTAGAGGATTGGGCTGTGCTTGAGGATTACCACCCCCCGGATCCGTTGGTCCAGGGTGACCGGGGCCCAGCCAATTGGGACGCAGTGCGAAAAAGGATTGAGCGGGAGAAAGCAGAGGGCCGGCTTGTCCAGGGTTGCCTTCCTCACGGCTTTTTCTTCATGAGGCTTCAGTATCTGCGCGGATTTGAGAATGTGATGGTTGACCTTGCTTCCAACGAGCTGCGACTCACAAGACTAGCTGATATGGTTCTAGAGCATAACCAACAGATAGTGCAGCAGTGGCTTTCGATGGGTGTGGACGTGATGGAGTTCGGTGAAGATTTGGGCACTCAGACGGCTTCGATGATAAGCCCGAAGACCTTCCGAACGTGGGTAACGCCAGTTTACAAGGAACTGATGAAACCGTGTCGTGAAGCAGGGTGTCACGTGGCCTTCCACAGTGATGGCTATATCATGGAGCTGATAGATGAACTCATCGATTGTGGCGTCACCATAATAAACCCCCAAGACTTGTGTAATGGAATCGACAACCTCGCGCGTGAGGTTAAGGGTCGTGTGTGCATTCGTCTTGATGTCGATAGGCAGACCATCATGCCCTTTGGGACTCGGAAAGAGATTCGCGACCTAATTGAGGAAGAAGTTCGTAAGCTAGGGTCTCCAGAAGGGGGGCTAGAGTTCATTGCGGGAATCTATCCTCCCACGCCCCCTGAGAATATTGACGCGCTGCTGTGCGCCCTCGAAGAATTCCGTACTTATTGGTGGGACGGACGGGCCAAGAGATCGGTACCCTGAAGCTTCGGCCATTTCGAGCCTACCTAGCTTCAGGGTACCGCATGTTACCTAGGTGCCACGGTTTGAGAACCACCTGTCTGCTCTGCGAGGCACTACATGCTCACCACATCACCAGTCTCCAGGGAACGCATGATAGCGAGGACGATCGCCAGTGAGAGCCTTGCATCCGCCGGGGTTGTTATCTCAGGTCGTCTGCCTTCCTCAACGCACCGGAGGAAGTACGCAAGTTCTGCTTTATATGCGTCTTCCCTTGCCACTTCGGGATGGACCACTGTGCCGTCCTTGCGGTACACCGTAAGCGTGTTTCCGGGCCCTTCGCGGGCCTCGATATTGACGCCTGACCTGAATACGAACTCTGCCGTCCCATTCTCGCAGATGGCCCGGAATGTCATGGTGAATGGGAAACTCGGCGGGACGAGGAAGGTTCCTTCGGCGAACGCTGCGACGCCGTCCCCGTAGTCCAGCGTCGTGAAAACATGATCCCAGCACCCGTTGGCCGACCGCACCCCCCGTGCCATGACAGACCTGGGCTTCCCGAGGAGCCAGGCGATGTAGTCTATGTCGTGTATGTGAAGGTCCGGAACTGCCCCTCCGCCGCGCTCGGGGTCCAGGAGCCACCTGTCCCATGACCACGTGGGCGCCGTTCCAAGGCGCGTGGCTGCCACGGCGACGGGTTTCCCCAGTTCGCCGCGGCTCACGAAATCCTTTATTGCCACATACTCGGGCCAGAAGCGGAGTGTGTGGCCAACCATGAACGCAACCCCGGCTTGTTCCGTGGCTTCTATCATCGCGTCGGCCTGTTCCAGACTCAGGGCCATTGGTTTCTCACAGAGGACGTGTTTCCCGGCTCGAGCTGCGGCGATCACGTGATCAGCATGGAGGTAAGTGGGAAGACAGACATCTACCATATCGATGTCTTGCCTGGAAAGGAGATCATCCACGACGGGGACCACCTCAGCGCCGAGCTCCTCCGCCACTTCCTTTGCGCGGCCGCTATCACGATCCACGACCGCCACGACTTTCGCGTCGGGTATCTGCGCGTATGCTTTGGCATGGACCTTGCCGATGAAACCACATCCCAGAAGGCCTATCCGTACCAAGTTCAACCCTCCCTCGTATACTTAACATGTGGACCCCAAGAGGCTCTAAGTAGATCGCCACAAATTCACGCTACTTTTCAGCGCGAGTCCCGTCCAGGGTTGCCGGTGTTTTCCTCCGGGGACGGCGCGCTTGCGGCGCCCGCCCCTCGTTCGAATTTGGCGCACAGGCGCACAGGCTAGCTAAGTTCTCGACGCCCCGTCGTGCGAGCACCGGCAACCCCAGCACTGTCAGGAGAAGTGCGGCAAACTTGTGGCGCCATACCTAGTCTCTGAGAGCTACTGTGCGGGGCCTTTGGCTATGATCCAGTCCAGGCTCGATGAGATGTCGTAGATCATCTTCTCAGCATAATAGCCGTATGGCGGCATGATTTCGGCGATGAGATAACCGTCGTACCCAACACCCCTGAGCGCGGAGACGACGCCGGGCCAGTTGACGTCGCCATGGAGGAGATTGGTGAACCCGCGGATGTTGCCAATCTCCAGCTTGAAGTCCTTGACGTGGACCTTGCGTATCCTTCGACCCAGGATCTTGATCCAGTGCTCCGGGTAACCTGAAACGAGCACGTTTCCCACATCCATGTAAGATCCGACTCGCGGGTGGTTGACCTCGTCGATGAAGGTCCGCATTTCCAGAGGCGATAGGAGAAACTTGTTCCACACGTTCTCGACTGCTATGGCTACTCCCACTCTTTCGGCGTACTCCACGATGCCGAGCAGAGATTCTTTTGCCCGCAGGTAGGCAGTTTCGTAATCAACTACCTCTGAGGACGGGTCCCACGGAACGTTCACCGCGCCAGGGACATACAGGATCGTATCTGCCCCAAGCAGCGAAGCGAACTCGAGTTGCTTTTTTGCTATCTCCTGCGCTTTCGCGCGGACGGACGGGTCCGAAGCTGTGGGCGAGTACTTCCAGTAAAGCCCAGTGGCAAGCGACGGGATTTCGAGCCCCGCCTGTTTCGCTGCCCGTGCGATTCTGGAGATGTCTTCGATCGATGAGTCGAGTGAAAGCTCGCCCGTTTCCGCAAGGCAGAGTTCGAGGCCGTCGAAGCCAGCCTCGGAGGCCAGCCTCAGGCAATCTGCAACTCCATAAGAAGCCGGAAAAGACCATTGGTTTATGCCCTTCTTCACTGCAATCCCCCCTTGCTTGGAATCAAACAGGTCGCACCCGGGGCTACAAGAGGTTCTAGGCCCGGTTGCCTCGATTGCCCCTTGCCCTCATGAACTGGCCAGAATCTCACGCCAAACCAGCGCCGCAGCTCCTATGAGGCCTGCGTCTGGCCCGAAGTCGGACACGGTTATCGTCACGCTGCTGCCGGGTTCCGGAAGGACGCGGCTCTTCGCCACCTCAATGGCTGTATCGATGAACTCTTTGTCTTTGGGACGGATCTGACCACCGATAACTATGCGTTCAGGGTTGAACAAGTTGATGAGATTGGCTATGCCGACGCCTAGGTACCGTCCCGCCTCCCTCACTATCTCACGGGCCCGGAGGTCGCCTATGCATGCGGCGTCCAGCACAGCGAAGGGGTCTACGCGTGCCCGGGCTTCGCGCACCGGGTGTTCGCGAGTGACTGCGTTTTCCTCGGACAAAGCCCGGCAGGAGGCTTTGGACGCTATTGCTCCGAGGCTCGCCAAACCTTCCAGGCAGCCTTCATTCCCACACTTGCAGCGCGCCCCGTTCCACTCTATGCTGGTGTGGCCGAACTCGCCGGCCATACCTGTGGCACCAGCATATACTCGCCCGTCGAACAAGAACCCGACGGCGATCCCGGTGCCTACCCACACGTAAATCAGATTGTCGGCGTGTCTTGCGGCGCCGTACCATTGTTCACCGAGGATTGCCGTCGCGGTGTCCTTTCCCACGAATACCGGGACCTCAAAGTGGCGCTGAAGGATGGACTTGAGCGGCACATGGTACCAGTCCAGCCTCACCGACTTAATGATGGTCCCCGTCGCCTGATCGATGAGACCGGGTGTCGTGACGCCTATCCCGACTATCGTAGCGCCGCCGACTTCGGGGCAAGTCATCACCTCCTTGATGGCATCTACCATTCGCGGCACCGTCACGGCTATGTCCATCGCGATTTCCCTTTTGGACCGTCTGAGTATCTCGCCCTTCACGTTCGTCAATGCCACCATGAGTTCCGTGGCTGCGAGGTCCACTGCGATCGCGAGACGCGAATTCCGTGCAAGCTGCAATAGCCCTGGCTTGCGGCCGCCAGTCGACTGCCCGAGACCTACTTCCTCTACGAGGCGGTCTTTCTGGAGCTTCCCAACGATATTCGTTACGGTTGCCGTTGTAAGTCCGGTGAGCCTCGCTATTTCAGGGCGCGAGACCGGCTCATGAGTGCGGATAACATCCAATACAAGATGCCGGTTATGCTTACCGATTTCGACGGAATTGCTTCCGGATGCTGCAGACTTCATGGGCATGGGCTCACTTTGCTAAGCGCTACATTAAAGCAATTGATTAAGCTATCTTTTTGACATTGGCTGCGGAAATCCTCCTGCTTTCACGGAGAAAAGCGCCTACCCTGGCCCACATCGGATGGCCAGGTGGCGTGCCGTCCCCACGGTTCCGGGCCGGGCTCACCGTCATAGAGGCCGTCTGCGAAGAGAGGAATACTGGCTCAGGGCGAGAACCGTGAGAGGGGAACGGTGCCGAACAGAGAACAGAGAGAGGAAGAAGGGAGCGGGTGGTGACAATGGACGGCACGACACGCGATATCGGGAAGCTCGACACCAGGCGGATCGCGGTGTACCTGGTGTTCTCGTTCGGGATAGCATGGGCGGTCGGGCTGGTCATCTACCTGACAGGCGGACTCCAAAACAGCCCCCGGGTCGTGCCTGGCACACCGATCACGCTCGCGGTGGTGCTGCTCGCGACAGGCTACATGTGGGCTCCTGCCTTGGCTCACATCCTGACGCGCGTGGTCACGCGTGAAGGCTGGAAGGACACCTTCCTTGTTCCCCGGCTCAGGCAATCATGGCCATACTGGATTGCGGCATGGGTCGGTCCCAGCATTCTCATCTTGTTGGGGGCGGCCTTATTCTATGCACTGTTCCCAGGGTACTTCGACGCATCTATTTCCGCGGTCCGGGCCATTCTTCGGGAGGCCGAAAGCATATCAGGGCGTCCACTCCCTTTGAGCCCCTGGGCTTTCGTGATAATCCAAACCGTGCAGGCGATAGTGATCGCCCCGGTCATCAACGGCCTGTTCACCTTCGGTGAGGAATTCGGCTGGCGCGCCTACCTACAGCCGAAGCTGATGCCGCTCGGGGTAAAAAGGGCCTTCATCCTGATGGGCGTGATCTGGGGCGTCTGGCACTGGCCGGTCATTGCGATGGGACACAATTACGGATTGGAGTACCCCGGGGCGCCCTGGCTGGGAATGCTGGCGATGGTCTGGTTCACGTTCGTGGCAGGGACGTTCCTGGGCTGGGCGACGCTGCGCGCCGGGAGCGTGTGGCCTGCCGTGATCGGCCACGGCGCGATCAACGGGATAGCGCAGATCGGAATGCTCTTCGTGAAAGGCGCACCCAATCCCCTGTTGGGGCCGATGCCAGTTGGCATCATCGCCTCCCTACCCTGGGCGCTGGTTGCGCTCTGGATATTACTGAGCCAACTCGCCCGGAAGAGGCCCAAATAACCGCCGTCGATTTCAAGGCCCGGGCCGCACAGAGCATTACCCGGCCTCGAGGGTCATAGACTCGGCGAATATCTCTTGGAACCTCGCATGCGCTCCGAGTTCGACGTGCTCTATCTTGCGGGCGAGCCTGAGCGCCTCGCGGTAGGCATCCCTGCTCGTGATCGCGAGCACGGCCCCCTCGCCTGCGGCGTTTCCGACCGAGGTGACGCTGGCCCTGGGGGTCGGCGGGAGGAGCCCGATGGCTGCGGCGGCGTCCTTATCAAGGTAGGTGCCGAAGGCCCCCGCGAGAAAGACGCGGGAGATCTCTCCGGCGTTGATGCCGAGTTCCTGCAGGAGGATCTCGGCTCCTGCCCTGATGGCGCCTTTCGCGAGCTGAAGCTCTCTTATGTCGCGCTGCGTGAGCACTACAGTCGGTCCCCGGCCTGTGATACTGTCGTCGCGATTGCTTCTCTTCCCAGTGCCACCGCTGGTTCCCGCGCCACCAGCGTTTCCACTCATGGGTGCCCATTCCCCTTTGCCATTACTCTTGCTTCCACCGTTGCCCTCTTCCTTGTCTTCGCCTGTGCTCCCGCCTTCGCACTTACCACCGGATTGCGCGTCGCCGGGAGCCTCGACGGGGACAGGATCATAGCCGGGACCTGCGAGATGATCTGATTCAGGTGAAAACAGGAGGAATTCCAAACCTCCTCGGCCTTCCACAAGCCTGCTTTCCAGGGGACCGGGAGGGCGCCCGTCTTTGCGCACGAAGGCCCCGGTCTCGTCCACGATCCCGGCGCGGCGCAAGGCCGCGACGAGGCTCACGAGGCCTGACCCGCAGATGCCGAGAGGCGGGCCGCCTCCGATGACGTGCAAGGCCATGTCCAGCGCCCCGTCGCGTTCGATGAGCCGGGCTGCGTCGATGGCGCCGGGGGCGGCCATCATCCCGCACGAGATGTTTACGCCCTCAAACGCCGGGCCGGCGGCGGTGGAGCATGCAAGAACGCGTCCCTGCCCGGCGAGGATGATCTCGCCGTTGGTCCCGAGATCGATAGCGAGCACGGGGTCGGAGCGCTCGCTCATGCCGCAGGCGACCGCGACGGCCAGGGCATCGGAGCCCACGAACCCCGCTATGTTGGGCAGGAAGAAGAATTGTCCGCGCTCGTTCATCGCGTCGAGGCCGACCTCGGCGGGGGCGAGAGGATTGCATTGCCTCACCACGGGGTTGTATGGATACCTCGCGAGATGCTTCGGGGGAATCCCGAGGAAGAGGTGGTGCATGCACGTGTTGCCGACGGCACCGACGAGGTAGACCTGGTCCGAATCCACGTGGGACGCGCTCGTGAGTCTCCTGATGAGGTCGTTTACCGCGCCCACGATCTCGCGCCTCAAGGTCTCGAGGCCGTCGGGGGTTTCAGCGAAGGATATCCTGGAGATGAGATCCGCGCCATAGGCGGCCTGAGGGTTCAGGATGCCTTCGACGTTGACCGTTTCGCCCGTCACGAGGTTCACAAGGTAAGCCACGACCGTGGTGGTGCCGATGTCTAGGGCGACGCCGAAGACGTCGCGCTCCGTATCGACGACATCCACGATGGTGCCGTCAAGGAGGACCGCGCACACACGCGGCCGTCCCGCGACCGCGTCCGCGCCTTTTCCTGCGCCCGCGCCTCCGCGCAGCACGGCCGGCAAACGCCGCGCCAGCGCCAGCGTGGGCGGCGCTCCGCCATCGGTGCCGAGTGCGGCGGCAACCCGCTCCCAGTCCGACGGCTCACCATCTTGCGATTCGAGGTCCACCTCCACGGCGCGCGTCCGTACCCTGGGCTCACCGCCGCCTGCTGCGGCAGAGTAACCCCAGGACAATATGGCACCTGGCTCGGGCGACAGCGCGACTCCGGCGCCGGATGCTGCGGGCACGGTTGCTGCGTCCACGGACGGCCCGGCCGCTCTCACGACGGCATCTCCGGTCAGCACGGTCTGGCAGGCAAGCCTGATGCCGGCCTCGAGTTCTTTCCCGTCGAGCAGCCTGAGTTCGACATCGGAAGGCGGGCTTACGCCTTCTCTCACCACGACGCGGCACTTGCCGCACACTCCGCGGCCACCACAAGGGGAATAAAGGCGTACCCGGGCCTGCCGGAGCGCATCGAAAAGGCGCGTCCCCGGCCGGACGTTGAGCTTGATCCCTGCTGAAGGCACCGACAGCGTGATCAAAGCCGACCTTCCCTCATGAAAGCATCGATGTTCTCGAAAGGCGTCTCGTACGGAAGATCGCACCCTGTGCTCAGGATGAAGTTCTCGTATGGCTCCATGCTCTCAAGGAGCGCCCTTACTGCGCGCCTGACCCCCTCAGGCGTCTCCTGGACCATCACCCCGACAGGGTCGATGTTCCCGATGAGGACGACCTCGGGGTCAACCTCGCGCGCGGACCGCGCCAAGTCCACGGGCGAGTCGAGGCTGAGGCCCTGGGCACCGGTGGCGCACATGTTCTTGACGAGGTGCGATGTGTCGCCGCATATGTGCAGTACCATCATGGGTGCCGCGATGGGCGCCGCATGTCCGGTCCCCGTAGCACCTGTAGCACCTGCAGAACCTGTAGCACCTGCAGCACCTGCAGTGCCTGCAGTGCCTGGTGCGCCTGGGGCACCTGCGGCGCCTGTGGCGTCGGCCGCGCCTGCCGCGTCCAGTCGGCCGGGCTTGCTCACCACCCCTACCCCCGCTATAAGATCTTTGACGTACGCCCCACAGAACGTGTCGAACGCCTGCGGCGACAGAAACGTCGCCGTGGGCTCCAGGATCGCGATAATGTCCGCGCCTGCGTCTGCGAGCGCCCTCGCATAGCGGACGCACACGTCCTTGCAGAACCCGACCACGCCGTGAACCAGCTCCGGGTCTGTGATGGTTGCCGTCGCAAGCTCCGACGCCCCCATGAGCAGCCCCGCAAGGGTGAACGGCCCGATGACGTACCCCCCTCGCGGCACATCGATCCTGTCCTTCATGAGCTCCATGGTCTTGATGCGCGCCTGCACCAGGGCGTCGCCCAAGGGGTCGAGCACTTTGAACGCCTCGAGGTCGGACAGGCTGCGGACAGGGTGCTCCTCCACGGTCGGCGACTCATACAGCGGGTAGCGCACCGGAAGCCCGAGCGCCCCCGCCTCGACCGAAAGGTCCATCATGAAGAACGCCGCGTCCGGGGAAAACCGGTCCACCAGGCGGCAGATGGATTCGCAGTGCAACACAGGGTTGAACTCGTTCTGCTTGAGCGACGAGCAGGTCAACTGCGCCCCCGGGTAGCCGAGGAGCGGCACGACAAGCCGGCGCCCGGCGGTCGTCACAAGATCAATGAGCCTGGGCATGCCCTCATCCTCCTCTTCCTCCTCGTTGGCCACCTGTTGTTGGCTACTTGCCCTTAACCAGCTCTTTTGCGACGTCCACTGCCGAGCTTGCGTCGGGAGCGTAGCCGTCAGCGCCGATCTCCGAGGCATACTTGCTCGTAACTGGCGCCCCTCCCACGAGGACCTTGACCTGGTCGCGAAGCCCGGCCTCCCTGAGCGCCTCGATGGTGGACTTCATCGACGGCATGGTCGTCGTGAGAAGCGCCGACATCCCGAGGAGGTCGGGGCGCTCGTTGCGCACGGCGTCCACGAACTTTGCTGGCGAGACGTCGGTCCCGAGATCCACGACCTCGTAGCCTGCGCCCTCGAACATCATCTTCACAAGATTCTTGCCGATATCGTGGAGGTCGCCTTTGACCGTGCCGATGACGAGCTTGCCCGCCTTCTTCACGCCGCTCTTCGCGAGGAGCGGGCGCAGGACGTCCAGGCCCGCGTACATCGCCCGCGCTGCCACGAGCACCTCAGGCACGTATACCTCGTTTCTCTTGAACTTGTCCCCGACCACCGCCATTGCTGCGATGAGGCCCTCGTTCAGGATCTCCTCGGCGCTCACCCCCTCGGCAAGCGCCTTCTCGGCAAGCTCCTTGACCACGGCTGCCTTGCCGTGTTCGAGGGCGGCCCTCATCTCGGTAAAATCAAACACCTGCTATACCCCCTTCAGCCGTATCTGGAGATGGGACTTCTACGATGAAGTCTACACCTGGCGGGTGGGAGATCCATGGCCTGGCCTGCTTTTTCATGTCCGATCCTGCGGAATGCGCGCGATAGCGGGAGTGGGGGAGTGAGGGAGTGAGGGAGTGAAGGGGCGTGGGAGCGCGGGAG
>JAAYXB010000076.1 GCA_012516125.1 Bacillota bacterium | reverse complement strand
TCTTGAGGATACTACTACTTGCTCTACATTACAAGGCTAAAACTGCCAGACTGGCCAGATCCTCCGGTCCAAAACTGGAAACTCGCCCTCCACCGCCGTCTCTACCACCATTCGGTGGGCGTTTTGGAGCAGGCTTCTAGGTGAGCGAACGCGGGTGCGCGGCCAACGGTGGGTGAAGCCAGGTCGCGGCCCGGTCCCGGTCCCGGTCTGGGTCCGGGTCCGGGTTTGGGTCCGGGTCGATCGCTCCGCGGCCGCAAGCACCGTCGTTGCGGACCTTTTGACGGCGACACCGTGTACCTCTGCACCGCCGATGCCTCGGGCATGATGGTCTCGTACATCCAGTCCAACTACATGGGTTTCGGGTCCGGCATCGTCATCCCGGGGACGGGCATCTCCATGCAGAACTGCGGCTTCACCCTTGAGGAGGGGCACCCGAACCGCCTCGCCCCCGGCAAGCGCCCGTACCACACCATCATCCCCGCTTTCATCACCCGGGACGGCGTGCCGCTCGCCGCCTTCGGCGTCATGGGCGGCGACATGCAGCCCCAGGGGCACATCCAGGTCGTCCTGGGTCTCATCGACCATGCCCTCAATCCACAGGCCGCCATCGACGCGCCGCGTGTCCGCGTCCTCACGGGGCGGGAGGTGGCGGTCGAGCTCGCGATAGGCCGCGAAGTCGTGGAGGAGCTTGCGAAGTGGGGCCACCAGACCCGCGTAGACGAAGAACTCGCCGGCTTCCGCGGAGGCCAGCTCATCTGGCGCGACCCCGACACCGGCGTGTTCATCTGCGGCTCCGAGCCCCGCAAAGACGGGTCGGCCGTGGCGCGGTGAGCGGCCTAGGCGCCACATGACTCCGCAGCGAGTTCACATGTGGGCCTCTGCGCCTTGCACCTGGCGTCCCGCGCTCGCACCCCGGGTCTTGCGCATCACACCTCGAATACGGCGTGCTGCTTGGAAACGCAGCAAAAGTTTATGCACACCATTGACTTTCACGTGCCGCTGCCTATAATAGCAATAAGAAGCATGAGATGCATAAGTATGCATATCTGCGCTTCTTCTGGCAGGTTCCCCCACCCATCTCATAGTCTAGGTATGGCGCCATGAGTTTTCGCCACCGTCTTTGAGGGTGTCAAGGATGTCAGGGTTGCCGGTGCCTACACGACGGAGCGTCGAGAATTTGTCGCGGGGGCACGCCAAATTCGAACGAGGCGCTCCGCAAGCACGCCGTCCCTGGAGCGCAAGACGGGCGACCCTGGACAGAACTCGCCCGCTGAAAAGCGGCGCGAACTCGTGGCGATCTACTCAGGCAGCGTGCAGAAACGCCTCGATCTCTGGGCGGGTTTGCCAGTGACTCATAGAAGAGCGCGACAGGGGTGGGTTGACCTGCCGGCGAGGTGGGAGCTATATGAGAGCGCTGATGGTCCTGGAGGATGGCTTCTGGCTTGAAGGAAAGGCGTTCGCGGGGAGCGGGGAAGCGTACGGCGAGGTAGTGTTCAACACGAGCATGGCCGGGTATCAGGAAATCATCACCGACCCGTCCTACAAGGGACAGATCGTTGCCTTCACATACCCCCTCATTGGCAACTACGGTGCTAACGAATCAGACACCGAGTCGGCGGGCCCGCAGGTGGAGGCGATCATCGTCCGCGAGTACAGCCGCTTCGCCAGCAACTGGAGAGCCACCCGTAGCCTGTTCGACTACCTTGAGGCCAACGGGGTGCTCGGGATCGAGGACGTAGACACCCGCGCCCTCACGAGGCACGTCCGCGAGGCGGGCGCAATGCGGGGGGTGGTATCCACCACCGACCTCGACCGAGAGAGCTTGCTGCGCAAGGTGCGGTCCTATCCCGGCCTTGTGGGGCGGGACATGGTGAGCCGTGTCACCTGCTCCCGGGAGTACACGTGGAACACTTCCGGTCGTTACCGTGTGGTTGCCCTCGATTTCGGGGTCAAGCGCAGCATCCTCCGGATGCTCGAGAGCGCGGGGTGCCAGGTGACCGTGGTGCCGGCCTACACCTCGGCTGAAAACATCCTGGCAAAGGACCCGGACGGCATCTTCCTCTCCAACGGGCCGGGGGATCCCGCGGGGGTTCCGACGGTGGTCCGGGAGGTTGCAAAACTTGTGGGCCGGAAGCCCATCTTCGGGATATGCCTCGGCCACCAGATCCTCGGCCTCGCGCTTGGCCTCACCACCTTCAAGCTGAAGTATGGTCACAGGGGCGCCAACCATCCTGTGAAGAACCTCCTCACGGGAAGGGTCGAGATCACATCCCAAAACCACGGCTTTTGCGTCCAGGCGTCTGATTCGTCCATATGCGAAACGCCCGAAATGCCCCTGGCGGGCGCTGCCGCGACAGGCGCCGCGCCGCGTATGGCGAGCCTACCGAACCAACCGGGCATGGCGCCGGGCGTGCAATGCATGCCGGTCACACCAGGTGTGCCCTGCCCGCCCCTCATTCCTGGCGTACTCGGGCGCGGCCCAACAGTCTTGCCAGCCTCAGAACGCCGCGCACCTGCAACCTGGCGCGGAGCTGCGGCGGGTTATGGAGACGCACCGGCGGGCGGAGGCTCGGCGGGGTGTGCGGGTACGGCGGTGTGTTCGGGCACTGCTGAGTGTGCAACCCCGACATGGTGCCAAGGCACAGTAGGGCGTGCGAGCGCAGCGGGGTCTACGGGCACGCTGGCACGCATGGCCACAGCATGTCCGGGCGACGGGGCGGGTGCGGCGGAGCGGGACGCTTCACGAGGAGCAGGCCGAGCGGCTCCGTTCCTTCATGTGAGCCAGCTGGCCCTTCACACGCAGCCCAACGGGACCGCGATTGCCGTTCGCATCACACACGTGAACCTCAACGACGGCACCGTAGAAGGCATGGAGGTGCCCGAACTCCTCTGTTTCTCGGTGCAGTACCACCCTGAGGCATCGCCCGGCCCGCACGACTCGCGATACTTGTTCGAGAAGTTCGTCAGCATGATGGAGGGAAATCGCGGTGGCGGCGGCCAGGTAGCAAGCTCTGCCGCCGGCCGGGGGGCCGCACGCACGGCCGTGGACCAGACCACGGGCACGACCATGGGTTAACCGAGGAGCGGCGGCGTTTACCCTGTTTGCGGCGTTTGCGCCATCTGCACCATTTGCCTGTGCCATTTGCGCTGACTGCGCCGTCTACGCTGTCTACGCCGGCTGCCACACTCGCCCAGGAGTGATCCATGCATAAGGAGGACGCGGTCATATGCCGAAGCGACAAGACCTGGAGAGCATCCTCATCATCGGGTCCGGCCCGATAGTCATTGGCCAGGCATGCGAGTTCGACTATTCTGGTTCGCAAGCGTGCAAGGCGTTGAAAGAGGAAGGCTACCGCATAGTCCTCGTGAACAGCAACCCCGCCACGATCATGACAGACCCCGAGATGGCCGACAGAACCTACATCGAGCCGCTATGCGTCGAGGTCCTCGAGAAGATCATCGACCGCGAGAGGCCTTCGGCGCTCCTTCCCACGCTGGGCGGCCAGACAGGCCTTAACCTTGCCGTGGAGCTTCACCGCCGCGGCATCCTCGAGAAATACAGGGTCGAGCTCATCGGAGCCGGGTTCGACGCGATCCAGAAGGCCGAGGACAGGGAACTCTTCAAAACGGCCATGTCCCGAATCGGCCTGGACGTGCTGCGCAGCCGCCACGTCCGCTCAGTCGGAGCCGCCCTCGAGTTCGCCATGGCGGTCGGCTATCCCATCGTGGTCCGGCCCTCATACACACTTGGTGGGACAGGGGGAGGGGTGGCGCGTGATGGCAAGGAGCTTGCCGAGATCGTAAGCGCGGGCATCAACCTCAGCCCCGTGCACGAGGTGCTCGTGGAGGAGTCAGCCATTGGGTGGAAAGAGTATGAGCTCGAGGTCATGAGGGACCGCGCCGACAACGTGGTCATCGTGTGCTCCATCGAGAACCTCGACCCGATGGGCGTCCATACAGGGGACAGCATAACGGTGGCGCCCGCCCAGACGCTCACCGACGTTGAGTACCAGGCCATGCGGAACGCCGCCATCGCGGTGATCCGCGAGATCGGCGTCCAGACCGGCGGCTCGAACATCCAGTTCGCCGTGCGTCCTGAGGACGGGCGCATGGTGGTCGTGGAGATGAACCCGCGCGTGTCCAGGTCCTCGGCGCTCGCCTCGAAGGCCACAGGCTTCCCGATAGCCAAGATCGCGGCCAAGCTCGCCGTAGGCTACACCCTGGACGAACTCGTGAACGACATAACACGCGAGACACCCGCGTCGTTCGAGCCTGCCATCGACTATTGCGTGGTGAAGATCCCACGGTGGGATTTCGCCAAGTTCCCGGGCGGCGACAGCACCCTCACGACCCAGATGAAGTCGGTGGGGCAGGTCATGGCCATCGGCCGGACGTTCAAAGAGGCGCTGCAGAAGGCGATTCGCTCCCTCGACCAGGGGGCAGGCGGGCTCGGCCTGGGCTCAGGTGACGTAGGGGCGGCGGGGGACCCCGAGAGCGTCTTTTGCGAGCTCCGCTCCAAACTCGCCGTATCCGGCCCCGACCGAATCTTTCAGGTGTACCGCGCGCTTCGGACGGGGATGGACATTGAGGAGATCCACCGGCTCACGCGCATTGACAGATGGTTTCTCTGGCATCTCAAGGAAATAGCTGACGTGGAGGCGGAGGTCAGGGCGCGCGTAGAGGCATCCGCGCGTGCGGGCGGACGCGACCGGGCGTGCGCACGGGCACGCAACGCAGAGACAAGGGCGAGCGATGCCCCTGCTCTCACCGGAGAGACAGGAGAGGACACCGTCGAAGCCCTGGGGCCCGCGCTCGTTCGTGAGGCGAAGCGCTGCGGGTTCTCCGATAAGCAACTCGCGCGGCTCGTCGGAGCGGGCGAGATCGATGTGCGCCGCTACAGGCTTGCGCACGGCATCCGCCCTGTCTTCAAGCTGGTGGACACGTGCGCGGCGGAGTTCGAGGCACACACCCCGTACTACTACTCCACATACGAGGTGGAGAACGAGGCCAGGCCATCCGGAAAGGCGAAGGTCATGATCCTGGGGAGTGGGCCGAACAGGATAGGCCAGGGCATCGAGTTCGACTACTGCTGCGTTCAGGCCGCCTTTGCGCTCAGGGAAGAGGGCTACGAGGTGATCATGGTCAACTGCAACCCGGAGACCGTGAGCACCGACCACGATATCTCAGATAGGCTCTACTTCGAGCCGCTCACACTGGAGGACGTTCTGAACATCGCCGACGTCGAGCACCCGGACGGGGTCATAGTGCAATTCGGCGGGCAGACCCCGCTGAAGCTCGCGCTGGCACTGGAAAAGCAGGGCCTGAAGATCCTGGGAACGTCCCCGCGCAGCATCGATCTGGCCGAGGATCGCGAGAAGTTCTCCGAGATCGCGACGAAGCTCGGCCTCGAGCAGCCTCCGCATGGGGTCGCGAGGTCTCCCGAGGAGGCTCTGGACGTCGCGCGGGCGCTTGGCTACCCTGTCCTCGTCCGCCCGTCATATGTCCTGGGCGGGGCGGCGATGGAGGTCGTGTACGACGATAGTTCCCTTGCGAGTTACGTCGAACGTGCCATGGAGGTGTCTCCGGGCCAGGTGATCCTGATAGATAGGTTCCTCGCGGGGGCCACCGAAGTCGATGTGGACGCAGTTTCCGATGGCAACGCGGTCGTCATCGGCGGCGTCATGGAGCACATCGAGCATGCCGGCATCCACTCCGGGGACAGCGCGTGCTCCATCCCGCCGCAAGGCCTTTCTCGCGAGTGCGTTGAGGAGATCAAACGGCAAACGAGGTTGCTTGCGCGGGCCCTGGGCGTGGTGGGGCTTGTGAATATCCAGTTCGCGGCAAAAGACGGCACCGTGTACGTCCTCGAGGCGAATCCCAGGGCGTCGCGCACCGTCCCGTTCGTGAGCAAGGCCGTCGGTGTTCCTCTGGCGAGGGTTGCGACGCGGGTCATGATCGGGAGAACCCTCCGCGAGCTCGGCCTTACATGCGATCCGACGCCCCGGCACGTCGCGGTCAAGGAGGCCGTGTTCCCGTTCACCAAGTTCCCCGGGACTGACATCGTCCTCGGCCCTGAGATGCGGTCAACGGGCGAGGTGATGGGCATCGATGAAACCTTCGGCATGGCCTTCGCCAAGGCGCAGCTGGCGGCGGGGACACCACTGCCCAAGGCGGGGACGGTGCTCGTCATAGCCGCGGACAGGGAGAGGCCGGCGATCGTGCCCGTGGCCCGGGAGCTTTCGGCTCTTGGGTTCACCCTGCTGTCTTACGGCCCGACCGCGGAGCTTCTTCGAACTTCCGGCGTCGCGGTGCAGCGCGCAGGTAGTGAGGGGGATGGCGTTTCGGGGGCGGTCGAGTGCATCAGGAGAGGGAAAGTCGATCTTGTCATCAACACACCGTCCAGGCGCGGCCCTGGGTGCGAGGACTACCATGTGAGGCTGGAAGCGCTCAGGCGGGGCGTCCCCGTCATAACCACCGTCCGTGCCGCCCTTGCCGCGCTGGAGGGAATCAGAGCCTTGCGAGCGCATTGCTTGCAGGCGAAAAGCCTGCAGGAGCACCACGCAAGGATTTGACGACGGGCAGTGTAGGATGGCCGGCCTCGTCGTCCACGCGGCGCAGCGCCTCGCTGACCGCGCCGTAGACGGCGTATGCGTCCTCGTAAACACAGCGCAGCGATTCATCCGGCTTCACCCGGCGCGCGATACGCAAGGTCCGCGCCAGCGCGTCGTCGGCGTCCCGATACAGCCCGCACCCGATGCCCGCGAGGAGCGCGGCGCCGAGCGCCGACGCCTCTGTTACCCGCGGCACTTCGATGGGAAGGCCGAGCGCGCTCGCCTTAATGGTAAGCCAGAGGTCGTTCCTGGCCCCGCCGCCGGTGGCGATGACCCTCGACACAGGCTGCCCGACGGCGGCCTCCATGGCGCTGATGGCAGTCTTGAGCTCGAGGCTGAGGCCTTCGAAGACGGCCCGCGCGAAATCCGCCCGCGTCGCGCTCGGCCGAAGGCGGGCGAAAGCGCCGGTCGCTCGCTCGTCGCGGGTCGGGGGCCCGCTGCCAAGGAGGCGTGGCACGAACACGACCCCGCCTGCTCCGGGCTTCGAGCTGCGGGCCAGCTCCACCATGTGCTCATAGGACGGGCTCTCCCCGAGGAACTCGCGAATGAACCACTCCACCGCGCCGCCCGACGCGAGGAGGCCCCCCATGGCGTAATGCATGTCCCGGACCACGTGGCGGCCGAAGGAGAATCCGTTCTCGCAAACGGCCCGGAGGATGGAGGCGCTCGGGCACGATGAGAGTACGCTCTCGGCCGTGCCGCACGAGTCGAGGACGACGCCGGGCTTTGTGGCGCCGACCGCCAGCGCTCCACACACGTGGTCGTGGCCGCCTGCGAACACCGGGACCCCGGCCGGGATGCCCGTGGCCCGCGCGGCCTCGCGCGCGACGCGCCCGGCTAGAGTCCCGCTGGGGACTGCCTGCGGCAGAATCCGCGCCGGGATCCCGGCGGCCTCGGCCAGCTCCCTGGACCAGTCCAGCGTGGCCTGGTCGAAGAGGAGGGTCCTTGAGGCTTGGGAGAAGTCGATGAAGTAGTCCGCCGGGTGGCTGCGGCCTCTGCCCGCGGTGCTCTTGTCGCTGCCTGAACCGCCGTTGCCGTCGCGGGAGCGGCCACCCCCGGTCAACTTGAACGACACGAAACTCGACACCGGCAGCCAGGCGTCTATGGTGTCTCTAAGCCCGTCCACGTTCTCCAAGAGCCACAGGATCTTCAGCGCCGAGTATATGGATTTCACCGAGAGTCCCGTGACGTCCCTCGTTCGCTCCTGGCCTATCTCCCTGGCCCACCAGGCGGCCTGCGGCGCGGTGCGCGGATCGAACCACGCGATTATCGGGTAGAGGGGGCGGCCCTCCCGGTCGAGCGGGACGCCCGACTCGCCGACGCTCGCGATCGCGACGGCCACGATCTCGGGACGACACGCGGGGGTAAACCCGGGCCCTGGCCTCATTTTGCCTCCTTCGCCTCCGGGGACGGTCGCTCCGGTGAGGGCGCCGGTGACTCGAGGGTGAGCCCCTGCGGGCACAATACCCTCGCGGTCCGCCTCGGATCCTGGGGCAGCGCTGCGGGAGTGCCTGGAGCGCCCCGTGGGCCCTTCCTGAAGCATTTCGACTGCGCCGCGCGTGACCGAGATGACCGTCTCCCAAATTGCGTCAGGATCCCACACCACCTGACCCGGGCCGTCGCCGGGCTTCGAGGGCGTATCGGCGACGCACCTCGCCGCCTCCGTCCCCGCGTCGTCGAATACCACCGCCTTTATGTGCGTCGTCCCGACGTCTATCCCGAGAAGATAAGGCTTGCTGTTCCTGGACACGGCCATTCCGCAGACCTCCTCAATATGTCGATTCACGAGTCCGCGCCCTTTTTCCTGCTGCTTTGGGGTTGACGGGCGCTATTCCCGCGGTGCAAGGGGGACATGTTCGTGACATAGGCGGCTGAGATCGCACAATCGAGGGATGGCCGCGCGAGCCTCGGCATGATACAATCAAGCCGGGACCCGATCGATACTATCAGGTTCGTCTGGAGGGAGCACCGTGACGAAGCCAGATAGCGTACGGGAGGTCGCGACGGAGTATCTTGCACCTTCTCTGCGCCTTACCTACGATGACTACTGCCAGATCCCGCCCGGACACCAACGGTACGAGCTCATCGGGGGGGTGCTCAGGGTGGTTCCGTCGCCGAGCGTGGCTCACCATAAAGAGGCAAACATTTGGGGCGCTCCGGACCTTGTGGTGGAAGTTCTCTCTCCCGGGACAGCCGGATGGGATCGAAAGATCAAGTGTCAGACCTACGCGCGCTTCGGGATACGCGAGCTTTGGTTGGCAGATCCCGAAAGCCGAAGCATCGAGGTAGCCACGCTCAAAGATGGGGACCTGTCAACCGCAGGCGTCTATCCTTTGGGATCCACACTCGTAAGCCCCATCCTGCCCGGGTTTGAGCTGAACATAGACACAGTCTTCCCGTGATTCACTTCTGGAGAAGCCGCCGGAGCGGTTCAGGCGGCTCTGTAGCTTGACCACGGAGGTAGTAGCGCGGTTGAGGTCCAAGCCCGCTTCACTCCATCTCAAACGTGCGTCGCTCTCTCCGCTGGCGGATCCGGGGCGTTACTTGGCCCACTCCTCCGGCCAGTCTGCAAAGAAGAGGCCTCAGGTCACCGGTTTCCTTTCGTTTTCCTAGCCTGCGGCCCACACCGCCCATATCCTGGGGGAGGGAGGGGATTCTTACAAAGCTTGACTATGGCTGCCGCCAGCATCTTTGCGACAGCCATGTCGCGACGTAGCAGGCCTTGCAGCTCTTCGAAGGCCTTGGGATGCAGGCTCGGGACGTACCCTCCCTGCAACGCGATCTCATTAACAATGTCGTCCCGGGTCATTCGAATTCCACCCAGGACGACATCTTTGGCAGAACGCTGGGTGAGACGTGGATGGTCCCGGACATAGCCGCACAGGTCCCGTCCTCACGCGTTCCCCATATCATCCGGGTAAGAAGACGTGTGCGGTGGGTCGCCTTTCCGGCTCCACCCGTTCCGCACATCAGCATATCAGCATTACAGCGCATCACTGCCACCACCCCACCGCCGCACGCGCGACGGAGACGGGCATGGTGACGGCAGGCACGACGGAGGCACGGGCGGGGGCGCCGCCCATGGTCTCGCCCTACACCTGGAAAGGCTTGCCCTCAATTGCGACCATCTGTATGCCCTTCTTCAGCAGCGTGCGAGATGCGATCATTGCCATGGCATGCAAAGGTGTGCCCGGTTGGGCGACCGCAGGACCTGTAGCCAACGCTCCATTCCTACACTCGCTTACCTCACACTGAATGGGCGTGACAAGGGCCTCTTCCAAAGCGCTCCGTATGTACGAGTCGTCGGCACGCCGGATGAAGCCCTTTCCTGTGGAATCGAACTCCACTTCCGCCTTTGCGATTCTGCCATCAGTGTACCTGCACGCAAACCTGAGAATCATAGCACAGATACCCCGAACCTCTATGTCGAAACGGCCGGAGCGAACGTCATACCGCCGTCGCCCGGGAACGGAAGCCTATGGTCGTTGGTCCCGAGCCAGATTTCTTCGGGGATTCCTCCTGGGAATGCCTTGCAGGTTCTTCTTCTTGGCCTTGGGTCGATGTGGCAACAGAAAGTACACACAGGGCCGTAGACAGGAATCCCACACCTCTTGTCTATGGTCACCTTCTGTTCAGCAACCGTCCCAGCCATGGGCAACTCCCGACTCCCTCGCTGCGCGTATGTGATTGTATCACCTGTGAAGATGGCGATCTCATCTCTCGTCAGGCAGGAACACTATATATCGGAGCCTCCTTCCCACCCACGGGATCTGTGACTGCGCAAGGTGCAATCTTCGACGCTTACCGCTGCATCCCTCTCACCAGTGGGCGCGTTTCTCCTTATCACCGTAGTCTCTGACAATCCGCCTAATGCTCTTCCAATGAAGAAGTTCATGCCTTACGAGTCGTCGAAGCACCTTTCGAACCGACCACTCCTCCTCGCCTCTCGTCACCCGCGCTCTATCGTGCGAACCAGCTAGTTGTGTCAAGAAGCGTTCCGTCTCGCGCCTGCTCCGCAGCAACTGCTCACGCCAGTCGGCGCCAGCACCGACTAGGCTAGTTGGATCCGGGCCCGAGTAACCGATGGCGGGAAGGTAATAGCCCACTTCAGTCAGAGCGATATGCTCAACGATCTGCCGGATGGTGCGCCAGCGAGCCCACTCTGCAAACTGGCGATACGGCGGGTCCCAGTCCAAGACCGAGTCGGGAAGACCTTCGACGGTGGCTACAAGGTCTTGCCTCGAGTAACTAAGTAACCTGAGACACTCCGCGATCTCGTCACGCGTAGCAGGAACCAGATCATGCTCAAAGAGCACCTCGTTGCCGGACACCTCTTCTACGACAGTGACGTCGCCTGGGGTGGCCTCCACTACGTTGCATCCATGGCGGGCCAGCCACTGCTGGTGCTCGGCGAACTTGCCGCGCACACGCAGAAGGACCTCATCGCGCGTGGGCGCCCACGTGGCAAACCCGGTGTGGTCGAGGCTCCACGCATTCCAGCCCCACTCGTTGCCTTTCCACTCATGAAGCCAAACTCGCATGTTGTCCCCCTCCCTATCGCGGCTAGCGGGATGCAGTTGAGATTCTGCCCCTCATAGTGGCATAGTTGCCTTCAGATCCTTTACTTGAGCGCAAGCACGACCGTGCCTAGTGCAACAAGAGCGATCCCAAGCCAATCCTTCAAACTAGGTCGCTCGCCCAAGAACAGTACGGCGAACACAGCGACCAACACAACACTCAGCTTGTCGATTGGAGCGACCTTCGACGCTTCTCCGATCTGCAACGCCCGGAAGTAGCAAACCCAGGAGGCACACGTTGCTAACCCAGAGAGGACCAGAAACGTGAGCGTCTTCGGACGCAGCGAGAATGGGTTGGTCCACTTGGCGGTTGCGAACACGAATACACCGAGCACCATCACGATCACGAAGGTGCGAATGAGCGTGGCCAAGTCCGAATCGACACCCTCGATGCCCACCTTGGCCAGAATAGAGGTTAGCGCGGCAAACACCGCTGAGAGAAGCGCCCAAAACAGCCAATTCGACATCGATACCATAGTGATCACCCCCTGGCGGACTTGTCGTCCACCTGCTCCGCCGACAGCCGCGCCGGAGTCGCTTTCGGGGCCAACGTCGGGTCGGGCGGCTGGACGACGCGTTTCGTAGAGATATTCCGCGTTCCCGCGTAATAGCCTGCAATCTCAGAAGGAAATAGGAAATCTGTTTCCGGCGCGCCCAGGTCCCTCCAGGTCCCTCATGCCACAAACGAGGCGCGCCGCAAGCGCGCGAGCACGCCGTCCCCGGAGATCAGCACAGGCAACCCTAGCAGCGTCAAGAAATGAGGCGAAAACTCATGGCGGGGGCCGTTGAAGCCTCCCACGTTATGCCGTCTCGGCCCAGTTGAAACCCACAAAGGCGTCGCTGGGGTCGCGCGAACTAACAGTTGCTGGGGAAGTCCAACGGTCTCCTGGCGCCATACCTAGATTCCGCCCAGCAGGAAGGAGAAGTATGCAAGTCTTTAGGGCGAATCTCTCAGAATGATGCGGGCGTCTGCGAGCCAGATAGCCGTCATACAAAAGGTCATCGTGCCGGCGTCCACGACCAGTCACTACGTTGACATTTGTATAGACGAGTTCCTCAACACGGCGAGCATCCACAGGGAGCTCGGCATGGCGGGTGAGGCAGGGGAGACTGCAGAAGACCGCCAGGCTCGGCTGGTAGCTGCGGTCAGGGCTGACCTTGCAGCCGAGACACCGGTCAGTCTCAAGGTGGCAGGTGGGCGTTCAGGAACATCGAAGGAATCCGACAGCAAATACACCTCCTATTTCGCGTACCAGTCATATGCACTGGTCGCAATGGTGATGATGGGCATCAGCTCGATAATGATGGTGTTCAATAGGCGAGACCTTCGCCTTCGCAATATGTGCACACCGGTTCCGCATCGGGGCTTTGATCTGGCGATTGCTGCCGGACACGCGGTATTCGCCCGTGGGTGCTGGGCGATTATGGTGCTCTTCGGCCTCATCTTGAACGGCACAGGCCCGTTTTCCTCGGGACTTGTATGGCTGTACCCAGCCAACTCTCTCGTGCCTACCGTCGTGACGGCTGTCATTGGGTCTGCGGTGGGTCACTTCGTGAAGACGAGCAGCGGTCAGTCGGGCGCTGTTAACGTCATCTCTTTGGGCATGGGCTTCCTGTGCGGCGCGTTTGTGCCCCAGGCAATCATGAGGCAGTCGGTGCTCGCTGTCGCCAAGTTTCTCCCGGTCTACTGGTACATCCGAGCAAACGACAGCATAGCGGCGCTCGCGACCTCTGCGTCGGGCAGCCCCTACCCAATCTACGGGTTTATGCTGGTCCAACTCGGGTTCGCCGTCGCCATATTGTCAGTGATGCTCCTGTTCAGCAAGGAGCGCCGTCTTGCTGAGCTGTAGGACCGCTGGCCACAGAACTGGCCATGGAGTCTCTGGGAGAGACCATCCTGCAGCGGCCACTGCCACACAGGCCGCATGCCACTGCCGGTGCCGGTGTCGAGAGCTACACCGACATCGGCGACCGGCGCCGGCGGCTTTGCCGCGCGTTGGGGCCTAAGTATGTCGCCAAGAGTTCGCGCTACTTTTCGGCGGATGGGTCCTGCCCGGACGGGCGAGGGCACCGCGCCCCCCCGGCATGGCATGCTTTCCTGCTCGACCAAGTTCCACTTATAGAAGCCCTCGATGTAATCAAGGATGACCGACGCTAACGGCTGACCGCTTGACCAACCCCATCGGTCAGGTAGTTCAGCCTCAAGCGTGGAAAGAAAGCTCTCAGCAACCGTCTTACCTAGCGAGAGTTGGCGCTTCCCGTACAGAATCCGGTCTTCTCGCCTAGTCGGCTGAGCCTCTCCCCTTCCGCAACTGTTGGCCTCTCGCGCTATCCGGCATCGATCTCAGCCTGCTTGGTCCACTTACGCAGCGATTCCACTGATACCCCCAGATCTCTCGCGATCTGCGCCATAGGCTTCCCGCTTTCGCGTACCAGGCGAACCGCCTCTGCCCTGAACTGTGGCGGATATGGTGGCTTCGTCTGTGCCACGTGGACACCTCCCCTCGAAGATTACACCTCCAAGCCTCTATGTGTCCGTAAAACCAGATCAGGCCCAACGTTCGTACGTTCTCCTTTGGCCCAGGAGGGAGTGACATAAGCACCGGGGAACCACATGCGGAAGCCGCTAATACCATCTTAGCGACAGCGTGAAGAGGACAACTATGTGAAAGACCTGGTCTACCCGTCTGACAACACCCGAGTACGTCTCGTGGCTCGGATTACGTATTCCTTTGACTACCTTGCACCAGAAGTATATGGGATGCCTGCTATCTATCGCGGCGTGAGTGACAAGCAGTGATATGGCTGCCACCCAGGAAAAGAAACCTGTTACAAGATAGGCCAGGGCAAGGACGGTAACAGTATAGACGACAGAGTGGCAGAGGAGAGGCCATAGCTTTGAGGATTTCTCATGGGCTTGCCTGTCTGTTTGCATGAGATAGTCAGCTATGTGGTGACCTACGAAGAGGACCACGAATAACGCAGGATCGACTAGCTTGTCAAATCTAGGCGCATACCAATTGACTAGAGAGCAATATGAAGCAGCTTTGAACAGCAACAACAGCAGCGCGACAACCGTGAAATGAAGCAAGGCGCGTACAGACTCACCTGCACGGGCGATCTTGACGTTCCTGATGTAGGAGACTTTCTGCAGTTCATAGACCAGCTCGCGCATTATGTGCTGCGGGTCGATTTCGTTGACAGCGCTCAAGTACTCCTTTACCGGGGGACTAAGCTTGGGCTCGGGCGACTCGAAGAAGAGATACCTGCCTGCAAGCTTTGGCTTTACTGTGTGCAGGTAGAACAGTCCTAGAGGTCCATTCTCAGGATCAGGTACGATGTGCGCGGCAGGCGAACTCCTTGGAACAAGAGTGAGGAAGGCCAGCCAGAGGCTCTTGGCCATGCACAAGAAACCACATGATAACAAGGCAACGACGCACAGCTGCTCCAGTTCACTTCTGGCTGCCGAGACCCGTGTCCAGAGCTCCTGCTTGATACACGTCGTGGCCAGAGCAACCCACACACCGACTACCGCACCGGCCTTCCCATCCGTGAACCTAATGATCGCTTGTGCGTCTTCAATCGCTTTGTAGAGGAACTTAATCCTCGCATCGGTTAGGTCAGGACCATCAGTTTGCTCAACCATGACCCTCGTCGCCTCCTGTCTATGGCAGGTCGAAGACAACGTCCGCAAGTTCTTCTGGTACACCAGATTCCGTTATGTTCAAGAATCTGTACTCCAGGACCCCTCGTCCAAAGGAAGTAATACAGAAAACCGGGCGCATTTCTTTCGGATAGAATGACTGCAGGAGCATCATCATCCTGACGTCGCATGGAGATGGATGACAATTGCCCGACAAGGCGTGGGAGTGCCAGGTACCCACTACGTATAGCTGCCTTTCGATGCATTTCCTGGTGTAGGCCTCCAGATATGAGTTGTCTAGCACTACTCCCGACGTGGAGCGACTTGAGTCAGGCCCAGCATCAGAAAGGTCATGTACTGAGACCCAAGAAGGGTTCATCCTTCCATACAAGAGGCCTCCATTCTCATAAGGCAAATGTCTCAGTGTCAGGGATCTCAGTCTGTCTATGACGCCGCCTGATACGTGGAGCCTTCGGCCCAGGTTAACCCCTCCTGCACAAGGGACACCGCGGGTTTGCGTTGATGTGTCCCACATAGGTCTTAGGGTATATGTCGTCCGTTTTCCACAGGTAATTGACGTACTCGAACGGGAATCGCCCTTTTTCGCTGTAGAACGCTAGCAAGGTGACCACCTGAGTAGCCAGGAGGACCATCCTGTCCCACTGGGAAATAACGTGAGGGTTTCCGCACATGTCTATGTCGGACACGGGGTACAATGCTATCTGTCTCTTAGCAGCTTCATGCACTGAGCGCAACTCATTGTCAGACTGTGTCAACATGTAGTAGCAGTTCAAGCACCCGGAGTCTCTGTGTGTAATGACAACCTCTGACAACACGTTGTGCGGGGATGTCCATACCCAGACGATCGGCTTTGGGTAATCTGCGAGAGTCTTGAAAGCAAGCCGATCAAAGGATGACGAGCTTCCAACCGCTACAACCACTATGTCAGCATCCTGGATAGCCTTCTCGTCCGACAAGGTGGCTCTTACCGGCGGGGAGTCGTAAGACAAGAGCAGTCTCTTTTGCATTCTTTCGACCTTAAAGAAGCCCAGATCGAAATAAGTCAGCTCATGGTGTCCAAGATTCGATGCGGAGAAGTAATCAAAATCTGACAACGTGAGACTTTTCACTCCCTTATCAACCAGCACCTTCGCTATCTGGCTACCGAGAGAACCAACGCCGAGCAGCGCTACATTGAGATCAACTGCAGTCTTTCGTTGAGGGAGTGTCTCGATTCGAAACGGCTTAAGGTAGACACGTGCGGCATCGCCGAGGAAAGAATCAAGATCGACCACGAAGGCTGCAATCTCGAGTCTGCCCTGGTCACTCTCGTACTGGACTATTATTGGCAGGTTGGCCACTGGAGTATTGTTGAACCCTTCCTCCTTAATACCCCGGAGTACAGAGATGACAGCAGAAGAACCCTTAAGATGAGATAGAAGCTGGTAGGCGGTCTTGAATTTCTCCGCTTTGTCAAGTTTCACAACACAGCACAATGAGACGAGGTAGTCATCACCAAGGCACGCTTGCCGTGTTACATCAAGGATCTCATTGCCGGGAGTCGCCTCGGGAAAGAAAAGATATTGCTGACGGGCACGCCGAGTGCCACTATGCTCAATCTGCTCGAGGTCATACTTGTTGCCTGGGTTCTTCTTGGGATTAGCAGCGGTACTGCCGCTACGAAAGACGTAACGGTCATGGGCTAGTCTCCAAAGATGGATGTCCCTCGGCGAGTTAGAGCATATGTCCGAAACGAGAGTCTCCGTGACGAACAGCGCGAAGTCGCTCAACTGAGGTGCTAGTCGCCAAGCAGGCGCATCCTCTCCTGGTGCCCAGGATTGCGTGACGTTGGAGCTGAGCCAGTCCTCTATCCTGTTGTATATGTATCTAGCATCAAACTCGCTGTTCATGAACCAATTGTGTAGGCAACAGACCCAGAATCTTGACTCAGCGGGCCTATAGCCAATCTGCTCGTCCAAGTGGCGCCACCTTGGAGGAACACACCGGAAGACCTCGCTGTCTCCATTTATGCCCTTAAGCTCGACTCTCGGTGCAGATATTGGATAGTCTTTGCAGTGGATCTGAATGTCTATGTACCACCCGTCAACAGTCCCTTCCGCTGGTACCCTGCCTTGGTATAGGTCGTCTTCAACACGGGTGAAGCCTAGTTCTTGCAGTTGTTCTCTGAAGAGATGCTTTAGATGTGCCTCAAAGTCCATGCTGTATGCGTACACCTCTGGCGATCTTCAAGCTCGTGTCTTCAGCTCCATTGGATCCCTTTGAGGCATCGAAAACGTTACACAAGGCAGCCACGTCAGACAGGGTAAGGATGTTGTCCTTGAACTCCTTAACGTCTATGTAGTAACCTGCGTATGACTTCTCGACGTTGTACATCTGCCTCTTGTAGCTCCCTATCGGAAAAACGGACACCTTATCATCGTTGAAAGCCATTAGTTCCTTGTATTCCTCACCCAACAGCAGTACTCGACCGAGTTTGGGACTACCGTCCAAACGCTCCTTAGCATCTTTGTAGTAGGTCAGGAGCTTTGCGCATGAATCGACATGAAACGATGTCGCCTTGACTTCTCCTACAGGTATTCGCTCGTCTCCCAGGCGCACGACGACTCCCTGGGGATTCATCAGTGTACTAGGCGAGAAGTCCACGGCAACCTTTATGTCAAGTAGGTTGTCTGAGGATGCAGCATATTCCTCAAGACCCTTCTGTCGTAGGTGCTCCCTTAGCTCTTCGTTCAGCATGCTCTCGCTCTCCAGAACCCTAAGAGCTGTGAGAAACGCCCTGGCCCCCAGAGTCCAAGTATCCGAATCATACTCCTGTTTTCCCCCAATGAGGACCATTAACCCGTCACCCGTGATCGAATGGATATGACCTTGGTAGTACCGTGCCAACTTGATCCATGTAGAAACAGCTCTCTGCTTCAGGCTTGCAATAGTATGTATCGTCTCATATCCGGGGTCGTCAACGAACAGGGCTCTTTTTGAGAAATTCCGCAGATCGACATACATGATACAAAGCTCCACTCCATCCTCGCGCTCGTGCTCATAATCAGCCTCATCGGTCACGTTTTCCAGGAGGTAGTCGTAGTCTGGATGCCCTCCCAGTCTGAACTGTTGCGACAACTCCTCATCGACGATGCGCCTTACCTCTGCTGCTTCCCCTTGGGCCTCCGCCTTCGCCATGCTCTTCCCCAGTAGACCCACCCTCAACGGATTGACTCGGATCCTGTACCGAATCTGCTTGTCCGCAATCGTCCGATACTGGCTTCCTTTCACCATTCATCCCCCCACCTGTCCCGTCGCTTCTGCCGGACTCTGCTGTCGAGGGCTACCCCCGCCGCATCTAATTAGCTCCTGCGAGCCTGTAGAACGTATCGCGTCCGCAAGAGGCGCAACAGCCTGCGCGCACGGGTGCTCCTACTCTTAATATAATACACTACAGCCTTATTTTCCATGTTCCTAGTAGTATTGGCAAATCCGTTGCGGTTTGGGGTTGTCAGATCCCTGGACGATAGGAGATGCACGGTGCCCGGACAGGGTGAGGTGTCAAGACCTGTCTGGAATTGGCTCTTCGTCAACTTTGGTGCACACACGCTATGCTGCACCGAGTCTCTGTCGAACGGCAAGGCCTCTGCGATGAGGAGTCACCGACGCGGAATCAGCCGTCAACGATGGCGTGTTCTTAGTCGGCATAGACCTCGGCCAGCAGGCTCGCAAAGCCCGCGGATGGCTGCACTTCAACGCACACACGCCAACGGCTGCTTCCGTCGGCACGGTATGGAATCCATACCTGGTGCTCGGGATCGTGACCGAACCGGGCTGATAGCACTCGGGTCCGGTCCTTGGGACGACGACCCCGGGTCGGATACAACTCGAAGTGTGTCGAGGAGTTCCCTCGAAGGCGAAACGCCACGGGGTACCCGGTCCAAGGGCTTTCGGCAACGCTCACCAGGCAGAACTCGCACATAGGGTTCTCGACATCGTTCAGAAGGACTTCAGGCAAAGACACAGGTATTACTCCCCTTGACAGGAGCAGATTGTATCCCGAGGACGCAGCGCGAAGGAGAGCCAAGCCCGCCCGTCCGTACCCAATCTGCTTGATAAGCTGCACCCGGGTTATATGACCCTCCACTCGGCCAGTGCTCCACGGCAGCTCGGTAGCGGCCCCGATCGCCGCAAGATCTGCAGCACACGTTCTGGCAAGTCGCTTGAAGGAATGGAATCTGCCCAATCGGGCCTGCTCTATCCAGACTTCGAGGTCATCTTTGGCATGGTCACGTAGCATCGCCCAGAACCGCCAAACCAAGTCATGGGCTTCCCGTAGGTCAGGATGCAGGGCGAGAAACGTCTCTGCGAGCTCCTCTTGACCACGCTTCCTGTGCTCGAGCGGACACAGTACGGCCCAACGCACGTCTTTCCAGGTGGGCCGGTGGAGACTGCCGCCAGGCACCATGGCGTCGGACGAGCCGAGAGCAGCCCTCCAGTGTCGCACGAGGTCCCTCACCCGCGTTACCCCTGCATCATACCCCATGGCCGCTACCTCTCGAAAGAGTTTACTTGCATTAGTGCGGCCTGCCTGCCATATCTCATCGAGGTAACGTACAAAGGGCCCGAGCCTGCGTGGTCACAAACCGCCAGGAGCGCGCCTGCGCATTTCCCCGGACCGGGCATACTCACGTACGCTCTTGCGGGAGGGACCTGTGGCCCTGCTGATGGCGTGTAGCGACTCGCCGTTACGAAACTGGCGCTGCACCTCGTCGTACCGGATCGGGAGTCGCTCTGCCGCGGCAAGGCGGTCGAGTTGGTGCCTAGTGGGCTTACGCGCCGTTGCAGGCTCTACGTACGGCCGCGCGGACCTCTACCCGATGGCCGAGCATCAGCAGGTCCCGAGGACGACGGACATAGTAGCTATGCATGCTCTTGCTTCGGGCCCCACAGTCAGAGCACTTACCCCCTCACCCCTCCTGGCGATCGCTATGTTAACGGCACCATCGATCCGTTTCATGTCCATCACCCGGAATCCCGGAAACATCGCTGCTAGCGTGAGTGCGACGGTCCTTCCACTACACGTCTGACCTCAACCATACCAGCAGCCGCGGCGGGCTTTAACAGGTAATGCCTGCATGCAGCAAAGTTGACGAAAGGCCGTACGTTTGACCTGCTGTCGTTGATTGGGAATTGACCCACTCCGCCAATCAAGCGCAGTTACAGGGTCCACCGTAGGGGCCGGGTGGAGATCCCCTCGCCCCACCGAAGCAGAAAACCGAGTCCGTGGCAAGGATGAAGTGTCAAGTACGTCCTGGGAACGGGGCAAATGCCTTACCCCAAGGAGCTGCATGCCAAGGGATTCAATATCAAGCAGATCGCGGGGTGACCGGCCGCGACCCGAAGACCGTCCGCATTTACACTGAGGCGCAGGCACAATCCCAATACAAGCTCAGGCCTGCCCAGCTTTGGGAGCTGGGCCCGCTCAAGTCATACTTGCTCAGCTTTGTCAAGGAGGGGTGTTCAACCGCAGCGCGTTCATGGATGAGGGCAGTGTCATGGGGTGCATGAGTGGCAAGACTATTCTCGTCGAACGGGTCACCCGATGTGTCCTGAAGAATTCCCGCCCTAGCCGCCGGTCTGCTGACACGGCTGACCTCAACCAGCAGACCTCCTCGCGTCCCACTCATCAGGCGCTACCCGAGAGGCGGGTTCTGACCTGCCTAACTGGGCGAGTCTCGGATCGGCTTTGACATAGGCCTCTATCTGCACGGTCACCGCGGAGGATGTGGCACGCCGCGGATGGCGGAGAAATCGAGGGTGAGCTGGAGTCTGTACGAACGGCCGTACACTCTGTGGCCTCGGATGGACGCACAAGAAACCCGAATGCGGGACGCCTCTGGGCCGCATAGCCTCGTGGTCACACGGAAGCCACTGAGTCTGGCACCTCTGATGGCGGCATGCTGGCGCTGGCGGCTCTGGCGACTTCTGCACAGCTCAGCTTTGCGACGAGAGAGCCGCCACCTCAACTTCCACGAGCTTTGAAGTATTCTTGTCGCCAATCATGAAATTCACCCAGGGGGTTTGTCAGATAATTCACCCACCCCGCGCTCAAGTAATTCACCTGTATCTTGGAACCGGGAGGAGATGCCCTGTGGGAGAGCCAACATTCATACTGGGGCAGAGGGATTCGCAGTCAAATTCATTGGGGTCCCTGGTGATCGGGGAGGCCCAACAGGTGGGAGTGTAAGCTCGCCGGTAAGAGGCCAGGCTCGATTCAGGAAATTGGGCATCTCCTCCACGGCCCTTATGAAGCACAGGTGTGAGCTGCTTACTCGGCGAGGCCCTCGGCCCACGAGGAGGGGGAACATGAGACTTTACATCGGGCTTGATCTGGGGTCAAAGTCACAAAGCGAGGCGGTCGCGGTCGATGAGTCCGGGAGAATAGTAGGAGAACCGGTGCGGTTTACACCAGAGAGGTCTAGTATGGATGAAATGGTGGCAACGCTGTGTGGCGGGGCTTTGCCGGAGGAAGTGATGTTCATCAGCGAACCCACAGGCACCATCTGGCACAGCGTGGGAAGCTACCTCTCGTCGAGGGGATACGGGTTCTTTCTCGTCTCCCCACAGAAAACCCACGATCTCAGGAGGTTCTACAAGCGTCATGCCAAGACAGATACCATAGACGCCTACACCTTGGCCAAGATGGCTGTCGTTCACCCGGAGGGACTGTTCCGTCCGTCCACGATGGAACCGCTGTGGCATAACCTGCGCAGGGGTGCGAAGAAGGAAGCCAAAATCGCAAGTCTCATCGGGGATTACAAAAGAACCATACAGGCAAAGGCGGAGATCGCTCTGCCGGGGATAAGTTCGGTAGTGGACGACGTCGACTCTCCGCTTGCCAAGCGCCTGTACACCAAGTACCTCGACCCTCGGAAAGCTGTGAAGCTCGGCAAAGCAAGGCTAGAGAGATCCCTGGGAAAAGTTGCGGGATTTAGCGAGAAGCTCTTTTCCGAGATCTGGAGATGCATCGAGACCGCCGCCGACATCGAGACCGACTGCGATTATGACGACCTGCGAGTCGACATTGAAGAGGACTTCGAGGTCCTCGAGTGTCTCAAGGCTCAGTGGGAAAGCGTCAAGAAGAGAAATCTGCGCACCTACTGTAGACTCGATCCTGGGAGGCTTCTCTGTACCGTTTACGGAGTAGGGGACACTCTTGCGCCAGCGATACTTGCAGGGATAGGCGACGGCGAACGCTTCAAATCGATCAAGCATTTCTTGTCCTACACAGGGTTTACCCCTCGGGTTGAGGAGTCAGGTCAAAGGGAGGCCAAGGGCACTAGAATGACCAAAGCAGGCCCTCCGTGGCTGAGACGAGCCTTGTACCTTGCCGCTGACGTAGCCAGGCGATGGGATCCCCAGCTTGCGTAGGTATATTACCGCTGTATGGTCAATAAGGGCCACGCCCATACCAAGGCGTTGTGCGTCGTCGCTTCGAAACTCGCAATGAGGATATATGCTGTAGTCAAAGAGCAGAGGCCTTATGAACTGAGAGACGTCGACGGGAGGTCGGTGACCGCCCAAGAGGCCAAGGCGATCGTGGAAGCCAGGTATAAAGTGCCGGAAGAAGTGCGTTGCCAGAGAAGAAATGCCGTGGGCAACCACTCCATGAAGCGCTCGGGTCGGTCAAGGACCACCCACTCAAGAAGCGGCTGCCCCACCCTCAGACTAACTGCTCCTTTGCCGAAAGTCAATGAGCGCTCACTATGCGTCCTTGACACGACTTAGGAAATCCCACCTGTGGTGGCGCGCAGTTTCCAGATCTGCCATTCTAGTGCCAGGAGGTGCTAGAATGGGAAGAAGGAGCTTCGCTATGCGCGACATCATCGAAATCTATCGTCACTGGCAAGCCGGAAGGGGTTTTCGTTGCATCGCACAGAGCCTGGGTGTGGACAGGAAGACTGTACGCAAGTATATCCGGGCTGCAGTTGAGGCCGGGTTTACGCAAGACGGGCAAAACACGCCTGAGGAGTGGAAGGCTTTCGTAAAAGAGCGCTTCCCCGAGATCGTCGATCAGGCAGCGCGTTCGAGTTGCTTTGGCGAGCTCGATAGGTACCGAGACTACATCGCCGAGGGGCTTGCGACCAACTGCGTGAGTACGGTATGGCAGCGGCTACGTGAAGCAACGGGTGTGGACGTGAGTGTGAGCTCCTTCCGCAGGTATGTGCGGGCCATGATGCCGGACGCACTTGTCACACCGAACGAGGTCACGGTTTATCGTCCGGAAGTGCCGCCGGGGGAGGAAGTCCAGCTTGATTTCGGATACCTGGGCAGATGGGGCGATCCTCGCACCGGGACCTGTCACAGGCTCTGGGTCTTCATCATGGTGCTTTCGTTTAGCACGCGCATGTTCATCTCCTGTGGACTTGCCGAACAGGCCATCCCTGAGCAGACTTGTTGCAGCAGAGGAGCGCTTTTGCATGGCATTGATGCTTTTGCCATAGAGCCGATGTATGGGAGGAGTGATCGATCTCCAAGCTACTTGCCGATCTCGACGGAGGCCACGCCGACGGCACTTTCGAGAGACGCATGCGCACCTACCTCGGGCCCGACCTCCTCATCATCGACGACTTTGGGCTGCGCGATTTCGCCCCGCTCCAGGCCGAGGACTTCTGCGAGCTCGTCTGCGAACACTACCGCAGCGGCTCGCTCATGATGGTATCGAACCGCACGCCAAAGGACTGGTATGCGCTCTTCTCCAATCCAGTCCTGGCGGAGGGGGCCCTTGACCGCCTTATCAACAGCTCTCACTATATCCTGATGAAGGGAAAGAGCTACCGCCCGCTCCGGCGCCCCGACCGAGGGCGGGCCGGCTCCGATCCGGGTTCATCTTCGTTTCCAGTTGGAAAGGAGGAGGATGGCGACCGCATCTTGAATTAGATACTCGCGCCGTCCGAGAGAGCAGATCACACGAGCGGGGGCTGGGTGAATTGTCTGACGCACCCCTGGGTGAATTTCATGGTCGGCGACACTGGGTGGCGAGTGAGAGCGGGAGACTGGAGGGTTACCCTGCAGATTGACCGGGAGCAAGGAGTTCTTTATATCCGCGGATAGGGCAACAGGCAAGCGGTCTTGAGATAGCCAGGAGAGCGAACTCGGATAAGGGGGTACCCGACGTATTATGGCGCTTGAACAACTGAAGGTCAAGGAAATCGTGCGGCATGCCGTAGGGAAGAGGATGGACATCCCGGAGTTTCAGCGCGATTTCGTCTGGGATCCCGAACAGGTGAAGTTTCTGGTCGAATCCCTGTACCGCGGGTACCCGGTCGGCTCTTTCCTGTTGTGGGACTCATCCGCATACCACGAAGCCAAAACGGCCGAGGGGGAGCAACCTTCTCTCTGGATTGTTGACGGCCAGCAACGGACGACGGCGCTCTGTCTCCTGCTTGGCCAGAAGCCTTACTGGTGGCCGAGTGCCGACGAATGGAATAAGGCCCTGGACCGGTATAACGTGATGGTGAACCTTTTGCCAGACGAGGACGGCGAGCACCTGGAGTTTGCGCTGCCGAACCCCATCCGCCGACGAGATCCGCGCTGGGTGAGCGTCCGCCGCATTCTGGCGGTGGACAAGGTGGAGCAGTTGACCGATTTGGCCCGAGAGGTCGTGAAACAATTTACGGCTGACACCAGCCGGGCAATGGAAGAGTTGTTCCCTAAGGTGCATGCCCGCGTGCAGCGCCTATGGCAAATCCGCGAGCAGGAGATACCCGTTGTTACGATCACGCACGAGGTCGAAGACGTCGCCGTGATTTTCGGCCGCCTCAATCAGGCGGGCACGCGCGTTAAGGAAGCGGATGTAATCCTGGCCTTGGCTGCCGTGCGCAACCCCGGCTGGGTGCGGGAGCATTACCTCCCCTTTCGGAATGATCTCGACGAGCGCGGGTGGGACCTCGACGCCGGCATCTTTATCCGCACAATGACGGGTATCGGACACGGCCGGGCAAGGCTTGTTGAGGTCCCCAGAGATTTCTGGAACTCAACACGCCTGCCCGAGATTTGGGCCCGTGCACGCGATGTAATCGGTGCGGTCTTAAAGCAGCTGGCCGAATTCGGCATTATGTCCGCAGACCTTCTCCCATCTGTCAACGCGCTCATTCCCTTGTTCGTATTGCATGCCCGGTGGAGTGGGGCCATCAATTACCGATTCAAGAAAGCCTTGCGGTGGTTTCTCCTTGCGAGCAAAGACGGACGGTACAGCGGTTCGGCGATTACCAGTCTCAACGAGGACGTACGCGCCATCAATGAGGCGACCGATTTTGACGCAGCCCTACAAGCTCTTTCGCAGCGCCTACGCGTGCTTCCCGAGATCGGCGCCGAGGAGTTCCTAAACCGGTATGACCGCGCGGGCAACCGTTTTCTAAGACTACTTCTATACCTCGTTTTGTTCTGTCGCGGCTCCCGCGACTGGGTGGACGGCACATGCATCGGTTACGATAGGACGGGCAGCCCCATCTCCTCCGGCTTCGAGCCTCAGTGGCATCACATTTACCCTCAAAGCCTACTGAGAAAAAGCGGAATCGCGGCTGACGATATTCATGCTCTGGCTAATATCACGGTGCTGAACGAACGCACAAACGTCAATAGGTTGGCCGGAAAACCCCCGTGGCGATATTTGCCGCAGTATGGCGTTTCGAGAGAGGTGCTTGACGGACACCTGGTACCTGAGTCGTTTGCCGATGCGACAGCAGGTGACGAACTGCTGAGGAAAAGTTGGGGTGCGGAGAATGTCAAAGCGCGATACCGCGACTTTGTTGCTAAACGGGCCGACCTGCTTGCCCAGGCAGCCAATGAGTTTATTGGGGCACTTTAGCGTTTTCTCCCCCGGAATTCGCACAGAGCGGAAAGCCGGAACTGAGGCACCAGGACGCTATTCCACCGACTACTCTGAACGGGCGCGTGGTAGGATGATCACCTGCTACCCGAGATTTGACCCCTACAAAAACGACTTTGCTCTGCGGCAATAGCGTTCAAACCTAACAAGAAGGGCCAATCTATGGCCGGAAGAAACGGGTTCGACCAGGCAAGGGGATCTCTTTACAGCTCGGCCCGGCTCCTGGACGACATCCAGATCGTAAGCAAGGGGCCAACGGCCATGGCAGGCAGGTAGGGCGCTAGGGAGGCTGTTCGAGTGAGGAACGCACATGGCTAGGCATACGGTGGATTTACCCACGCCTGGAAATTGTTCTGGGGGCGGCCCGCAAGGTCGGGGCGCCAGTAGGCGCCCTCGAGTTTAAGGACCAGACCTTCACCTGGCCGCCAGCTTTTCGCAACCGCCTCCGGGGCGTTTTCGAAGACTCTATGGGTAGGTAATGCACCCAAACGTTAGAAGGGGCGTAAACGCATGAATTCAGGAGCCGTGTTGGACGATTTAGACCGTCGCGCCTTGGAGCATTTTCCCGGAAGAGTCGTCCGCAAAGACCTGGCAGCTAGTCTCAAAGGGCAACAGAATGTCCCCGCATATGTCCTGGAGTATCTGCTGGGGAAATACTGCTCTTCTTCTGAGGAGACAGTCATCGAAGCGGGGCTCCGAGAGGTGCGGCACGTTCTGACGGAGCACTACGTCCGCCCCGACCAATCCGAATGGTTTAAATCTCAAGTGAAGGAGCGTGGGCAGCACCGCGTCATCGACAAGGTCAAGGTGCGCCTCGTGGAGACTGAGGACAAGTACTGGGCGAGCCTTGTCAACCTCCAGATCGACCGCGTGCATGTGAGAGAGGAGCTGGTCCAACGCTACGAGCGGCTTTTAAGCGGTGGGATCTGGGCGGTGGTGGATCTCGCCTACGATCCCCAGTTGGTCCACAGGGGCGAGCTGCGCCCGTTCACCATAGTGGAACTCCGGCCCATCCAGATGGCCACGGGAAACCTGCTTGACGAGGTAAGGGAAAAGCGCCGCCTGTTTTCGCGGGAAGACTGGGTCGACTTTCTGCTACGCAGCGCTGGGGTCGAGCCGGCCCAGATGCCGTACCGGCTCAAGCTCTTGTACCTGGCGCGCCTCATCCCCCTGGTAGAGAACAACTACAACCTGGTGGAATTCGGTCCACGCGGCACAGGCAAGAGCTTCGTCTACCGGGAAATCTCGCCCTATGCCATACTGGTCTCCGGGGGAGACGTCACCGTACCGTCTCTGTTTATTTCCTACACCGGAAAAGGCCGAATCGGGTTGGTCGGGCTCTGGGACGTGGTCGCCTTCGACGAGGTGGCGGGGCTCACCCGCCTGGCTAATCCCCAGGCAATCAACTTGCTGAAGGACTACATGGAAGCAGGCAGCTTCAGCCGCGGCCGGGAGGAAATCACCGCCCTTGCCTCGCTGGTCTTCGTCGGCAACATCAACGTGGACGTGGAATTGGCCCTCCGCACGGGCCACCTTTTCACCCCCTTCCCATCCGAGATGCAGGACCTGGCGTTTCTGGACCGGTTTCACGCCTACCTGCCCGGATGGGAGTTTCCCAAGATGGCCAGCCAACTGCTCACCTGCCACTACGGCCTAGTCATGGATTACTTGGCGGAAGTCTTCCGGGAAGTTCGCAAGCTCAGCTTCGGCGATCTGATCGACCGCCATTTCCGGCTGGGAGAGGCGCTGAACAAGCGGGACGAGAAGGCCGTGCGCAAGACCGTCTCGGGGTTTGTGAAGCTCCTGCACCCGGACGGCAACGTCGATAGGGAGGAACTTGAAGAGTACCTGCGGCTGGCCCTGGAGTTCCGCCGGAGGGTGAAAGAGCAGCTCCGGCGGATGGGCGGCGTGGAGTACTGGAATACTTCTCTTTCCTACCAGGAGAAGGTTTCCGGCGCGGAAAGCTTCGTGTCCCTGCCTGAACAGGGAGAAAAGGCGGTCATCTCGCCCGACCCGCCGGCTCCCGGTGTTGTCTTTACCGTGGGGCTGGACGTGGAAAGCCAGCGGTACGCCCTTTTCCGCGTGGAAGTGGCCCTGATGAAAGGCAGCGGCTACTCGGTGACAGGGGCGGTGGGCAGGGCGATGCGGGAGGCAATCCGCACCGCCTACGACTACCTCCGCAGCAACGTCCACAAGTTCACCATTGACCGCTCCTTGGAGGACTTGCAGGCCCACTTCCAGGTGGTCAACCTCATGCAGGCCAAGGAGGGTAGCCAGACGGCCGCCGCCTTCTTCGTCGCCTTTTTCTCCACGCTGGTGAACAAGTCCGTCCGGCCTGCCACTGCCGTACTGGGTGAGATCACCGTGCAAGGCGGCGTGCTGCCCGTAACTGAACTGGCGGAGTGCGTGCAGCTAGCAAAGGAAAACGGTGCCCGGGGCGTCCTCGTACCAACGGCCAACGCGAAGGACATCCCCCACATACCGCCGGAGATTCTGGCCGGCCTTGACTTGGCCTTTTATTCTGACCCGAAAGACTGCCTGCTCAAGGCGCTGCAGGAGTAAGGCGAGGTGCCACAGAATGGAAGCAGCGACCTATCGACCTCACCTGCAACGGGGCGGCACGGGGCTGACGGAGATGCGGTGCCTGCTGGAAGCTTTCGCCGACCATGGCGATTACAACAGGCTCAGGCACCAGGCCCTGCGGGAGAACCTGCTGGGCAAAGCTACAGAGCACATGATTAACGATGCACTCAAAGCGTTTCGGCGGCGCTTCCTCCAAGCAGAGAGCCTGCCCCCCGCCCTGGTCGTGGCCCGAGCAATGCACGCTCCCATGCCGGAAGCAGCCAAAACTCAGATTCTTCTCCCGTACTTCGTGCATACCGACCCCCTGGTCGTGGAGTGCTACCGGGCGCTGGTACTTGCACGTCTCAAAGCACCTGAAGCTGCGCTTACCCGGGACGAGGTAATAGAATACCTCCTTGAGTTAGGCCAACGCCATCCGGAACTTTTGAGGTGGTCGGCTTACCTGCGACTTAGGTGGGCGCGCGGCTTCCTGGCTCTCCTGCGGCAGTTTAGCCTCATGGAGCGCCACCCGCGCACCAGCCTGCGCCGCCTCTACCTCCTCCCTGAGTCCTTCGCCTTCTTCTGGCTCTCGCTCTGCCAGAAGGACGGCTCCTTCTGGGAAGCGGAACGGGACAAGATCTGGCCACTGCTCCAGGCGGATGATCGGCAAAAAGAGGAGCTTTTGTTCCAGGGGCAGCTTCGCGGCTGGTGGCACTACCAGCGCGCCGGTGAGATCGTAAGCTTCACCCCGCGCTACGCTAGTGTGGAGGAGTGGCTGGGAAATGGGCTGGCCTGAAGTAATGCAAGAACTGGAAGAAAAGATCGTAAACACACTTCGGGGTACATACCGGCCTTTGGACAACGTGCCTTTCTTCCGGGTACAGTACCCGCCGGTGGAAGAACGCGAGGCCCTGCGGCAGTTTCGCCTCCTGGTGGAGCGACTCAGGCACCAGCAGTTTAGGGCGGTGTGCGTTTCGCTGGTGGATGCCTTAAAGCAAGCGCTGGGGGCACTGCTCAACTGCCGGGTTGACGAGCTGGAAAGCCGGTTGCTCGAACTGGAACGGGAACAGGAGCGTTCGGAATTGCAGAGCCGGCTCTCGGAACACCTGCTGGCAGAAATGGTAAAGACTCTCGCGGCCAGTTTAAAGGATATGCCTCGCAATGGTGTGGTGGTACTGTTACGTATGGGTAGCCTTTACCCTTTCCTTCGACCTTCCTCCCTCCTAAGCAGTCTGGAGGGTCATATAAACTGCGCGGTAGTGCTTCCCTACCCGGGGACTACCCTTGGGGCGCTGCTGGACGCGCCTCCGGGAGACTTCCGTGGCGGCTATTACCGGGGCGATGTCATACTCTGGCGGTAAAGGAGTGAGCTAAGATGCGCGTCGGCGACCTGCTCGTTCGCGATCCCTTTCGCCCCTTGGAGAGCGTGGTTAAGATCACCGACCATGATCCCAGCAAAGTCTGGTCGGAAATGAACGAGTATGTCCCCACCGAAACTCTTAAACGCTACTTCCGGGAAATAGCGGATACTCTTGTGGAAACCCGGCGCGGGACTACGGAGCGGGCTTGCGTGTGGGTCTCCGGGTTCTTTGGCTCCGGTAAGAGCCATTTCGTCAAGGTCCTGGGGTACCTTCTAGAGAGTCGGGACCTCGAGGATCAGGACGGCCATCGGCACCCCTCTACGGAGTTTCTATGCCGTAAGCTGGGGCTGGAGAGTTTTCTTCCACTTTTAAGGCGCGAACTCTGTACTAAAGTCATCTATATAAACCTGCTCGATCACGACCCCCAGAGTCCCCAGCGCCCGACCTTTAGCCGGCTTATCTACCGCAAGTTGCTGGAGCAAGCGGGTTTAAGCACGGAATTCTGGGTGGCCGCATGGGAGAAGGAGCTGCAGCGACTCGGAAAGTGGGAGGAGTTCCGGAGCTGGGTCCAACAGACCTACGGCCGGACCTGGGAGGAGGAGCGCCGATTGCACGCCGAAGTGGTGCTCAGGCGGGCTCTACCAGCGCTGCTTTCCAATCGTTACCGGACAGAGAACGAAGCCGTCCAAGCCATCCAGGACAGCAAACGCGTCGGAGGCGACGTTTCACCCTCGGAGGTGGTCGCAGAGCTCCGGCGTGAGGCCGAGGGGCTCGATCCCCAGAAGGGACGTCTGGTCCTCCTATTGGACGAAGCAGGACTTTACATCGGCGAAAGCATAGAAAGGCTTACTGACCTGAATGCCCTGGCCGAACAGGTGGTCCAGCAAGGCGGCGGCAAGATTCTTTTGATCGCTACGGCTCAGGAGGCGCTCACCGATTTGGTGCCTCGCCTGACCAGGGACCGGCACATTCTGGAATGGCTGCGGGACCGCTTCCGCCTGCGCCTGGGCCTGGAGCCCACCGAGGTCCAGGCCGTGGTGGCCGCAAGGCTGCTGGCGAAGAAGACCGAAGGGGTCGTCCAGCTGGAGGGCCTTTACCGCGCCAACCAAGGTGCGCTGCTTTCTACCTTAAACCTTGATGGCACCCTCACCGAGAGAAACTTTGTCGAACAGTACCCTTGCCCGCCCTACGCCGTCAGGCTTATGCAGGACATTATGGGAGCGATGCGCGGCTCCGTCGAGGAAGCCCGGCGCCTCAGCGGTTCGGAGCGTTCCATGTTGAAGCTGGTACACGCCATCCTCACCGGAGAGGCCGGCCTCGTCCGGGGAGCGGACCAGCCCGTCGGCTGGCTCATCAGCCTGGACCTTTTCTACGACGCGCTGGCGCCGGACCTGAGCGCGGTGCGGTCCGAGCAAGTACGAGTCATCCGGGATCTGGAACGGCTGGGCGAGGTGGACGCGCTTCCGGTGGCCCGCATAACCAAAGTCCTTTTCCTCCTGCAACAGGTGCGCGAGCATTATCCCTGTACCCCGGACACCCTGGCGGCAGCGCTGGTAGACAAGGTGGATGCCGACATTAGTAGGCTTGCGGAGGCGGTCCGCGAGGGATTGCGGCGGCTGCAGGAAGAAGGCTGGGTGGTCGAAGAGGAAGGGAAGTTCCGCCTCCTGACCCCGGTCGAGCACGAGCTAGAGCACCACGTGCAGAAAAACTACCCCACCCTCTCCGAAATGAGAAATAAAGCCGCCGAGCTGGTCCGGGAGATGCTCCGCGATTTTCGCTACCTGCACGGCCAGATCCGCCGGCGCCTACCAGTGGCCATCTCCGTAGACGGAGAAGGCCTTACGCAAGAAGGCGACCTGGCGGTAGAACTCTTCACTCCTCTTGCCGAGAAGACGGAGGAAGATATCCTTGCCCTGAGTATCGCGGAGCAGGAGAAGCTTTTCTGGAAGGCGGCGGAACGCCCAGAACTTCGCGCCGCGCTGGAGCGCACCCTTGCCGTCGAGCATGCCCTGGAGCAGTGGCGAACCCGTCATCTTACGCCGACGCAGGAAGAACACCGCAACCGCCTGGAGCGCGAAGTTGAAACTGCCCGCCAGATCCGTCTTCCCCAACTGTTGCAGCAGGCTTTCCTGCGGGGGAAATTGTTCCTGGCCGGGCGGGAGTTGTCTCCCTCGGAGAACGATATGGCTTCCGTCCTCCACACTTATTTGGCCACATTGACGGGAGAGCTTTTCACCGAATTCCTTGATGACCGGCCGGAGCGCGACGAAGATTGCGGAAGCATCCTCGGCTGGCAGGTCGGCGCCGCCTTACCGCCGGTCTACGGCCGTCTGGGGCTGGTCACGCCGGCCAACCAGCTTAACCAGGACGCCAGGCTTCTTTCCGTGCTCAAAGCCGAGCTTACCCGCCGCCAGCAGAGAGGTCTCCCCGCCGGAGGCGGGGACCTTGTAAGCCATTTCGAAAAAAAGCCCTATGGCTGGGATCCACGCGTGGTGCGTATGCTCGCCGCTGGACTGTTCAAGGCTGGTCTGGTGAGGGTGCGCTATCAGAACCGGGAACTCACCGATCCGGCCGATCCCCAGGCGCAGACTATCTTCACGAGCGTGCGGGAGTTCCAGAGGGCCGTTTTCGCCCTTCTCCCTCCTGTGGACTGGCGAAGGGCAAGCGAGCTTTGCTCCTCCATCTTCGGCGTTCCCGGGGGCGACACCTTCGAACGCGCCGCCGCTGCGGTCCAGGAGCAGGCCCGGGATTGGGCACAGGAAGCGGGTCAACTGGTAACTCGCTGCCAGGATAATGGTCTACCAGCGTGTTTTGTCGCCGCCTGTCAGCAAGCAGCCCAAACCCTGGGTGAGCTTGTCCGGTGCGCCGACCCCAACAACCGCCTGCGCCGCTTCCTGGAACTTGCGAACACATTCGGTCAGACGATACCCCTCATACGCCGTCTAAAGGAATTCGCCTTTGACCGGTACCGCCAGGCGCGCAATTTCGTCCAGGTCGCAGCCGACTGGGGAAGCACTCTTTCGGGCGAGGCTGCCCGTCGCTGGCAGGAACTCAGGGAGGGGCTTCAGGCAGGTGACCTTCTCGAACGGTGGGATCCAATCCGGCAAGACTACGCCTTTCTCCTTGGTCGGTACCGGGAGAGTTATGGGAACGCCCACCGCGCCTTTCAAGAAGCCGTGCATAAGGCTCTCGATCAAATCCGTCGGCACGGGGCGTTCCGGCGCGCCCCCGAGGCAGCAGAAGAAGCCCTGGCGCCGCTTGAGTCGCTGAGATGCGAGACTGATTCCGCGCCAGAGGAAGAGACCTTCCGCTGCTCTGGCTGCCAGCGGTCTTTTGCCGCCCTGTCCTTGGCCGCCGCCGAGGCGAGCCGCCGCCTGGTGGAGAACGTCCTGGATGATCTAGTGCCCAGGCCGGCCGGGGAAAATGTCGAACCGTTCGTGCTGCGCCGTACCATTTCCCAGGAGACTGACCTGGACGCCCTGAGCGAGGAACTGCGCCGCTACTGGCGCAGGGCCGGCTGCCCGGTGGAGGTGGAGGTTAAGGCCCGGACTGGAGGTGAGGAGAGATGCTGAACCGGGAGGACCGGAGCCGGATCCGCCAGGCGGTCCTGGCGGGCCGCCACCTGCTTGAAGAGGAGTTCGACCAGCTCCTGCGGGCCCACGGCCTCCTTCCCGACCGCAAAGTGAGTGTTCCGGGCGAGCGGGCCGCCATAAGGGCGGCGCTGGAGGAGGCGCTCGCCCGCGAGGGCCTGGGCTACGCCCGGGCGCGAGAGCGCTACCTCAAGCACGCAGCCTTCACCTTTCTGAACCGTGTCCTGGCCCTCCGCGTCGCCGAGGCCAACGGGCTTGCCGTCGAGACAGTGATTATGCGGCCGGAGTACGGGGGGCGCTCCCGCCGCGAGTATGACCTCGCCGACGCCGACCCGGAGCTTGCCGTCGCGCCGGAACGGCTGGTTCAGGAAGCTTTGAGGCAGGCCTTTGCCGAGCTTCGCAGTCATCTTCCCATCCTCTTCCGCGAGGATGATCCCTACGCCCTGCTTTGGCCTCGCCCTACCGCCTACCGCGGACTACGCGAGATCCTGGCGGGGCTACCTGAGGAGCTATGGCGCGAGTTTGAGACCCTGGGCTGGGCTTATCAATTCTTCAACAGTCAGGAGCGGGAGGAGATCTGCCGCGACCTGCGGCGCAACCCCAAGCCCGACCACATCCCGCCGTTGAACCAATTCTACACCGTCGACTGGATCGTCAGGGCCCTGGTGCACAACACTCTGGGGCGGCTCTGGCTGGAGGCGTACCCCGACTCCCCGCTGAGGGAAAAGCTGGCGTATTTCGTGCCTATCCGGAACCATTTTCGCCCACCCGAACGGCGGCGTTCGGTGGAGGAAATGAAAGTCCTCGACCCCGCCTGCGGTAGCGGCCATTTCCTGCTGGGCGCGTTCGACCTTTTGCTTCATATGTGGCGGGAGGAGCATCCGGAAATTCCCGCCTGGCAAATCCCGGCGTTGATCCTTGAGCGCAACCTCTACGGGGTGGACATCGACCTGAGGGCCTGCCAGATCGCTGCCCTCGCCCTGTGGCTCAAAGCGTACACCACCTTTGAGAGCCTTAAACAAGGCGACCCTGCCGCCCGCTTTAAGCCGAACAGGATTAACATTGTCTGCGCGGATGTTCGGTTTGTCGACGGCAACCGATGCCTCCGTTTTTTGGGAGAGTTTTCCGATCCAGATCTGCGTGAGATCGCTCAAGAGATCCTGGCAGCCTGTAATGATACCTTTGAGATTGGCTCATTACTCCGAATCCGTCAACCCTTCGAAGAGCTATTTGCCAAGCGTAAGACCACCCTTAAAGAGCTCCAGAAGATGGAGGGTCAGCTGAGCCTTTTCCCCCTTCAAGGAACTCAGCTTGCTTTGGGCGATTCACTTATTCCCGTTCCTAAACCGCTAACGGTAGAGGAAATAGTCGAAGGCATCCGCTGCTTCGGGCGCGAAGCCTCGGAAGCCAACGATATGGGGTCTCAATTCTTCGGCCTGGCTGCCGAGCAGGCCGCGCACCTGATGGACGTCCTAAGCGAGCGCTACGACGTGGTACTCATGAATCCGCCCTACGGAGCGATGCCGGCCGGGTGCAAGGAGTACGCCCGCCGGAACTACCCCCGCACCTACCACTACTACTACGCCGCCTTCATCGAGCAGGCGGTCGACCTCTGCAAAGAGGGCGGCTACGTGGGGGCCCTTACCGGCCGCACTTTCCTTTTTCTCAAATCCTTCCAACAAATACGGGAAGAAATTCTGCGGGAAAGTGCTCTGCCTGAGATAATCTGGGACCTGGGCTTCAACGTGCTGGACGAGGCCACCGCGCGCTACGCCGCCTTCACCCTGCGCCGACGCCACGCCAACGACGGCGTGGACTGGACCGAGCACCCCGTGACCTTCTTCCGGCTGACCGACTGGGCCTGGGAGGAGAAGCGCGTGCAATTCGAGGAGGCTCTGGCAGAGATGCATGCGGGCGAGGAAAGAGGTGAGTGACGTGGCAAGTAACCGCATTGTCTTCACCGTCAAGCTGGGTGAGCTGGCCGAGATCCCCGGCACCCCCTTTGCCTACTGGGCGCCCGCCTCCCTGCGGGAGCTATTTCAAAAGTACCCGCCGCTCGACCGGGATGTAGCCCGGATGCCCGACAAGCCGAAAATCGCCGACGTCAAGGTTGGTCTCCAAACAAGTGACGACCTGCGCTTCACTCGCTTCTGGTGGGAAGTGCCGGCGGAAGAAATCGCCGCCAGCCGCGAGGAAACCCTGCAGGGCAAGAAGTGGGTGCCGTTCGCCAAGGGCGGCCGGTCCTTCTACCACGACATCCAGCTCGTGGTCAACTGGGCTAACGACGGGGAGGAGATAAAGAATTTCCGTGAACCCGGCGGCAGGCTGCGGTCCCGCCCCCAAAACGAATCCTTCTACTTCCGACCCGGCCTGGCGTGGGCGGACGTAGGTAGTTCACCCCGTCTTGACATGTGGAGATTGCCTAGTGGAAGTATATTTTCGTGCGAATCAGCCCATGCTGTTTTTCCAGCATCACAAAGTCATACATGGCAGATCAATGCGTTTGGAGTCGCTGAATTATCGGCGCTGCTCTTCTGGATTCTTGACCCCCTTGAACACGGGCGCAGTGTAGGAACCGTAGCCAAATTGCCTGTCTCGCCAGCCATTCTTTCCAGTGTAGAGCTTGCATTTTTTGCCCGCGAAGCCCACGATTTGCTCCGCGAATGGGCCACGGGCGACGAAACGGCCACGGTTTTCATCGCCCCCTGGATCCTCCAGGCGTGGTGGCGGCAAAAAGGTCGAAGCGATGCCGAGCTTCTTCCTGTTACCGGTCACCCCTTGGCCCGAGATTTCGCTTGGTCCGAGTGGGAAGGTGCGAGGAGGGTACGGCAGGTCCTGTGGGAGGCTTGGGGCGATGGGGTCCTGCGGCCGCTGGCCGAGGCCTGCGCGCGCTGGGAGGAAGCCTTGAGGCGGCGCCTGGAACAAATCCAGAGTGAGATCAATGAGGAGGTGTACCGGCTCTACGGCATCGGCGAAGAGGACCGGGCCCTCATCGAGGCCGAGCTGGGCCGGCCCGCCGAAGGGGATCAAGAGGCGGACGGAAAAGAGGAGGAGCCGGAGGACAAAGAGGGAGCGGCGCCGGAAGCCCTGGTTACTCGTGATGAGCACGTCCGGCGGCTGGTCCACTACCTGGTCCACGAGGCCGTCAAAGAAGATCCGGACGGCATCGTGCCGCTTCGCGACACCTATACCGCCGCCGGCGAGCTCGAGCGGGGGCTCGCTTTCCGCGTGCGGGCAAAGCTGGCGGAGCTGTTCGGAGAAACGGCCATGCCGACCGTAGAGCGGGAGCTTCGCGAGGCTCTGGGCAAGACCTTGGACGAGTGGCTGGCCACGGACTTTTTCGGCTACCACACGGGCCTCTACCGGCTGCGCCCCATTATCTGGCATATCGCCAGCCGCCCCCGCGGGGTCCCCGCCTTCGGCTGTTTTGTCTACTGGCACAAGCTCGACGCCGACACCCTTCGCAAGGTACGGGAGGTCTATCTCCGGCCGGTGCTGGAAGGGGCGCAAAGGGAAGCGGAGCGGCTGGCCGCGCAATACGCCGAAAAGAGGGCGACGGGCGCTCCCGTGCGGGAGCTGCGGGAGGCCGAGCGGGCGTGGCGGCAGGCCGAAGAGCGGGTCGGGGAGCTTCGGGACTTGAGCGAACGAATTCAGAACCTGCTCCAACCCCACAGGCTCTCGCTGACCAGCCGCAGCGCCTGGGTGGCGGAGAAGGTGAATGAGATCACGGCCCATGGCTGCCGGCCCAACCGCGACTATGGGGTTCGCGTTAACATCGAGCCCCTCAAGCAGGCGGGAGTGCTGCCCGTTGACGCCGCCCGCGTAAAGGGATAGGAGTGAAGGAGGAACCCTATGACACTCGTAGTCATGCTGCGGCAACTGCTGGAAGAGGAACTCCGCCGCCAGGGGCCGGCAGGCCTCGTGGTATTGTACGACTCCGGCGCCACCCTCTCCCCAATCATCGCCAGGGCGGTGCCGGAAGGCGCGCGGCTTTTGCGTTTCACCGGTAGCTACCTGGCCCTGCGTTTCGCCCTGGAATTCCAAGACCCCGAACTGAAGGGGCGCTCGGTGGTTTACGTTCCGGAGCAGCCGCCGAAAGAGAGTTGGCTGCGGGACTGGGAGCTCCTCGGGGCGCGGTGGGATATGGACCTGCTTGAGCTGCTGCGCCGTGCGGGCAACCTTCTGCCGACACCAAGGCTCGTGGACCTGTTGCGCCGACCGGAGAACGCCCGCGATCTGGCGCAGGCATGGGAGAGCCTGATCGGGGATCAGCCCTTAAGCGAAACAGTTCTTTTGGACGCCCTGCTAGCCCTGAGCCTCGGGCTGCCGCGGTGGCAGGTAGAAGAAGGGATCCTCCTGTTCGCAAGCGGGACGGTCGGTCGAAAGGACCTGGTGGTGCGAGGGCTGTGGCCGGTATTCGCAGAGCGGCTTCGCGAGTGGGCCGGCTGGGGGGAGGCTCCCGAAGATGAAGCGGAGCTGCGTCGGCGCCTGGAAGCTGCGCTCCTGCTTTCGGAGTTGGTGGAGATCCTGCCGGAGCTCTCCGGCCGTTTTGCCGGGGTGCTGCCGTCCGCGCCGAAGCGCGCCCTGGCCGCCGGCCTGGCCCGCGCCTGGCGGGACCGGGAAAACCTGCGGAGCGCGTACCTGGAGGCGGCGCATAGGGTGCAAGGGGAATACGAGCTGGCCACGGTTCTGAATGCCCACGAGGCGCTCCTGAGGTTGGATACCTTCCCCATCGTGGACGACGTCTGGCGGCAGGAAGTGCTGAACGCCGTGGCTCCTGACGGGAGCAACCTCAACGAGAAGGCGCCGCGTCTTGTCGAAATCGCGGGCCAAAGGACTGCTTCGTTTTGGGCGAAGCAGGGCCGAGCCGCTTACTGGAGGCCGGTTGCTCTGGCGGCGCGGCTTGCCCAAGGGTGCCAGCAGGCTTCAGAGGAGGCGGGGCAAGTTCCCCGGGTCGGCGAGTTCGTCCTCCGCTATACGGCGGACGACGGCTGGTGGTGGCTTGACCTCTGGGCTTTGCAGCTTGCCGCTCAGGCCCGGGTACTGAGCCCCGAAGAGCGCCGCCGCCTGGCGCATCCCGCCTGGAGGGCCTACGGGGCCTTCCTCGATTACGTTAACCGGCTTTTCGCCGAAGCGGTGCGGCGTGAGAGTTGGGTACCGGAGCAGCGGGAGTTCTGGGAGCAGTGGGTCTCCGGCAAGATGCAGACGGCGGTGTTCCTCGCCGACGCACTCCGTTACGACCTGGCCCGGTACCTGAAAGACCTGCTGGCCCGGGAAGGGTACGAAATCACCCTAGGGGCCTTGCCTGGCGTCCTTCCCAGCGTCACGGAGGTAGGCATGCCGGCTTTGCTGCCCGAGGCGCAGGCGAGTCTTGAGGTCGCCGCACAAGCGTCAGGTCTAACCGTCAGGCTGAAAGGTGTGGAAGTAAATTACCTCAACGGTCGGCAGGAATGGCTTCAGGGACGCTTGGGCCCCCAGGCGAAGGTGGTGAAATTGGCCGAGTTGGAGCAGGCAAAGACAAGGGGTGTCTCGCTGCTGGTGGTCCTCTCACGCGAGATCGACAAGCTCGGCACCTTCGCTGCAGATCTCGATCCGGTCGGTCTGCTCAACATGGTAGACCAGATCGCCAGGGGGATACATTACCTCAGGGAGCAAGGGTTCTGCCGCTTTGTGGTGGCGGCCGACCACGGGTTTCTCTTCCTGCCTCCGGGGGTGGAGCCCGAAAGAATAAATGCGCCACCGGCCGCAGCCTGCAAGGAGCGGTTTGCAGTAGGCGCAAGCCACGAAGGCTGCGTGGTCATGACGGCGGCCGAGCTTGGTCTGGTGGGCCGGGAAATTTTCGCCTTCCTTCCCGGCCTTGCGGTCTTCGCCCTGCCGGGCGGAACGAGGCCCTTCCTGCACGGGGGTCTGAGCCTTCAGGAATGTATTGTGCCTGTTCTGGAGGCCGCGGCTACGCCTTTGGGGCAGAAAGTCTCGGTCACGGTGGAGCTACCCGACTGCCTGACCAGTAGAATTGCCTCAGTCCGGGTAGTGGTGAGGGAGGCAGTCTTGTTTGCCAGGCCAAGACGGGTGGTCGTAGACATCAACGGTAAACGCAGTGAGCCCAAGGAACTGCACACTGGGCACCTGCAGGAGACCATAACAGTTTCCTGGCTGGGGTTTGATGAAAGTCCGCCGACCCGGGCTACTATCCGGCTGTTCGACGGGGATAGCGGGCAGGTCCTGGAGGAAGCCTCCGTTCCTGTAAACTTGGTACTGTAGCTTGGGGCTGTTGATAGGCAAGCGAGTCAAGGCGCGTTCAGCAAGGCCAACAGAGAGCCCCGAGAAGAAGCCTAGGTGGAGGAATTGGCATGACGCTGAAGAGTTCGAAAGGGACCGGGGGAGGTGCCGCTGCCGCCCGTGGCATGAACTATCAGCAGCGCGTCACCGCGTGGGTAGCAGTGCGGATTCTGGTACAAGACGGGGCCTCTCCACCCTGGGGTCTTCCCGAGGATACCACGCTGGAGTGGCTCCGCTGTGAAACGGAACGGCCAGTGGACGACTTGCTGGTGGGCACCTCCGGTGGTGGATACGTTTTCTGTCAGATCAAACACACGGTCCGCCTATCGCAAGCTCCTAACTCGGAGTTTGCCTCCGCTCTCGACCAATTCGTCCGACAGTTCATTGCCTGTCGCGGTTATCATACCGAAACACGGCCCTGGGAGCAGCCGCTTGATCTACAGAGAGACCGGCTTGTACTTATTACTGGGCCGGGCAGCTCAGGGCGGATCCGGGTCCATCTACCCGCAACGCTCAACAGACTGCGGACGTTAGGCCAAGGTCAACCCTTAGATGATGCAGCGACAAATGGTGAGGAGCACAAAGCGCTTCAGGCCGCGGTTGACCACGTCAAAAGGTCCTGGCAGGCAGTGCTCGGGATAGATCCCTCGGCCGATGAGATTCGGCAGCTCCTTTCCTTGGTCTACATCCAGGTGCTGGATGTGGATGAAGGTGGTGACGGGGAACGCGAGGCAAAGGACCTGCTTCGCGGCGTGGTCTTGCGCAATCCCGAACAGGCTGATACAGCGTGGGCGCAGCTTATCGCTTTATGCGCGAGTTTTGCCGGAGGACGATCCGGCGCTGATCGGCTCGGGCTCCAGCAAACCCTGCTCGATGCCGGGATCGAGCTTCAAGCCACTCGGAGCTACCGCAGCGATATTGAACGGCTCAAAGGTTATTCTCGCTGGCTCTCTGAGGCTCTCGGCCATCACGCTTTTATCCGCGTTGGCTCAACCCGGCTCAAAATCCGTCGACGGTCTACGGACGAGCTCCGCCGGGTAGCGGAAAGTACTTCCATCCTTGTTGTCGCCGAGCCAGGTGCCGGGAAATCGGGAGCGTTGCATGACTTTGTTGAAGCGATAAGAAGTGACGAGCGAGACTTCGTTTTCCTTGCAGCCGACCGCTTAGCTGCCCGTAGTCTCGGACAGCTCCGAGAAGAACTCAATCTCGACCATGAGTTACCCGAAATCCTGGAGAATTGGCCTGGAACACAACCCGCGTTCCTTGTCATAGACGCGCTAGACGCAGTCCGCGGCGGTCCGGCGGAGATAGCGATCTTGGACCTGATCCGGGTCGTCGTTGAGAGGAATGATCGTTGGCGCGTGGTAGCCGCGATACGGAAGTTCGACCTGCGCTATAACACGGAGCTGAGGAAGCTATTCTCGGGCCAACCGCCGACGGAATTCGAGGATCCAGAGCCAGCGTTCAAAGGCATTCGGCACCTAAGCATCCCACGGCTCTCTCTCGAGGAGCTCGCGCAGATTTCCTCGCAATCAGCCGATCTCCAGACGCTTATTGAAAACGCGCCAAACGGGCTCTACGATCTACTGCGCGTACCATTTAACCTGCAGCTTATGGCCGAACTGCTCGATGCCGGGGTAGATACAGCTGATCTCACTCCGGTCAGGACACAGCTCGAACTGCTCGATCGGTACTGGTTGCACCGGATAATCCGCTCCAGTGGCGAGGATGATGCTCAGCAGAACGCACGAGAGGCGGTTCTCCGGCGGATATGCGAGGAAATGGTCAAGGCCCGTACGCTGCGCGTGGATCGGTTGGGAATCGTAGAACCTGCGACCAGCGCCCCGCTGAATGACTTACTGCGTGCCCATGTCTTAGTGGAATGGCAGCCTTCGCCTACCGCAGAGCCAGACCGCTATGTTTTGACCTTCTCACACCACATCCTATTTGATTACGCCGTGGCGCGCCTCCTATTGCGAGGCCGTCATGAATCGCTGATAGGACGATTGGTAGACGATCCCGATCTTGTCGTTTTCGTCAGACCAAGCCTTTCGCTTCATTTTCAGCACCTGTGGTCTGCCGACCGTGACCATCAGCGGTTCTGGGACCTCGTACTCAGAATGATGAAGGTAGACGAGATTCCTGAAATCGGCAAGGCCGTAGGCGCGTCCGTGGCAGCGCAGCTTGCAAAAGATCTGTCCGATCTGGAGCCCCTTTGCACTTCTCTGGAGGGCCCTGATGAGGCCCCTCGGCGTGCTGCCGAGCAAGCTCTTCGTCATCTCGTCGGGTCACTCTTGACTGTGCCTTCTGGTGGCCGCCCCCTCGTGGGACCAGACGCTGGCCCCTGGTGCAACCTCCTTGAACGGTTGAGCCGCGACCTGAAGACGCCTGTGGCATACATGGTCCGCTCGCTTCTCACAACCCTTTGCGAACAGCCCGATAGCTTCACGTCCGAGCAGCGAGCTAACGCGGGGAAAGCGGCGCGTTGCCTCCTTGAGTTTGCCTGGTCGCAGGTTCCCAGAGACCGGCGGCTGGTGATCCATGCCCTCCAGTCCGTCTGCCGAACGTTCGAAAGTGACGTGTCTGCGTCGTCTGCACTGCTACGACAATGCCTGGAGCCATGCCATCTCAGCGAGTACGGATTCGAAGAAATGCCATGGCTGGCACTGGAAGTGAAACGGCTGATCCCCCTAGATCCGGGGCTGGTTGAGGACATTTATCGGGCTGCCTTTGCCCACCAAGAGGTGTCACAGGCGCCGACGCAGCTGAGCGAAAGCCGTATACTGCCACTGATCTCCGATCGCCAGCAGGACTATCACATGGCGTTGTATGAGCTAGCGGAGGTGTTCCCCGAGTTTCTGGCAGACGCCCCCCGGCATGCGACAAGAGCGGTCATTGCCGTGCTGGAAGCGTACGTTGCCCACCGGCATGGTGCTCCGTCTGCCGAAGTAGAGAGGACCTTCGACTTCGGGGGCAGGCTAGCACGGGTCCGCACCGACTACAGCGCCATCTGGGATGATGGCGATGCGTACCGGAATGATGAACCGCTCAGGATGCTTGACGCCTTTGAACAATACGTAAAGCATCAGGCAGAGCGAGACGAGCGCACCGTGGAACTTCGCGAACTCGTAGAAGTCCTGGTTGCGGAAAACCGGCTTGCTGTCTTCTGGCGTCGGCTCCTTCTCTTAGGAGCTCAATTTCCGGAAACACTTGGCAGAGAAATCCGGCCCCTCGCCTGGGCGATGCCCATTCTCACCAGCCGGGACACGAGCGCCCCAGCCGGTAAGTTTCTCAAGGCGGTTTTTCCAATTCTGCCCCCTGGTGAGCGCGAGCGAGTCGAGCGTGCCCTTCTGTCCATCCCCGACGAGGTCGGGGCGGCTCGCCGTGAGGTAGGAGAGCATATGCGTAACCGCTTACTCGGGTGTCTGGCGGACGCTGATCTTGTGACAGAGGAAGCCCAGCGTCTTCTCGTGGATTTCCGGGCGGTTAAGCCCGTGCCCCCGAACGAGACATCGGTACGCGTTGAGGAATTTACGAGTAGCCCATACAGTAAGGAGGAGTGCCTCGCGGACGAAGGTGTGCAGGTCAAGGCAGAAGCAAACCAGAAGATCCGCGATCTTCAGCAGCCGGTGAAGGAGTTTGCGGATAAGCACCTCAACTCTGTTCCCACACCGGCAGAGGTCACCGCCGTGCTCCCGGCCCTTCAGGCGCTTCGAGAGGCGCTCTTCCATGCCGACGCCGATGGTGTCCACCCGAATGAGCGCGACTACGCCTGGGGCCACCTCGCCGCCGCTTGCAGTCGGATCGCGCGGGTGGACGAACTGTCCTTCACAGAGGACGCGCGTCGTTTCGTCAAAACCGTGCTCATAGAGGCGAGCTATAACGCCGAGCCCATCCACGATCCTGAATGCGATGCCCAGTTCGACGAGTCTCCCTCCTGGGGCAGCCCTGCAGCCCGCGTCGACGCCGCAGAAGGGCTGGTTGCGGTGGCCCGCCATCCCGGCTGTGCAAGTGCCGAAGTCCTACAGGCGATTGAACGTCTCAGCACCGATCCCGTTCCCGCCGTCCGTTTTCAGATAGCCGGCCATCTTACCGCTCTCTATCACACGGTGCCCGAACTCATGTGGAGGATAATCGAGCGTCTATGTCGAGAGGAGAAAAGCTGCGGGGTCCTCGCGGGTCTCCTCAACGGAACCCTGGGCCGTCTTGCCAGTGCTCACCCGGACCATGTAGCTGGCCTTACAAAAGAGGTCTTTGAGCGTGTAGGCGAAGCGCCAGGTGCCAGCAAGATCCGCGAACAGTGCACTCACATCTTTACAGGGTTGTACCTTTTGCGCGACCACACGTTGTGTCGCGAGGTCATCCTCGGAATCGCGGCCAATCCCGACGCTAACCCCGAGGAAGCAGCCTGCATTGTGCAGGACCTCCGAGAGCCTCTGACATATGGCCCGGTCCACCCTCCTGATCCGAAGCAGGACGCGATTCGGGAAAGGGCTTTCGCTCTCATCGCCTGTATCCTACGCTCAGCCATCAGAGATCTGCGTGGACTCGAGGCGGCCCACAAGGGCGTACCGTTCCGTGCCTGGCTGGAGGTAGACCAGGAAAAAGCCCGCTCCCTTGCCCATCTCATCGACTCCGTGGGGAGAGAGATCTACTTTGCGTCTGGGGCGTTCGATGAGAAGGATCGCACTGGAACTAGAAATCGCAAGTTGTTGGCCCCTGAAGAAAAGAAGAGGTTCTACCGCGAAGCCGGACCCATCCTTGATGAACTCGCAGGCGTGGGGCTGCCGACTGTTACCCATCATTTGCTGAAAACACTGGAGGCATTCATCCCTTTAGATCCGCGCGGTGTGTTCTTACGGATCGGTCGCGTCATTCGAGGCGGACAGCAAGGGGGTTACCAGTATGAGTCCTTGGCAGCAAGTCTCATCGTGAACTTGATTGAGCGATATCTGGCCGAGTACCGGACCCTTCTGCGGGAAGATGAGGAGTGCCGGCGGACTCTCCTTGAAGTCCTCGACGTGTTTGTCCAGGCGGGCTGGCCCAGTGCGCAGCGGCTGACCTACCGTCTGGACGAGATCTTCCGATGAGCTAGGCGCGCAACGCCGACGGATTTCGTCGGAAATCCCGCAGGATCTGCTAAGACTAGGAAAGACACTTTCGACTTCGCATCGGACAAATCCGCGAGAGTATGCAGGGGTCCAGAAGGAAGCTCCCTCGCTCTGCGGGCGAGAGCCTGGAAGCTCATAACAGACGTTACGTCGTGAGCACTCTCTTGGCCGCCATAGAGTGGAGGCAAGGCGCACGGCCGGAAGAATGCGGTGGAACCCGTAGTCAGGACACGGTTTTGGAGGTTTTGAAGGCAGAATACATCTCCTTGCGTAATGGAGTACTCGTGTTGCTGGGACTCACCTTCGCCTAACGAGACTCATCGGGGCTGCCAATGATCTGAAAGATATGCTAACATAGATTCGGCGGTTCGTGTCGGAATCGCTGAAATGACAGTTGTGCACACGCGCGTTTTGCAGTCAGGCCCAAATGAAGAGTGTGGCTAGAGATCAAAAGGGGGCATTTATAGAACGCCAGGGACTCGACGACGAGGGGATTGAAGGCGTCAAGCGCCCGGTGCAGGATGGCGTGGATCTGTCGCGTTGTACTGCTTAACTCGACGACGAGAGGACTGAAAGCCTGACGGAGGCGAAGGACGCAGGATTGCTGGAAAGTTGCACCGCTTGACTCGACGACGGGGCTGGCCTGTAGGACAGGGGAGATAGACTTGGTTGGAAGGCGCTGCCTGTGATAAGCCCGGACCCACCTGTTGCTGGGCTAACGGCGTTTCCGAAGACGTTTCCATTCTCCGTTGCGAACTCCGGATTTCTGTCTACTACGAAAATGGGCCGGGCGTTTTCATCCTTCGCTGGTGCCGACGAAGTCGGCATGGGCGGCTACCCCGAAAACAGGTGGCGGTTGCCATCCTTGCCTTTCGGTGGTGGCGCGCAACGCGGGGCATGGACGACTACGTCGAAAACAGGCGTCGGTTACCGCTTTCATCCTCTCGACGGCGGCGGCAGCTGGCGGCAGCTGGCCGCCATGGACGACTGCCGGGAATTGCTACCGGGAATTGCTCAACGGAAAGTGGCAGGCGACGTACCTCCCGGCAGCCGCGTCCTGCAACGCTGGCTCAAGCTTTGCACACTCGGCACGAGCGTACGTGCACCTGGTGTGGAATCTGCAGCCCGAAGGAGGGTTGGCGGGGCTCGGGATGTCTCCCTCGAGCGTCACCCTCATGGCGCGGTGGGCAGGATTGGTCGAAGGGATCGAGGAGAGGAGCGCCTGGGTATACGGGTGTAGGGGCATACAGAACAGGTCTTCAGAGGGGGCCAGCTCCACGATCTTGCCCAGGTACATCACGGCGATTCTAGAACTCATGTAACGGACCACGCCCAGATCGTGTGATATGAAAAGATACGAGAGCCGGAGCCTTTGCTGCAGATCTCGCAATAGGTTCAGGATCTGCGATTGAACCGAGACGTCCAGGGCAGAGGTCGGTTCGTCCAGTATCAACAGCTTCGGACTTAGTGCCAGCGCTCGCGCGATGCCGATTCTTTGCCTCTGGCCGCCGCTGAACTCGTGGGGGTATCTGTTCATGTGCTGAGGGTCAAGCCCGACCATCCTGAGCAGGTCGGCAACTCTTTCCTCAAGGGCCCGGCCCTTCGCAAGACCGTGGATTGCGAGAGGAGCTCCGACCGAACGCTTAATCGTCATGCGCGGGTCGAGAGAGGACTGCGGGTCCTGAAAGACTAGCTGTATGTTTCTCCTCATCGCCCGGAGCTTCTCGCCAGCGAGCGACGTGAGGTCGGCGCCTTGGAAGTAGATCTTCCCCGACGTCACCTCATACAGCCTCGCAATACACAGCCCCACTGTGGTCTTCCCGCAACCAGACTCACCCACCAGGCCCAAGGTTTCCAGAGGGTACACAGCAAGGTCTACGCCGTCGACGGCTTTCACCCACCCAACTGTCCGCATCAGGAAGCCCTTGCGTATCTCAAAGTACTTCTTAAGCCCTCTAACCTCAAGCAGCGGTTTGGGCATCCGGGTCATCCTTCCTCCGGATAATGACAGCACACCACGTGGCCCGGTCCGACTCTCACAGGGTCAGGCCTGATCTGGGAACAGGTTGCGGTCGCCTTGTAGCACCTTGGATGGAACCTGCACCCGGGCGGAGGGTTCACAGGATCGGGAACAGTCCCAGGTATGATCTTCAGCTTATCTGACTTACGAGACGGATCGGGAATGCACTCCATCAGGCCGCGAGTGTATGGGTGCGCCGGGCTGCGGAAAATACTTTCGACGGAGCCCGATTCAACTACGGTACCCGCATACATCACCGACACCGCGTCGCAGGTCTGCGCCACAACGCCTAACGCATGCGTTATCAGGAGAACAGCTGCGTTTCGCTTGCGTATCAGGTCTTTCATGAGGTTCAGGATCTGCGCCTGTACTGTAACATCGAGGGCAGTCGTTGGCTCGTCGGCGAGCAGCAATGAGGGCTCGCATGAAAGAGCAATGGCGATCATGACGCGCTGCAGCATACCGCCGCTCAGCTGGAAGGGGTACTTGGCCAGCACGGCCTCTGGGTCCGGCATCCTGACCTCGTGCAGCATCTCAAGCGCCTGGATGCGCGCGCTGCCTGTAGACACCTTCTTGTGCAGCTTGATGACCTCGATCATTTGGTCGCCGATGCGAAAGACGGGGTTTAGGGAGCTCATCGGCTCCTGGAATATCATGGCTATCCTGCTACCCCTGATGCTCCTCATCTCCGCCGGGGTTTTCGCAAGGAGGTCCTCCCCTTCAAACAGGATCCGACCTCCTTCCACCCTGCCGGGAGGGCTCGGCACCAGGCCCAGGATGCTGAGAGCCGTCACCGACTTACCGCACCCGCTCTCCCCCACGAGGCCAAGGATCTCACCTTCCCTCACGCACAGGTTGACGCCGTCGATCGCCTTGATCACGCCCTGGAGCGTGTAGAAGTATGTGTGTAAATCCTCGACCTGGAGCAAGAGCTTTTCACCCATACGTCTATCGCCTCAATCGAGGGTCGAGAATGTCACGGAGTGCATCTCCGAGGATGTTGAAGCCCACAGCGACCACGAGAATGGCCAACCCTGGGAAGGTCGCCAGCCACCAGTGATCCATGAGATACTGCCGACCCATGGCGACCATGGCTCCCCACTCCGGCTCAGGGGGCTGGGCGCCGAGTCCTATGAAGCTGAGCGACGCTGCAAGAAGGATCGCCTCGCCCATTCCCATTGTAGCGAGCACCAGAACCGAGGAAAGGCAGCCCGGGAATATGTGGTGCCAGATGATCCACGGGGTGCTGGCGGCCATGGAGCGCGCAGCCAGTACATAGTGCTTTTCCCGCAACGACAGCGCCTGGCCGTGCACCAGCCGGGCGTACTTCGGGATCTGTACGAACGCTATTGCAAGGAGTGCGTTGTTGAGGCTCGGCCCGAGCGCCGCGGCCAGGACCATGCACAATACCAGCGCAGGAAAGGCGAGGATCATGTCCATAACGCGCATGATAATACTGCCCATCCTGCCTCGCAAGTAGCCCGCTGTGGCACCCAGAATGGAGCCGACCGCCCCGCCAATAGTCACCACTGTGACTGCAATCCTGATCGAGATTCGGGCGCCGTATATCACCCGGCTAAGTATATCACGACCCATCTCGTCGGTACCCAAGAGGTGGGACGCGCTGGGCGGCGACAGCCTCTCGTCCAGGCTGATATCGATCGGGGAGTACGGCGCGAGCAACGGCGCGAAGACCGCGACCAGCACAAGGCAGGTTATGATGACGATTCCCGCCATGGCCAGGGGATTCCGGTAGACCAGCCTAATGGTAAACAAGAAGTCCTTCATCCAGGGACTCATCTCGCGGAGGCCATAGCTCCTCTCGGCAGCTCCCGGGCACATCGTCTCACCCCCACCGGATCCGAGGGTCCAGAAAGCCGTATGCGATGTCCACGACCAGATTGGCGGTCATGTAGATGAGGCATACGAGTATCGTGCACCCCATTATGGCAGGGAAGTCCAGAAACAGCACGGAGTCTACCATATACGAGCCCAGCCCGGGCCACGCGAAGATAGTCTCAGTAAGTATGGCGCCTCCAATGAGTTCGCCGAACGACAAGCCGACTATTGTTACAGTCGGTACCAGCGCATTCCTAAGCGCGTGCCTGAAGATTATCGCCCGCTCCGGCAGACCGTTCGCCCGCGCCGTCCTTATGTAGTCCAGGTTCAGGACGTCTAGCATACTAGACCGGATCATCCTGGTCATTATGGCCAGGTACACGTAGGACAGGCAGAAAGCGGGCAGCACCAGGTGCCGGAGGCTGCTGCCGAGAGCCCTCCAATCCCGCGATAGGAGGCTGTCCAGGATATAGAGGCCTGTGCGGCCGGCTGGCGGGGGTACCGCAAGGTCTATTCTGCCCGGCCCTGGCAACCATCCCAAGCGGAAATAGAAGATGAGGAGCAAGAGAAGCCCCCACCAGAACACCGGTGTCGACACTCCAAGCAGAGCCAACACCCTCGTGACATGGTCCACCACGTGGTTGCGCCGGACGGCGGTCAGTATCCCGAGGGGAATAGCGATTATCACGCATATGAACAGGCTCACAAAGGTGAGTTCGAAACTAGCAGGGAATCTTTCCGCAAGATCCTGAACCACGGGCCGCCGGTTTCTGATGGACGTCCCCAAGTCGCCACGGAGAAGTTGCTTTAGGTAATTCCAGTACTGTATGTGTAGTGGGTCGTTGAGCCCCAGTTCCTCCCGCATCCTCTTCACCACTTCGTCCGACGCTTTCTGGCCGACGAGGAGCCTTGCAGGATCACCCGGTATGACGTGCGACAACAAGAAGGTGAGAATGGTGACACCAAGCAGCACCGGCACCATCGCAACCAATCTCCGGCTCACGAAAGTTACCATGTTCATGCCACGCCCACCCCCGGGTTAGGGTGTGGGTGGCTTCGGCCGCCCACGCCACCCACACCGTGCCCTTGCACTGTCTTGCACTGTCGTCAGCAATGGATAGCGCGCGCCGGAGTCAAGCGATCATACCGCCAGGCTCTCGCACAATCTGCGGCCGCGCCGCCCGTGATCCGCGCACGGTTTGATTTCGAGGTCGGTTATCCATAGTCACTCGATCCACATGTCCAGGAGGTTGTAGATGTTCGTCAGCATCGGGTTGTAAACGAAGCCTTTTACATTGGAACGCATCGCCAGCAAGTAGTTCTTCTGGTAGAGGAATATGTATGGGCAATCCTGCATGATTATCTTCTGAGCGTCCAGGTAGAGTCTCTCGCGCTCCGGTTGAGAGGTGCTGACGGCGGCTTTCCTTATGAGGGCGTCTACTTTGGGGTTGGAGTAGAAAGCTCTGTTGCCCGCGAGACCGAAGTTCGTAGAGTCAAACCAGTACGTCATGAACATGTACGGGTCCGCATAGTCGGGCATCCACACCCCCATGCAGAGATCGAAGTCGCCGCGGTCTATCTTATCTCTCATGGTCGCGTAGGCGTACATCTCCGGCTCCAGCTTGACACCGATGTCCCGGAAATTGGCCTGCAGGATCATCACTTCTTGCGCCCATGTCGGTACGCGGTCGGAGTACAAGATCTTGAGTCTGAGGTCCTCGACACCTGCTTCAGCCAGGAGCTGCTTCGCTTTCGCTACGTCCCGCTGATACTGAAACACGGACTCGCTGTGGCCCCACATCCCGGTCGGTATAGGTCCCCTCATCTGCGTTCCGCAGCCCTGAAGGACGCTCTTGATGATCCCCTGGTAGTCGACGGCGTGGGCGAGAGCCTGCCGAACTTTCGGGTTATCTAACGGTTTGCGCTGGGTGTTGATGTATACGTAGCAGCAATACTGGCTGGGCTCTTCCACGACCACTATTCCTTTTTCGCCGCGCAGTTTCTGTATCTGCTCTATCAGAAGACCTTCGGCGATGTGAGCTTCGCCCCGCAGCAACATCATCCTCTGAACCCCGGGCTCGGGGACGATCTTCATCACGACGGTGCTGACCTTCGGCTTGCCGCCCCAGTAATTCGGGTTGGCTTCGAGAATGATGTGCTGGTCGCGCACCCATTCTTTCAGCTTGTATGGGCCGCTGCCCATGAGGTGCGTTGAAAGGTACTCGTGGGCCAGGTCCCCGTTCTTTGCCTGCCGCATCACCTTGGGGTTGACTATCCCGCCACCGTTGGTTGCCAGGCAGGATAGAAACGGCGCAAACGGGTGCCGCAGCACCATCTGCACGGTATACGCATCGATCACCTTGACTTCGGACAAGGCCGTGAAAGCCTCAGACGGGCCCTTGCCCATCTTCTGGACGCGGTCGAAGGAGAACTTCACGGCGTTTGCGTCCAGCGGGGTGCCGTCCCAGAACTTAACGTCCCGTCGAAGTCTGAATGTGTACACCTTGCCGTCCGGGGAGATGTCCCAAGACTCAGCCAGCATGGGCTTCACCTTAGTGGATTTCCCATCGTACTGGACGAGCCTATCGTACGCAACATAGGTCTGTCGCCACTCGACGTTGTCCATGCAAAAGGCAGGATCCAGGTTTGCCACGTCCGATGGAATCAGGATGACAAGCGTGGTTTCGGCCGCGCGCCCCGACTGCAGCGGCACGAGGAGCGCGACAACCAGCAACACCAGCACAGACCGAGCGATCCTCATTTATGCGTTCCCTCCTCCGATCCTGTAGACACAGGCGACACAGGTTTGGCGGTCTGAGTCGGTTACCATTTTCATACTCTCGATGGCGCAAGCCGCAGGCTGGCACGGACGACTACCCCGAAAGTAGCCGACGGTTGCCATTTTCACCCTTTCGATGGTGACGGGCTACGCTCGGCATGGAGGATTACCCTTTATAGAGGCTAGGATGAACCGCCCGCGAAGCCGTAGCGGCAGCGCGACCTAACTTTTGCTCTTTATGTTTCTCCACCGCTTCGAGAGTGCCTGCCATGTCATGAAAAAAGGTTCAATATACTGAAGTTCGCGGGAGCCGGACATAGCTTCCTGGGGCTAGACCCGCGGTGTGCCGAGCTTGCGGACCGGAGCCCATGGATGGATTCTTCCTGCAGACTGGGTTTGGGGGACACCTACCGAGCGTCCCGGGGACGCCGGTAGTAACCGCGGCGGGTGTTGTTGGGGAAAGACGTCCACACTCGGGGCGGCAGGAACCGGCTCTCCTGTTCGGCTTCGGCGAACTTGTAAGGCGTGATCCGTGGTCATTGCGGCGTCCTGCTGTCGACGCTCATATGGCTTCGCTGACAATTATCCCGGTAATACTGACGGGGCCGCTACGAGGTCTCCAGAGCGGGTCGTCACTCCGGCGGGCTCCTTATATCTCGCGCATTCTGGTTTGACAGATCAGGAAGGGGCTGGTTATAATAACAATTGGAAAATATCTCATCAAGAGCGGCGGAGGGACTGGCCCGATGAAGCCCGGCAACCTGCCCAAGACGCGTCTGGTGACGCGGGCGCGGGTAAGGTGCCAAATCCTGCAGCGGAGGTTTTCCGCTGAGAGATGAGAGGCAATACCCGGTTGTTTTGTGTGCCCTCTTCCTCGGCGGAAGAGGGCTTTTCGTGTTTGGCAGGGCGGGGTACGCGAGAGAGGAGGCACGGTATGGACCGCCTGAAGCGGGTGGTAATGCAAGCACTGGCGGGTGTGGGAGTCGAACACGACGACCTTGAGACGTTCACCGACAGCGTGTGCGCTGCACTCGTCGCGTCGTTCGATTGTCTTTCCGAAGGGGAAGATGACATCGCCCAGGCACTGAACCGCGCCCAGGAGAAAGCCCTCAAGGGCGCCGAGGGAGCGGGGATAGAGCTTGACGCGATATGCGACATGATCGAGGAACGGATGATGTGCTTCCGGTCCGGCGCGGCCACGTTCGAGGAAGTGCAGACCTTGAGGCATCAGCGTGCGAAAGTGGACTATCTCCGCGACATGCTTGCCCGGCAGCAGTGCCGGCAGGCTGTCCGCAGGCTGCGGGACGAGCTTAAGAAATTGGTCTCGCCGGAGGCATGGGATATCTACCTTTCCATTGAAGAGCATGTGAACGGCGAACTCTGGCGCCTGGAACAAAAGCAGGCAGAGGGCGCGTCGCGGTGAGGCAGGCGCCCTCTGCCAGCAGGACGTGATGCAAATCACTCCGCCCTGCCCTCTTATTGTAACACGTATGCCGGGACCTGGGAACGCGTGGGGAACAACGGTGCGCACCCGCATCGTATCCAAGAGCTAAATACAATGAGGAGGGACACGCATGATGAGAGGTTCAAGGAAGGCAGTGACGGTGTTCGTGATCCTGGTGGCGGTGCTTGTGGCCTGGCCTGCATTCGCCCAGGAGTATGTGACAATCGCCCAGGCCAGCACTCCATCCTACTGGTACGGCTTGCCCTACCTCGGGATCATCTGGTCACGACCACGGTTCGACGTGACCCTTGCTGTCCGCGTCGAAGGCGTCTTCCCCAATTCGCCCGCCGACTCGGCAGACATCCAAAAGGGAGACTACATCGTGGCAATCCAAAAGGGGTTCGACTTCTTCCTGCCCCACGAGCTTGCGGATTACTGCCGGGCTGGGGACACCGTGCTCGTGGTCCTCAAGCGCAAGACGGGCACTGAACCCTGGTGGACGTACTCGACCCTGGGACGCTATGTGCGCCTGGGCACAAGACCGACCAGGCCGCTGCAAGAGGGCGAAGTGTAAGCAGGGGCCTTTGGCCCCTGCTCCCTCCAGCAGGATACCGCTTTACCCCACTGCCCACAGCAAAGAGCGGGAGTGGGAGAGGGACAGGAAGAAAGGCAGGTGAGCAGAATGGGCGAGATTCCTCGCTACATTGCTGTTCTTAAAGGAATGGAGGTATGCCGGGCCAAGTCAATCATTGCTGAGTACGGTCTGGAGTATTGGCTGAACCATCCGGACGAACTACAGCAGGTTGTAGCAACAATTCGGAACGGCATGAACGCGCTGCATCAGGCCGGGCACCCGGAATGGGGGACCGCACAGCCCATTCCGGAGCATGAAGCGCTGAAGGCGAAGGGCTGGAAGCCCGGCCAGTACGTCTATGACGAGGAGGAAGAGAAGGCCGTCGCCGAGGCATTTAAGGAGAAAGGCGAGGCGGCCTGGGATGATCCCCGAGTCGTCAACAGCAAGTGGTACAAGGACTATGTTGGCGAGCGGGTGTATTGGCAGCAGCGCGAGAATGCGGCGATTCGCCGGGGCGAGGAGATACTGAAGCGGCTCGGGATCGTCATTAACTAAACCCCCGGGGG
>JAAYXB010000075.1 GCA_012516125.1 Bacillota bacterium | reverse complement strand
TCTTCCAGTAGTTGCCGGGTTGCCGGTGTTGCACTCGGGGACGGCGCCCCAAGCGGGGCGCGCTTCGCCAAAATCCGGCCCGTCCGGCTAGGCAGCCGGATTTTGACACCCCTCGTGCAATCACCGGCAACCCCTCCCAAGAGTCGGGAGCATTTTTGCACCCCCACTTAGAGGTTGAGACGGCGGTGGCGGCCCGGGCGCGTGGGCGAGTTCGGGCGACTCATGGTCGATTCCCATGCGAGTCCGCGCGACCTCTACGACGTTAGCTGCCCCGAACTCGACGCGATGGTCGAGGTTGCGCTGGATGTTCCTGGGGTGGCCGGGGCTCGCATGACCGGGGCACGCTTCGGAGGATGCACCGTGAAGCTGGTGCATGAGGACGCGGTGGCCGAATTCCGGCGGACCGTGCTCACCCGATACATGCGCAAGGTCCAACCCTCGGGGCTCTCCTTCAAGCCCCAGGTGTACGTGTGCCGAGCCGAGGACGGGGCAGGGCTGATGCCCCTGGAAGGATAGCGCCCGTGAGGGTAGAATCTGGTTCGCAGGACGTCTCGAGAGAAGGTGAATGGGTGAGCGCAGAGGAGAATCTCAGGATCTCAAAGGAAGTGGCGGATGCCCTACCGGAAGGGTGCGTCGTCGCCCTGGAATCAAGCATCATCTGCCAGGGGATGCCCTGGCCGCAGAACCTGGAAACCGCGCTTGCTGCGGAGGAAGCGATCCGGAGCGAAGGCGCTGTGCCGGCTACGATTGCCGTGGTAGATGGCGAGGTGCGAGTGGGGCTGAGTCCCAGCGAACTCGAGCAACTTGCGAAGCGCAAGGATGCGGTGAAAGCAGGGATTCGAGACCTCCCATGGGCCGAGCTGAAGGGCCTCACCGCCGGCACAACCGTGTCGGCGACGATGGCCATTGCCGACGCCGCTGGGATCAGAGTCTTCGCGACGGGCGGGATCGGGGGGGTGCATCCTGGCGAGGCCATGGACATCTCCACCGACCTCGTGGCCTTGTCTCGCCTGAACGTTATCGTGGTCTGCAGTGGCGCGAAGTCGTTTCTCGATATAGAGAACACCCTGGAGGTCCTGGAAACGCTGGGCGTGCCCGTCATCGGCTACCAGACCGACGACTTCCCCGGGTTTTTCGTGCGCAGCACAGGTTTCAGAGTGCCCTACCGCCTGGACAGCGTGGATGAGATCGTGAGGTTCGCGCAGATCAAGTGGTCCAGGGGGCTTATTGGCGGAATCCTCGTGACAAACCCCGTTCCTCCGCACGCAGCCGCCGACGACAAGGTGATCAGTCGGGCGATCGAGTATGCTCAAAGGACGGCCGACGAACAGGGTATCAAGGGAAAGGCCGTAACGCCGTTCATCCTCGAGCAAATCCGGCGCTTCACCAACGGGCAGAGCCTTTCTGCCAATGTGGCCCTGGCCGTGAACAATGCAAAGCTTGCCGGTCAGATCGCGAGTCAGGCGGGTCAACTGGTCTCAATCCTTCGGCGATAGCGTAACGTGCTGGCGAGAAGGGCTGGTGTAGATGAACGCTGCAAGCGAAGGAGCGAGGCTGAAGGACTTCAGAGTGCCGCGACGCTACGAACGCCAACCGGTGATCGTATTCGGCGACGCGCTTGTCGATCATGTCTGTGAGATCGAGCTGATGCCGCCGGTAGGCGGGGACGCGGTGATTCGTTCGTCCGGGAAACATCCCGGAGGGGCGGGGCTTAACACCAGCACAGGGCTGGCCCTTCTAGGGGTCTCCTGTCACCTGGTTACCACCGTGGGCGACGACGAGGATGGGCGCTACCTGCGTCGCCACCTTGAGAGCGTGGGGGTGGGTGTTTCACATGTTCGGTCGGGGGGCACCACGGGGTATGTGGTCTCATTCGTCGATTCCGGCGGGGAGCGGACCATGTTCTCGTACCGGGGCGCTGCATCTATCCCGCTGGAGATGACGCCGGATCTCGAAGAGGCCCTGGAGCACGCTCCGCTCATCCTGGTCTCAGGGTACGGTTTGCAAGACGCTGAGCAGGCCGAGCTATACCTGGATGCTGCCGAAAGGGTGAGAAAGGCTGGCGGAATCGTCGCGTTCGACCCTACTCCGGTCGTAGGCCAGCTCGCACGTGGCATCGTCGAGCGCATGCTTGCTGTCGCCGACGTCGTGCTCGCCAACGCTTCCGAGCTGCGAACTCTCTCAGGGTGCGAAAACATGGAATGCGGAATTGAGTCCATCCTGCAACGCACGCCGTGTCTTGGGCTGAAACTGGGGCAGCGCGGGTCGATAGTGGCGCTGGGGCCGGCAGCGGGCGCGTCTCGCATTTCGAGCGTAAGTGGCCTCCGCCGGACCGACCTTCAGCCCGCGCGGCTTGAATGCCCCGCGCGCCGGGTTGAAGCCGTGGACACTACGGGAGCGGGCGACGCCTTCAACGCCGGCTTTCTCGCTTCGTTGCTCTACGGCATGCCGCCCCGCGCCTGGGGTGAGTGGGGAAACAGCATGGCAGCGCGAGTCATCGTCAGGAAAGGCGCCTCTCTTGGCGCGGTAGACCCCTGAGGCGTTTTAGGTATTGTATTGTATGCCTGCATGCTATGCAAGCACTCCAAGACGTCAGTTCGTGTTGACTGGGTATTCATGGCATGGCAAAATGAGAATGCAGCAAGATGCTCGGGGTGGGTAGAGGCGAGTCAAGGGGGTGACTTCATTGAAAGACCCGGATGTGCTGAAGGAAACAGCGCCCCGATACATACCGTCCCACCTGCGCCTTACGTACGACGACTACTGCCGGATACCGTCTTCAGAGCGATACGAGCTCGTCGAGGGGGAACTGAGGAAGATGACGCCGTCTCCGACAGTCTTTCACCAGGAAGTCTCCGGCAGGATCCAGAAGGCATTGCGATTGTGGGTTGACGACCACGACCTCGGCAAGGTGTATTATGCCCCCATCGACGTGGTGCTGAGCGAGCACAACGTGGTCCAGCCCGACATTCTTTACGTATCTCATGAGCGCCTTGGGATAATCAAGGAGGCCTGCATCCAGGGCGCCCCCGACCTTGTGGTCGAGATCCTCTCACCTTCCACAGTAGAGTGGGATCGGGTGGTGAAGCGTCGGCTTTACGGCGTTTACGGCGTGCGCGAGTTCTGGGTGGTAGATCCTGCGGGCCGCAGCATCGAGGTAGCTGCGCATAACGGCAAGGAGCTTGCCACGGTGCAGGTGTACCCACCAGGTACGACTCTTGTGAGCCCTACGCTTGTCGGCTTTGAGTTGCAGGTAGATGGAGTATTCCGCTAGAACGCTCTTTGTTCTCCTGAACCTCCCCAAAGCTGAAGCTCGGGGTTCTCCCGAGGGAACATCCCCGCCTCTCCTGGGCCCTCGCCGTCGGACGACAGCCAGGCTACAACATCCCGAGCTTAGCTTTGGCTACACGCCCGCTATAGTCCTATGGCTGACACGGCTCTCCGACCGCCCCGGAGAGTGCGAAGAGGCGTTCCGCCATTTCGGCGATGGTGTCTCGCCACGCTAGTTTAGCAAGCCACGTCTCCGGGATGCCCCTCTCGCCGTAGAACGCTCCCGCAAGTTGTCCGTATACGGCGCCGGTCGTGTCGGCGTCGTCACCGAGGTTGACCGCCATGAGGCAGCCGTCTCTAAAGGAGTCACTGCGGTAGAAGGCCCAGAGCGCTGCCTCCAGCGACTCCACGACGTATCCCGAGCCCCGTATCTCAGGCGGGTTGCGGCGCTTGAACGACCCTCCAGCGATCTCGTCGATCTCAGGCGCGAGGGGTTTCTCATCCCAAATCCCCGGAACGGGAGAATAGTGGTCGGAGAGAAGATTCTCCTTCGTCTCGCCGCGCAGCGCACCTGCAATGAGGCCCCCAAAGTACCGGCACGCGTCAATGGTCGTAGCGGCCTGGTGGGTCGTCCGCGAACTCTCGCCGGATCTCTCGATTGCCTCGCGCGGGTTCTGAGCATAGAACATGGGGACGGGCGCGAGGCGCATGATGGAGCCGTTTCCGGCGGTGTAGGGGTCTTGCGAGCCGCAGTACGGCTCGCGCACGCGCTCGAACCGCGCGAGCGAGGCCTGCACGGTCATGCCTATGCCGTAGCAGTGACCGGTGCAGCTCAGATAGCCGTCATGATACCACCGCAGGTACCTTTCGAGCTGGTCTATCGGATCGAAACCCTCGCAGGTGATAAGGCTGTCGGCAAGACACAGCGCCATCGCGGTGTCGTCCGTCCACTGGCCCGCCGCAAGCCCGAAACGGCGGCCCTCGACCATGTCCTCGATCGGCTCGAATGAGCCGGGGGGATGGAACTCCAGGGGCGCCCCCAGCGCATCCCCCACTGCAAGGCCCAGGAGACAACCTCGGTAGCGTTGGATCGGCTCCACTGACGTCTTACCTCCCTGCCGCCGCCCAGGCGCGAAGTTTCCTTGCCAGGCTGATGCCAGTGATCAATTCGCGACCGGCCGGGCACATCCTCCTCGGGAGGCGATGCTTCGGATAAGTCATGGCCCGCGGCTGCGCCGCCCCGCCGCGCCTTGCCGGACCCTGGGTCGCGCGTGCTGCCGGAAGGTGGCCAGCTCGCGTGTATGGCCTGCTATTCCTGAGAATACCGCCAAGGTGGACAGGCACTTTCGCAAGCTCAACTCATATCTATACTAGTGAATCTTTTGCAGGGGGTGGCAGGCACGTGCTCGATCTCCTGATAGGCTCGGCATTGGTTCTGCGGGGGTTGTGGCTCCTTGCGTCCTACATATCCAGCGGCAATGTGTTCCCGCCTCCCCTTTCGGAGAAGGAGGAAGCCGAGATCCTCGCGCGGAAGGAGAAAGGCGACGAGGAGGCCAGGAACATCCTGATCGAGCGCAACCTCAGGCTCGTGGCGCACATCGTGAAGAAGTTCGAGGGCACCGGCGAGGACCAGGACGACCTCATATCCATTGGCACCATCGGCCTCATAAAGGCCATAGACACGTTCAACCAAAGGAAGCGGACGAGGCTCGCCACATACGCTGCGCGGTGCATCGAGAACGAGATTCTGATGCATCTTCGCGCGACGCGGAAGAGCAAGGGCGAGGTCCTCCTGTACGACCCCATCGGCGCGGACAAGGAGGGCAACGAGATCACCCTCATCGACGTGCTGGGCAGCGAGCCTGACGAGGTGACCCTGGTCGTCGAGGGCGCTGTGGAGGAGGGAAAGCTCGCGGAGAAGGTCCAGGAACTAACGAGGCGGGAGAAGAAGGTCATCGAGATGCGCTACGGGCTCGGCGACGGGCTTCGCAGGACCCAGCGCGAGATCTCCAAGCATCTCGGCATCTCGCGCTCTTATGTCTCGCGCATCGAGAAGCGGGCGCTCCTGAAGCTGCAGAAGGAGATGATTGCCGAAGGCTACAATTGAAAGGGTAGCTACGAATCTGGACCTCGCAAGGCCCGGCCTGTCCCCACGCGGGGCGCATGCCGGTATCACGCATGGGGGCGTGCCGGGGCGCCGCGCGACCGAGGCAGGTCGGGGCACCCGACGACCGGAGCGGCTGGAACGATCGGAGCAGCCGGAGGCTCGGGGACCGGGCCTCGCTGAAATCCGGTGTACATGGTATAATACCTGCGTAGACACCTCTGCTGGCGGGAGGGATGGGCTTGCTGTCCATGTTGTGCCCTGACCTTTATGTGCCGTCCATCTGCCAGGTCGACCTCTCACGGCTTACCGCGCGCGGCATAAAGGGCATCGTGCTCGACATGGATAACACGTTCGTCGACTGGGGAAGCTCTGACATCCCCGCCGAGGTGCTGGCGTTCTTCGACGACGCGAAGGCGCGAGGCATCCGGCTTTGCGTGCTCTCCAACAACCTCAGGAGGCGCATAGAGGCCATCTCTGGCACCCTCGGGATCCCGGCTGCGAGAGGGCTCAAGCCGATGCGGTCCGCGTTTCGCGCTGCACTCGCGCTGCTTGGCACCTCTCCCGGGGAGACTGCTGTGATAGGGGACCAGATCTTCACCGACGTCCTCGGCGGAAACCTCGCAGGCATGTACACCATCCTCGTGATCCCCACATCTCGCAGGGAATTCGTGACGACCCGCGTCATTAGAAAACTGGAGAGGGCCGTCCTCGGCTGCCTTGCCAGGCGAGGCATGCTCCTCCTTGAGAGCGGCGAGGGCCCGACAGAACGGAGCGCCACGTGCCGGCCACAGTAAGGCCGGGATACACATCCTGGCGCAGGCGCATATTAACCGACGGGGCACTCGTGCTGGAAGCTGAAGGTTTTTGTTTCCTCGCGTAGAAAAAGTAGGACAGCACTTGCGCGGGGAGGCCGTGTCTTGTTCGCAGAGGTAGTCGTGGATGTTCCGACTGCGAAGGCAGCGAAGCCGTTCCACTACGGGGTTCCCGAACCCTTGCGGGGAAGCGTGAAGGTAGGGAGCGCCGTCGTTGTGCCCTTCGGCGGCCGTAGGCTCGTCGGCTACGTCGTGGGGTTCGTGGAGACGCCGGACGTGGAGAAGGTCAAGGACATCCTCGAGGTGGCGTCGGAAGTGGCGCCGCTTTCGGACGATATGATGGCCCTCGCGACGTGGATGACAGCGCGTTACCTATGCCTGCCCGCCGAGGCGTTCGCCCAGATGTTTCCGGCTGCCGTCCGCCAGAGGAAGGCCAGCGCGAAAACGCAAGCCTTCGTTGAGCTGGCGGTATCGTCCGAGGAAGCCAAGGCCTTTGTGGCTGAGGCGGAGAGGCGCGCGCCCCGCCAGGCAGAGATCGTCCGCGCTCTCCTCGGCCAGAGGTCGCCCGTCCTGCGCGTCGGTGGCCCTGACCCCGTTATCCGGACAAGCCCTGACGCGGTCCGCGCCCTCATCCGCAAGGGGATCCTCGCCTCGAGAAAGGTCGAGGTCATGCGGAGCCCGCTCAGCGGGACCCCGCCGCACCCGCCGCAGGGCGGCCGGACACCGATCCGCCTGACCGCAGACCAGGATAGAGCCGTGTCGGCCATCCTCGCAGCCATGGATGTGCACGGCCCAAAGCCCATCCTGCTCCACGGCGTGACTGCCAGCGGCAAGACGGAGGTTTACATGCGCGCAATAGAGGCCGTGCTTGCCCGCGGCAGGTCGGCCATCGTGCTCGTCCCGGAGATAGCGCTGACGCCGCAGCTTGCAAGGACCTTCCGCGAGAGGTTCGGCGGCCGAGTGGCGCTCCTTCACAGCCGCCTCTCAGCGGGCGAGAGGTACGACGAATGGCGGAGGGTGGAGCGAGGCGAAGCCAGGGTCGTCGTGGGGGCGCGATCGGCGGTGTTTGCGCCGGCCCGGAACCTGGGTCTCGTCGTCGTCGACGAAGAGCACGAAAACTCGTACAAGCAGGAGGAGTCCCCGAGATACCATGCTCGGGAAGTGGCCTGCGAGCGCGCGAGGGTCGCGGGGTGCCTGTGCGTGCTCGGGTCGGCGACGCCGTCGGTGGAGTCGTTCTACCGGGCGAGGACGGGCGAGTACGACTATATCGCCATGACCACGCGCGTGGAGATGCGCCCTCTGCCTTCCGTGGAAGTCGTGGACATGCGCGAGGAGCTTGCGCGCGGAAACAGGAGCATTTTCTCGAGGGCGCTTGCAAGGGCTATACGTGAGCGCCTCGCCCGGCGCGAGCAGGTGATACTCTTCCTCAACCGGCGCGGCCACTCCACGTTCGTGCTGTGCCGAGAATGCGGACATGCCCTGCGCTGTCCCGAGTGCGACGTGGCCCTGACGTATCACGCCGAGGAGGGGCGGATGCGCTGTCACTACTGCGACCACGACGAGGCCGTGCCCGACACCTGTCCGAAGTGCGGCAGCAGTTACATCAAGTACTTCGGTGCGGGCACGGAGAGGATAGAGCGCGAGGTCATGCGGGTATTCCCGGAGGCAAGGGTGGTGCGGATGGACCTGGACACCACCCGTACGAAGAGGGCCCACGAAAACATAGTGAACAGGTTTCGTGGCGGGGAGTACGACATCCTCGTTGGTACCCAGATGGTGGCCAAGGGCCACGATTTTCCGCGTGTCACCCTCGTTGGGGTGGTGAGCGCCGACACCTGCCTCAACCTTCCGGACTACAAGGCAGGCGAGCGGACGTTCCAGCTGCTCACCCAGGCCGCGGGGCGAGCCGGCAGGGGCGAGAGGCCTGGCCGGGTCATCATCCAGACCTACGCGCCGGATCACTATGCCGTGCAGCGTGCAAAGAACCACGACTACCTCGGGTTCTACGAGGAGGAGATCCGCGCCCGGCGTGATCTCCTGTACCCTCCGTTCGCGCACCTTGTGCTGGTGGTCGTGTCCGGCGAGGACCCGCGGGACGTCGAGCGGTATGCCATAAGCCTCGGCGCGGCGCTGCGCGTCGCCGCAAGAGAGTGTGACGCATCGCCGTCGGCGGGAGAGCCAGGGCCCTGGGAGGCGCCGGGACCTGGGGACGCGCCTGCAGGTGTGCGCGTGCTGGGGCCTTCGCCCTGCGCCATGAGGCGGGTAAGACGGCTCTACAGGTGGCAGGTGCTCTTGAAAGGCGCCCCGGTGGAGAGCGCGACCGCTGTCGTCCGCAGGGGACTTGCGGTGTGCCCCGCTCCTCCCCGTGGTATAATGGTTCAGGTGGACGTCGATCCCGAGAGCGTCCTTTAGTGGCGCAACGGCAGCGAGTTCTTGTGACCAGCTTACGAACAGGAGGGAGGGGGACGAACTGGTCCTGGAGATACGCAAATTCGGGGATCCCATCCTCAGGAAGCAGTCCTTTCCTCTCAAGAGGATCACGAAAGAGATGCTGACCCTCGTGGACAACATGCTGGAGACTATGTACGCCGCCGACGGCGTGGGGCTTGCCGCCCCTCAGGTCGGCATACCGGTCAGGCTCATCGTGGTGGATGTCGGTGATGGCCCGATGGTGCTCTTCAACCCCCGCATCGTGAGGAGCGCTGGAGAGGCTGCGGCGCGTGAGGGATGCCTATCGCTTCCAGGAGTAACCGGCGAGGTGGTCCGTGCGGACAGGGTGACCGTGGAAGCCCTCGGCCGTAACGGCCAGGGAGTGCGACGCATCGAGGGCGAGGGGCTTCTCGCGAGGGCGCTCCAGCACGAGATAGACCATCTGGATGGCATCCTCTTCACCGATAAGGCCACCAATATCGTGGAAGAGCAGGCGGATGAGTGACATGGTCGTCGTCTTTATGGGAAGCCCGGAATTCGCCGTACCGTCGCTCGAGGCGGTCCTCGAGGCAGGCCATACTGTTGCGTGCGTGCTCACGCAGCCCGACAGGGCGAGGAGACGCGGCAGGCGGCTTATGCCGACACCCGTGAAGGAGTTTGCGGAGTCGCGCGGGCTTCGGGTGCTCACTCCTGAAACGTTGAAGGACGAGCGCGTTCTTGCGGCTCTCAGGGAAGCGGCGCCCGATGTCATCGTAGTGGTGGCGTATGGCCTCCTCCTCCCGCCGGAGGTCCTGAGGATCCCGAAGCACGGGTGCATCAACGTGCATGCCTCGCTCCTCCCCAGGTACCGGGGAGCCGCGCCCATCGAGCGTGCCATCATGGCGGGCGAGCGCGTAACCGGCGTAACTACGATGTACATGGCTGAGGGCTGGGACACGGGGGACATCGTCCTCCAGGAGAAGGTCCCTATCGGCGAAGATGTGACCGCGGGGGAACTTCGCAAGGAACTTGCCGAGAGGGGCGCGAGGCTTCTCGCAAAGACACTCGCGCTCATTGAGTCGGGCGAGGCGCCGAGGATCCGGCAGGACGATGCGACCGCGACGCGCGCGCCCCGGGTGAGACCGGAGGAATTCGAGATCGACTGGTCGCAACCTGCGCGTGCCATCCACAATCTAGTGAGGGCCGGGAATCCCAGGCCTGGAGCGTTCACGAGGTTTGATGGCGTGCTCCTGAAGATCTTCAGAGGACGGCCCATTGACGAGGCCATCGATACCGCTGACTCCTGCGGTCCACCGGGGATGGTGTGCCGGGCGACGCCGGAGGGCCTTCTGGTGAAAGCGGGCGAGGGCTCTTACCTGGTCCTGGAGGTTCAGGCAGAGGGCGGCAGGCGCATGTCGGCCGCCGACTACTTCCGCGGCCACCCTGCGAAGCCGGGGACGGTTTTGGGGAACTGAGTTCGTTGCCCGGAATCCGCGGCGCTTTTGGGACCAGCATTGTGTTTCGGGCTGCCGGTGCCCGAGTTTTGTTGAGATGCTCCGCGAGACCCATCCTGGCTCTGGGAGTGGGCATCCGGGCTGCAACACCGGCAGTCCCTGGGAAGGCGGCAGCGAACTCCGAACTCGACACGAGGCGGAAGTGGGTTTAATCCGGGCGCCTGGTCGATTATAATTAGGTACGAAGGACGATTCCGTAACGAATGTTGGGCGCTTGAAAAAGCGACACCGGTCTCATGCGGTCAAACTAAGCAGCGATGTCCAAGGAGGGCTGGATGATGTTTTTCTGGGACCCAACTTACATTCTGATATTCCCTGCGATGCTGTTCGCCCTGTGGGCGCAGAGCAGGGTGCAGAGCGTGTTCAACACCTACTCGAGGGTAAGGGCACGTAGCGGTGTGAGCGGAGCCGAGGTAGCCCGGCACATCCTCGATGGCAGCGGGCTCAGCTCTGTGCGAATCGAACAGATTCCAGGGAGGCTGCAGGACCATTATGACCCGCGGGCAAAGGTCCTTCGCCTGTCGCCCGAGGTGTACAGGGGCAGCTCACTCGCTGCGCTCGGCGTCGCAGCGCACGAAGCCGGTCACGCCATACAGCACGCGAACGGCTATGTCCCGCTCGCCATCCGTACAAGCCTCGTGCCGGTGGCGACGTTTGGCTCGAACCTCGCGTTCCCGCTGTTCCTCATAGGCTTCATCTTCGCGGGGACCGGCCTCGAATGGCTGATGACCCTGGGGATCTGGCTCTTCGTCGGCGCCGTTGCGTTCTCCATCGTGACGCTTCCGGTTGAGTACGACGCGAGCAGGAGGGCGCTGGCGCTCCTGGAGCGTGGCGGGTACATGACGACCGATGAGCTCCGCCACGCCAGCCAGGTGCTGAGCGCCGCCGGAATGACCTACCTTGCGGCCACCGCGGTCGCGGTGACGCAACTTCTGCGGCTCCTCATCCTCCGGGGCAGCCGCCGGGATTAGGGATGGTTTCCCTCGTGGACATGCCGGGCGGCGCTCGCGGGGCCGCCCTGCGGGCACTGATTGAAATCGACGAAAAAGGAGCGTACGCTGCAATTGCAAGAGATCGCGCTCTGAGGCACGCGCGCCTTTCGGAGCGCGATCGTGCTCTTGCGACCGAGCTCGTATATGGCGTGACGAAGATGCGCAAGGCGCTCGACCATGTGATCGGGGCCTTCGCTGCGCGGCCCATCGAAAGGATGGACCCGGTCGTGCGCAATGCTCTCCGGCTCGGTGCGTACCAGGTCCTTTACCTTGCACAGATCCCCGCGCCCGCCGCTGTGAGCGAGTCGGTGGAAATCGCCCGCGCATTCGGGCACGCGGGCGCCGCCGCCTTTGTGAACGCCGTTCTGCGGGCGCTGGTTCGGGAGCCTGGTAAGGCTGTTTTCCCCGATGCGGCCGCGCGGCCCGTGGACCACATCGCGCTGAAGTACTCACACCCGGAGTGGATGGTCTCGCGGTGGCTCGGGCGGTTCGGCTTCGATGAGACAGCGCGCTTGTGCGCGGCAAATAACGAGGACCCCCCTGTTACGATCCGGGCGAACACGCTCAAGACCTCCCGCGAGAGGCTCCTCGACGAGCTTTCCGCCGCAGGCGTCGAGGCGCGCCCGTCGCCGCACGTTCCCGAGGCCATCGAGATCCGCGACGGCGGCGGCCTGTTTGACCACCGCTCCTACCACGACGGGGAGTTTTTCGTGCAGGACCCAAGCTCCATGCTCGTATCTTACGTGCTCGATCCTGTCCCGGGCGAGCGGCTGCTCGATCTTGCCGCCGCGCCGGGGGGCAAGACCACGCACATGGCCGAACGCATGGGTGATCGGGGCGAGATCGTGGCCGTCGATGTGCATGGGCACAGGATAAAGCTGCTTGAACAAAACGCGAAAAGGCTTGGCATTCACTCCATCACGACCGTCGTCCGAGACGCTACGCGTCTCCTTTCCGGAGACGGCGACATCATATCCCGCCCCTTCGACAGAGCCCTCGTGGATCCGCCGTGCACCGGCACGGGTGTGCTGAGGCGCCGGCCTGACCTCAGGTGGCGCAGGAAGCCCCAGGACATCGCCGACCTTACCAGGACCCAAGCCGATCTCCTAGCTGCTGCCGCAGCGCAAGTGAAATCCGGAGGCGTCATCGTCTACAGCACGTGCAGCATTGAACCCGAGGAAAACGCCCAGATCGTTGAGAGGTTCCTCGAAGAACACCCCGATTTCTCCGTCGACTCCGTAAGGCCCTATCTGCCCCGCGAGTTTTCGCAGGCTTTCCCTGATCAGGGCCTGCCTTACGTTGAGACATTTCCTCACATCCATGCCATGGATGGCTTTTTCATCGCCCGCCTCGTGCGACACGCCAATGCGTAACCGCTGGTCACCGAGACCGGCGATCACCATGTCATTGCTTCTCGTGGACGTCGCTGCCTGAGAGGTGATCGCTACCCTCCACCTGACAGCCGCAAACATGACATGCAAAGTTTTAGGGGCATAAAAACCAGGCTCCCGGGCAGGGTAATCTTGCAGGCGTAATCGCAGGTCAAGGAGGCGCGCGAAACGTGCCTCCTTGATTGCGACTTGGGGCGCCTGCGACATGTGTCATGCCGGGGGTAGCCACGAGTTGGACTTTCCGGGCGCCAGCGCACGAGATAAGGACAGGCACGCAAGCTGCGACAACAACGCTGCGAGCAGTATCGGCAGTAGCGTCGTAGGCAACGGCACGACCGACGCTCGCAGCACCGGGACCCGTGGTGGCAACCACGCCCACAGAGGGCCGGGAGGGCGGCGAGGCAGGCCATCGGGGCCAAAGGTTCGTTTCGCTATCCTGCTCGCGGTTCTGGGATGTGCCATCGCATACTGCCTCACTTTCGGGAGTCTGCCCGACAGGATCACTATCCTCGAAGGCTCCACAAAGGATCTCTGGGTCCGGGTGCCGCTGGACGTGAAGTTCCGGCTGACAGGGGCGGAGCTCGTGCGTATGGACACGGTGCCCTCGGGCGCCGCGGGCGTGCCGGGCAGGCGCGGGGCGGGAGTGAGGCTTGTGCCGCTCGCTCAGGGCGACACAAACCTCGAGGTGAGGCTTCTGGATATGATCCCGGTTAAGCGTCTCCTGGTGAGCGTGGTCCCGGAGGTGAAGGTCATCCCGGGTGGGCACGCCATCGGGGTGCTGCTGTCGGCTAGGGGCGTCGTAGTCGTGGGGCATTACCCGGTGGCCGGGACCGACGGCAGGCGCCGCTATCCCGCGCGGGAAGCCGGGATCGAGGTGGGCGACGTCATCGTTAGCATCAACGGCGAGGCCGTCGAGAACAAGGCTGAGGTGGAGCGGGCTATCGACCTTGCCGGAAGAAGCGGAAAGCCCGTCGAAATCAAGATTCTGCGCGACTCGAGGGCGTTCACCGTCCACGTAAGGCCTGTGGAAGTAGAGGCGGAAGACACCTTCGGCCTCTCGCGCCAGAGAGGGCAGGTACAGTATAAGATTGGCATCTGGGTTCGCGAGAACGCGGCCGGCGTGGGGACGCTGTCGTTCTATGAGCCAGAGTCCCGGGTGTATTGCGCCCTTGGGCACGTGATAACTGACGCTGCCACCAATAGAGAAGTGGATGTCACAAGAGGCAGGATCGTGCAGGCGCACATCCTCGGCATCCACCACGGCGGCCGCGGCCAGCCAGGCGAGAAGGTGGGGAGTTTCAGCGGCGAACAGGACGTCATTGGCACCATAGAGCGAAACACGAAGTTCGGTATATTCGGCACGCTTACGAAGGTCCCGAGGAACCCTTACTTTAGCGAGGCGATCCCTATCGCCATGGCTGAGGAGGTGACCCCGGGCTACGCCGACCTCTACACGGTGGTCGAGGATAGCCGGGTCGAGAGGTTCCGCGTGGAGATCCAGCGCGTGGCGAGGCAGGCGACCCCGCAAATCAAGGGCCTGGTGATACGGGTCGTGGACCCCAGGCTTCTTGCGCTAACAGGTGGGATCGTCCAGGGCATGTCGGGTAGCCCCATCGTCAAGGACGGCAAGCTGGCGGGCGTGCTGACGCACGTGTTCGTGTCGGACCAGACCCGGGGCTACGGTGTGCTGGCGGAGTGGCTTGCGAGGGAAGCGGGCCTGTTTATGCAGGAGTCGAGGTCGGAGGCGGCGGTCGCCGCGCCTGGGCCTTCGGCGCAGCGCGTACCTGCGCCGGAGCGTATTCCTGCCCCCCGTGCTGCATAAGCGGGGATGGGGTTTTCTGCACGAGGGGGGCAGGACTTCATCCGGAGGCGTAGAATCCTAAAACATCAGCAGGAGAGGCTAGGATACCATCATTTGGCAGCGTGTGGATGAGGTGGTCCTATGGCTTCTGGTCGGACACGCGTTCTTATAGTCGACGACAACCACGAACTGTGCGAGGTCCTTAAGGAATTCATCAACGCCCAGCCTGACATGGAAGTGGTCGGAGTTGCCTATGACGGCCTGGAAGCTCTCGAAGGCATATCTACCACCAGCCCCGACGTGGTGATCCTTGACATCATCATGCCGCACCTCGACGGTATCGGGGTGCTCGAGCGGCTTGCAAAGCAAGATATCCCCAGGCGGCCGAGGTTCGTGATGCTTACCGCCATTGGGCAAGAGCACATGACTCAGAGCATCATCGAGCTTGGCGCCGACTACTACATACTGAAGCCGTTCGACATGGAGACGCTGGCCCAGAGAATCCGGCAGGTCGCTCAGAGCGGCGGGGTTGTCAGGAAGAGGAAGGCGGGTCCGGATGAAGTCCTGCGTGATCTGAATACCGAAGTGACCCGGATCATCCACGAGATGGGGATTCCGGCGAACATCAGAGGTTACATGTACCTCAGGGAAGCCATCATCATGGTGGTCAATGAGGTTGGCCTCCTGAACGGGGTCACGAAAGAGCTGTACCCGAGGGTAGCGCAGAAGTTCGATACCACGCCTCCCCGAGTGGAGCGTGCCATTCGCCACGCCATTGAAATCGCGTGGACACGAGGGAACATCGAGTTTCTGAACAGCGTTTTCGGGCACACAGTGAGCAGCGAAAAAGGAAAGCCCACCAACTCCGCCTTCATCGCCCGGGTCGCCGATAAGCTGCGCCTGGAAATGCGAGCGAGTTGACCCGTTGGCACCGATACCAGTAGTTGGCTCCCAAGAGTCGTAGTAGGACAGCCCCGGAATGATATGTTCCGGGGTTCAGTATACTATTGCACGAGAGGAGGAGGTAGCAGGGGGTTCGCGGAGGGCGTCCACGTGAGGTACAGAGGCATCGCCAGGGTGGACCGAAAGACGAAAAACCTCCTGCCGCGCCTGCGCCCGGGGGAGATCGCCGTCGTCGACCACGAGGACATCGACCTTGTGGCTTGCGAGTCCCTTGTTCGAGCAGGGGTGCGGGCTGTCGTAAACGCGCGCAAGTCCATAAGCGGCAGGTACCCCAACCCCGGCCCCCTCACGCTGTGCCGCGCCGGGATCTACGTCCTTGACGAGGTTGGTCCCCAGGTTACGGACCTTGTGCGGGACGGTGACGTCATCGAGCTAGAGGGGAACGCCATAATAAGGCGCGGAAAGGTGGTGAGCACAGGGCGGGTCCAGACGCTGGCGTCGCTCGAGCGTGAACTCGGGCGCGCGCGACAGGGTCTTGCGCGCGAGCTCGATGCGTTCGTCTCGAACACCATCGAGTATGCGCGGCGGGAAAAGTCGGCGATCCTTGGCAATCTCCCCTTTCCGCCGCTCCGCACCAGGATTTCAGGGAGGCATGCGCTTGTAGTGGCGCGGGGCAGGGATTACAGGGAAGACCTCCGCGCCATAAGGTCTTACATTGAGGAAGTGCGTCCCGCGCTCGTTGCGGTGGACGGCGCCGCGGACGCCCTCCTTGAGATCGGGTTTTCCCCCGACATCATCGTGGGCGACATGGACAGCGTCTCCGATGAAGCGTTGCGGCGCGGGAACGAGCTTGTGGTCCATGCCTACCCAGACGGCAGAGCCCCTGGCCTCGAGCGGGTCAGGCGCCTCGGCCTCGATGCCATTGCCTGTCCTGCTCCCGGCACCAGCGAGGACCTGGCGATGCTCCTCGCCTACGAAAACGGCGCCGAGCTTATCGTGGCCGTCGGCGCGCACACCAGCGTGGAGGAATTCCTCGACAAGGGTCGCCCCGGAATGGCGTCCACGTTCCTGACTCGCCTCAAGGTAGGGTCGCTGCTCGTGGACGCGAAGGGCGTGAGCAAGCTTTACAGGGGGCGCATGAGGACGGGCTACCTTGTCCTGCTCATCATCGCGGCGCTGGTTCCGCTGGCCCTCGCAGCTGCCGAGTCAGACATCGCAAAGCAGATCCTGAGGCTTGTGGTTATCAGGCTCAAGCTGGATATAGGCCTGCTGTGACAGCTAAGCCGGAAGGGGTGCCCCGGCTGTGATGATCGATATGAAATACCACGTGGCCTCCCTTGTGGCCGTGTTCCTTGCGCTCGGCGTGGGCATTCTGGTCGGTAGCGCGATGGTGACCGACAGCGCCCTTGTTGAGCGGCAGGAGCGGATGATCGACCGGCTTGAGGAAGACTTCGCCCGCCTCAAGGCCGAGAGGGAGGACCTCGGTGCGAGGCTTGCCGCCTCGGAGCGGGCCCTTGCTGCGTCGCTCGACTTCGAAGACATGGTGGTCGCGTCGCTTACCCGGGGCAAGCTTTCGGGGAGGAGCGTGGCCATCGTTGTGTGTCGGGAGGCGATGTCCCCAGAAGGGGTAGAGAGGATCGAGCGCAGCATCAAGGATGCAGGAGGCAGGCTGGTGCGAGCGGTTTACGTCAACAAGAGCCTTGTCCCGGCGCCAGGCCGAGAGGCAAGGGAGGTCGCATCATCACTGGGGCTGGCGGTGTCCGGGGCCGAGGCCGTGGGGCGCGAGGCCGCCCGTGCGCTTGCCTTGTACGTTGTGCTCGGCGACGTTGATCCCCTGCTTGACACCCTCTTCGCGCTGGGATATGCGGCCTCAGGCGGCGAGGGGGTGCATGGCACGAGTGGTCCTAAGGGGGCGGAAGATGCCGGGCGGGCCAGGGATGGCGAGCGCGCGGATGCGGTCGTGGTGGTGGTGGGCAGCCCCGACCCGGCGTTCAGCCCGGCCGCCGCAGGGATCCCGATCGTGCGGGCCCTGAAGAACCTCCAGGTGGACGTCGTCGGGGCGGAGAGGTGGGACGTGAAGGTCTCGCACATTGTGGACTACAAGCGGGAAGGGATTCCCACCGTTGATTGCGCCGACCTCCCGCTTGGTCGCCTCTCCCTGGTTTACGCCCTCGCCGGGCAACAGGGCCACTTCGGGATCAAGGACACCTCGGGAACCCGGGTGCCGGACGTCTGGGGGCCTCCTGGATGAGCTACCCCGTCTCCGTGATCATTCCCGCACACAATGAGAGCCACGCCGTGGCCTCCACGGTGAGGGCCGCCAGGGCGGGTGCCGTGGCTTGCGGTTTTGCCTGCGAGGTGCTCGTGGTTGACGATGGGTCCACCGACGGGACCGCTCCGGCAGCCGCGGCCGCGGGAGCGCGCGTGGTGCGCATGGAGCGCAGATCCGGCAAGGGTGCCGCGCTTACCGAGGGCGTGATGCGGGCTACGGGGGATGTCGTGGTCTTTCTCGATGCCGACCTGGCGGAGACCGCATCCGAGGTCGGGAGGCTTATCGCGCCGGTCGTGCGGGGCGAGGCGGACATGGCCATCGCCAGGTTCCCGCGGGCGCCCCGGGGAACCGGTGTGGGCGGATTTGGCATCGTTAAAGCCGTGGCCAGGCTCGGCATAAGGTGCCTGTGTGGGCTCTGGCTGTCGGCCCCGCTTTCAGGGCAACGGGCGGCGAGGCGCGAGGTTGTTCTCGGACTTGTGCCGTTTGCGGGCGGGTTCGGCGTCGAGGTCGCGCTCACCATCGACGCGGCAAGGCGCGGATACCGTATCGTCGAGGTTGACTGCGAGATGTCGCACAGGGCGACGGCCCGGGATTTCGCCGGGTTCGTTCACAGAGGGCGGCAACTGTACTGGGTGGCACGGGCTCTCGCCTGCCGCGTCATACAATTCCCGAGGACCGGGGCAGGGAGGTGAGGCGAGGCATTGGTGGCCTGTTTCGTCCTCGCGTGTGTGCTCGGCCTTGCCATCATCCCGTCCGCGCGTGACATGATGGAGCGCTCGGGCCACCTCCGGCCCAATTACGCAGGGCGCCTCGTTCCGGCGTCAATGGGGATCCCCCTCGTTATCTCGGGGACGCTTGCGTCCGGCGCCGTTATGACGTTCGGCGGCGCCGGCGTGGCCTTGTCCGCCCCATGCCTTCTCGTCGTGAACGCCGCCATGTTCGCCGGTGCCGTCGATGATCTGTTTGGGTCCGGCGATTCACGGGGCATTGCCGGGCACGCGGCGGCGCTTTTCAGAAAGGGGATCCTCACGACAGGCATCCTCAAGGCCGTCGTCGTCCTGACCTTTGCGGCGCTCGCCGTTCGCATGGCCGCACCGGCGCTCCCTCCTCTCGTCCTTGTCATGAATTCTGTGGTCGTGGCCCTCGCCGCGAATTTCTCAAACCTCCTCGACCTCCGGCCCGGCCGTGCGGCCAAGGCATACCTGGCGGGCGTCGCAACGCTCGTGCTGACGACCGGTCTACCCGCTCCCGGGCTCGTCCCGGTGGGCCTGGCTGGGGCCACGCTCGCGGGGATAAAGGACGACCTCGCTGAGCGCAGCATGCTCGGGGACGCTGGGAGCAATCCCCTGGGAGCAGCCCTCGGCTACTGGCTGGTGCTCGCCACCCCGCTTGCCGTCAGGGTGGCGGCGCTCCTCGTCCTGGGTCTTGTCCACGTCTACGCCGAGCACCATTCCATCACGGCCGCCATCGAGCGGAACCCGGTCCTTCGCTTCTTTGACGCCCTCGGACGCAGGTAGCCCGGGACCCGGGACATCGCAGGTTCGTTCCGCCCAAAACCGTGAAGGTTGCCCGGTTGCAGGAAATCCCTTCCGAGCAGCGAATACCTGCCACCGGGGTGATGTGCCATGAAGTTCGGCGTCCACGTGAACAGGGCCGGGGGCCTCATGAGCGCTCTCGATGCCGCGCGCGCCCTCGGATGCGACACGATCCAGATGTTCTCGCGAAGCCCGCGGAGCCTTCGTGCAGGGTCGGTCAACGAGGAGGAAGCCAGGCTTTTCAGAGAGGGCCTTGCGGCTGCGGGCACAGGTCCCCTGGTCATCCACGCTCCGTACCTCCTCAACCTCGCCTCTCCCAGGAAAGAAACGTATGAGGCGTCACGCGATGCGCTGGCCCACGACATCATGCTCGCGAAGGCGGTCGGCGCCGAGATGCTCGTGTTCCACCCCGGTAGCCACCTTGGCTCGGGGGAGGAGGCCGGCATAGCGAGAATCGCTGCGGCAATCGTAGATGCGTGCGAGATAGCGTGCCACAAACCCCCGGCCACGAACGAGGCAGGAAAGGGGCCGCGCCTTCTCCTGGAGATGGTGTCGGGAGCAGGCACGGAGATCGGGAAGACCTTCGAGGAACAGATGGAGATAATGGACCGGGCACGCGCGGTGCCGCTCGGTATATGCCTTGACACCTGCCACATCTTTGCCGCGGGCTACGAGGTCCGGACCATGGAGGGCATATCGCGGGTCCTCGATGAGCTCGAGGCCACCGTGGGCGCGGACAGCCTCGCGCTCGTACATGCCAACGATTCCGTGGGAGACCTGGGGTCGCACCTTGACCGCCACGCTAACATCGGCGAGGGCCGAATCGGCGAGGCCGGCTTTCGTGCCATCCTCGGCTGCAGCAGGCTTGCGCATCTTCCGTTCATCCTCGAGACGCCCCACAGGACTCTTGACGACGATGCGCGCAACCTTGCCGCACTGCGTCGTATCGCAGCCGAGGCGGTGAGCTGGTAGATGGCGCGGTCTGGCAGGGACGAGGTCGCGGCCGTCTTCGCGCCTGACGGCCCGCTCGCGCGCGCGTTCGACGGCTACGAGGTCAGGCAATCCCAGATTGAAATGGCCCTTGCGGTGTGGAGGGCGTTTTCCACGTCCCGCCATGCGGTCGTCGAAAGCGGGACGGGCACCGGCAAGTCCATGGCATACCTGGTTCCGGCCGTGCTATGGGCGCGCGAAAGGCGTGAGAAGGTGGTGGTATCCACAAACACGATAAACCTCCAGGAGCAGCTCATCCACAAGGATCTCCCCGACCTCTCGCGGGCTCTCGGTGTGCGATTCAGCTTCACGCTTGTCAAAGGACGGGCGAACTATATATGCCGACGCAAGCTGGCATGTGTCGCGAACGAGGCGGACGATATGTCGGTCGACCCGTCCCTTCGCCAGGCACTGGCGGCGCTCCTCGCGGAGCTGCCAAAGGTCGCCACCGGCTCAAGATCTGACTTCCAAACTATAGTGCCCGCTGCCCTCTGGGATCGGATCGCCTCGGATTCCATGTCGTGCCTGCGCGCGAAGTGTCCGTACCTGTCGCTCTGCTACTTTGCCAGGGCAAGGGCGGAGATGGAGGAGGCGGACATCCTGGTCACCAACCATCACCTGCTCTTCTCCGACCTCGCACTCAGGACGGCGTTCCCGACCGCGTCCGGCGCCCGGGTGCTTCCGGACTACCGTTACGTGGTTTTCGATGAAGCGCACAACGTCCCGGAGGTTGCGGCGGAGAGACTCGGCCGCCGCGCGAGCCTTGCCCAGATGCGCAGGGCCTGCCAGGACCTCGTCCGGACCGAGCGGGAGCGGCGTGGCGAGGGCGGGCTGCTTCCGTCGCTCCGGCTGAGGCTGTTTCGGGGCGCGGGAGGAGCGCCCGAGGGCGACGTTGCTGGTATTGCGCGGCTGGTGGATACGGCTGCCGAAGGCGTGAAGCGTTTGCGAGAGAGCGTCGAGTGGTTCTTCGACTCGCTCGTGCGGGCGACGGGGCAGGGGAGCTCCAACGGCGAGCAGCATGAACGCGAACGCCAACGCGAACGTGAATGGGAGCGCGAACGCCAAGGCGAACGTGAGCGTAGCGGACAGCGGGCCGTGAGGCTGAAGGGGCAGCTTACCGCAAGCCCCGTGTGGCAGGAGGAGGTCACACCGGGCGCGGAGCGGGTGATCATCAGGGCGGGTGAGGTTGCCCGCGACCTTGGCTCCGTCCTCGACAGCCTTGCGGACCTCGGCGACGAGGCCGATGAGGATCTCCAGGGCGCGATGGCCGATCTCCAGGGCGTGGCAGCGAGGATCTCATCGGAGGCGACGGCCCTTGATTTCGTGATGTGCCGGGGGGACGAGGCGTATGTGTACTGGGCGGAGATAACCCCACATGACATCGGGCTTGTGGCGACACCCCTGGATGTCGGGCCGATTCTTGCGGAGCGCCTGTTCTCGCAGGTGGAGTCGGCCGTGTTCACGTCGGCCACCATGACTGTGCGCGGCGAGTTCGGGTTCTTTAGAAAAGAGGTCGGCCTTACGGACCTCGACGAGCCGCCGATAGAGCTCATCTTCGACTCACCTTTCGATTTCTCGAGGCAGGCGCTGCTTGCTGTGCCTTGCGACCTCCCACAGCCCCAGGACCCGGGGTTCGTAGACACGGCCGCGAGGGCCATCATGGACATCGTAATGGCATCGAAGGGACGCGCGTTCGTTCTCTTCACGTCCATGGACATGCTCCATCGCACCCACGAGGCGCTTCGCGACGGCCTCGAGGCGGCAGGGATTCCTGTGCTTAGGCAAGGCGATATGCCCCGCCATCTCATGCTGGCGCACTTTCGTGAGAAGCCTGGTGTCCTCCTTGGGGCCGACAGCTTCTGGCAGGGCGTTGACGTGCCGGGCGAAGCGCTCTCATGCGTGATCCTGGTCAAGCTGCCGTTCCAGGTGCCCACAAGCCCGCTGGTCGAAGCGAAGGTGGAGGCTGCGGAAAAGGCTGGTGCCAGCGGGTTCTACTCGTATGCCCTCCCCAGCGCGGTAGTGAGGTTCCGCCAGGGATTCGGAAGGCTCATAAGATCCCGCGAAGACAGGGGCGTCGTGGTCGTCCTCGATAGAAGGCTCGTGGAGAAGTCATACGGCAGGGTCTTCCTCTCGTCGCTCCCGGTCGGCGTCACGTGCTTCACAGGCACCACCGCGGAGGTCGCCTCGACCGTGTCCGCCTGGCTAGGTTAGCCCAGGATCTGCCTTAACATGATCTTCCGGTTGTTCTTTCCTGCAGGTATATGCTATAATCCGCTCACGAGTTCGTATAAACGGGGTCGTTCGGCCCCGCTTGGCGCGCCTTCGCGCGCTACGACAGAGTACCAGGTAAGGAGGTAACGCCATGAGACACGGCAAGACCAGACTTGTAGCACTCGGGCTTCTGGCCGTGCTCCTCGTCTCGTCGGCGCATCTTCCCGTGCCGTCGGGCGATGTCGCGAGCGCAGCGTCATCTGACTACCAGCTTCTTGCCCACCTCATAGCGGGTGAGGCCAGAGGCGAGCCGTACCTGGGCAAGGTTGCCGTGGGTGCGGTCGTCATGAACAGGGTGAAAAGCCCGCTGTTCCCCAAGACGATAGCTGGGGTGATCTACGAGCCGTGGGCGTTCACGTCGGTCATGGACGGGCAGATTAACCTGCCGCCGGACCCGGAGTCGTATCGGGCGGCCCAGGACGCGCTGTCCGGATGGGATCCCACGTACGGCGCCCTCTACTTCTACAATCCCGCCCGAGTCACGTCCCCATGGATCTACTCTCGCCCCATCACCACCGTCATCGGCAACCACTACTTCGCAAGGTAGACGTTCGCCTGCCGGCGTAACGTCAATCTATCTCCACGACAGCACATGCGGGGGCGGCAGGCCCGCCCCCGTCGTCGCCTCGCGCCGGGAGCGGCGATGAACTTGTGCGCGTCCTGCCCTGCGGCGGCCCGTCGGCACCCTGCGCCGGGGGTGGGGGAGCGACCAAACCCGCCCTGATAACCCGAGGCATGCCGGGTGCTGGGCCCGCATACATATAACCGGAATGCGGTCCACAGGGAGGGCGGTCCGTGCTCGTTATCATAGGACGAAACTGGCACCGCCTGCTCATTGCAGCCGTCGTGCTGCTCGTCCTCGTGCACGCTGCCGAGCTTGCTCTCGTCGGCGCGGCAAGGGCGGTCATCGCCACGGTATCGGGCAGGCTCGTGCCCGTATACTTCGTCGCAACGGCGGACGACAAGGTCGCCTTCACGTTCGAGAGCGGGTTCGGCAGGGACCGGACCACGGAGATCCTCGCGGTACTGAAGGAGCACGATGTCAGGGCGACGTTCTTTCTCTCGGGGAAGTGGGTCATGGACCATCCGCTAGCGGCCCGGCAGATCGTGTCTTGTGGCCACGACCTCGGGAACTACACCTACTCTGTGCCGCACCCGAATTCGTGTCTCGCATCCGAGCTCAAGCGGGAGCTGGAGAAGGCTCACAAGACCATAGAAGAGGTGACGGGACTGGCGCCGAAGGTGTTCCGTCCCCCATACGGCGAGTATAGCAACAAGGTCATTGAGACCGCCAGAGACCTCGGCTATGAGACGGTGGTGTGGAGCATAGACTCGCTGGACTGGCGGGGCGCTCCTGCGGCTGACATGAAGGCCAGGGTCCTCGGGAAGATTCACAAGGGCGCCATCGTGCGGTTCCATGTGACGGGCGCCCACACGGTGGAAGCGCTGCCCCTCATCATAGCCGAGCTGAAGAAGCAGGGCTACGCCATCGTTCCCCTTTCCAGCCTCCTGCTGGAGGGACGGTACTACATACACCCTCACACAGGGGAGCAGCGCCCGATAGAGCCACCGGGAGATGCGAGGCGGCATGAGGGGAGGTCTCCGGCTGATGCGTAAGGACAGGTTGCTGCCAAGGCGCGAGGCGCGCTTGACCGCCATCGTGATAAGCAGGGAGGGGGTACTGCTTGCGGCGTTCGCCCTTCTTGTAATGGTGTTCACCGCGGTCTTTGTCTCATCCCTCGACGAGGTGAGACGCGTCTTCCACGGGGTCCGTCCCGGCGTGACTCTTGAAGGCAAGCAGGTGGCGGGGCTGCTGGCCCAGGAGGTGCGACGCATCGTCGAGACCATGGCAGAGCGGGAACGGGTCTCCCCGAAGGACGCCATGTTCTTCAAGGAGACCGGGGAGATCATAGCGGAGGAGCCAGGGATCGACGTTGACGTGGACCTCACGGTGGCCCGGGTGATGCAGGCAAAGCCGGGTGAGGCGGTCGAGCTTGCCAGGGTAGCCGTAATGCCGAGCATAACGCGGAGGCTGTTCAACCCCGTCTACAGGGTAGAGACCGACCAGAAGGTCATGGCCCTTTCGGTGAACGTGGCGTGGGGTGAGGAGCACATCCCCGCCATGCTGGAGACCCTCCGCGCCCACAACGTGAAGGCCACGTTCTTCCTGGACGGCGAGTGGGCGGAAAAGCGTCCGGAGTTCGTGAAGCTTCTCGCGGACGAGGGGCACGAGATCGGAAACCACGGGGCGAAGCACGTCCACGTGGCCAGGATGCCCGAGGCCGAGATCCGTGACCTCATCCTGCGGAACGAAGACCTGCTTGGAAGGCTCGGAGCAAGGCCCAGCAAGCTCTTCGCTCCACCGTACGGCGAATGCAACCAGACGGTGACGTCGGCTGCTGCGTCCCTTGGCTACACCACGATCATGTGGACCATCGACACGATAGATTGGAAGACCAGCGACCCGCAGAAAGTGATCGACCGGGTGGTACGCAAGACGACCCCCGGAGCGATCATTCTGATGCACCCCGCAGAGGTCACAAACAAAGCGCTTCCGGCCATCGTTGAGGCGGCACGCAAGAAGGGCTATCAGTTCGCCACCATATCCGAGCTTCTCGGCATGCAGTAAGCAGCCCTGTGAAAAGCCGTGTGGCTGCGCCAAGGTCCAGCGTCCAGCGTCGTCCTGCGGCATGGGCCGTGCCAGGCTCTGGGTTCGCGTCAGCGCTCGCACGAGCCCAGGCTTCTCCCACGCCTCACCCCAGCTTTTCGCGGATGACCTGCCAGTAGGCGTCATCCTCGTATCCCAGCCTCCATATGGCCACTCCGCCCAGGTCGTACCTGGTGACGAGATCAAGCTTGGGCTTTATGCTGTGGGAAGACTCGAACCACACCTCATGGCGCTCGCCGCGTGCGTCTACATATTTGAAGTAAGGCGATCTCGCCGTCGAGTCCCACGACGGGTCGATGCCGAGGCTTCTCGCACGGTTCATGACCTGCGTGTACGAAAGAGCCGTGACGCGGCCCGTGTGAAGGTTCCAGTCGTAGCCGTAGGCCGGGATGCCCAGCAGGATCTTGCTTCGCGGCATCTGAGTGATGGCGTACCGCACGACCCTTTCCACCCAGTTGTAAGACGCGATCGGCCCCGGGCCGCTGGTCCATGCGTGCTCGTCGTAGGTCATCAGCATTACGTGGTCGCACACTCGGCCGAGCGCGTAGTAGTCAAACGCCCCCACCCACTCGGTCCCGGCGTGATCCGCAGTCTTCGCGGGCACCGATATGGTTACAAGGTAACCTCGGGGCCTGAGCTTTTCGGCAAGCTCCTCCATGAACGCTGTGAGCCTGTCGCGGTCCGACGGGTACACGTTCTCGAGATCGATGTTCACGCCATCGTACCCGCCTCGCTCCAGGATATCCAGGATATCCGCTATGGCCCTCGTCCGGGAGTTGGTGTTCTGGAGCATGGCGTGGGCCCGCTTCCCATCGAACCCCGAGGTGGTCAGGTTGTGCACGAGAGCCAGGGCCTGAATTCCTGCGGACTTCGCGGCCTCGAGTGCGCGCTTGCTCGCCGTTCCGGAGACGCGGCCACCGGCGTCCACAGGGTGCAGGAAAGCTGCCATGGAGTCGAGGACTCCTTTGCTCCTCAAGAGAGAGCCATATGATGTCGGGTCACCCGGGTAGTCCTCGGTGTAGTACCCCAGCACCCAGCGAGTGCCGCGCGGCCTGTGGTTCGACCCGCCAGGCGCCGTCGGAATCGGCGCGGGATCCACGCTGCGTCCGCGTCCTTCGGCCGGGTCCAGGATGAGAAACCCCGCAATCCAGCCAACCCGTCCGTCCTGCAGTCGGACCTGGTACCAGTCGTTGTGACGGGCGAGCGTAACTAACTTTGTGGAAGGGCTCACCTTCGCGAGGGTTGCATACGATGTGCCAGGCCCTTTACGCACTCTCGCGCGCTCCGTGACCGTTGTGCTGGTGCCCGGTTCGAGTTCGGGCACCGGCCTCGCTTTCGCCCCGGCCCCGAGTTCAGGCTGCGCGCGCCTGGTCGTGGCCTGGGGGCCCTGGTTTGCGGCGTCCTTCCCGGATGGAGGCTCGGCTACGGTCCTGTTCGGCAGCGACGCACCGTGCACGTTCGCAGGCGGCTCGACGGAACCTGGGGAGGGGGTCTGGTTTTGTGCTGAGAAGACGAGTAGAAGGAGGGTCAAGACGGCTGCTGCGATCTTTGGGTCCAAGTCGGGCTTCTCCTCCTTGGCGGAAGCGTCCGGCCGCACGCGGACGCACACGGTGTGTAATGTCCAGTTCTACTGCGAAGCCTACGATCCTTTATGTAACTTCCTCTAGCGGAGCCTGTTTCTGCATAAGCTGCCATGCAGCCACCGCCGTCCGTCCAGGCGAAAGATCGCGGTGAGATTCTCTCCGGATGAAAGAGGAATCATATTGACGTGGGCGAATCTATCAGTGTCTGTCGTTTGATGACGAGGGGTGGAGAGATCTGTCAAAGTGGCGTGGCACAGCCTCTTACAAGCGGACGGTTCTTCCGTGTGGCGCAAGAGTGGTCACCGAGGAGATCCCTCACGTGAGATCCTGCTCCGTCGGCATCTGGGTGAACGCGGGCTCGAGGTGGGAAGCGCCAGCGGAGAACGGCGTCTCCCACTTCATCGAGCACTTGGTCTTCAAGGGCACGACGCGGCGGACGGCGAGGCAAATCGCCGAGGAGATGGACGGCGTCGGCGGTCAGTTGAATGCCTTCACAGGCAAGGACCACACCTGTTTCTACGCCAAGGTGCTGGATGAGCACGTTGACCTTGCGGTGGACATCCTGTGTGACCTGGTGTGCCACCCGCTCCTGGCTCCAGAGGATGTGGAGAAAGAGAGGGGCGTGGTGGCAGAGGAGATCGGGATGTACGAGGACTCGCCGGAAGACGTGGTCCACGACGAGATCGCTCGCGCGGCCTGGGGAAGCCGGTCGGTGGGTCTGCCCGTGCTCGGAACGCAGGAGACACTCGGCAATCTCACGAGGGATGTCATCCTCAGGTACATGGGGGATCACTACACGTGCGAAAATGTGGTCGTCGCGGCGGCCGGACATGTGACCCACGAAAGGGTCGTGGAGGCGGTGGAGAGACACCTCAGCTTGCCGTCCTCCGCCCAGTCTGCTGAGGTGCGGCCGTCGTGGATCCCGGGCGCGCGCGTGTTTCGACCGAAGAACACCGAGCAAGTGCACCTTTGCCTCGGGGTCGAAGCGTACAACAGAAAGCACCCAAAGAGATTTGCGCTTTACCTCCTTGACATCGCCATCGGTGGTGGCATGAGCTCCAGGCTGTTTCAGAAGCTCAGGGAAGATCGGGGCCTCGTGTACTCGACGTACTCGTACGTGGCGTCGTTCGACGACGCAGGAGCTTTCATACTCTATGCGGCCACAAGCCCGGACCATGCCAAGGTCGTCGAGGACCTCATTCGTGAGGAGCTTGACGAGGTGGCATCGTGCGGGATTAGCGGTGAGGAATTGATCAGGGGCAAGGAACAGCTGAAAAGCAGTCTCGTGTTGAATCTCGAGACGACCAACAGCCGCATGAGCAGGCTCGGACGGCTCGAGCTCTTCCACGAACCTCTGGAGACACCGGATGAGGTTTTCAGAAGGATCGATGGCGTGACCGGAGATGACGTGCGCGAGGTGGCAGCGGAGCTGCTCGGCGGGGCGGTGCCCGTTGCGGCCGCGGTTGGCCCGCGGAAGGCGAAATCGTCGTTCATTCGGAGGGAGTACCATGGTCGACGGGATAGACGAGAGGCTTCAGTCGCTCCGGGGTGCCATCGAGGAGTTGCGCGCGGAGCTGCACACGGCCATAGCCCGGGACGACGGAAGGCTTGACGGGGCGGAGACATACCGCATCAGCGAAAACCTGGACAGGCTTGTCGCCCAGTACCTGCGCATCAAGGAGAAGCTCGAGGGCCATGATGCATCGGACTCCCGTGAGCAGTGTAACGAGCAGGTCGCGGCCGCCGTGGACTACGGTGAATACGAGGCTTGCCATTATGTCAAACTAAAGCCGAAATCCAGTCTTTCGGAGGAGGCTTTGCAAATGGCAAGCGTAATAGGCACGTTTGATTCACGCGATCAGGCGGAAAGGGCGGTCGAGGAGCTGAAGCGAAAGGGCTTCGGTGATGACAAGGTATCCATCGTGGCGAAGGAGGACCGCATGAAGGGAGGCGACCGAGGCGAGGGCGGGCTCACGATGCGGGGAGGGGGAAATGACATTACCGGTGGGACCCTCACCGGCGGCGCCATAGGGGGCGCGACGGGCCTTCTCGCCGGGCTTGGCGCGCTTGCCATCCCCGGGATCGGCCCGATCGTCGCTGCGGGCCCCATAGCTGCAGGTCTCACCGGGGCTGTGACCGGCGGGATCGTGGGAGGCCTCGTTGACCTCGGCATTCCCGAGGAGCGGGGAAGGTACTACGAGAACAAGGTGAAGGAAGGCAAGATCCTCGCGGTTGTGAAGGCCGACGACAACACCGTGGACGACGCGAAGAACGTGCTTGCGAGGTTCGGGGCATCTGATATCGAGATCCACTAGAGGTAAAGGCCCGGGTGGCCTTCGGCATCCGCTGGGAAGACGCCGTCGCGGGTCCAGCCGTGGAAGGCCGGGCACCGGGCGGCTCTTCGTTTTCCTCTCGCTTGCTGTGGCCGGCGTGGGCGAACGGACATGAGGACATGAATGGAGGAGGGGAAAGACATGGAGATGAAGACGGAGAAAGCGTCGCGGATAAGAGTGGTCGTGGCTGGTGCCGCGGGACGGATGGGGAGGCAGGTCGTGGCTGCAGTGTCAAGGGAGCCTGACATGGAGCTTGTCGGTGGGGTCGACGTTAGGGAGGGGAGGGTGCCAATTGACCCCGAGCGCACGGACGATTTTCTCGAGGTGACGCGCGATCTCGCCTCGTCCCTCACCCGGGTGTGCCCGGACGTGATGGTAGACTTCACGCACCCGGCCGCCGTCATGGGGAACGTCAGGACGGCACTGGGGATGGGCGTCCGGTGCGTGGTGGGCACGACCGGTCTCAGCGCGCAGGACATCGATGAGATCGACCGGCTGTGCCGCAAGAACGGGATCGGCGCGGTGGTCGCCCCCAACTTCGCCATAGGGGCGGTACTCATGATGAAGTTTGCCGAGATGGCCTCGAGGTACTTCCACGCCGCCGAGATAATCGAGCTACACCATGACAGGAAGGTGGACGCGCCTTCCGGTACGGCCATCAAGACTGCGCAGGTCATGGCCAGGGTGGACCGGGCGCGGGCGGAGGCTGCGGCCGGGGGCGAGGAGCCCCTCGCCCGGGGCGAGAGCGTCGGGGGCGTGCGGATACACAGCGTGAGGCTGCCGGGCCTGGTCGCTCACCAGGAGGTCCTTTTCGGGGGACCGGGCCAGGTGCTCACGATACGCCATGATTCGATATCGAGGGAGTCGTTCATGCCCGGCGTCATGCTGGCCATCCGAGAAGTCATGGGCCTGGATCACGCGGTCTTCGGCCTCGAGAATCTCCTGGACCTCTAAGTAGACCGCCGCAGGCGCTCCGGTCCCCTGGCAGGCGGAACAGGCACCGGTCCCCGTGCAGGTTCATATATTACACGTAGCAACTTGAGGTCAGAGGAGGGACCGTGGATGAAGGGGGGCCTTGGTGGGCTTGTCATCGCGGTACTCGGGGGCGACTGGCGAGAGATAGAGGTGATAAAGAGGTTCCTGGCCGAGGGGGCCAGGGTGAAAGTGGTCGGATATCCTGACCTCCCCGAGCTTGCCGGCGCGGAGAGAGAGACGTCCGTGTTCGAGGCCCTTCGCGGCGTAGATGCTGTGGTGGTGGGCATGGGGGGCCTTGACGTCGGCGGCAAGGTGAGGACGCTTGACCCGGATGTCACCATCACCCTGAGCGAGGAAGTGCTCGAAGTCATCGCACCCAGGGCTCCGCTTTTCGTCGGAGCCGCCAGGCCCAGGCTCAAGGAGTTCGCGGCCAGGCACGGCGTCACCCTTGTCGAGGTGACGGAGGACGACGAAGTTGCCATAAGGAACTCGATACCCACCGCAGAAGGCGCCGTCCAGATCGCCATGGAGGAGCTACCGGTGACGATCCATTCGTGCCGCGCGGTCGTCGTAGGGTTCGGGCGGGTCGGCATCACGCTCGCGCGGGTTCTGCTGGCCCTGGGTGCGCGGACCACCGTCGCCGCGAGAAACCTCGCGCAGCTCGCGAGGGCCGAGGAGATAGGCGCTTCTACGGTGCATCTCTCATCCCTGGCCCAGGCGACGTCCGACGCCGATGTGGTCTTCAATACGGTGCCCGCCATCGTGCTCACCGAGGAAGTGCTCAAGGGGATGAGGCCGGGGTCGCTCATCATCGACCTTGCGTCCCAGCCCGGGGGCACCGATTTCCAGGCTGCTGCCCGCTATGGCATAAAGACCGTCCATGCTCTGGGCCTGCCCGGAAAGGTTGCGCCGAGAACCGCCGGCGCGATCCTTGCCGAGGCTTTACCTCAGATGATCCGCAGGGAACTTGCCCGTCTCCGCTGACCCATAACGTGCGCAACACGTGCTGGAGGTGTGAGCCATGCGGCTTGCTGGCAAGAAGGTTGGCGTCGCTTTGACCGGGTCCTTCTGTACAATCCCTGAAGTCCTGCCGGAGATCGAGAAGCTTGTTGCCGAGGGAGCCGATGTGTATCCGATCCTGTCGGAGAAGGTCGCAACGCAGAACACCCGGTTCGGGAGGGCCGCTGACATCGCGCGCCGGCTCGAGCAGATCACGGGCAAGGAGCCGGCGTGCACCATCCACGAGGTTGAGCCCCTGGGGCCGGGGAAGGTCCTCGACGCCCTGGTCATCGCCCCGTGCACGGGGAACACCCTCGCCAAGCTTGCGCTGGGCATCACCGACGGGCCCGTGCTCATGGCCGCCAAGTCAACGCTGCGCAACGGGCGGCCGGTGATCCTCGGGATCTCCACAAACGACGCCCTCGGCGCAAATGCCAGGAACCTCGGCATTCTGCTCAATACCCGGAACGTGTACATGGTCCCCTTCGGCCAGGATGCGCCCGAAAGCAAACCCAACTCTCTCGTTTGCGACATGAGCCTCGTGGTGGACACAGTCGTAGGAGCCCTGGAGGGAAGGCAGATTCAGCCCCTGCTTGTTGACAGGAAGAGGCGCGCGGGATATGCTAACCTAAGATGACGCTCATACAGCACTCCCGGGGCAAGCGGCACGCACAGCGCCGCATGCATGGTGGAGCCATGCGGCGACCGGCGCGCGCCGAGCAGCCCGGAGTGCGTTGAGAGGGGAGAACGGTGCGCAAACTGAAAGTGGCGATAGTCGGGGCAACGGGAGCGGTCGGCCAGGAGTTCCTGCGGGTCCTTGAGGAAAGGGGGTTTCCTTGCGCTACCCTGTCCCTGTTCGCTTCGGCAAGGTCGGAGGGGAAGACCATGCGCTTCCGGGGCGAGAGCCTCCCGGTGCACGCGCTCTCGGAGGCGAGGCTCGCCGGGCACGACCTTGCATTCTTTTCCGCCGGGGCCTCAGTGTCGAGAGAATACGCGCCTCCTGCGGCGCGGGCAGGCGTCCTCGTGATAGACAATTCCAGCGCATTCCGCATGGACCCGGAGGTGCCTCTGGTGGTGCCGGAGGTGAACCCGGGCGATATCGCAAAACACTCCGGTATCATAGCGAACCCAAACTGCTCCACGATCATAATGGTTGTCGTCCTGAAGCCGATCCATGATGCGGCCACGGTGAAGCGAGTCGTAGTGTCCACATACCAGGCGGTTTCAGGCGCGGGCGCGCGGGCGATGAGCGCGCTCTTTGAGGAGACCCGGGCGTATCTTGCGGGCGAGACTGTAAACCCGGGGGCCCTGCCTTTTGCGTCCGCCCCGAAGCACTACCAGATCGCGTTCAACCTGATCCCGCAGATAGACGTGTTTCAGGACATGGGCTATACGAAAGAAGAGTGGAAGATGGTGCGCGAGACTGAGAAGATAATGGGGCCGGGCATCGCCGTGACCGCGACGACCGTGCGCGTGCCAGTGGAGAGATGCCATTCCGAGTCGCTCAACATCGAAACGCAAAGAAAGCTTTCCCGGGAGGAGGCCCGCGAGATCCTGGCGCGGGCTCCTGGAGTAAGCGTCGTGGACGACCCGGAGAACATGCTCTACCCAATGCCACTCTTCGCGGCGGGGCGGAATGAGGTGCAGGTCGGGCGCATACGCGAAGATAACTCCATCGAGCGCGGCCTGAACCTCTGGGTTGTCGGTGACCAGCTTCGAAAAGGCGCGGCGCTGAACGCCGTGGAGATAGCCGAAGAGGCTCTTCGGCAGGGTCTCATCTAGAGTCCGCACAGTGCAGCGTGGAATGTAGCATGGAGCGCAGCCAGGACGTATGGCTCGTCGGCCGGGGGCGGAACTTGAGGACTCGGGCGAGGTGAAGGCCGTGAGGATCCTGGTGCAGAAGTTTGGCGGCACCTCAGTCGCGACGCCCGCCCAGAGGGCTCGTGCGGCGACCAGGGTGCTGGAGGCGAAGTCACGCGGCTATTCGCCTGTCGTGGTCGTATCGGCCATGGGAAGGATGGGGGAGCCGTACGCCACGGATACGCTTATAGATCTCGTCCGGAAAGTGCACAGCGAGGTCGACCGGCGCGAGCTGGACCTCGTTCTATCGTGCGGCGAAGTGATCTCGACCGTCGTGATGGCTCAGACGCTCCGGGCAATGGGGTGCCCGGCTGTGGGGTTCACGGGCGCCCAGGCGGGCATCATCACCGATGACAACTTCGGCAACACCAGCATTCTGGAGGTCCGCCCGGAGCGGGTGCTGGAGCACCTGCAAGACGGCAGGGTTGTGGTGGTTGCAGGGTTCCAGGGCGTGACGCGGTCGGGCGACGTCACCACCCTCGGCAGGGGCGGCAGCGACACCACCGCCGCGGCCCTCGCGGTGGCGCTGGGAGCTGAGGTCATCGAGATATACACCGACGTGGAAGGGATAATGACCGCGGATCCCAGGATCGTCCCTGATGCGAGGTCCCTTCGGGTTATGACGTACAGGGAAGTAGTTGAGATGGCGCACCTCGGAGCGAAGGTCGTTCATCCAAGGGCTGTGGAGATAGCAATGGAGGGCGGCATCCCGATACGGATCAAGAACACGTTCTCCGACGAGCCTGGCACTTTGGTGACAAGGACCGGGACGCCCCCTGACGGAGCGGTGATACGGTCCGATAAGGTGGCCACAGGCGTAACCCATCTCACAAACGTCGCGCAGATCCGCATTGACTCGTCGAGGGACGTCAACGAGTCGGGCATTGCGAAAGGCGTCTTCCGGGCGCTCGCTGACGCAGGCATAAGCGTTGACCTCATCAACGTATTTCCGGAGCTCATCTGCTTTACGGTGAGCGAGGACGTGGTCGAGACCGCCGTTGCCGTCCTGGAGGGGCTTGGCCTTGATGGGCTTACGATAAAGGTGATGCGGGGGTGTGCCAAGGTGTCCGTGGTCGGAGCGGGCATGAGGGGTGTGCCGGGGGTTATGGCCCGGGTGGTGGAGGCGCTGGCGGAGGCGAAAGTGCCAATATACCAGACGTCAGACTCCCACGCCAGCATATCGTGCCTGGTGAAGAAGGAAGACATGCAGAAGGCCATGAGAGGGCTGCACGCGAAGTTCGGCCTCGGGGCGTGAGCCTCAAGCGCGAGACCCGCAAGATGAGCCGGGAACGGCGGGGACAACGGTTGTACTGGAGGGATGCTTGTATGAGGAGCTTCGGACGAGTGCTCACCGCGATGGTCACGCCATTTGCGCCCGATCTCAAGGTGGACTACGACAGGGCTGCGGAGCTTGCAAGGAAGCTGGTTGACTCGGGCTCCGACGGCCTCGTGGTCGCAGGAACGACCGGTGAGTCGCCGACGCTGACGAAAGAGGAGAAAGTGAACCTCTTCAGGGTGGTCGTGGAGGCTGTTGGCAAAGAGGCTGCGGTCATCGCTGGCACGGGCGGGAATGCGACGCAGCCCAGTATAGAGCTTACGCGTGAGGCCGAGAAGGTCGGAGTCCACGGGGTCATGGCTGTCGTGCCGTATTACAACAAGCCGCCGCAGGACGGGCTCATTGCCCACTTCAAGGCCATCGCGGCGGCCACGAGTCTGCCGGTCATCCTCTACAACATACCTGGCAGGACCGGCATAAACATGACACCCGAGACCGTCGAGAAGCTTGCGTGCGTTGAGAACATCGTGGCCGTAAAGGAGGCCAGTGGCAGTCTCGACCAGGTCACGGACATCCGTCGGCGCACGCCGCCGTCGTTCAAGATTTACAGCGGCGACGACAGCTTGACCCTTCCGATCCTGGCGGTGGGTGGCGAGGGCATCATCAGCGTGGCCTCGCACGTCGTCGGCAGGCGGCTGAAAGAGATGGTTGAGGCGTATGTCGCCGGCCAGGTGGCGAAGGCTGCGGAGATCAACGCTGAGCTTTTCCCGCTCTTTAAAGCGCTGTTTGTGACGACAAACCCCATCCCTGTGAAGCTCGCGCTCAGGCTCACGGGGTTCGACGTGGGAGGGCTGCGGCCGCCCCTCGTGGAGGCCGGTGAGAGGGAGGCGGCGATCGTCCATCAGGCGCTTTCAGGCCTGGGGCTCGTGGCATGACCCGGTCGGAGGGCCGGGGCGGGCCGGTAGGCCGACCTTGAGACGCCCGTGGCGTTATGTTACAATTGCATCCGGATGACTACGCCGCTCGAGGCTCCCTGCCTTCGAGTGCGGGGGCCCCGAGCGGGTTCGTAAAGATGGTGACACAAGAGGCGTGGCCAAAGACGACAGGCTTTCGATCGTGCCCCTGGGCGGGGTAGGCGAGATCGGCAAGAACATGACGGTTATCGAGTACAACGGGGACATACTCGTGGTGGATGCGGGGGTGGCCTTCCCGGAGGAGGAGATGCTCGGCATCGACCTCGTCATCCCCGATATCTCGTATCTCGTGGCAAACCAGGACCGCATACGGGGGATCATCCTCACGCACGGGCACGAAGACCACATCGGCGCCCTGCCATACGTCCTCAAGCAGGTGAGCCCCAGGATATACGGAACCAGGCTGACGCTTGGCCTTGTGGAGGGACGGCTCGCGGAGCACGGCGTTTCGCCGGCTTTTCCTCCTCAGTGCGTGAAGGCTGGGGAGACGCTCTCGCTGGGGCCGTTCACCGTCGAGTTCGTCCGGGTGAACCACAGCATCGCCGATGTGGTAGCGCTCGCCATCACCACGCCCGCCGGACTTTTAGTCCACACGGCCGACTTCAAGTTCGACCAGACGCCCATCGGCGAGGAGGCGCCGGACTTTCGGAAGTTCGCGGAGCTCGGCTCGCGAGGCGTCCTGGCTCTTCTTTCAGATTCGACGAACGCGGAGCGCCCCGGGTACACCATGTCTGAGCGCGACGTAGGGCGCGCCTTCGAGGACGTTTTCAGCAAGGCAGAGGGAAGGATCCTCGTGGCGACGTTTGCGTCGAACATCCACAGGGTCCAGCAAATAGTGGACGCCTCGTGGAAGTTCGGGAGGAAGGTCGCCGTCATAGGCCGAAGCCTTGAAAACACCGTGGAGATAGCCACGAACCTCGGGTACCTTGTCATACCTCCGGGGATGCTTGTCTCCGTGGATGAGGTGGACAGGGTTCCCGCGGACAGGCTGACTATCATCACGACAGGCACTCAAGGGGAGCCGATGTCCGCTCTCACGCGCATGGCGATGGCGACCCACAAGAAGGTGGGGATCCGTCCCGGCGACACGGTGATCATCTCGGCGTCTCCTATCCCCGGCAACGAGAAGCTCATCGGCCGGACCATAAACCATCTCTTCAGGCAGGGGGCCGACGTCATCTACGAGAGGTTCTCGGGGGTTCACGCGTCGGGCCATGCGAGCCAGGAAGAGCTCAAACTCATGATGAACCTCACGCGCCCGAAGTACTTCGTGCCCGTCCACGGCGAGTACCGCCACCTCGTAAAGCACGCACGCCTCGCTGAGCAGGTGGGGATACCGCCGGAGAACATCTTCATCCTCGACATCGGGGACGTCCTTGAGTTCACGAAGGAAGGCGCGCGCCTCGGCGCGAAGGTCGATGCCGGGCAGGTGCTGGTGGACGGGCTTGGGGTCGGCGACGTCGGGAACGTGGTGCTGCGTGACCGCAAGGTGCTCGCCCAGGATGGCATACTCGTCGTTGTCGTCACGGTGGACAAGCAGACGGCCGAGGTCATAGCGGGGCCTGACATAGTCTCGAGAGGCTTCGTGTACGTGAAGGAGTCCGAAGCGCTCCTCAAGGAGGCCGAGAGCGAGGTGCGCGAGGTAATCTCCCGCTGCTCAGCCCAGGGAATAACCGAGTGGGGGACGACCAAGAACAGGGTCCGCGAAGCCCTCGCGGAGTTCGTCTACCAGAAGATCCGCCGGCGGCCCATGGTCCTGCCCATCGTGATGGAGGTATAGGCGCGGCCCGCTGGCAACGGCCGATCGGTGTGTGAAGTAAAGAGGTGTCAGCGCGGCATGAGCGAGGTGGCTTTGCTGAGGTTGGAGGGAGTGTCCAAGACTTACCGCGGCGGAGCGAGGCCTGCGGTGGACAATCTCTCCCTAGAAGTTCGGGCCGGGGAGATATTCGGCTTTCTCGGCCCGAACGGGGCGGGAAAGACTACCACCATCAAGATGGTGGTGGGGCTTCTCAAGGCCGACAGAGGCACCATCCTGGTGAACGGCCATGACGTGGCGCGTGACCCCGTGGCCGCCAAGGCCGACATCGGGTATGTCCCGGATAACCCCGACCTCTACGACAGGCTTACGGGGATCGAGTACCTCAACCTCGTGGCCGACATCTTCGGCGTCTCGCGGGACGAGAGGAGGCGACGCCTCGCCGAGCTCCTGGAGATGTTCGAGCTCGAGTCGGCCGTGGGCGACATCATCCAAAGCTACTCGCACGGGATGAAGCAGAAGCTGGCCCTCACCGGAGCGCTTCTCCACAATCCCCGCGTGTTCATCCTGGACGAGCCTATGGTGGGCCTGGACCCCAGGGCGTCGCGCCTTTTCAAGGACATGATGAGGAGCCACTGCGACAAAGGACACACAGTGTTTTTCTCCACGCACATCCTTGAAGTGGCGGAGAGGCTCTGCGACCGGGTGGGCATCATCAACAGGGGGCGTCTCATTGCGTGCGGCACCGTCGAGGAGCTTCGCGAGCGCCGCAAGCAAGCAGACGAAACGCTCGAGGACATATTCCTCGAGCTTACTGAGGCGGGGGAGGCGACCTGACATGGCAAGGCGAGCGCTTTCGCTCATCCTCGCCCAGCTCAATATGAACTTTGCCATATCGCACTCGCGCCACTACTACCTCAAGAAGCGCCAGCGCCTGTGGGAGCCTGTCCTAATAGTGCTGGGCATCGGCGGTGCCGCAGCCATGCTTGCCATCGGCATTTACACGGCGGCGTCGTACCATTACTCTGCGGCTGCCGCCGTAGGGCAGGGGGCTGTGACGCTGACCCTTGGCATTCTCCTCTCACAAGTCCTCGTGCTCATTCTCGGGTTCGTGCTGGTCATAGCGGTGTTCTACTTCTCGAACGACCTCGGCATCCTGATCCCGTTTCCGCTCCGGCCGGCCGAGGTGCTCGTGAGCAAGTTCGCCGTGATCCTCGCCAACGAGTACGTGGGCCTCGCGGTGTTCGTCGTCCCCGTGCTCGTGGCCTACGGAGTCCGCGCCGGCGTAAGCGTTGTCCCGTATGTTGTCTCGAGCGTCCTGGTCTTCCTGGCGCTGCCAGTGGTGCCGCTGGTGCTCGCCGCTATTCCCGCGATTCTTCTCATGAGGGTCGTGGGGCTGTCGAGACGGAAGGACACCCTGGCCATGATAGGAGGCTTCCTTTTCATAGCCGTGGTCGTGGTGTTTCAGTTCCTCGTGCAGACGAAAGCTCCCGGCGTTGCTGAAGAGGCTGAGTTCCTGGCGAAGATGCTTGCGACCGCCAACAGCTTCGTGGACATCGTTGGAGCGCAGTTCCCGCCGAGCATCTGGGCGACGAAAGCGCTCGCGCTGTCCGGCACCTGGCAAGGCCTCTTGAATCTGGGGATCTTCCTCGCGGCGGGCGCGCTCGGGTTCGTGGCTCTCCTCGCCATCGGCGATAGGGTCTTTTACCAGGGCGTGCTCAGCGGATTCGAGGCGGGAGCGACGAGAGGCGCGCGCCGCGCGGGAAAGGCGCAGGCGGCAAGGTACGTGTCGCGCTCGCCCGTGGCTTCGCTGGCCGTTGCGGAGATGAAGCTCTTCACGCGGACCCCTGTGTTCGTGCTGAACGGGTTCACGGGGTTTGTGATATTCCCGGTGATGTTTGTGGCGATGTTCTTCGTGAAGAGCACTCCGGAAATCGCACGCCTGTGGGATGCCTTGCTCGCGATGCCCGGTCTTGCGGCAGTCGGAACTCTCGTCATTGCTGGGTACTTCTTTGTCCTGACGGCGATGTCGTCCATTCCCTTCACGGCCTTCTCCCGCGAGGGCAGGAGAAACATCTGGATCCCGAGGAGCTTCCCGGCAACCGGGAAGACCGTCGCTCTCGGTAAGGCGGTGGGGGCGGAGACCATGATTGCCCTGGGAGCGATTCCCGGGGTTGCCGTGCTCGAGTACCTGGTCAGGTTACCCGTCCTGAGTGTGGTGGCGGGGATCGTCCTCGGGATCATGTCGTCGTTTGTCCTGTGCGTGTGCGGAGTGCTGTTCGACATGTGGCGCCCCATGCTGAACTGGACGGACCAGCAGAAGGCTGTGAAGTCCAACCTCAACGTGGTGGCAGGGATGCTGGTAGGTGTGGCCGTCGTAGCTCTCTTAGGCCTAGCCGTAAGATTCTTCATCAAGCTCGGGTTTCCTGCGTGGGGAATCGTCGCAGGGATCGCGGGAGTTCTTGCGATTCTCCTTGCGGCCCTGATGAAGCTCCTCGGGACCATTGCGGACAGGCTCTGGAGCGCGCTCGAGATCTAGGCATCCGGCTCGTACCGCTGGTCGCACCGCGGCGGCGGGTCAACCGCTCGGTCGGCATGTAAGGCCGCGAGAAGGTCCCTGCGGGCTTGAGCGCGGCCTTCCGTGTCTTGCGACTCTCGCGGCGGCGCCAGAGCCCCCTGGCTTCCACGCCGCTTGCGGCTTCTAGCCTTCGCCTTCTCGAACCGGATGTGGCCGCCCTCGGGCGCATGATTTGCGGGTGGTAGCCGCATAATACTTACCGGCGCAGCTCGAGCCGATCCTGCTCCAGGCGACTACCACCAGGAGGTTGAATGAGATGAGCGACCGGTGCGGCACCGGCTGCACGCTTTCAATTTCCAGCCCTGCGCCGGCAAAGCTCGGCGGCGAGATCAGCCCGGTTCCAGAGAAGACGCCGTCCCCCGGGACGCCGGGCGAGGTGCCGGACACTCCTGAGTCGGCTCCAGCATCGCTGAAACAACTCGGTGAGATGCGCACTCCTCCGGCGCCGCAGAGCAACATACACGTGATGACGATAATCGGCCAGATCGAGGGGCACATCGTTCTGCCTCCCCAGAACAAGAGTACCAAGTACGAGCACGTTATCCCGCAGCTTGTGGCCGTCGAGCAGAATCCCGCTATCGAGGGCCTCCTCGTCGTTCTGAACACCGTGGGCGGCGACGTGGAGGCAGGGCTTGCCATCGCTGAGATGATCGAGAGCATGTCGAAGCCCTCGGTGTCCCTCGTGCTCGGCGGGGGTCACTCGATTGCCCTGCCGGTCGCCGTGAGCTGCAAGTACCGCCTCATCGCCTCGACGGCCACAGTGACGGTGCACCCGCTGCGGCTCTCCGGGCTTGTCATAGGCGTTCCCCAAACCTACGAGTACCTGGAGAAAATGCAGGACCGGGTCATCAAATTCGTGGCCGAGCACACCAGAATCAGCCCGGAGAAGTTCCGGGAGCTCATGTTCCGCACAGGAGAGCTTGTGCGAGACGTCGGCACAGTCCTCGTGGGGAGCGATGCCGTCAACCTCGGCCTCATGGACGCGGTCGGGGGCCTCTCGGACGCGCTTGCCGCGCTCAACAGGATGATTGAGGAGAGGCGAGCCGGCCGCGCCGAGGTCGCCGACAGGGAGGCTGGGCGGCTGCAATGATCCTGTACACCGTTCTTCCGCTCGAGCTGGTCCTGGAGGGCATCGATAGAGAAAGGACATTCACTAATGTGGAAATCAATGGTATCAACGTGGTCGTCGAGCAGGTGTCCGCGAACGAGGCCGTGATCGTACGGATCATCAGCACTGACCCTCAGCACTTTCTCGATCCTTCCCTGCAGCCCGGCAGCCGCGTTCGGCTCACCCCGTCTCTTGTTGCTCGTTGATCGCGGCCGCGCCTAAACCTCTTTGAGTCACCGGCAACCCCTCTCAGAAGTCGGGAGCATTCTTGCCCCCTCAAGCACTACGTGTAACCAGCAAGTCAGGGATCTCCGCTGCTCTTCCGTAGCATCACGCAATTCGGCTCCAGGCAACTCGCCTCCGGGGCGGCGCACTCAGTGCAACTCCCTGAGTCTTGCCGGGGCTTTTCGTCCGCATTCGCCCTGTGCTATAATAACTGGGGCTGACAGGGCATATATTGAGACCGATGCGCTGTGGCGGCGGATCTTCGCGCGTGGAGGAGATGTGCGCCGTGGTCGCCTCGCTCTGTCGGCTGCTTGCGGGGATAGGCCTTTTTCTTACGGGCATTCGGTTGCTGCGCGCGGGGCTCCGCAGCGCTGCAGGCAGGCGCGCGGAGAATGCTCTGAGAGGGCTCACCCGCACACCCCTGGCTGCGACCGTGACGGGCACGGTGGTGACCGCGGTCCTGCAGAGCTCGGGCGCGGTCACGGTAATGGTGGTTGGGCTCGTCGACGCCGGGGTTCTCGACCTCTATCAGGCTTTCGGCGTGATAATGGGGGCAAACCTCGGGACCTGCGTGACGGCGCAGATAGTCTCATTTCGAGCGGAGTCGCTGGGCGCCCCGGTCGTCTGTGCCGGGCTCGCGCTGTACCTGGCGGCGAGGCGGCGCCTTCATCGCGACATAGGGGTGGCGATGGCCGGCCTCGGATGCATCCTGTGGGGCGTGGGCGTGACCTCCTCTGCCATGGCCTGGCTTGCAGGCGCGCCGTGGCTGGTTGAGTCCCTGGTGGTGCTGGGGCAGGTGCCGACGCTGGGGGTTATGGCGGGCGCGGCCTTCACCGGAGTCATCCAGAGTTCCAGCGTGGCCACGGTCGTGCTCATCAGCCTTGCGCGACAGGGGATCATGGACCTCGGGTCTGCGGTGGCCGTCGCTCTCGGCAGCAACATCGGCACGTGTGTGACAACGCTCATCGCGAGTGTCGGGGCGTCGCGCGCTGCGAGGAAAGCGGCCGTTTTGCACCTTGCCTTCAACGTTGCAGGGGTGGCCTGTGTTCTCCCGGTGTTCAATGCGTTCGTTCGGCTCGTGGAGGCTATTTCACCGCAAGACCCGGGGCACGGCATAGCCAACGCTCACACGCTCTTCAACCTGCTGTCCATCGTTGTTGTGCTGCCGTGGTCCCGCAGGTTCGTGGACATCGTGAGAGGGGGGCGCACATGGACGTCGTAAAAGCCGTGGTCCTGGGGATGGTGCAGGGGCTCACCGAATTCCTGCCCGTGTCAAGCTCGGGCCACCTCGTCATCGCGCGAGAGATCCTCAAGACCCAGGAAGCGCTGCTATCGTTCGACGTCCTGGTGCACCTTGGAACCCTCGTTGCGGTTGTCCTGGTTTTCAGGCACGATGTGGCGCGTCTTGTCTCGGCGGCGGTGGGCATTGCAGCGGATGTTGCCAGGGGGACAGGCCTCGGCAAGGCCATCTCACGCGACGACTGGCGAAAGGCGGTTTTCCTCATTATCGTCGCGAGCGTCCCGACTGCGCTCATGGGGCTTGCGCTCGAACCGGTCGTGCAGCGGCTGTTCACGTCGAGGCTCGCTGTGGGGATCTTCCTCGTCGCGACCGGCCTTGTGTTGTGGCTTGCCGACAGGGTGAGCACAGGGCGTATCCCCCTGGGCTGCCTGGGACCTTTTGGTGCGTTCTGCATCGGCGTGGCACAGGGGCTGGCGGTGGTCCCGGGGTTTTCCCGCTCCGGCGCGACGATCGGCACGGGTCTCCTGTTCGGCCTCCGGCGTGACGACGCGGCGAGGTTCTCTTTTCTGCTATCCATACCTGTGATCCTCGGGGCAAGCGCGCTTGAGCTTCCGGACCTTGTGAGAACAGGCCTTGCGAAGGGCTTCGCGGCGCCCTTTCTCGGGGGTGCAGTCGCCAGCATCGTCTCGGGGTACGTGGCGATCCACCTCGTGTTCTCAGCCTTGAGACGGCGCAGGTTCATGGTGTTCGCGATCTACACGTGGATCGTCGGCGCAGCGGTTATAGCCTGGGCGCTCCTGAGGGCCTGAAGCAGGTCTGCTTCGGGGGACCGGCGACCATGGTCAGGACACGGTTGAGAGAGGGAGCAGCCCGGGCGCGGTCGCCGGCGCAGGGACGAGACACAGCGTAGAGATCGGGGAAAAGCCATCTGGGGGTGGAGCGGTGACGATTTCCCTCATATCCGGACTTCTTGGCGGTCTTGGGCTCTTTATCTATGGGATGTTACAGATGGGCGACGGCCTGCAGAAGGCGGCCGGCGACAGGATGCGGAAAATACTCGAGGCCCTCACTGCGAGAACGTGGCTGGGGGTGATCGTGGGGACTATCGTCACAGCCGTCATCCAGAGTTCCAGCGCGACCACGGTCATGCTCGTCAGCTTCGTGAACGCGGGCCTCATGACGCTGAAGCAGGCAGTTGGAGTGATCATGGGGGCAAACATCGGCACCACCATGACGGCGCAGCTCATCGCGTTCGACCTTGCGGACCTGGCTCTTCCCGCAGTTGGCCTGGGCTTCATCATCACTTTTTTCTCGCGGAAGAAGATCCACAAGTACCTGGGCCAGGTCATCCTCGGGTTCGGCCTGCTGTTCCTGGGTATGACGGTCATGACCGACACCATGCGGCCGCTGCGCGACAACCCCGCTTTCGTGCAATGGATAGCGAACTTCGGGAAATATCCGCTCCTTGGAGTGCTTGCCGGGCTGGCCATGACCATGATCATCCAGAGCTCGAGCGCGACCATCGGCCTTCTTATGGCTGCTGCGTCTCAGGGGCTTGTCGGGTTCGACGCGGCGATACCCGTGCTCTTTGGCGACAACATCGGGACATGCATCACGGCTGTGCTCGCAAGCATCGGTGCAAGCCTCTCTGCGCGCAGGACGGCCATCGTTCACGTGCTCTTCAATGTGTTCGGGACCATCCTGTTTCTTACGCTGCTTCCATTCTTCAAGACATTCGTCCATGTGGTCACGCCGACGGGCGACATCGAGCGTCTCATAGCGAACGCCCACACGTCGTTCAACGTTCTCAATACCCTCGTATGGTTGCCCATGGCCGGTCTCCTCGCCCGCATCGCGACGGCGGTGTACCCCGGACAGGAGATCGTCATGGAGCAGGGCCCGAAGTACCTGGACAAGCGCATGCTGTCCACCCCGTCCGTCGCCTTGCAGCTTGCGGTGAAAGAGCTTGTCAGGATGGCCGGCATCGCGCGCGAGATGGTGAAAGATGCCGGGCAGGCGCTCCTTGCAGGCAAGCCGAGCGCGGTCTCCAAGAGCATAAACGCTCGCGAGGAGGTAGTGGACAACCTCCAGGCCGAGATAATCCTGTACCTCTCGACCCTCATGGCCCAGGGTGTGCTCACCCAGCCCCAGTCAACCAGGCTCGCCGGCATGCTGCACGTGGTGAACGACATCGAGCGCATCGGCGACCATGCCGTGAACATCTCCGAGTTTGCCATCGACAAGGTTGAGCAGGGTCTCGAGTTCTCCGACGAGGCCAAATCCGAGCTCGGTGACCTTTTCAGGCGGGTGGACGAGGTCATCTCCGACGCCGTCCAGGCCCTCGAGAAAAACGACCCTGCGCTCGCACAGGACGTGTGGGAGAAGGAGAAGTACATCGACGAACTCGAGGACGTCCTTCGAACGAGCCACCTCAGGCGGCTCAACCAGGGGAGGTGCTCCCCGGCGTCCGGGGTTATCTACGTCGAGGTTGTGGACAACCTCGAGCGCATGGCGGACCACGCGGTCAACCTCGCCGATGCCGTCGTCCAAAACGCTGTTCCCCCCCACGAGTAGGATCGTTGCCGCAGGGCGCCGGGCGCGCCGGCCGAACCCCGTGGAGGAATTCGCGCGGCCGCGTAGAAGTCTCCAAGGCGGCACGGAGGTCCTGCTATGCCTGGAGTTTCCAGACGCCTATTCAAAGAAAGCGTAAAAGAAAGCAAAGGCAGGAAGGGGCTCCCCTCGAAGCATCCTGCACGGAGGTATCGGGTTCACCTCCTGGCTGTGCTGGGCACGTTCTTCGTCGGTGCGGGTGTGTTTGGCCTGGTATGCCTTTTTTCCGACCTTCCGGGCGCCCGATACGACGCGGGGGCTGCGGGCGAGAAAGTGGCCCTCGCACTTCGGGCGATCGCAGGTGACTGGGCTGTGGTCATGCCGCTGCTCCTCGTGGCAGTCGGGGTCAACATCGCGGTCGAGCGGGAGGGGGCTGCGATTGCGACCCGCACGAGCGGGCTCTTGTGCATCGCCGCCGCGCTCCTGGGCCTCGCTGGTGCAGGGATGGTAGGCTCGCAGATCGCGAGATGGCTTTCGTGGTCCGTCGGGAAGATCGGTGCTGTGGTCTCGTGCAGCGTCATACTGCTTGCCGGCGTCAGCCTGGCTGCGGACGTGCCCGTGCCGAGGCTCGTCGCAGGTCTCGCCAGGATCGCGGTGCGCGGGTCGAAACTCGGCGCAGGAGGCCTTATAGCGCTTGTGCGCGTGCTCTTGCGTGCGACTTCGTTCGTCGCCCGGCGGATCCTTCTGCCCCTCTTCGAGGAGCCGGAGTTGCACGGCATGGAGGAGGGTGAGCGCCGCCTGCCATCCGTGTCCGCTGCCGAGGCACAGGGAGCGCCGGCCCCGGGCGAGGCGAAGCCGGCCCGCCCAAAGAGGCCGCGCGTCGGCGCGAAGGAAGAGGCGGCTTCCGCAACTTGCGGCCCCGCCGGGGGCGCCGCGGTGGTCCCTGGTAAGAAGCCAGAACCCCCCTGCGACGGAGGCTACGTGTTACCGCCGATAACCCTCCTCGGGTACCCTGCGCGACCGGCCAGGTGGAAGCAAGGGGAGACGCCGGATCACTCGAAGTTGCTCGAGGAGACCCTCGCCAGCTTCGGCGTGAAGGGCAAGGTCACGCAGGTCGATCGGGGTCCGGTGGTAACCAGGTACGAGCTTACGCCCGCTCCTGGCATCAAGGTGAGCAAGATCATGAGCCTCACCGACGACATCGCACTGGCACTGGCCTCTTCTGGCGTCCGGCTTGAGGCGCCGATACCGGGCAAGTCCGCCATCGGAATCGAGGTCCCGAACCCGGAGATCTCCTTCGTCTACCTGAGAGAAGTGCTGCAATCGAGCGAGTTTCAGAGGCACAAGAGCAAGCTTGCCATAGCCCTGGGCAAGGACATCGCGGGTAAGCCCGTGGTCGGTGACCTGGAGAACATGCTTCACCTGCTCGTTGCGGGAGCCACCGGTTCAGGCAAAAGTGTGTGCCTCAACGCCCTTATCGCAAGCATCCTTTTCAAGGCCACGCCCGAGGAAGTCAAGCTCCTCATGATAGACCCGAAGCGCGTGGAGCTCACCACCTACGACGGGATACCCCACCTCCTGGCGCCCGTGGTCACTGATACGAGAGAAGCCGGCGGATATTTGAGGTGGGTCGCCCAGGAGATGGACAACCGTTACAGGTTGCTCGGCGCAAACGGCGTGAGGAACATAGAGAGGTACAACGCTCTTTGCAGGGCTGGCAAGCTGCATGATCTCGACGCTAAGCCTCTTCCTTACATAGTCGTCATCATAGACGAGCTGGGCGACCTCATGATGGTGGCTCAGAAAGACGTGGAAGATGTCGTCTCGCAGCTTGCTTTCATGGCCCGGGCGGCCGGGATTCACCTGGTCCTGGCCACCCAGAGGCCTTCGGCTGATGTTGTCACGGGGATCATAAAGATGAATATACCGTCCCGGATCGCCTTCGCCGTGCCGTCCCAGGTGGATTCCAGGGTCATCCTGGATACGGGGGGCGCGGAGCGGCTTCTCGGCAAGGGAGACATGCTGTTCTTCCCCGTCGGAGCGCCCAAGCCTATCAGAGTGCAGGGTGCATACGTCTCGGACTCCGAGATCGAGGCGATCGTGGGCTTCGTGAAGGCGCAGGCGGAGCCGACGTATGTCGCCGAAAGCGTGACGAGGGAAGCTACCGACGGTGAGAGCCTTGGCGAGGAGGACCCACTCTTCGAGGATGCGGTCAGGCTCATACTGGAGACGGAAGAAGCATCCATCTCGAAGCTCCAGCGGAGGTTCAGGATAGGGTACACGCGTGCGGCGAGACTTATCGACGCCATGGAGTCACGAGGCCTTGTGGGCCCGTATGAGGGCAGCAAGCCGCGAAAGGTCCTCATGACCCTTGAAAGGTGGGACGCGATCCGGGCGAAAGCCCGCGACTCATAAAGCAGGAACCGTGCAGGTTGAAGAAGTTCGAGAGCGTGCCGGGAGGGGGGATGCGTCGTGCGAGAGCTCGGCGAGCTTCTGAGGAAAGCGCGGGAGGCCAGGGGTCTTACTATTTCCGACGTGCAGGAGGCAACGAAGATACGCAGTCGGTACCTGGAGGCGATAGAACAAGGGGACTTCGAGGCTCTCCCCGGGGAGGTGTACGTCAAGGGATTCCTTCGCAACTACGCAGAGGCGGTGGGCCTTCGCGGGGATGAGGTCGTGGCGCGGTACAAAGCGGAGCGCGCCAGAATCGAGGCGGAGAAGGCCCGGGAGGCATCTCCCGACAAAAGGCGAGATGTGTCGAAAAAAGCCAGAATTCCGCGACGCTTGTTGATCGCCGTCGGAACGGTTGCTGTGGTGGCGGTTGTCGTAGGCGTCACGGTATGGCGCCATGGGCATGTGCCTGCAGGGCTGGCTGAGGTGTCCGGTGCGCAGCACGTTCGCCATGATGAACGTGCTACAGACGTTGCGACAGGTGATGCTCTGGTTTTGTCAGAGGACCAGGCCCTCCCGGATGCGCGTCCGGAAGAGGTGGCGCCGGAGGGAGGCCTGCAGGCGGCAAGGAAAACATCTTCACAGCCTGCGCCGACGACATCATCCCGGTCACCTGCGGAGCCTTCAACGCAGGAAGGTTCCGCGGTCGCAGAAGGTCACGAAATCTCTGTGTCCATAACCGAGCGCTGCTGGGTGAGGGTGGTGGCCGACGGGAAAGTGGTCTTCGAGCGCTCGATGCTGGCGGGGGAGCAAGCCACCTGGCGCGCGAGGGAGTCCATCCGGATCAAGGTGGGCAACGCCAGCGGAATAGATGTGACCTACAATGGGGTCCACATCGGTGTGCTGGGCAAGCCGGGTCAGGTCGTCGAAAGATCGTTTCCAGGGAATTGAGGGCATGATTTTCCATCGACGCATATGGCGTCATATCAACATTTTTCGCCACAGTGAGAAGGAGAATGCCGAATCGAATCGAATAGCAAATGGCAGAGGTCAGGCAAAACCGCACGACCTGAGCATTTGCAGGGCGGAAGGAGGGACGGAGTTGAATAAGGCGGAGCTCGTGGCGAAAGTTGCCGAGCAGACAGGCGCCAGGCGCAAAGATGTCGAGAAGGTCATCGGCGCGACGCTGGAGGCTGTGGAAAGCGCTCTTGCTTCTGGAGACAAGGTGCAGCTTGTCGGATTCGGCACTTTCGAAGTGAGGGAGCGCGCTGCGCGCACGGGGAGGAACCCGAGGACCGGCGCGTCCATCAAGATCGCCGCATCCAGGGTGCCGGTGTTCAAGGCCGGCAAGGCTCTCAAGGACAAGGTTGCCGCGAGATAGTCCATATCATAGAATCGGGGTTTTCAAGACGAGTCACGGGTTGCCTTCCGGCAACCCATTTTCCTCTCAGGAGTTGGGGACGGCATGTCTCAAAGTCACAGGGAACAGGACAAAAGGCAAAGGTCCTCGCGGACCTTCTCGCCGGCTGCGTCCAGTCCCTAACGAGGCTGCAACGACCTTCCGGCCGGGACAACCTCTAGCTGCAGTACATTACAGAACTGGAGGCAACCTTTGACCGACCAGCAGAGATCCTGGGTAGACCATACACGATCTTTCAACCGTACACAGACTACCTTCGGACCAGTGCAAGTCTTGGCTCGGCCAGGGGCGACTTCTTTCGAACCCGGCAAGGCCTTCCGGCCCGGACGGATCCTTGGGAGGCCGCACGCTGACCTTCGCTCGGGCGGCACAAGCGTTGCAGATGCAAGGCGAGGTGCCACCTTTCGCTCGATCGCCGTGAGGCTTTCCGGGCCTGCAGCGCCCAGGAGAAGGCGCACGGCGGTCTTAGCTCGGCCCAGCGGGGACCTTTGCACCACTATTATGTCCACAGGCATGAGAAATAAACCGACATCTGCGGGCAATAATTGCATGTACGGGATCGCAAGAAGGGCGGCTCCTGTGTTCCTGCAGGGGATGCGAGGGGGATTTCCAAGTGGCGGTTGACCTGCACGTTCACTCGACGGCGTCGGATGGACGCTACTCTCCGAAGGAACTTGTGCGGCTGGCATTCGATAGAAACGTCAAGACCATCGCGCTCACCGATCATGATACCGTTGACGGTGTGCAGGAGGCGGTGCTCGCTGGGATGGAGTTGGGCGTGCGCGTCATACCCGGCGTTGAGCTATCGACCGACGTGGAGGAAGCCGAGGTTCATGTCCTCGGCTACCATGTCGACACATCCTCGGCAACGTTCCTGGGGACTCTTCACATGTTGCGGCAGGGACGGATCGCCAGGGCTGAGAGGATACTGGAGAAACTGAGCAAGCTTGGCATCAAGATCTCCCTGCCTTACGTTTTGAGCCTCGGGAAGGAGGGTTTCGTGGGAAGAAGCCAGGTCTTCCGCGCCATGGTGAACCTGGGGTATGCGAGGCCTGAGCGACGTTACGGCGACTTCGAGAAATACCTTGGGAAAGAAGGCCTTGCGTACGTGGAGCATTACGGACTGACCCCGACAGAAGCTGTCCGGCTGGTGCTGGCGGCGAGGGGTGTGCCCGTGCTGGCCCACCCCGGGAGGACGGCGGGAGAGGCTCTCCTTGAGGATCTAATCGAGGCGGGGCTTGAGGGGATCGAGGCATACTACCCGGCTCATGATTCTGAACTCACCAGGCGGTGGATCGAGGTCGCCAGGCGGCACGGCCTCATCGTTACAGGTGGAAGCGACTTCCACGGCGTCGCGCCCGACGAGCCTGCCGTGCTCGGAGGCGTGTCTGTGCCTGATAGCGTCGTGGACGACCTCGACAGGAGGCGGCGGGAGCTTGCCGCGGACGGAGATGGAGGGGACAGGTCAGGTGTGTCGAAAACCCAGTAAAGAGACGATGGGGCCTGGCGCTCTTACGAGGATGAGGGATCGTACGTCGGGTGCGGGTAGGAGAACGGCGAGGCGACTTCGTGGCCGCGGACTTGGAGGAAGGGAAACGGTGGTTGTCCTCGCCTTCGCCGTCATGATAAGCCTGGGAGCCATCTCGTGGCACCTTGCCACCTTGGGATTGAAAGACGTCGTGGGGTACCGGAGCCCGTATTCTTTCCCGATTGAGCCTGGCGACGCCACGGCACGAGTCACTCAGAGACTGGTCCTCGTAATAGTTGACGGGCTCGGGTTCGCTGGAGTCGATGAGATGCCCGTGCTGAAAGACATCGGAAGTCGCGGCGCCGCGTTTTCGCTTTTGGTAAGCCAGCCGTCGCTCTCCTACCCCGGGTGGACCACGCTCCTCACCGGCGCGCCTCCGGAGATCTCCGGGGTGACCACCAACGGGTACAGGGGCGCGGTCCGCGTGGACAGCCTCTTCGATGCGGCACGACGCGCGGGGGTAAAGACCGCCCTCGTGGCGAGCGGGGATTGGAAGGTTCTTTTCGGCGCATCCGTCGCGCGGGCGACATACGTGGATGCGACTGCAGCGGCAGAGGTTGCTGCGAGCAAGAAGGCCGACGACGAGGTCCTTCGTGCGGCTCTCGGCGAGATCGAGCGGGGCGACGCCCGGTTCCTCGTGGTGCATTTCTCGTCAGTGGACGCTGCCGGCCACGCCTCGGGCGCCGCGAGCGCCGCCTACGGGGCCGCATCGGCCGAGGTGGACGCGAGGATCGGGAGGGTCCTGGCTAACCTTGATCTCACCAGCGACACCATAATCGTGACATCTGATCACGGGCACACGCTACGGGGCGGGCACGGAGGCTGGGAGGAGGATGTCATTCGAGTCCCGCTGGTGGCGGCCGGGGCGGGGATAGTTACGCCTGAGCATCCCAGCGCGGAGATTTCGTGGATACCCGCCCACCATGTGGACGTGGCCCCCACCTGTGCGGCGCTCCTCGGGACCTCTGTTCCCACGCACTCGCAGGGCAGCGTCCTCTTCGAGGCGCTTGACGCGGCCGCGCACGTGGTTTCCGAGAGAGCGATAAGGCAGGCCGAGGCCAGGAGAGCTTTCGCCCAAGAGTACCTCCGCGTGCTCGGAAGGCGGCTTCCCACCGTCGAGCCTGTCTCCAGCGCTGCCCTCCTTCACAACGACGGCAAGTATACTGAGGCAACGGAGATTGCCCTGGAGATCGACAGCCGGATGGTGAAGGCGGTATCCAGCGCGCGCCGGCAGTTTGTCGGCGCGCGGAGGCTCGTGAGCATACCTGCGAGCGTTGTCGTCCTCGGCGGGCTTGCGTGGGGGCTTGCGCTCCTCGCGGGTGGAAGCGCCCGAAACATGAGAATCCCTGTCATCGGAGCGGCCACCTACTTTGCCGCGTTTTATGGCCTCATGCTCGTGCGCGGCATCGCGTTCTCCATGAGCATGTTCAATAGCGAAAGCGAGGTCATGCCGTTCTTCACCTGGAGGATGGCGGACTCGGCCCTGTGCGGGGTGCTTGCCTTAGCGGTCTCGGGGTGGCTCGCGTGGGAGACGCGCAGGCGGCCCCTTGACGCGCTTCTTACGGGCTTGACCTGCGTTTACCTGATCGTGTTCGCCCTTGTCCTCCAGGTTGCCACGTTTGTGGCAGGCGACGGCGCAAGGTTCACCCGGCACCTGCCCGACTTTCACAGGGCGTTCAAGTATTACGTTGACTTGCTTCAGACGACGGTGATCGGTGCGTCATCGCCGGTTCTCACGGGGCTTTCGATCGGCGCGTGGTGGCTTCGCCGCCGTGCCGAAGTTTCCCCGAGGGGCGCGCGGAGGCGCAGGCATTACTCGATGTCAGGGGGTTCAAGGTTCGGATGAAAGATGTCTTCGATTATGTAGATCGGCACGCGTCCAGGTTCGTCAAGGAGCTGCAAGCTTTCCTGCGGCAGCCCAGCATCTCCGCCCAGGGCAATGGGGTGGAGGATGCCGCCAATATCGTCGAGCGAATGTTTTCGTCCGTGGGGGCGAAGGTGCAAGTCTTCCGCATAGAGAGGGCCGCGCCCCTTGTCACGGCGGAGATACCGGGCGACCAAGAGAAGACTGTCCTCTTCTACAACCATTACGACGTCCAGCCGCCGGAGCCTCTCGACAGGTGGCGGCACGACCCGTTTGGCGCTGAGATCGATGGTGGGAAGCTGTACGCGCGGGGCGCCGCTGACAACAAGGGGGATCTCATGGCACGTGTGAAGGCAGCCGAGGCGCTTCTCAAGGTCAGGGGAAGGCTTCCCGTGACGGTGAAGTTCGTCGCCGAAGGCGAGGAGGAGATCGGCAGTCCCAACCTTGATCGTTACGCGAAGGAGCACCCGGAGGCCTTCCGTGCCGACGCGTGCATATGGGAAACGGGAGGTCGCGAGGAGGACGGCAGGCTTGAGATCACGCTGGGCTGCAAGGGGCTTTGCTACGCTGAAATAGAGGTGGAAGGAGGCAGCTACGACCTGCACTCTTCCCTTGCCGCCGTCGTGCCTAGCCCCGTGTGGAGGCTCCTCTGGGCGCTGAACTCTCTCAAGAACGAGAAGGAGGAGATCCTTATCCCGGGGTTCTACGACGACGTGCGCCAGCCTGGCCCGGAGGACGTCGAGCTCATCGAGAAGCTTCCCGCAAGCCCCGAGCGCCTGGCGAAGCTATTCGGCATCGACCGGTTCGTGCTGGGCCTCGCCGGCAAGGACGTCCTGAAGCGGCTCTACTTCGAGCCCACGTGCAACGTGTGCGGCATCTCGGCTGGGTATGAGGGGCCTGGCTCGAAGACCGTTTTACCCAGCAAGGCCATGGCCAAGCTGGACATGCGCCTGGTGCCAGATCAGCGGCCCGACGACATAGCGAGGAAGTTCGAGGACTATCTCAGAGCTAAGGGTTACGGCGACTTCCGCGTGACGTGGCTTGGCGCTGAACATCCTGCAAGAACGGACCCAAACTCGCGAATAGTGAAGGTGATCAGGGAGGCAAGTTCGGAATTGTTTGGGAAAGAACCCTCGGTGTACCCGACCTCCGCAGGCACGGGCCCGATGTACCAGGTTGCAGCCCAGTTCGGCACGCCCGCTGTGGGCGTTGGCATCGGTAACCCAGAATCGCGCGTGCACGGGCCGGACGAGAACGTCAATGTGTCCGATTTCCTGGAAGGCATCAAGTTTGTGGCTTTGGTGCTGGAGCGGTTCGCAGGGTAGGAGCGGAGGAGGAGTCTACCAACGGGTGTCGAACGTTCTTGTGAGGAGGGGTTTGGGTGAAGGTCATATGCACAGGCACCAGCGGCTCAGGAAAGCTCGAGTACCTCAAGGGGGCGCTTGCCGCTTCGGAGGCCCTTGGCAAGAAGGTCCACCTCTTCAACGTCGGCGACCTTATGTTCAAGAAAGCGGATGAGCTGGAGAGCCCCACGAGCCCTGAGAAGATCCTGGATCTCTCTCCGTCCACGCTGAGGTCGCTTCGGGCGGCGGTATTTGAGGAGATTCTCAAGAAGGCCGAGAAGGTCGAGAACTGCATCATTTCCACGCACGGCTGCTTCCGCTGGAAGAATTATCTCATGCCCGCGTTTGACGTGCATTATCTGAACGAACTCAAGCCCGACCTTTACGTGACGATTATCGACAGCGTCCTCAACGTATCGAAAAGGCTGGATGAGTCGCCTGTGTGGAGGGGACGGCTGTCACTAAAGGACATCCTCATCTGGCGGGACGAGGAGATCTTCGTTACGAAGATGATGGCGTCCTACCAGCGAAAGCCGCACTACGTTGTGGCGGTGGGTCAGCCTGCGAGCACCGTTTACAACCTGATGTTCAGGCCCGAAGTTCCCAAGATATACTTGAGCTTCCCGATAACTCTAATGCACAACGACGCTGTGAAGATGCAGGAAGTGAGGGAGTTTCGGGACAGGCTGAGGGAGCATTTTGAGGTCTTCGACCCGCTTGCTGTGGAGGACACAGAGCTTTCGTATGGCGTGGGCAAGGACGAGTCGAAGAGCTACAATCTTTCCGAGATAGGTCCGGAGTTCGCCATCACGCCGTCAGAGAGGGGCGAGATAGCCGACCAGACGGTCATCCGCGACTATATGCTGATCGACCAGAGCGACATGGTGGTCGTGTACTATCCGACGGACAAGACGTCCCCAGGGGTGCTCTGTGAGATCATCTACGGCTCTACGAACAACAAGGAGGTTTACGCGATCTTCAAGGAACGCGTGAGCCCGTTCCTGAAATTCCACTGCACAAAGGTGTTCGCTGACCAGGAGTCTTTCTTCGACTACCTGAGGCAGACCGGCAAGATGCCCGCGAAGTAGGGTGGTAGCACGGCTTCGGAAGGGTCTTGGGACCTTGAGGGCCATGGGGGAGGTGGCGGTGATGCCGGGGTCAGCCACAGGATGGGTGCGTCCATTCGCCTGCCCGGGGGCGGTCGCAGGCTGCGCTGCTTCCGTTTTCGGCAGCGCTTTTGCTATGCCTATCGATGGCCCGCTTTTCGCGAGTCAGCAGCAGATGTCTATGGCTTTCTTCATGGCTCTGACGATCCTCGGGGCGCTCCTCTTTGTCGTCCTCGCCACGGTTGCGGCCAATAGGGCCCTCAGCAGGAAGGTGAGGGCCACCATCAGGGACCTCTCTGAATCGGAAGCCAAGTACCGGCAGCTCATTGAGAACGCAAGCGACGGGATGTTCGTCGCCGACCTCGACGGCACGATCACGTATGTGAACGAGCCCCTTGCGGCGATGCTTGGGTGCGGAGCTCACGAGCTTGTGGGCCGGAGGATCTTCGAGGTGGTGGCCGATACGTGCCACGATGAGGTTGCCGCGGCCCTTTCGCCGAGCAGCATGTCCCGTGATTGCCAGATGCTCGACGTGGAGCTGGCCGGATGCGGTGGCAAGTCCGTATACTGCCAGATCAACACGAGCGTCATCCGGAAGGAAGGCGCCCCCGTGGCGATTCAGGGCGTGGTGCGTGACATGACCCAGAGGAGGCAGCTGGAGGAGGAGCTGCGCCGCCAGACCGAGGAGGCCCGCCGGTTTGCTGCTGAGATGATGAGCATATACAAAGTGGCGGTAGCGACCACCTCCGTGCTCGACCTTCCGGCGCTACTCGAGGTCATGTACGAGCAGGTGGCCGCGATCATCGGCAACGAGTCGTTCTTCGTGGCCCTCTTTGACGAACAGGCTTCCGAGATCAGGTTCGAGATGGTCGTGGACCATGGCGTGCGCGTGGCCAGTTTCGCACGGCCCTATCCCACCGGGAAGGGTCTCACCGAGTGGGTGATAAAGTCCGGGAAGCCCCTCTTCATAAGAGATTCGTCCAGGGACATGGAGCACGTGCCTACCGAGGCCATCATGCTGGGAGATAAGCCGCTATCGGTGATCGCGGTCCCGCTTTCAGTGCAGAACAGGGTCATCGGAGTGATGTCGGTACAGAGCTACACCCAGCGTTTCGAAGAGGACCACGTGCGGATCGTGTGCACCATCGGCACGCAGGCGGCCATCGCTATAGAGAACGCGAGGCTGTACCGCGAGCTTAAGGCGAAGAACGAGTTGCTCGAGAAGAGCGAGGCGGAGCTCAGGCGGGTCAACGCCAGGCTCGACAGGCAGCTTGCCGAAGTGACGCGTCTGCACCGGATAGCCGAGAGGCTTGCCATTACAGACTCTGTGACGGGGCTTTTCAACCACAGGCACTTCCAGGAGAGGCTTGCCGAGGAGCTTGCGAGGTGCGAGCGCTACGGACGCTATCTATCTCTGCTAATGGTCGACATCGACGATTTCAAGCAGTATAACGACGTGCTGGGGCATCCGGCAGGCGACGCCGCGCTGAAAGCTGTGGCGCGGCTCCTCACGAGGTCCGTTCGGTCAACCGACATTGTGGCAAGGTATGGCGGGGAAGAGTTCGTGGTCATACTCCTGGAGGCTCAGAAGGCGCACGCGCTCAAGGTGGCCGAGAAGATCAGGGCGAGAATAGAAGCATACCCGTTCCCCAACGAGGACCAGATACCGAGCGGGCGCGTTACCGTCACGGTGGGGGTTGCCACGTATCCCACCGACGCCAGAACCCAGAAGGACCTCATATACCTTGCGGACATGGCATGTTACCGTGGAAAGAGGGAGGGGCGCAACCGCGTCATCGAGGCGTGAGGTCGGCGAGGTCTACGAGCACATCGACGCGGTCGGGCATGACGACGACGAAGCCCCCGGTTACCTCGACGTCTTTCTGCTCCCCGTTGCACGTTGCAACGATTCGCCCGGGGCGGAGTGCCGACACGACCGGTGCATGATTGCCGAGGACCTGGAAGTCCCCTTCGAAGCCCGGGATGAAGACCGAAGTCGCCCGGGCTTCCAGGACTGTCTTCTGCCGCGTGAGAACGCGCAAGGTGAAGTGGCTCACCATCTCACCTCCGTGAGGGCACCTAGGTGAGGGTGCGTTAGTCCTTGCCCCATTGTCAGTAGTTGCCGGGTTGCCGGTGTTGCACTTTCTCCTTGAGTCACCGGCAACCCCTCCCAACAGTTGGGAGCATTTCTGCACCACCTACGTATATGGCCGTAGGTAATCGCTGGCTTAGGACCGGGTTTGTAATCGCGCCCGTTGCCGTGCTTTCATGATTTTGTGCGTTTGATTGCCTCGTCCAGCGTGCCCACCATGTAGAAAGCTTGCTCGGGAAGGTCGTCCAGCTCCCCGCGGATGATCCGTCCAAATCCTTTTACGGTCTCCCGAAGCGGCACGTATCGCCCAGGTTCGCCCGTGAACGCCTCGGCCACGAAGAGCGGCTGGGTGAGGAACCTTTGCACCTTCCGGGCCCGGCTCACGATGAGCCTGTCCTCGTCTGAAAGCTCGTCCATCCCCAGGATCGCGATGATGTCCTTGAGTTCCCTGTAGCGCTGGAGCACGGCCTGTACGCCTCGGGCCACCTCGTAATGCTCATCCCCCACGACGCGCGGATCCAGCACGCGGGAGGCCGAGTCCAGCGGGTCGACGGCCGGGTACAGCCCGAGCTCGGCGATGTCCCGGGAGAGCACGGTCGTCGCATCCAGGTGGGCGAAGGCGGTGGCGGGGGCTGGGTCCGTGATGTCGTCTGCAGGCACGAAGATCGCCTGCACCGACGTGATGGAGCCCCGGGCTGTCGACGTTATCCTCTCCTCGAGCATGCCGACCTCCACGGCGAGGGTGGGCTGATATCCGACGGCGGCGGGCATCCTTCCGAGCAGGGCCGAAATCTCCCCTCCGGCCTGGACATAGCGGAATATGTTGTCTATGAAGAGGAGCACGTCCTGTCCCTCGACATCCCGGAAGTACTCCGCCATCGTAAGCCCTGCGAGCCCCACGCGGAAGCGAGCGCCCGGGGGTTCGTTCATTTGACCGAACACGAGAGCGGTCTTCTCCAGGACTCCTGACGCTTCCATTTCCAGCCAGAGATCGTTTCCCTCGCGGGTGCGTTCCCCGATGCCGGCGAACACTGAGAAGCCTCCGTGCTCCACGGCGACGTTGCGGATGAGCTCCATGATGAGCACTGTCTTCCCCACGCCGGCTCCGCCGAAGAGCCCGACCTTTCCCCCTCGAGGGTACGGGGCGAGGAGGTCGATGACCTTGATGCCGGTCTCGAGGATTTCGTTTCCGGTCCACTGTTCGGTCAGTTCGGGCGACGGCCGGTGAATCGACCAGAGCTCGACGTTTTCTGGCGGGCCGAGGCCGTCTATCGGCTGACCGAGGACGTTGAAAGCCCGACCCAGAGTGCCACGGCCCACCGGCACCTTCATTGGGGCGCCTGTGTTGATGACCTCCATGTCCCGGGTGAGCCCCTCGGTGGATGACATCGCGATGGCACGGACACGCCCCCTGCCTATATGGTGCATGACCTCCAGAGTCACGCGGGCAGGCTCGCCGGGCTTCTCATCGTAAGGCCCGCTTTCGGGGGCGCGGCGCGGGGGTCCCACGATGGTGAGGGCGGTGTATATCTCGGGGATGTCGTCCTCGGGGAATTCGGCGTCCACTACCGGGCCGATTATCTGCACGACGCGCCCCCGGGCGCGCTCGCGGGCACCCTGCCGTTCACCTTCAGCTCGCCTCTCTGGAATCGCTGCCAATCCTTTCACGTCTCCTTGCGTCTTTTTCGCGAACTACACTCGCCGTCTCGCGAGTTCTCAACTGCATGCTGCGTTAGGGCTCGTCAGTTCATGACAGTTTGCCAACACCTGGCGGGTTGCCGGGGTTGCACAGTCTCTTTGAGTCGTCGGCAACCCTGCGCCCCCTCGAAAACGAGGAGAGACCAGTGAACCCTTGCTTGGGGTACTGCCCCCGTCTCTCCAGAGATTCGCGCCAAGCCTTGACGCCGCGCCGCGCAAGACGCATGCGACGCGCACGGACTGCATGGGGAAACCGGTGCGGCCTCAAACGCGGCGCTCAGCGGAGGCTCTCTGCGCCGGTGGCGATCTCCGAGATCTCCTGCGTGATCTCGGCCTGCCTCGCCCGGTTATAGGTGAGCGTGAGCCTCTCTATCAGCTCCCCCGCGTTGTCGGTGGCCGAATCCATAGCGATGGTCCTCGCCGCAAGCTCGCTGGCCTTGGCCTCCACGAGCGCCGCGTACACCGCGGACACCAGATAGTGGGGGAAGAGCCTGTCGAAGACGGACTCGGGCGAAGGCTCATACGTGATAGGCAGGTTCGGCCCATTCGGCCTTTCCCTGTCACGGCCGCCGTTGTCCCGGCCGATCACCTCATTCCGATCGCCTCCGTTGTCGGTGCCGGGGATCCGGGTCTCGTCCTGGTAGTCTGCGTGTTGCGTCCCCTCCACAGGCAGCAACTGCACCACGTCGGGCTGGTACGAACCCCGGGACACGAACCTCGCGAACACCATGTGCACGGAGTCTATCCGGCCTTCGGAATAATCCGCGAGCAGGCCTTCGGCAACGTGCTGGGCGAGCGCTTCGTCAGGAGTGTCGGGGAGGTGGACGTACTCCCTGACCGGTCGCGGGCCCCGCCTCCGGAAGGAGTCCCGGCCCTTCCTGCCGGCCACCACCACCGCCACGTGGCCTGGTATGAGGTCCGCTGCTCCGAGGAGGTCAGTTGCTCGCCGCAGGATCTCCGCATTGTAGCCGCCCGCAAGGCCCCTATCGGAGGTTATGACGAGATATGCCCGGGTCACCGCTTCCCTCGGCTTGAGGAGCGGATGAGCCCATGGCGGGGTTCTCGCGGCGATGTCGAGCACGACGCGCCGGAGGGTCTCGGCATAAGTGCGAGCTGGTTCCACAAACCTCTCGATCCGGCGCAGCCGCGTGGAAGCCACGAGGGACATGGCGCGGGTGACCTGCTGTGTGTCCCGGATACTGCGTATCCTGCGGCGAAGGTCGCGAAGCTCCTCCATGCGGCCTGGTCACGCTCCCTCGATGACCTGGCTTTCTATGCCGCCCTGAGCTTTCCTGGGGGAGGTTTCGACGGGCCCCTCCACGCCTTTCGGCGTGAATACTTCCTTGAACTCCTTTATTGCCGACGTAAGACGCGCCTCGAGGTCGTCATCGAGGTCCTTCCCTGAGGCGATAGCCTGGGCTATGTCCGGGTGCGCCCGGTGCATGTGGTCGATGAATTCGGTTTTGAAAGACGCGATGGCCTCCACCGGGACGGCATCGAGGTGGCGGCGGACCACGGCGAATATGAGCATCACCTGGTCCTCCACGGGCAATGGCTGGTACTGCGGCTGCTTCAGCACCTCCACGATGCGCTTTCCCTTCTCCAGCCTGGCTCTGGTCTCGGGGTCAAGCTCCGTGCCGAACTGTGCGAACTCGGCAAGCTCCCGGTACTGAGCGAGGTCGAGGCGCAACCTTCCGGCGACCTTCTTCATTGCGGGTATCTGGGCTTCGCCTCCGACGCGCGACACGGAGAGCCCCACGTTGACGGCGGGCCTCACCCCTGAGAAGAAAAGCTCGCTTTCGAGGTATATCTGCCCGTCGGTTATGGAGATGACGTTGGTCGGTATGTAGGCCGCAACGTCGCCCGCGAGCGTCTCGACTATTGGGAGGGCTGTCATGGAGCCGCCGCCAAGCTCGGGCGCCAGCTTCGCTGAGCGCTCGAGAAGTCGCGAATGGAGATAGAAGATGTCACCGGGGAAGGCTTCCCGCCCCGGCGGTCGCCTGAGAAGAAGGGACGTGGCCCTGTACGCTATGGCGTGTTTAGAGAGGTCGTCGTATACAATGAGCGCGTGGCGACCGGTGTACATGAACTCTTCGGCCATGGCGCAGCCGGCGTACGGTGCGATGTACTGCAGCGGCGCAAGCTCGCTCGCGGACGCCGCCACTACGGTCGTGTAGTCCATCGCCCCCTCCTCCTCGAAGAGCTTGACCAGTTTTGCGATGGTGGAGCGTTTCTGCCCGATCGCCACGTATATGCAGATGACGTCCTTGCCCCGCTGGTTCAGGATGGTGTCGACGGCGATGGCCGTCTTCCCGGTCTGCCTGTCGCCTATGATGAGCTCCCTCTGACCGCGCCCGATGGGGATCATGGAATCAATGGCCAGGATCCCTGTCTGGAGAGGCTCTGACACGGGCGTGCGCATGGCGATGCCGGGCGCCGGGTGCTCTATGGGTCGGCGAGTCGGGGCGTTAATCGGGCCCTTTCCGTCGATAGGCATTCCGAGGGCGTTCACCACTCTGCCCACCACAGCGGTCCCGACGGGCACGTCGATGACCCGGCCGGTGCCGCGCACCGTGTCGCCCTCTTTCACGTCCACGTCGGAACCCAGGAGGGCAACCCCGACCGTGTCTTCCTCAAGGTTGAGGGTTATCCCCAACACCCCGTTCGGAAAGTCCACGAGCTCGCCCATCATGGCGCCGCGGAGCCCGGAAAGACGTGCGATCCCGTCGCCTACCTCGATCACTGTCCCCTGGGTGTACACGTCGACCCCGGGACGTATCTCGGCGAGGCGCGCCCGTATCGCTGATGCCACAGCCTCAGGCGAAAGTTCCAAGCACGTCACTCTCCCGGTGGTGCCGCAGATGGCCCCGTCGGCGCCGGCGGCGTTCCGGTTGCGGGGGCTGTCCCGGTTCCGGGTGCTGGCGATGGTTCACCATTTGCGGGGGGAGGGGTCTCGAGCTCCTCACGCAGCCTGCGGAGGCGGCCGGCGATGCTCCCGTCGAACACGGTATCTCCCACCTGCACTATGAGGCCACCCAGGATCCCGGGATCCACCTGCTGCTCGATGACCACGTGGCCGCCGAGCTTCTCGGCGAGGCCCGCCCGAAGCGCTTCGACGTCGACCTGCGAAAGTTCGACCGCGCTCGTCACGCGGGCGCGCACCACGCCCCTGTCCTCGTCGAGGAGCCTCCGGTACACGTCGGCCACCGCACCGACGGTGTGTACCTGGTTTTCGTCTATGAGCAGGTCAAGAAGGCCAAGGGTGACGGGTGAGAGGAAATTGCCCAGAGCATCCGACACAACGGAGCGCCTCTCCTCGGCAGGAATACCGGCGTCGGCTAGAGTTCGCTTGAGAAGCGGCACTGACGCCAGGATTCTCGTGACCTGTGCCAGCTCGTCTGCGACAGTCTGGGGATCAAGGCGTTCCCTCGCTATAGAGAGCAGGGCCCTCGCGAGCGTGCCAGGATCGAGAGCGGTCATGAGACCCTGCCTCCATAGACCTTGCCTCCGAGTTTCGCCTCGACGATGTCGCGCGCGGCCATGGACGCGACCTGACGCAGCGTCTCTGGGTCGAGGGCGTCCCGGATCGCTTGCGATGCGACGGTGACCGAGAGGTCCACCACCTGCTTGCGGATTTCCTGGAAAGCCCGCTCCTTCTCGCGGGCAAGCTCTTCACGGGCGCGGGCCACGATGCGCGAGGCTTCCTCGGCGGCCAGCTTGCGGGCATCGGCCCGGACCTGGTCGGACGCACGCCTGGCTTCCTCCGTGATTTCGCGCGCCTTCGCTCGGGCCCGAGAAAGCTCGGATTCGAGCTCTTCCTTGAGCCTTGCCGCGTGCTCTCTGTCGTTCTCCGCTGCCGAAATCCGCTCGCGGATATACTGCTCCCGCCGCTCCAGGTACGCCTTCACAGGACCGAAGAGGTAACGGCGAAGGAGGAGGAACAGGACGATAAAGTTCAGTATCTGGAAGATGTACGTGTAGTCGAGCCGCATGAGAACCCCCCAAGGTCGACCGGAGAGAGTCAGCGAAGCAGCCTGAGGAACGGGTTTGCGAACAGCAAGATCAGGGCGACGACAAGCGCGTATATCCCTGTGGTCTCAGCGATGGCGGCGCCGAGGAGCATCGTCCTGATGATCTCGCCCTGAGCTTCGGGCTGACGACCGACCGCCTCTGCGCCTTTGCCGGCGGCGAACCCCTGTCCGACCCCGGGCCCGATGCCTGCTATCATCGCGATCCCCGCGCCGATGGCCGACGCGGCAAGCACGAGCGCTCTTGCCGCAAGCGCTGAATCCATGCGAAGCCCCCCTTCCCTTCGTATACTTTGTCCAGTCTTGGGGCTTTGTAGTCGCGCGAGATTGCTCCAGGCGCGCCCCGAGGCCCGGTGGCCGGGGAAGAGCGAACCGGGGCCAGCGTGCGCAGGCACTTTGCGCTGTCGCCTGCACACGCGGCCCCGGCCGGTTCGTCTGCGTCTCGCATATGGTGTGGTGCGCGTGAGAAGCGGTTTCGGAGCGCGGGGTTTCGTGTTGGGGTATCGGCGTTCGTATAATGGGCCGTCGCAACCCAGCTGCTTACCTGCGAGCGAGTTCTGTCAAGACATTCTCCTCCAGGCACCGTCCCTCTGAGTGATGGTACGAGAATCCTCCCAACTTTGGGACGCGTTGCCGGTGACTCAGAGAGAGTCCAACACTGGCAACCCACCAGACGCTGTGGAACTGGGGCAAACCAATGAACCCTCACCGAGGTGGCGGGTACCTTCTTTACACTTGGGCCGCCTTCTCGAAGATGAAACCGTAGTAGTCTCTGCCAACGCCCTCTTTGACTACGCCCACCGTTGCCCTGACCTTCATCCCAACAGCGAGGTCCTCCGCGTTCAGCTGGCCGGAGACGCGGACGCCGTTCGGGAACTCTACGATGCCGAACCCAAGCCACGGCTTCATGTAGCCCTCGGGCAGGGCGTACACTCTGGTGTAAGTGAGGAGCGTGCCCTCGCCCTCGAGGGGGACGGCCTCGAACTCGCGACCACCGCATTCCCGGCAGACCGCCCGCGCGGGGTGAAACAGCTTCCCGCACGCCGTGCACCTGTATGCGTACATCCTGGGCTCCATGGCCTGGTCACTCCTCCTTCGAGAGAATCGTGGCGACCACGTTGTTCCCGAAGCCGCCGAAGTTGACGGCGAGGCCGTGCCTTGCACCCTCGACCTGCCGGCCGCCTGCTTCCCCGCGGAGCTGGCGGACGAGTTCTACGATCTGCGAGACACCTGTTGCTCCCAGCGGATGCCCTTTGGCCTTGAGCCCACCCGAGGTGTTTATGGGGATCCTGCCGCCCACACGGGTCTCGCCGCGCCGAACCGCGAGATGACCCTCGCCTCTCGGGAAGAGGCCGGCCTCTTCTGATATGGCTATTTCGAGTATTGTAAAAGCGTCGTGCAGCTCTGCTACGTCGATATCTTCGGGCTTGAGGCCAGCCATGGCGTATGCGCGTTGGGCAGCAAGGCGCACCGCAAGCAGGTCCGTAGGAACCTCGCGCTCCGCCACCACGTGAGTGTCGGTGGCCTGGCCGATCCCGGCGATCCTGACGGGCTTCTTCGGGAACCGGTCTGCAAGGTCCATGGCGCACAGCACTACGGCGGCCGCGCCGTCGGAGACGGGGCACACGTCGTACACGCGGAGAGGCTCTGCGACATACGGGTTGATGACGGGGGCGTCCTCGTCTTCGATGATCGCATGGAAGCTTGGAACGAGCTGTATATGGGCCACCGGGTTGTGCATGGCGTGCTCGTGGTTTTTCACCGCGACCATGGCGAGGTCCTTCTCCGTCACGCCATACTTGTCCATGTAGAGCCTGGTGAACATGCCCGCGAAAGCGGGGAGCGTCAGGCCATATGCGTACTCAGCGTCAGGGTGAAGCATTGTGGCGACGAAGTCGGTGGCCTCCCAGCCGGTCACAACTCGCATGAGCTCGCCGCCGACCACCAGAGCCACGTCACACATGCCGCTTGCGATGCCCATGTAGCCCAGCTTCACGGCGGACGCGCCGGAGGCAGGGCCGTTCTCGACGGTCTCGGCCATTGCAGGCTGCAGGTTGAGGGTGTCCACGAGGGCCGACGCGACGCTGCTCTGGCGGTTAAGCAGCCCGGCGCCCATCGACGCCACGAACACCTGGTCCACGCCGTGTCCCTTTCCTGTCCTGATCCCCGCGTCGTCGAGAGCCTCCAGGGCGGCAAGGGCAAGCATGTCGACGAGGGGGACCTCGGAGCGCCCGAACTTCGTGTGGCCTACCCCGGCGATTCCAACCTTCCTCACCACGATCCCACCTTTCTTAGCGCTTGAAGCCTGGAATCTGAGGATACTCGGAGGGCAGAATCAGCTTCTTTGCGACCTCAAGCATCTCGGGAGGCACGGGGCGACGGCCCGTGCACTTCATGGGCTTGTGCTTTTCCCAGAGAGCCTTCGTGAGAACGTGCGTCGGAACGCCGCCAAGCTCGTGCCAGGTGCTGGGCCTGCTCTCGAGCTCATACTCGATCATCCATCGCCGATACCCGATGGGGCTTTCCGCGACGATGAGCACCTCCTGTTGGCCCAGGTAGTCCATGTGGTATTCCATTTTGGCGGCGAAGAGCTGAGCCCCGATTCGAAGACCCCGCTTGATAGCCACGGTGTGATAGGACATCCCGACCCTGTCGTCGACCATCCGACCATTGACGATGCCGACGATGACGCCGTCGATGGTGCCCACCAGAACGTACTCGTCCTTGACGCGATACCGCTGATACGCAAGGAGTTCGGCGTAAAGGCGGGCGGCCACGATGTCGTAGAAGTCCTTCTCAACCGTCACGAGGGGCCTTACGGCCTCGAGAAGTCGGGGGACATCTTCTCGGCTGGCCTGGTGGACCACCATCTTCTCGCCGGACGCAAGCGTTATGTACTTGGGCGGATACGGAGGCATGTTTGTCTCGGGTGGGCGAAGGGACTGCTCCAGCTTGTCAACGATCATCCTTGGAATCCTCCTTTTCATGGCATTGGCCTCTTACGGCAACGCGACTCGACCCGGACAATGTCAACCAGAGGTGGCCTGATTCGACACTTCGATACTCTCATTACACTAATTACTCGCGTCCTCGGTGTGTCCTTTGGATATCGTTCATAAAGTTTCGACTCGTGCTTTATGGCAACTTTCGACGAGCCTCGCGGGTTTGGTCGTACCTCGTTGCGGTCGAGCGTGGCCCGGCAGTGAAACGGGGTCGGAGGAACGGTGGCGCTCTGTGTCGAAGTTCTTCAAGGACTCAGGCACAGAGGGAACGACGTCGCAGGATTCCGTCCGCCCAAACACAAACGGGCTCTGCGAGGTGTTTGCGCCATGTTGCACGAGGTTGGCATAACCGTGGAGGAGGTCCTCACGCTCCCGGCGTTTGCCGGCGCGAAGGTGATAGGAGGGCGCCAGGGGCTCGGCCGCGTCGTAACGAACGTCAATGTTATGGAGGTGCCGGACATCCTGGAATGGATCAGGGAAGGAGACCTTCTCCTTACTACTGGTTACCCCATCAAGGACGATGTGGAAGCCCAGAAGGCGCTCCTTCCCAGGCTCGCAGCCAAGGGCCTCGCGGCAGTGGCGTTCAAACCCAAGCGCTACATAGACACCGTGCCTGGTCACATGGTGGAGGCCGCGGACGAGCACGGGTTGCCGCTTCTCGAGTTACCGCTCGAGGTGAGCTTCTCCGAGCTTATTTCAGCGGTGCTGGCGCAGATCGTGAACCGCCAGGCCAGGTTTGTGCAACTGGGCATGGCTGTGCACCGGAAGTTCATGGACCTCATCGTGGAAGGCGGCGGCCTTGAGGAGATCGCGAGCGCCCTCGCGGACCTGCTCAAGGCCGTCGTGCTTGTGGAGGACTCGCTCAATCTCCGCCGGGCGCTCGCCGGAGAGTGCTGGGGCAAGGGGACGGCCGACCTCGCCCGCGCCCTTCTGGACCGACCCAGTGAGCTTCTTGCGACCGAGACATTCACCGACAGCATAGAGGGTACGGTGCTGTCCTTCCAGCGCGAGCAGGTCGAGGGAGACAGCTACAGGGCTGAGGTCATACGGGTGCCTGTGACGAGCGCAAATGAGCAGTTCGGGTCCATCAAGGCGGTGAAGTTCGAGAGCAGCTTCACCGTGCTCGACCTTCTCAACCTCGAGCGCCTGTGTCCGCTCATCTCGTTCGACATCATCCGGCACCACGGCCTCGTCCAGGTGGAGCAGAAGTATCGCACCGAGTTCCTGGACCAGCTGTTCTCCACGGACCGGCCGGACCAGGAGAGGTTTATGGCGAGGGGCAGGACCTTCGGCTGGGATCTTAGCCTTGAGTATGTTGCGGCCATTTTCGATGTCCGGCCCAGCAGCAGGATCGAGAACATAGCCGAAAACGAACGAGCCTGCCAGCTCGCCAAGGCTCAGGCCACCACCATCCTGGCGGACTTTTGCCGCAGGAACAGGCTGAAGCACATACTCACCAGCCACGCCAGCGGGATACTCCTCTTCCTTCATCCGGAGGGCGTGGAGGGGCAGGACGTCGCGGCGTGGGTGGACGGGATCATCAAGAAGGCTCGCAAGAACATCCAGCGCTGGACCGTTACGTGCGGGATCGGCTGCCCGGGGAAAGGTGTGGAGGGCCTCAGGAAAACCTACCGCGAGGCGCGGGCCGCGCTCGAGCTGGGGCGGGCGATCTTCGGCGAGGGACGCGACGTCCACTACGAGGCTCTGGGTGTATACCGGCTTCTCCTGGGGCAGTCTGACATCGCCGAGCAGAAGAGGTTCGCTGCCGAGGTGGTGGACCCCCTGCGCGCCTACGATGCGTCCCGGGGCGGAGAGCTTCTGAAGACCCTCGAAACCTACCTCCAGACCAACGGAAACGCCAAGAGGACGGCGTCGCTCCTTTTCACTCACTATAATACAGTCCTTTACCGGCTCAACAAGATCAAGCAGCTCACAGGGCTCGATCCCTACCACCCTGACCAGCGCCTGACGCTTCAGACGGCGCTGCGGCTGTTCAGGATATACGGCTCTGGGGAGCTCGGTGCCTAAGTGGGGGTGCAGAAATGCTCCCGACTTTTGGGAGGGGTTGCCGGTGCTTGCGCGAGGGGTGTCAAAATCCGGCCACTTGCCCGACGGGCCGGATTTTGGCGAAGCGCGCCCCGCATGGGGCGCCGTCCCCGAGTGCAACACCGGCAACCCGCCAACTACTGAGAAAGGGACAGGGACTAACGCACCCCCACTTAGCGGGTGCTGCGGGCGGGAGAGGGAGGAGATGTAATAGAAACGGCGCCGGAAGTTTATGACCATTTCACAAAGGTTTGCGCCCCCGAGGCTTGGAATAACTGAAACGAAGAAACCAGAGGTGAGCCGCAGTATGACCGGGGCACTAGGCTGGGGCCAGGCCGGAGGGGCGCGAAGACACCTTGGCGCGGTCCAGGCGGGGCGGCGGTTTTGTGGTCTTCTTTCCGGCAGCCGGCGATACCGGGTCCACAGCGTTTTCGCGAGGGCTCTCAATCTCTGGGACGGGCGAGAGTTTCTTACCTTGCTGCCTGTCTCCCGTGGCTGCGGAGAGACCTGTGCCACACTGGCTCTCGCGCCGGAGGAGTCGTTCCTGGACTTTGGGCTCGTCCCCGGCCTTGAAGTCGAGGCTCGTGACGGGACGCGCGTGCGGCTTGGCCCGGAGGTCGTCGTTGACTTCGGCTCGGCCCTGACGTGGGAAAGCCGGCTCAGCACAATGGCCCCAGGTCAGCTGAGCGACGCGAACCTTCTGGTGCTGCGCAGAACCTTGCTAGACGCCTCAACAGCCTCGCCGCTTCGCGGGGCCGTCGACGGGTCGAACCCGGGTCTTGCAGCACTGCTGGACGCTCTGAGGGTATCAGTGCTGGCGGCGGACGGAACGCGGCTTGGTGCTGCCCTGGCGTCTCTGGTGGGCTTTGGGCCGGGGCTCACGCCGAGCGGGGACGACGTGGTTGTGGGCATGAGCCTCGCGAGGGCCGTCTTCAGGAGGGCTGGCGGAAGGCCGGACGCGGGCGGCCTTTGGGAGGCCGGTGTCAGGGGCGCGCTCGCCCGTACCCACGCGCTCGGCGCGTTCTTCGTCGAGGAGGCGCTTGCGGGGAGGAGCCATGAGTTTGTGGAGGATGCCCTCGGCTGTCTCCTTGCAGGCCGGCCGCAAGAAACAGGTCTAGCGGCACGGAGGCTCATCGGAGTCGGTGCGACCTCGGGGTTCGACATCGGCGTGGGCCTGTATCTTGCCGCGGAGTGGGAGAGGAGGTATGCCTGGTGTTCAAGCGGCTGACGATTAGAAAAAACGCTTACTATGACTCGGTCGCGCTCATGAGCCTGGCCCAGGAGGTACAGAAGCTTCCCGGGATCACGGACGCTCTCGTGGGCATGGCGACCGATCTGAATAAGGACAGCGCGCGGGCGATGGGCTTCGGCGGTCCGGAGCTGGAGGAGGCCGGGCCGGGCGACCTCATCTTTGCGCTGCTGGGGGACGACGCAAAGAGCCTGGATGAGGCCGAGAAGATGGTTACCGCCAGGCTGGAGAGGAAGGCCAGTGCGGGGAAACAGGATACGAGGGGAGATGTGACCTACTCGTCGCTTGCGGAGGTCCCCATCGAGGAAGGCGGCATCGCTGCCATTTCCGTGCCGGGTCCTTACGCGGCGCGGGAGGCGAAGGCGGCCCTCCGGCGGGGGCTCCACGTGTTCCTGTTCAGCGACAACGTGTCGCTCGAAGACGAACTGGCCGTCAAAGAAATGGGCCGAAGAGAGGGCCTGCTCGTCATGGGCCCCGACTGCGGCACAGCGGTTATCGGGGGCCTCGGCCTGGGCTTCGCGAACAAGGTTCGGCCAGGGCGCATCGGGATCGTGGCCGCTTCAGGGACAGGGCTCCAGCAGGTGCTGGCGGTCATCGACCGGCTCGGCGAGGGGATCACGCACGCCATCGGCACCGGTGGGCGCGACCTTCGAAGGGAAATCGGTGGCATAACCACGCTGATGGGCCTCGACATCCTCGAAAGAGATGAGAGTACCACCGTGAAAATGGTCATCTCCAAGCCGCCCCACGACGATGTCCGCCGACGGGTGATCGCCGCTCTCGAAGAGGGCCGCAAACCCGCGGTCGTGTGCTTCATGGGCGAGGAAGGAGGCTCATCCGGGGTTGGCGCCGGGAAGGTCAGGTTCGCCGGGAGCCTCGAGGAGGCCGCCGTGATGGCCTGCTCGCTGGCGGGCGAGGGGGGAAGCCGCGAGATCTATCCTCAGGAGCAAATAGAAGCTATGGCTCGCCAGCTTGCGGCGGGTTTGGCCGGTAGGGCCGATGGAGCAGGTTCCAGATATCTCAGGGGGCTTTACGGCGGGGGTACTCTGTGCGAGGAAACCATGACGGTCCTCGCGAGAGCAGGCATAGACGTGTACTCGAATGTGGCCTGGCGGCCGGAGCTTTTCCTTGAAGACCCGGAGACGAGCCAGGCCCACACATGTATCGACATGGGGGATGACTATTTCACCAGGGGCCGGCCGCACCCGATGCTCGAGCCCGGTCTTCGGGTGCCGAGGTATCTCCGTGAAGCGCGCGACCCTGACGTCAGCATCCTGCTTTTCGATGTGGTCCTCGGGTACGGGTGCCACCCCGACCCGGCGGGCGTCATGGCGGAAGCGGTTCGCGAGGCGGCGGAGATCGCGAGACGCGAGAGACGAACGCTCGTCCAGATCGCGGTATTGGTGGGTACCTCCGGCGATCCCCAGGGACTTGCCCGACAGGAGAAGGTGCTGCGGGACGCAGGTGCAACGGTCCTTTCATCCAACCAGGCCGCCGCGAAGCTTGTGGCTTTACTGCTCAAGTCGGAGTGTAAGCAGTGATGCGCGCGCCCAAGTCGCGTCAAGGTGTCAAGGCACCCCGCCAAATGAGGGTGCAAGAATGCCCCCGGTTTTTGGGAGGGTTGCCGGTGACTCAAAGAGAGGGTGCAACACCGGCACCCCTGGAAACGCGGCAAAGATCTCAGGATTCGCACTCCGGAGCGAAGGAGGGGTGTGATCGTGGCGACGGTGAAGAATTGGCCTCCCACAGGGGGAGTGGTCAATCTCGGTAGCAGCGTCTTTGCAAGATCCATGCGCGATCAGGGCGCGAACGTGTACGAAGTCGAGTGGCGGCCGCCGGCCCGGGGCAAGCAGGAGCTCATCCGGGCTCTCGATGCCCTCGGAGGCCGGGAGGACATCGACGAGGCGAACCGCGTGGCGCTGGAGAGGTATAGCTCCGCGCAGCCCGTCCTCGTCGGGATCGGGAGGGCGCGCGACGTCGTTCCGGGCTTCCGCGACCGCATGTTGCTCCACGCGGGCCCGCCCATCACATGGGAGAGGATGTCAGGCCCTTTGAGAGGCGCGGTAATTGGGGCGATCATGTACGAGGGGTGGGCCGGGTCGGCCGGGGAGGCAGAAGAGGTAGCGGCGGGCGGAGAGGTTGCGTTCTCCCCGTGCCACGAGCACTCCGCTGTCGGCCCGATGGCCGGGGTCGTCTCGCCGTCCATGCCTGTGTTCATCATTGAGAACAGGGCCGCCGGGAACAGGTCATACTGCACCCTCAACGAGGGTCTCGGGAAGGTCCTGCGCTATGGGGCGTACAGTCCAGAGGTCCTCGCGAGACTGCGGTGGATGGCCGATGGCCTCGCGCCCGTCCTTGCGAAGGGGATCGAGCTTTCCAGAGGGATCGACCTCAAGTCCATCATCGCCCAGGCGCTACACATGGGGGACGAGGTCCACAACCGCAACAGGGCCGCGACCTCGCTCTTCATACGCGCGATAGCGCCCTACCTGATCGATACTGGCTACCCCCTTTCCGATATCCGCCGGGTCCTCGAGTTCATCAACGGCAACGACCACTTCTTCCTGAACCTCTCGATGCCCGCCGCGAAGGCGATGCTCGAGGCCGCCCATGGCATCCCGAAAAGCACCATGGTCACGGTCATGAGCAGGAACGGCACGGATTTCGGGATCAAGGTGAGCGGGCTTGGAGACCGGTGGTTCACCGGGCCGGCACAGAAGGTGAAGGGGCTTTACTTCCCCGGATTCGGCGACGACGACGCGAACCCCGACATAGGCGATTCCTCGATAACCGAGACGGCGGGGCTGGGCGGGTTCGCCATGGCGGCCGCCATCCCCATCGTGCAGTTCGTGGGCGGGACTCCGGAGGATGCAGTGGGGTTCTCCAGGAGGATGTACAGCATCACTCTTTCAGAGAACAGGTTCTTCAGCATACCGGTCCTGGGCTTTCGTGGCACGCCCACCGGAATCGACCTCAGAAAGGTGGTGGAGACGGGGATTCTGCCGCAGATAAACACGGGCATTGCCCACAAGGATCCTGGGATAGGACAGGTTGGCGCTGGGCTTGTGACCCCGCCATGGGAATGCTTCGAGAAAGCGCTTCTGGCCTTTGCCGAGAGGTATGCGTGAGCCGCAGCATCTAGACTTAATGAGGGGTTTCGGAAACTGCTGGGACAGCCTGGATAGGATGAGGATTTGCAGGCAGAGTCGCCTTTTGTAGCGCTGCGAGGCATGTATGCCCAGCTAAGCAGAGGGTGTTTGCGACAGTTGATGTGGTTATGGATGGTTACG
>JAAYXB010000074.1 GCA_012516125.1 Bacillota bacterium | reverse complement strand
TGACGAGAAACCGACGATGATCCAGACATATCCAGTCGCCTACTTCGACAAGACATCGTTTAATCCTGCCGCGTGTCAATGAACCTTTCGATGTCTTCACGGCAACCGCCCTCGCCCGCCGCCGTCGCGAAATCTGCACCTGGGCCTACTGCACCTCCTCCAGTGCGCGCTCGAGGACGCCGGCGACGTAGTCGATCTCCTCGGCGGTGAGGTGGTTGTGGAATGGGATGGCGATGCTCGTGCGCCCCGCGAACTCGGTGACGGGGAAGTCCCCCTCCTTGAAGCCGAACTCGGCTCGGTAGAAGGGCTGCAGGTGGATGGGGGTGAAGTACGGGCGGCATCCGATCCCCGCCTCCTGGAAGCGCCGCATCACGTGGTCGCGCACGGCGGACTGGCGCTCGGGGGTGGGCTCGTCCACGCTAATCTGCTCGCCGCAGACCGGGATCACATACACGAATCAGCTCATGTACGTCTCCTCGGGCGCCACACAACATACGAAAGGTGCGCCGCGGGCACCCTCGCCGGCCGGTCGGGCAGGCGCTCGGCTGACTTAGCGACCAGCTTCACGAATGGGTGGTCCAGGTAACATAGCGCCTGCGAGCTGGGTCCCAGGTACCGAATACCTCTCGTTCATTGACGATACCGTCGAAAACCGGCTCCAGAAACGCACATATGGTATCCAGCACCTCGACAAGGTCAAGCGTAACCCCAGGCCTATCACTCGCGAAGCGTGACCACCTGGTCTGAATGTCCGTCGCGCTTGCGAGTTGCCGCACCTTTCGGAGGCTATCCCTCTCGAACGGGGTCCCACGATGCTGCAGTGTCTGGAAGACCGCTTCCTGAAGGGTTCTAGCATCGAAGCTATATGTACTCGCAAGATAATGCAGGTCGTAAAAGTCCTTCATCCTACTATTGAGCTCCATTCGGGATAGGATTGCATCTAGCTTCTCCGCTACAGTGGACTCCAGCGAGTATGTCAGGACAACGGGCTCTTCAAATCCGTCCAACTGGGTCGGTATGGCCCTTCGTAACGGCTTCGGGACAATGACATCCCCAATCCCCATGTCGATGTGAAAAGGCGTTCTCGTGTTCTTGATGCGACCGACGAGCTTCACCCTGACTCCGGTATACTCCCTGAATTCTGCAATGGGTTCAATGCCGTTGATCTCGAAGACAATGTAGTCATTCCCTGTACTTGTCCCGGCTATCTCGTGCACTATCTTCTCGATGACCGTCGGGTCCGCGGGCATCCTCCTGGCCAGAAGATCCACATCCATGGTAGGCCTGCTTGTAAACCCACTCAACGAGTAGAGGAGCAGGCCACCCTTTAGGATAAAATTGTCACAATACCTTGATCGTTGTAGCCTCCTGAGAAACTCCTCCTGACAGAACAACTGCAGTGTTAGCTGAACGGTCCTACCAGAGGTCCTGGATTTGTTCCTGAGTCTGTCGATCACCGACTGGGCGATGTCCGGCATCAAAGCCACACTCCCACCAGGTCGCGGACCTTCCTCTGGATTCGGAACCTTCTCGCATACTCCATAAGCCTAATTATGTTTTTCCGGCCATCCCTGACGTAGGCCTGAATTGCTTTGTTCACGGTCTCAACGTCTAGCTTGGCCGCATGACGAATCACATCGCAGATCGTTCTCTCCCGGTCGTACACGCATACCCGTACGCCATTTACCTCGGACCAGGTGACACCAATCCTGAGACAATGGGGCTCAATGAAGTGAACCTTGATCGGAGGATACTCGAGTTTCACCTTCCTCCTGTTGATCCGCTTGTCAACAGCAATGTGCCACCTGTCAGGAGTTCGGTCGATGTACTGATAATGGTACAGCGCACTCTCCATGCATAGGATGGCATCCGGAAGCAGCCGGCATATGATCTCGATGTCATCCATGCGCCCATCCTCAACCCACTCGTATACACCGCGCTTGATACGAGCGATGGAGCCGGCCTTGACCAGGGCTGCAATGTAGCTCGTGTGAATGCCCCGGTTCAGCATCTCGCTCGTGGTGGCTATGTTGCCGCGGGATTTGAAGACCTGTTTCACCATCTCGTACTTGCCCATATCACTCAGCCTACTAAAAATATCTGCGGGACGCGCCACCGCGCAGATAGTTCTAACATAGCTATACCATACCAGCGTCGCGAAAACAAGTTACTTCCACCGAGAAAACGGAATCCACTGCCAGCCATAATCGGGCGACTGCCCATGTCGCGCTCCCCTCTGGCGGCTCAGACCTTGTTTCGACGGAGTTTTTGTCGTGCGTTCCATGGGGCATTTGTGGCCCAGCCGCTCGTGGGAAAGCCACACCCCTGCCTCCCCCCGTCCCTGGTTGGACATGCTCCGGAAGACACGCACTACCCGGTCGTCGTCGGTGGCGATCATCCCTTTTGTTTCCGACGGGCGAAGGTTGCGCAAGGAACATTGGAAAATGTCGGCAGACCTGAAGGAATTCAAGGATTCATGCAGAAGGAGTCAGTTACGCAACTAATGTCGGCCACGGACCTTGGCGAAGCCTCACCTGGCTGTCCCTCATTCGACCGTCATCGAGTCCTGGAACTGTCACGGAAGGCCGGGGATGAGACAGGCGTAAGCTCGAAGGGCTAGCTAGTCATGTCTTGCTTAGTCTTGGTATAAGCCGCGTTCTTTCGAATAGGAATGAGAACGGACATCGGGATCTCGTTGAGTTTGCCAAGGCGTGGTATGACGAAGACATGATGGCACCAGAGATGGCCTGCAGAATGTTCATCGAACGGGTGGAGAGCCTGCTGGTTGAGGCTGAGCCAGTAGCCTTCGTTCGCGATGGCAGGGTATACCTCTGGACCGTTTTTGAAGCGGAACCTGACCTCAAGACCAAGTTAAGAGTCGCCGATGTTTTCGGTGAGGTATTCGATACGTACCCGGACATCCACTACGATTTCCTCATGCTCACCAGGGATGAGTTTCGTCAGCGAGAGAGGGCCGTAGCGCGGATACAAGGGTGATCACGGTTGCCTGGAAAAGTTGCACACGAGTCTCAAGCGTGCCATAACGAGAATCTGGTATCGGAATCTCTGTTCAACGTAAGAAGCACTCCCTACCCGGACTGGGTCGTAACCATAGCCTTTTACTCCGCGCTCCACATGGTAGATGCGGAGTTGGCATCCCTTGGACACCCGGACATAGACGGACACGACCAGCGAAGAAAGCTCATCAAGGAGCATCTATCCTCTGGCAGGAAGAACATCCGTAGCTTATTCGAGACCCTTTATAGCGACTGCCGGAGGGCACGTTATGAGTGCACAATGTTCAACGCTCAGCCAGAAGCTGCCCGTAAGACAGCACAGCACTCAGTAACCATTCTGAAGGAAATCAAGGACAAGCTCTGATGGGCCGTCTCAGCCCACAACAGGGTAGAGCATCAATCATAGCAAGCGGTGGCAACACTTCTTCATGAGGCCGAGGGTCGGTGCTCCGATGACCGGGGGTATCGGCCTTTCTCGACCCGAAGGATACTGGGTGCGAAGACCTGCCTGCCGCACCTCCCCCAGCGCCCGCTCGAGGACGCCGGCGACGTAGTCGATCTCCTCGGCAGTGAGGTGGTTGTGGAAGGGGATGGCGATGCTCGTGCGCCCCGCGAACTCGGTGACGGGGAAGTCCCCCTCCTTGAACCCGAACTCGGCGCGGTAGAAGGGCTGCAGGTGGATGGGGGTGAAATACGGGCGGCACCCGATCCCCACCTCCTGGAAGCGCCGCATCACGTGGTCGCGCACGGCGGACTGGCGCTCGGGGGTGGGCTCGTCCACGCCGACCCGGATCACATACACGAACCAGCTCATCCGCGTCACCTCGGGCGCCACATACGGCAGGCGCACCCCCGGCACCCTCGCCAGGCGCTCCGCATACATCGCCGCAGCCCGCTCGCGCTTCGCGATGATCTCCTCGGTCCGCGACATCTGCGCGACCCCGAGCGCGGCCGAAAGCTCGTCCATGCGGTAGTTGTAGCCCAGCCGCTCGTGGGAAAGCCACACCCCAGCCTCCCCCCGTCCCTGGCTGGACATGCTCCGGCAAAGACGCGCTATCCGGTCGTCGTCGGTGACGATCATCCCTCCCTCGCCCGTGGTGATCTGCTTGTTGGGATAGAACGCAAACACCGCCCCGTGCGAGAAGGCGCCGTTCCCGGCCTTGATGCCCTTGTATTCGGACCCCAGGGACTCGCAGGAGTCCTCGATCACCACAAGCCCGTGGTGGTCCGCGCCCGCCTCGTTTACAAGAGCCTGACTGCGCTCCGTTGATCGCCTTGCATGGCTATCCGACTGCGGCTGACCCATACGATACGGCCCGACCAGACGCCCGCGGAAAAGCCGTACCCGGACCCTCCTCCGGGCAACGGCTCCTCAAGAAGTTCGCCTGATCCCATAGGCGTAATGGCGACGATGAGCGTGCATACAGCGGCTACACCCGGGCACCTCCTTCGGGCGGTGATTCACTCGCAGCCGGCTTTGATTTTGCCAGAAATAGGCTTATGGCCTCGAGAATGTCCACCACCGCAGCCAGAAGGGTAATGGTGCTGAGCAGGGAGAAGAGGAAGAGCCACATGCCCAGCGCGAACGTACCGCAAACAAAGCCTCTGTTCGCCTTCCCATAGCACAGTAAGAGGCATACCCCGAACGCGACCACTGCGGCGGCCCACGTAAGTGCGGCAACAAAGTAAGGAACAACAAGCCTCATCAAGACGTTGCGCTCACCTGTCACTCTCGGGGCAGTCTGTTCGACAATCTTGGGCGAAAGGAGCGCAATAATCAGAGCAAAACCGGCCACCTCAACCGCAAGGAGTGCAGCGCTCGCGGAGAACATATGAGCCGAGAGGGCTTGAAACGCGCTGTCCGTCAGGTGACGTATGAGAAGGCACGCGTGTCCCGTCGCGATTGAACTCACCCAAAAGCCCCACCAGTGTAGCGTATCCAGAGGACTGTAGTACTTCAAGATCCTATGCCACACTGCGCTCACCCTATCTTGGCCTGCGCACCTCGATTATCACCCTCATGAATTCCGGAACAAAGCTGCTGACCTCATCAGTCGCTTGGACTGACCGCCTTAGCAGCTTATCACCTGAACGTATTTCCACGGCGATTCCTGCATCAGTTGTTCCTTTCAAAGTGACGTCTCCGTAGCCCTTGTCCACCATGTGTTGGCCGGCGACAATGACCCCACTCTCGAGATTCAGGCTCCCTCGTTGCGATTCGAGCTTGACAGTGGCGCGGTCCGAACGCGGCTCTTCCAGCAGACGCTCGCGAAACTCGTTGCAGGGATCTTCCATGTTCACAGGATTCGGGCGCACGAAGTCGAGGACGAACTCGTGGACGGTTTTCAGTTGTCGTATAGCGACAAAGAATTCCTCAGCATCTATTCTCGGGTATATACTAACATAGCCGAGCGCGGGATTGGCTTGCATACATATCTCAGCAAACGCACGCATGAATGCGCGGGCAGAGATGGTCTGCTTCTCTTCGAAGGCCATCAACTCTGTCTCCAGGTCCAACACAAAGTTCGCAAACTCGTACGCGTCTGGAACCACCCGCTTTCTTTGTTGGAAAGAGTCCCAATCGAAAGTCTGCGTTGGCATTTCCCTTACCTTACCGAGCCTACCAGCGGCAACCGCAGTTCCCTCCACATCCAGCACGGTGTTATCCGTGATTACCCATCTCGACTGCCTTCCTCCCCACACACTCTCGGTCGTATCTCTTATCTGCTGCTCAAACAACTCACGCAGTACTCTCGAAATGGTATCGGCTTGCCCGTATGAGAAGAGGTTAGGATTCACATTGAGCTTGCCAACTACGAGATGCATGGTCCGGGTTCGGTACCTGATATCTTTCGAGTTTTCTGGGTCCATAGTGTGACTTCGCCTCCGCGCCCGCTTTAGTCGTCCTCCTCACAAGCCTGTCCGTCGACAGGCCACGACGGTTCCACGGCCGCGCTCTTGGCAGTGAGGCCATCAGATGCAGACTTAAGGCATCCACGGTAAGCGGCGAAGGCGAAGACGACCCTCCGCCGCTTGGGTTCCCACGAGAGCAACGAGAAGGAGAACATCATGCCCACCACCTTGCCAGCATCCTACTGGCCCCGGACCATGGGTCCTGGAGGAGAACGGACCTCCTGCGTGCCTCCGATCCAAGATTGTGACTCTAGAGCCAAAAGGCCCACGTTCCAAGGCTGTCATCCGTAGAATCGGATACTCCTGTGCTGCGCGGATCGCTGTGTAAGTATCGCCTACAAGAGCAGGGTCGGTGGGGATACTCCTGGATAGATGCTGGGCCGAATCGGGCTGGTGGTTCTGAGATGTTCCTTGTTACTGGCACTGTGTTTGGACTGGTGCCGCGAAACCAGATGCCGGCACTTGGTATAGCGAATGTGAGCACCACAATCTACGCGTAACAAATCGTAGGTTTCGACAAGGGAGGACATAATCCTGTCGCGAGTTGAGAAATGTTCGACTTTCTTGCGGTGGGGACGTGGGCCCGCTCATCACGTCAAAGCACCACGGCAGCTTGCAGGGTTCACAGGCGTCAAGGTCGGTGACACCCGAACTATCGATATGGGAGCAAGGAAGCGCATACGGGCTTGCACAACGGACATGACAACGAATGATACGCCGCTGTCGCCGGTCGCCGTCCGGGCTGGTCGAGGAGCCCGAATGCAGTTGGCCTCCTCTTACCTCACAATGCCGTTCCCATCTATACGCGACTCTGTTGGTGGTGGTTTGCCGCAGCTGGCGACTCCTCGTCATCGCAAGGTTTGGGGCCATAGGCCTGCTGGATTGTGCGCTCGGCCTCTTCTAGGCTGATGAACCCATCGGCAGCAACGTGGTCAAGTTGCAACTCCCTTGCTTTGCCCTCCCACTCTGATTTGGTCACTCCTCTCCACCCCGATGTTGCCGAGAAGAACCGGGCGGTCGCCCACCGGCGGGAGCATGATGCCATAGGGTGATGACGGGCCTCGGGTATGTCCACCCGGATAGTCTTCACAGATGGACCGAGTGCCGCCCAGTAGTCACGCAGCCGCCGCACTGCACTTCACACGCCTTCACAACCTTCGCCCTGAGCATGACGAGTGCGGCAGCGGCAATCACTGCCACCAGCAGCAAGGCGCGGGGCCAGGCGCACGCCACTGTCGCCGCAGCGCCCAGCATGATGTTGATGCCGAGCACCGCCAATGTGACCTGCTTGTGAGTCAGACCGGCCTGCACCGCAAGCTGGTACGCGTGTGTCCCGTGGGCTTCCGTCCACCGCTCTCCGCGCCTGATGCGGCGCAACAGGGTGGCTGTGGCATCCCCCACAAACACCCCCAGCAGCAACATCCACACCAGAAGGGGTAAGGCACCGGAGTTCTCGGATGCCACGGCAAGCACGCCGAATGTGAACCCGAGAAAGCCGCTTCCGACATCGCCCATGAGTATCCGCGCGGGAGGGCCAATTCCAGCGCAGGAATCCTGCTGACGCGGGAACAAGCAGCATGCTGACCAGAGCTAGGCTGGCCGCGTCCGCACCTGCTCCCGTCATTCCGGCTCCCGCCGTCCCGGGGTTTCGCAGGAGCCCGACTCTCATCCCAGCGATCAGCAGCGCGGCCGTACCGGCGACTGTCACCGCTCGTGTTCCGGCGAGGCCGTCGATCCCGTCCATGAAGTTGTACAAGTTGATGAGCCAGACGATGCCGACAAACGCCAGGACGAAGCCGACGAAAGCCAAGGAGAGGCGCGTCACGCCGAGGCTGAACGCAGGAGATCCGCGAGCTTGCGTTCAGCATCAACAATGTCGAGCGTAGGCCCGGGCAGATCGTCACCTTCGGGGTGTCGGAAGCCGAGCCTCCTGGGCGAAGCTTTGCGGAAGCGCAGCTTGTCACGGCGGTGCTGGATTATGTGGCGCAAGAGGACTGGGGGCTCGTAAACCGGATAAGCCCGCAGGCTCTGAAGTGGGAGCGCATAAAGAGGCTCTGCACCCAGGTGTATCAGCAAGGGGCGGTGCTCACGATGCTCGACCTCGAGTGGCTCCTTGGCGTAAATGGGGCATTCGTGCGACAGATGCTCGACGCATACCACGAGCGCTTCGGCGTGCTCCTTCCCACAGCAGGCACGATCCTCGACATGGGGCGCACGCTGACGCACAAGACCATCGTGGTGGAGATGTCCCTTTCGGGGATGAGC
>JAAYXB010000073.1 GCA_012516125.1 Bacillota bacterium | reverse complement strand
CCGCCCCACCCCACCCCACGCCGTGGGCCGTGCGCCATACGTCATGCGTCACGCGCCACAGAGGAAACGGCGGGCATTCACCCACTTCTCGGACGTGGCCGGTTATCACCGACAGGCGCCGGTGCGCCCACATTTCCAATGTAATGGATTTGCGGCGCTCCTGCAACCAGAAAACGCAACAACGCAGCGGCGCTCGTCCGTGCCAGCCTGTACCCGTTGCCCGTCGCCTGTCGCCGTCGGTGGATGAGACTGTGTGCACACTGGCGACGTTCCCAGGGTAGTCCTCCATGGCAACTTACGGCCGCCACCAACGAAAGGACGAAAGTGGCAACCGCTGGCTGTTTTCAAGGTAACCCTCAAGCCGAGGGTTCCCAGGCATCATCAGCAGACGAAAACGCGCGGGACGTCTTCAGCGCTGGTTCCGCCGCGCCTTCCCACCGGGCGACCTCTGGCTCGCGGGCCGTTCTGAGAGCACTGCAGCAGCGACCATCATGAGTTCCAGCAGGCCGACGGTGAAATACGTCGGCAGATGTGTAAACCGAAACATCGTCGACCCAATGCGTGCAACGATGTACGGCACCGCCACCGCCACGCCGCCTGCGGCGAGCGCCGCAAGATAGCTCCCAGAGGACATGAACGGGCTCACCCTCCCCCCGCCGCCACTGAGGCGCGACCTCGCCGACAGCACGCACCCGGTCACGAGCGAGCCCGCGGCCGTGGGCAGCACCCCAAACCCGCCAAATGGCACGAGTGCGCCGGTCTCAGCCCGCCCGGCGAGAGCGGCCACCACCAGCAGGACGATGACGGACACGATGTAGGTCGTGGTTGCCACGGCAGCCTTCGCGCTGAGGGTCCACCTGGATTTCACGGGAAGGGTCCTGACGTAAGCCTGTCCTACCGCCTCCACGTTGAACAGCGCGGGCACCGCGGTGACCGCCATGAATCCCACGAAGGTCACCAGGCCCGGGGCGCTTACTGCGAGCCGCCCGCGGGAGCCCATCACGACGGCCCAGGGGACAACCGCCGCAGCCGGCATGAGCAGTAGAGCCGCCTCAGACGGCGACCTGAACACGAGGCGCATGTCCTTGATGAGGACGCCGAGCCACGGCGCCACCGGCCTCACCCTGAAGTCTTTCGCGACCGTCCGGCCCCGGGGCCCGCCGCCGGCGCCGACGGCCCCGCCCAGCGCCCGCGCCCTGAGCCGCGAGGCAGCCCACGCGAGACCCCAAGCCGCAAGCCCGACGTAAGCGACCGAGGCCAGCCCTGAAGCCACAAGCATTCCGCGTGTCGCGCCCTGCGCGCCGGTTGCCGCCGCGATGAGGAAGCCGAAGGACGCAGGGTAGATAAACTGTAGCACGCCCGCTAACCCGGGGTTCGCGGCGATGGCGGCGAGGATCGCTTTGGCCGCGGAGGCTTGGTAGTTAAACAGCAGGTACATGCCGACGCCAGGCATGATGGATATGATGAGATACAGTATCCTCGCTACGCTCCTGAAACCGGACCCCGTCTGATTGAACACCTTAGCATAGAAGAGTTCAGCCAGGGCCAACGCGAGAACCACCGCGAACGCCTCTGCCGTCCCAACGCCCGCGAGGTAGGCCAGCGCCCCGACGACGGAGCGCGTGAGGACGACATGCGAGATGGCGAACGCCGCCAGGCCCGTGACGAGAGGAGCATCGAAGATCCGAAGGAATCCGAGAAGAGTTGTGGTGGCTACCTCCTGCCGCGAGAGCGGCAGCAGCACCAGCGTCTGTACGGCCTTCGCGGAGACGAATCCCGTCACCATGTCCATGGCCATTACGGTGATGATGAACGCGACGGCCAGGATGAACATGCCAGCAACGACGGCCATGCTAACAGCAGGGGTCACCCCAGGAAAGGAGGCCTTCGCCGCCCCGAAGGCCGCGCCCACCGCGGTGCCGCCCAGGAAGACGCAGAGGAGGCTCTTCATCACAAGGGCGCTCTGGTTCATGAACTTCCTGAACTCGCCGGGCGCCTTCGTCGCAGGGAGCTGGCCGCCGCGTTTCAGAACGTAGAAGCTCTGGAACATCGCCTCCCTGTATACCAGCGCCGAGATGCGCCAGAGGTCAGCGAGCGTTCTTGCGGTGCGCGGAACGCGCGGTCCCGGCGGCTGTTGCGGCGCCTGTGGTGCCCGCGCCGCCCGCGGCAGCTGCGACGCCGGCGCCGTCTCACGCGTCTGTGGCGTCTGCTCCGTTCGCGCCGTTCTCGCCATTGCCCTCACCCTCCAGCGCTTTGATGGTTTCCTCGATGCCGACCTCCTCGGCCGTTACCTTGAGGAAGATGTTCTCAAGCGACTCATCAGCATGAACGAGCGCCCGCAGCTCCTCGATGGTCCCCTCCCCCACCATGCGGCCGTGGTTGACGATACCCACCCGCGTGCACAGGCGCTCCGCCACCTCCATGACGTGCGTGCAGAAGATCGCTGCCCCGCCTTTGCGCACGTGGAGGCTCACGAGCTCCTTGAGAATGCGCGACGTGCGCGCGTCCAGCCCGTTGAGCGGCTCGTCCAGGATGAGGAGCGGCGGGTCGTGCAGCAGCGCCCCCATCACGGCAACCTTCTGCTTGGTCCCGAGCGAAAGCGTGGCAATGGGGGCATCGAAGTACGACTCCATCCTGAAGGCCTTCACCATCCGCGCTATCCTGTCGTTCGCCTCATCGGCTCCGAGGCGTCGCACAGACGCGACGAACTCGAGAAACTCCCTCGGCGTGAGGGAGTCGAAGAGAAGGACGTCCTCCGGCACATAGCCGATGAGGCTCTTGACAGCCATCTCATCCCTATGGGAGTGCCCGAAGACATCCACCTCTCCTGACTTCGGCTCGACGAGCCCCACGAGCGTCTTGATCGTGCTGCTCTTGCCTGCGCCGTTCGGGCCGAGGAGCCCGTATATCTCGCCGCGCCTCACCTCGAACGAAAGGCCGTCCACGGCCACGACAGAGCCGTACTGCACGACGAGATCCCGGACCCTCACAGCCGCGTCGCATCCCCGCTCCATTTCCATCCCCCTTGCCTTCATGGCCTTCATGGTCCTGTCGCCGGACCCCGCCCAGAGACCCACATCCTGTTCTCTCCCACATCATTGGACACCCACGGCGCACCATGCACATCCGTCGCGCGCTATGCGCCATGCACGATGCACCGTGCATCACAAACCATGCACCGGACACCAGACGGGTGGCGGGCGGCACGCATCTCGCGCCGCGCACCACGCGCCTCACATTCTCCATGATGCATTATCATGACGCATCATCCATCCATCGCGCGACGCGCGCACCACGTAACGCATAGCACAGACCGTGCAACCGACCATGAGCCTGCCGCCCCGAGCCCACAGCCTCCGGCCAGGCGGACTTGGCAGGACGTGGCCGGACCGACCAGCAAGACTCGACCAGGCCCCCGTGAAGCCAGTTCGCGAAATCAGCTGTACTCCTCCCGCACATTTTGGACGATCCTGAGGGCGATGTCATTCGGACCGACCAGCGATTTCTTCTCGATATCGCGGTCGAAGATCTCGAGCACCACCGGCATGCCCGCCGGCGCTCTACCTAGAGCCTTGGCCGTGGCCTCCGTATTCCCGCACAGCTGCCCGGCATCGTTATCGCGAAGCGCCGTCTGGCCCGCCCTCGCAGCCTTCGCGTATGCGCACGGCTGTCGCGCCGAGTCCTCGAGCGCCTGGCAGGCGGCCTCCTCTCTTATCGGTGCATCGACCCATCCACATCGGGTCCGCTCCCCTCATCTCATCTTATCGCGTCCGTCCCGCTGCCGTGAGGAACGTGCTCTCTGCACGACGGGCGCTCCCTCGTCCCGTCCTAATCTAACTTACGGACGCGGCCTTTGCAAGATCACCTCGGCAATCCGAGTTCGTGTAAGCGGAACCTCTCACTCGGTGGCACCCATGTCCCCGCTTGCCGCCGACACGAAGGCCACCTCCACCAGGGGGCGGCCTTCCAGCGCCCCTGCTGCCGCTGTGTCCAGGCACGAACAACCTGAGCAAATCCGAAATTCCTCTTGAGAGCAGTCGTTTCCTCTGCCGCCGCCTGCTCGTCCCCCCACTTGTCCCCCGCCCCCTCACCCCCATCCGCTTCGTCAGGGCCGTCAGGAGCTAAAGCCGCTGTCGCTAGCCTGCAAGACGATATACGTCGTTGGGGTCGCGGGGGCGCAGTCATTCTGTATCTGTACTGGAGCCCGGTTATGCTATAATGATGCATGCGGACAGGCCCGCCTCTCGTAAGCTATCAGGTCACTTTGACTGGCGTTTGACAGCAATCTCTACAGGTCCCGCCCGTGCTGGATCTGTCACGTGGCACAACTTCAGGGATCACAAATACTCAGAGCCTCTCGGCCATACAGTCACGGTAGATGGCAATAGCTGGCTGTCAAAGTCAAGTCTGAAGCAGCACGCCTGCTTGAAGGCGGGCTACGCCGCATGCATAGCCACGTATAGCGTAGTATTGCGCGTGGGGACGCTCGGACGCTCCGACGCTCTTGCGCCTTGTGTTCTAGATGTGTTCGAGATACACTCCTGGTGCAGGGTGCTTACACCAGGTGCGGCCCGCAAGACCGCAAGAACGAACTGCGTGTGCGCTGCGCTGCGTGGCCGCCCGCCGTGTGCCCCTAAGTGGGGGTGCAAAAATGCTCCCGACTTTTGGGAGGGGTTGCCGGTGATTGCACGAGGGGTGTCAAAATCCGGCCACTGGCCGGACGGGCCGGATTTTGTCAAGGCGCCCCGCTTGGGGCGCCGTCCCCGAGTG
>JAAYXB010000072.1 GCA_012516125.1 Bacillota bacterium | reverse complement strand
CGCTACCACCTCGGACTCTCCCCCCCCCCCCAGCCTCGATACTCCTGGTCACCAAGAATGTCACGCGCACCAATTCCTGCGATGCCCAGACATGCCCCTTTCTCCACGCGGCCCTCCGCGCGGCCGGGTCCGGCCGCCGTCTGTTGCGCTCGCCGTCCGCTGGGGCCGTCGCCTCCTCCTCCGGCTTCCGTTCGGCCTTGCCGCCGTCCCGCCGCCGAGCCCTGCTCCTCGTCCGCGGTCCAGGCCAGGACCGGCCAGAAGCCGCCATGCCGCCGCTCGCGCCCGATCATTCGCTCGTAGCGCACCGCAGGCGCTTAGCGCCTCCTCCGCTGGATGAGCACGGCGCCGATGATCACGAGGCCCTTCACGGTGCCCTGCAGGTAGGGTGACACGCCCAGCATGTTCAGCATGTTGTTGATTATCCCGAGGATGATGGCTCCAAACACGGTTCCCGGGATCGTACCGCTCCCGCCTGTCAAGGGCGTGCCGCCGATGATCACCGCTGCGATGGCGTCAAGCTCGAAGTTCAGTCCGGCATTGGTAGAGCTTATGGAGTTCAGCCTCGAAGAGAGCAGGACAGCGGACATCGCAACGGTCAGGCCCACGATAAGATACGAGATGAACCTGATCGACTCGGTCCTTATCGCGGCGTACCTGGCCACCCTCTCGTTCGAGCCCACTGCGCATACGTACCGCCCGTACCGGGTGCGCGTCAAGATAACGTGGAAGAGAGCAGCAAGCGCGCACATGATCCACACCGGGACGGGGATGCCGAGGAGATCGCCCATCCCGAGCTCGGGGTAGACAGAGCTTATCGAGCGAAACTCCCCGGCATTGCTGATGTATAGCGTAAGGGACCGGAAGATCGCCATGGTGCCCAGTGTGGCAACAAACGGGGCAACCTTGCCCACGGTGATGATGAAACCGTTTATCGCCCCGCCGACAAGCCCGAGGATCATCCCGACGATGATGGCGATGATGATTGCCCCGACCTCTCCGCCGAACCTGTTGAGGGCAAGGATGACGATGCCGCCGATGAGCGCGGTCATCGATCCGACGGAGAGGTCGATGCCGCCTGAGATGATCACGAACGTCATTCCCAGTGCGATGATCCCCGTATACGAGACCTGCCGCAGTATGTTGAGGATGTTCTGCAGCTGCAGGAAGTATGGGCTCGCAAGCGAGGATACGATGAAGAGCAGTATCAGCGCGTACAGGGAGCCGTACTTCTCGTAGTCCAGCTTCTTTCGAACCGCCTTGATGTCCATGTCAGGAAGCCCGTCCCTTCAAGCCTGTGGCATAGTACATGATCTCTTCCTCGTTGATCCGGTCGCCTTCGAGGATGCCCGCGATGCGACCCTCGCGCATCACGGCTACCCGGTTGCACATGCCGATGATCTCCTCAAGCTCCGAGGAAATAAGGATGCAGGATATGCCCGACATCACCAGTTGCCGGATGAAGTCGTAGATCTCCTTCTTCGCGTTCACGTCTATCCCGCGCGTGGGCTCGTCCAGGATGAAGATCTCCGGCCCGGGATCGAGGCTCTTCGCGAGCGAGACCTTCTGCTGGTTGCCGCCGCTCAGGAACTCCAGCCTCGTTTCGAGCGACGGCGTCTTGATGTTGAACGTGTCCACGTAAAACCTGGCCTTCTCCCGCTCCTTCCTGGCGTTGATGAGGAGCCTGCAATACTTGCCGAGCGAGACCAGAGTGGTGTTGGCAACCACGTTGAAGCTGGTCAGGATGCCGATTCCCTGCCGGTCCTCCGAAAGGTATGCGATCCCATGTCTTATGGCGTCGCGGGGCGAGTTCACCACGCACTCCTTGCCGTGCACGAAGATCTTCCCCGAGGTCTTCCTCCGCACCCCGATTAGCGCCTCCGCAAGCTCGGTGCGCCCCGCCCCGATGAGCCCGGCGAACCCCAGTATCTCGCCCTTCTTGAGGTCGAAGCTGATGTCATGCAGCACGCCTTTTACCGAGAGGCCCTCCACCCTGAGCACGCTCGTCCCCTGGCCCTCGACCTTCTCCGGGAAGATCGCGTCAAGCTCCCGCCCGACCATTCGCTTCGCTATCTCGTGCTCGCTCAGGTCTTCAGTGGGATCGATGCTCACGATCTCGCCATCCCTGAGAACCATCACCCGGTCGCAAATGCGTTTCACTTCCTTCAGCCTGTGAGAGATGAAGATGACTGTGACGCCCTTCTCCTTGAGACGGCGGACGAGGTTCAAGAGGACATCGATCTCATACTGGGTCAGAGACGCGGTAGGCTCGTCCATTATCAGGACTTTCGGATCATAGGAGATCGCCTTCGCGATTTCGACCATGCGCTTTTGGGCGACGCTGAGCCTGTCGATCCGCTCCTCAGGCGCGATATCGGTGTGCAGGTCATGGAGTAACTCACGAGCCTTCGAGATCATCTTCCTCTTGTCGAGGAGCCAGAGGCTCGCCCGGTACTCGTTCCCGAGAAAGATGTTCTCGTAGACGTTGAGGTCGCTCACCAGATTGACCTCCTGGGGGATCGTGGCGATCCCGATCCTCTTTGCCACCCCTGTATCCCTGATATGAACGGGCTTGCCCTCGAAGAAGATCTGCCCCTCCGATGGGGTGTAGGTGCCGCCAAGTATCTTGATGAAGGTGGACTTGCCGGCACCGTTCTCGCCCACGATGCCGAATATCTCCCCGTGCCTGATCTCAACGTTGATGTTCTTCAGGACATGAACTCCCGAGAACTCCTTGGAGATACCGGCTGTCTCGATGATGACGCCATCCGTGCGACTCTGCATGAGATCTTCCGATCCTCCTGCTCCTCGGGGCCTCAGGGCCCCAATTCGGCCCTCATTTCACCCGGCCCTCACTTCTTCATCGCCTGGTCGAAAGCGAGAGCCGATGGCTTGAAATCTACTTTCCGCACAAAATCGAGGGCCTGTTTCGCGCCGAATTCGCGGTCCATGCCGCTGTCTTCCCACTCGACCGACAGGGGGCCACTATAGTTCATGTCGTTGAGCGCGCGGATTATCTCCTCGAAATTGACGTCGCCATGGCCGAGAGAGCGGAAGTTCCAGCCCCTGCGGCTGTCGCCGAACGGCAGGTGCGAGCCGAGTATTCCCGCACGGCCGTCGCGGTTAACGGCGACATCCTTCATGTGGACGTGGTACACGCGGTCGCCAAACTCCCGCAGGAAGAGGTGCGGGGTCACCCCCTGCCACAGGAGATGGCTCGGGTCGAAGTTCAGGCCCAGGGTCGGCCGGTGCCCGAACGCCTCGAAGAGGCGCTGGGTAGTGTAGAAGTCATACGCTATCTCGGTGGGATGGACCTCGAGCGCGAACTTGACGCCGCAGCGGTCGAACTCGTCCAGAATGGGAGTCCAGAGCCTGACGATCTCCCTGAACGCGTCCTCGATCATCTCCTCCGGGGTTTGGGGGAACGAGTAGAAGAACTTCCAGACCGGGGACCCCGTGAAGCCAGTCACCACGTAGCAGCCCATGTTCTTTGCCGCCCTTGCGGTGTACTTCATTTCCTGGATCGCCCACTCACGAATCGCCTCGGGCTTGCCCTTCACAGCCGGCGGAGCGAAGTTGTCGAGCCTCTTATCGTACAGGTCGCCCACGCACTGCCCCGCGAGGTGAGCCCCAAGCGCCCAACACTTCAAGTTGTATTTCCCCAGGATCGCCTTTCTTTCGGCCACGTAGGCCGGGTCCTCGGCAGCACGTTTGACGTCCATGTGGTCGCCCCAGCAGGCGATCTCCAGGCCGTCATATCCCCACTCCCCTGCTTTCCGGCACATCTCCTCAAAGGTCAGGTCGGCCCATTGCCCGGTGAAGAGAGTCACTGGCCTTGCCATCTCAGGCTACCTCCTTTGAATTCCTTTGAGACCTTGAAGAACCGTCGCACCCGGCGCCGCAGGACGCGAGTACGCTACGCCACCTCAACCCACACGGAGCCCTTCTTCGAGCTCTCGACGCACTTGTTGATGAACCTCACCCCGGCGACGCCCGCCTCGGCGCTGGGGAAGTCCAGGTCCTCGGCAGCCGGCGTCTCGCCCGCCTTGATTTTCAGGAGGGCGCTTGCGAACGTCGAGTAGATGTTGGCAAAGGCCTCATAGTACCCCTCGGGATGCCCGGACGGGATACGCGATAGCCTTGCCGCCTGAGGATAAAGATAGCCCTCTCCCCTCGAGAGCACTTGAACAGGCTGGCCGAGGTAGGCGACCTTCAGGTAGTTGGGGCTCTCCTGGGCCCACTCAATCGAGCCCTTGGTCCCGAATATCCGGACCCGCAGGTCGTTGTCGTGTCCTATCGCCACCTGCGAGCAGTGGTACACCCCGGTCGCGCCGCCCTCGTACCTCACGAGGATCTCGGCGTTGTCGTCGAGGGTACGGTTCTCGCCGAAGATGTCAAGATTTGCGCAGAGGGACTTTATCTTGAGCCCGGTTACGTAGGAGACCAGGTTCTCGATGTGGCTCCCGATGTCGCCCACGCAATTGGAGACGCCGGACTGCGTCGGGTCGGTCCGCCACGAAGCCTGCTTCTGCCCTGTCGCCTCAAGTGGAGTCGCAAGCCACCCCTGCAGGTACTCGGCGGAGATCACCCTGATCTCGCCGATGTCGCCGCGCCGGATCATCTCGCGAGCGTGTTTCACCATGGGATACCCTGTGTACGTGTAGGTAACTGCGATAAGGAGGCCCTTTTCCCTCGCCATGCGGGCGAGCTCCTCCGCCTCTTCGACCTTGAAGGTGAAGGGCTTATCGCACACCACGTGGATGCCGTTCTCGAGGAAGCCCTTCGCCACTGCGTAATGGGCATAGTTTGGCGTGACGATCGAAACGAAATCGATCCCGTCCTCCCTGGCGGCCTCCTGGCGCGCCATCTCCTCGAAATCACGATAGAGGCGTGACTCGTCGAGCCCAAGGCTCTTGCCCGTCGCGATGGTGTTCTCATGTTTTCTCGAGAACACCCCGGCCACAAGCTCGGCCTTCCCGTCGAGCATTGCAGCCTTCCTGTGGACGTCCCCGATGAACGCGCCGGGGCCGCCCCCGACCATGCCAAAGCGAAGCTTCCTGCCTGCGGACCCAGTATCCTTGCCCTCAATCACGATATCACTCCCTTTCCGGATATGTTTGGTGACCGGTCGCTGCACGCACTGCACCGGCCTCTGCACGAAAGACACCCGGGCGTCTCAAGCGTCGAGGAGAGACGCATCCATGCCCATGGCCCTGTATAGTTCGGTGTACGCCTTCACGGCGTCCCTCTCCCGCTCGGCGGCGGACATGGCCTCGTCATCGATCCTGGACGCGATCTGGTCGATGAACTCCCACTGGATTATGCTTCGCTTCACGGCTTCGACCTGGTTCTCCGTGTACGGGAACAGGTCGTACCCGATGCGCTCGCCCCGGCTCCCGTAGCCAGCCTTCTGCAGCTCACGGGCGAGGGCGATGGTCTCTGTGAAGAAGCTCGCGCCGACCATGTTGTCGTCATCGAACGTGCCCCAGCCGCTGTTCGCATGCTGGTGCCCAAGAAGGCCTTCCTTCGCGAGGAGAGCCGCATACTCCGCGAGGTGCTCGCCGTTCATGAGGAGGTGCTGCCAGTCCATGTTAAGCTGCAGCCTGCTCGTGTCCACCCCTTTCTCCCTGAGCTTCCACACAACGTAGAGACTCATGCCCATGTTCCGCATGAGGATCTTCATGGCAGGCTCGCTGTTCTTGTGCTCGAGGAGCACGGTGACGCCCCTGGAGGCCGCGTAGTCGACTACCTCGCCGATGCCGTCTATGAAGTACGACCACATCTCTTTGTAATCGGCCTGGAACGGGTAATTGTAGCCCTCCCCGCCCGGCCAGATTATGAACTTGGCTCCTATGTGGGCGGCTAGATCGATGCCACGTTTCGTGATGGCGATCGCCTCCTGGCGACGCTCCTTCTTCGGGTTGATGAACGAGCCGAGCGCGAACTCCGGGAAGGAGAAAAGCCCGAGCGCCAGGCAGTAAATGTCCTTGGGGCCAAGAACCCTCCTGACATCGTCAAGGTTGTCCTCGTTAAGCTCGTTCGGATAGTGGAACTCGAAACCGTCGACGTAGTCGGCAAGGCCTTCTACGGCGCGAGCGGTCCGCTCGGGCATGGTTTCCTTGATCGCCTCGGGATGGTAACCCCCTGGCATGAACCTTGTCGCGTTGGGCCCGAAAGCCCAAATGCCCACCGAGTTCTTGAGCCGCCGTTTCATTGCGATGCCTCCCAGTGCTGCAGTACATGACTCTTAATTCAATAGAGCTGTGCGCGGTAACGGATCGCAGTCTTCCTTCACGCCCACGCCGCGCCATCGAGCAACATGGCACACGCCCCGCCAGGGCCTACCGCACTGCAGCGGGCCGGGGCCTGCGAGAGCCTGCGCCGCCTTGCCGCGTCATCCCACTCTCACGTCGGCGCCGTCCCGCAAGTTGATGGACGATCGCGGTAGGCGCCGGTGCTTCGTAGAGGAAACTGCGTCATCCCGCCTGAGCGGTCGCGCCGGCGTTCTGCGCAGGTCAGAACGTTATCCTCGGCAACCTCAGGAAGTCGCTCAATACGAGCGATACCCCTCCGATCGCGCATGCGTCGGGGCCAAGCATCGCCGGCAGCACCCTCACGGCCTTGGTGAGCTGGGACAGCCCGCGCGCCTCCACCTCTCTGGCGACCTCGTCGAGCACCCAATGCCCGCACCGCCCGATGGTATTCCCAACGATAACTACCTCCGGGTTAAACGCGTTCACGAGGCCTGCGATCCCGATCCCGAGATACCTTCCTGTTTCCCGGAGCACGTGTTGCGCTGCGGCGTCGCCCCGCTCGCACGCCTCCACCAGCACATCCACCGACAGCCTCGCGGCCGCGTCCGCCGCATCATCGGGGATCTCCGCCGCCGTGGCAGGCGGCTTTGCGGCATCCGCCGCGTCCGCAGCGCCCGTCGTGCCTGCCTTGTCCGCCTTGCCTGTAGTGACCGCCGCGTCCCCGGCAGTCGCACCGCCAGCAGCACCCTCAGCGTCAGACCGCCGGTGGTCCCTGGCGAGCAACTCCCGAAGGATACCGGCCTCGCCGCGCTCCAGCACCTCTCTGGCCCTACGCAGCGTCGCGAGCTCGGAAGCGAGGGTCTCCCAGCAGCCCCGGTTTCCGCAGCCGCAGAGCGGTCCGTCGGGGAGAATCGTAAAGTGCCCGAGTTCCCCGGCATACCCTGCGGCGCCGCGATAAAGCTCTCCGTTAAGGACGATGCCCGCACCGAGGCCCACACCAACGCTCAGGTAAACCATGTGGCGTATCCCCTGCCCCGCGCCGAACCATTTCTCGCCGAGCGCGCCCACGTTGGCCTCGTTGTCCACGTAGACCGGGGCATCGAACCGCCCCTGTAGTACGTCCTTGAGAGGCACGTTCTTCCACCTGAGGTTGGGCGCGAACTTGAGGACGCCGTGCTCCATCTCCACCAGTCCCGGCACGCCCGCACCTATGCCGAGAAGGCCGCGAGGCGTAGACGGCGCGCCAGCCAGAATGTCCGCGATGCCGTCCAGCATCTTTTCGAGGATCCGCTTTTCCCCCATCTCCGGGTCGATGCTGAGCCTCTTGCGAGCGAGCACCTGCGCCCGGAGGTCCGCAAGGATGATCAAAATGTAGTTGACGCCGAGGTCAACCCCGACGATTACCCCCGCCCCGGCATTGAGCTGTAGCATTATGGGCTTGCGACCCATGGCTGAGGTGCCGGTGCCTATCTCCTTCACGAAGCTATCGTGGATAAGCTCATCCACCAGCGACGACACCGTGCCCCGGGTCAACCCCGATATCCGCGCGATCTCCGCTCGCGAGATGGGCGCGTGTCGCCATATGATGTTGAGAATGACCGCCTTGTTGAGCTCCTTCACAAGGTCCTGATTCCCTGTTGTGGGGCCTTTCTTCTCACCGAATGCCCTGTTCATCTGCACCTTCCCTATTTAGTTTGTTCGATGCCCAAACTTTCTGCGTATCACTTCGCCGCTCGTTCCAGAATTCCTTCTTTCTGTCCATATATTTTTGCAACCTTTTTCGCGGAACCGAGAAAAGCCGGGCACAGGGCAAAGAGACACCTGCCAGACCCACCCAGAGGGCCCGGCAGGCGCCATGAGAGCGTCAGAGCCACGAGGTCAGGAAGGCAGCGGGTCTCGCCTTTCGCTCTGCCTCAGTTATGGGCTCACTAGTTTGCGCGGAGCCTTCCGGCGGGTCCGGAGTTGCCATTGCTTGCACAACGGGGTGCCGAAACTCGGTCACTCGTGTGAGGACCAAATCCTGGCAAGGCACTCCCGTAGGGGTGTCGACGCCGGAGCAGAACATAGGCAATGCCCAGGGAACAGGCCGAGCCGTTATCGGCCCAGGCGCTCCGTCCCACCGCCCCGATGGTGCCACTTACAGCCTGCCCGGTGCGGACTCATCGAGAACCTGGGGAGCGCACGCGCGGAGCGTGTCCGAAGACCACGACATTTCCCGTGCGTCCCGTGCAGGAATGCCTCTTGTATGATGCGAATTCAGATGGGTGGGCGCGAGGCCCAGGACCAACCCTGTGCCTTAAGGAGGGCAGATCTTGTGACGGCATCGGCATCAAAGTCCGCATCGGCAATTGAAGCCGCGATATTCGACCTCGACGGCGTCATAGTGGACACGGCGAAGTACCACTACATGGCATGGAAGCGCCTCGCGAACAAGCTGGGGTTCGACTTCTCGCCCGAGGACAACGAGAGGCTCAAGGGCGTCAGCAGGATGAGGTCCCTGGAAATACTGCTGGAAATCGCCGGGCTCCGGCTCGACGAGCAGAGCAAAGCTGAGTTGGCCGAAAGAAAGAACCGGTGGTACATTGAGTACATCAGCAGGCTCTCGCCGTCGGAGATCCTACCCGGGGTGCCCGAGTTCATCGGCGGCCTGAGAAGGCTGGGTATGAAGACCGCTCTCGCATCGGCGAGCAAGAACGCGCCCATCATCCTGGAGAACCTGGGCATCACCAGCCTCTTTGATGCAATAGTGGACGGCAACACCGCGTCAAGGGCGAAGCCGGACCCGCAAGTCTTCCTGCTGGCGGCCGGGCGACTCGGCGTGGACCCATGCCAATGCATCGTGTTCGAGGACGCCGCGGCCGGCGTGGAGGCCGCCCACAGGGCTGGCATGTACGCCGTGGGGGTGGGCAGCCCGGAGGTCCTACGCCAGGCGGACCACGTGATCCCAGGGTTCGCTGGACTGGACCCGGCGGTAATCCTCGAACTTGCATCGCGACGGCAGACGCGGTGTCGGGCGCAGTGAAACCGGTACGCGGCATCAAGCGCACATCCATAGGGTGCGGCTCAGGCTTAGGAGGAGCGAAGAGCCCAGCTGCCTGAGAAAGAATTCCCCGGCCTTAGCCGCGGCGAGAACGTCGAACCAGTTCTGTGCAGGAGTGAACGTCCCATTATGACGGACTTACAGGAACTGCTCAGCGAAGGAACCCTGGGGCGTATACTGCGGTCCTTCAGAGAAGCCACTGGGCTCGTTGCCATCGTGATAGACGTTTCGGGCGAGCCTGTCCTGGCTCCGATGGCCTGGGAGAACTGCTCGGTCTGCCGACTCGTGCGCGCGTCGTCCGAAGGGCGCGCAAGGTGCGGCGCCTCGTACGCGGATGCAGGCCACCAAGCAGCTCGTCTGGGCGACCTTTACGTGTTCCAGTGCCACGCGGGGCTTGTCAACTGGGCCGCTCCGCTGGTGGCAGATTCAAGGCACATCGGCTCCGTCATCTGCGGCCAGGTGACGATGTGGGACGTGGACGAGCTCTTCGTCAAGGAAGTGGCGGACAAGACCCGCGGCCTCGGCATCGACCCTGCGGCCCTGCGGCGTGCTGTGTTTGAGCTGGAGCAGGTATCGACCGCAAAGGTGCAGGCCGCGGCGGAGCTTCTCTTTGCCGTCGCGAGCTACATGGTGCAGTCCAGGGACCTCGCCATCAAGCAGCGGCAGGAGATCTCCCGCCAGCAGGCCCTCCTCGGCGAGGCAATCCAGGAGCGCAAGCGGCTCGAACAGCACATGTGCGCGGCCGCCCAGAGCATCTACTCGCGCGAAAAAGAGGAGAAGCTGCTCAGCGCGGTCCGGGCGGGCAGGAGGACCGAGGCCAAGGGAATTCTCAACGACATCCTCGTGGACATTTTCATGGCAAGGCCGGACCGCCTCGATATCCTGAAGGCTCGTCTCCTCGAGCTGACGGTGTTCCTCTCCAGGGCCGCCGTGGAAGCCGGCGCTAACCTGGAACGGCTGCTCGGGCTCAACTACCACTGCCTCGAGGACCTCTCGCGCCTGGACACGTTCGAGGGCCTGTGCTTCTGGATAGTGCAGATGCTCGACCAGTTCATGGACAGCGTGCGTGAGGCCTCCGGAGGCAACACGAGAATCGTGAGGGAAGCCGCGCGCTACATGAGGGAAAACCTCGCAAGAAAGCTTACCCTTGAGGACGTGGCCGCCGCGGTCCACGTGAGCCCGTCCCATCTCAGCCACGTTTTCAAGCAGGAAACAGGCATGACGGTCATGGAGAACCTCACTTTCATCCGTCTTGAAGAAGCCAAACGCCTTCTCTCGGATCTCCGCTACAGCGTCGCCGAGGTTGCCGAGAAGGCAGGCTTCAGCGATCCGGCGCATTTCAGCAAGTGTTTCAAGAGGGTCGAGGGCATCGCGCCCAGCGACTTCAGACGGCGCTCGTCCGCGTGAGCCCCGTGCTGCCACGCCCCCTCATCCCCGGCCGGCCTTCCCTCCCGACCGCCT
>JAAYXB010000071.1 GCA_012516125.1 Bacillota bacterium | reverse complement strand
CCTGAGGGAGCAACCCCGTGCGAAACCTGGTTACCGGAGATCCACCCTTCTCGCGGCTCAGCCGGCAAAACGCAGAACTTGGTCCCCTGGTGACCAGGATCCACGCAAAGATGGTCCCCGGGGACCCAGGTTCGTCCGCCGTCTGGTCCCCAGGGGACCACCTCCACGGATGCCCGTGGACGGCTGGTCCTCAAAGGACCAGGATTTGCGCGCAACTGGTCCCTGGAGGACCAACCCCGTGCGAAATCTGGTTACCAGAGACCCACCCTCCTGGCGCTCGGGCGACGAGGATGCCGGATCTGGTCCTCTGGTAACCAGGTTACGCGCGAAGATGGTCCCCTGGGGATCAACTTCGCCCGTCACCTGGTCCCCACGTGACCACCTTGCGAGATCTCCAAGAACCCCTGGTCCCCAGGGGATCAGGTTTTGCGTGCGGATGGTCCCCAGAGGATCAACCTCGCGAGCAACCTGGTCCCTTACGGATCACCCCCGGCGGCGGTCGGGGCGCCCTGGTCACGAGATGATCAAGACGTGTGCCAACCTGGTCCCCAAAGGACCATCTTCAGGCGAGATCTGGTCCCTGGTGCTCCACCTTGCCTGGTTTCGGCGAAGGAGGGCGGCAGGGGTGGTTCCCGGAGGACCAGATTCCGACCAGGACTGATCCTCACGGGACCAGGTCTAGCCCCGACCTTGCCCTCGGGCGATCACCCGCAACCGGGCTGCCGGCTGACTGGATCGCCGGCTAGCTGCCGGATGAGTGCCTGGCTGGGTAGCTGGATGCCTGGCTAGCTAGCTAGCTAGCTGACTGGCTGGGTAGCTGGCTGGCTGGCTGGCACATGCCCGTTTATAAACACGTATCATCATACTTGAAAGCAAGTCACGGACGACATCATCAATCACTGACAACATCATTGACGCGCCTACGGCAGCCTGCTGCACTAGCCTGTAAACGCGCAACATCGAACTCAAACCCTCGGGCGGGTGCATGGCGCGGTGCGCCCGACTGAGCACTCATGTAGCCGCACGCTCGTTCAAGTTTGAGGTTGGGCATCTATAGGTGTGGAGATAGACACGGCATTCCAGGACGAACTTCAATCCATTGAGGCTGACATAGCCCGGTACGGCCAGGGCGAACCCGTAAGTCGCGAGGAATTGTCGCGTCGCATCAGGAGGCTTTGTGAATGGGCTGAGCAGGTACGCCGTGCCATGTTTGGAATCTCCGAGGAGGACTAGGGCCGATTCTGGGGCAGCCCTGTCACTGGTCACTGCGGTCGACCGGGTCTAGCTGGCAATCGACAGAGGCGAAGACGATACCGTGGTGATTCGTTTTCCCGACGGCATTGACGCCCCCTCGAGGTGCAATAACTCTAACTTCAGCGAGGTGACGAGGGGTCGAAGGGACGTGGACGCTGGAGCATAAGAGAACGGCACTGTCATCGAATTCCACGCCCATTCTTCCCTAACGCACGGAGTTGGAGCACCACCAGGGGCACGAGGCCCAGCACAAAGCCCAGTACGCTCAGGATGACTACGAACGGTATTGCGCGAGTTCCAAGGCCCTCACTGAGCGACCTCATCCAGATAGGCACGATCGTGGATTCGCCGTACGCCCCGATATAGTAGAGAGCCCTCGCGTAAGCCCCCATGGCGTAGAAACGGGCAAGCGCGACGGCCCCGAAGGCGAAACCACCAGAAACTGCGACACTCCCCACTGAGGCAACCACACTCGCTGCCACGGCTCCGAGTGCTGCCAGAAGACCAACGGCCACGGCACCGAACGCGAGTATGCCCGCCGCAAGCGCGCCTACCGCAATCACGCCGACGGATACCGGACCCATCGCCACAACTCCGATGGCGGTATCGCCGACCGCGATGATCCCCTTGGCCACGTTTCTCTCGCCGGATTCACTGTACCCCGTGGCGACGTGCACAAGCGGCCAGCCGCCGACCCGCGCCCTGGATTTCACGTTAAAGTCCCGGACGTGCTGGGCGTACGCGATGGCGTTCAGGAATCCCATCTTTTCGTAGTCGTCCTCGTAGGTCTCCATGATCTCGGCGGCGATCTTCCGTGGGTGCCCCATGTCTTTCAGCACTTCGTCGACGGGTTTTTTCTGGACGGCCTCGGCTATGTGGGACCTAAGATCGTCGGCAACGCGCCGCCTGTACTCATCCCTGAGATAGAGATGCCGCAGTACCCCGCGGATATATTGCTCGACCCGCCCGGTTTCATCCATCTTTTGAGCCCCCTTCGATCAAAGCCGTGACGAGGCGCACGTAATCGTGCCACTCCTTACGGAGCTGGGCCAGACGCTTCTTTCCTTCAGGCGTAATTCGGTAGTACTTGCGAGGGACCCCTCGACCTTCAGGGTGATGCCAGACGCTTTCGATGGCTCCGGCATCCTCAAGACGGTAAAGGACCGGGTAGAGCGAGCCCTCTTTGAGCTCGATGCGCCCTTCCGTCTGTTGCTTGATGGTGTTTATGATCGAGTAACCGTAAGACCTTTGCCTTGCGATGATACTTAGCACAATGAGTTCGAGAGTTCCTCGCAGAAGTTCCTTGTCTGGACCGGTCATGGCAGCCTCCGCACGCTATATCTCCCCCTGCTATGTATATTTAGCGTGCCTAGGTATATAATATGCCGAAAGACGGTAACTGTCAATCGGAAGGCTCGTCACCGAACAAAGTGTGGCACCCGACTGTTGGAGCCTTATGTCAGCCTTATGTCATCCGCTGGTTCAACATGGGGCGTGGACGGGCTGCAAAGGGGCGGAAACTCGCCATGGAGTCGCCGGCGCTGGTGGTGCTTGCGTCTGAACAGGATGACCGCCTGAGCTGGCTCAAGACGGGACAGCCTCTGGAGAAGATGCTGCTGCGAGCGCGCGTGGACAGCGTGTGGGCAGCCTTCCTCAATCAGCCGGTGGAGGTGTCCAGGCTGCGCGCAGTGCTTGCGGAGCTGCCGGCCGCCGAGTTCAGCTCTGGCTCCTTCTCATGCCCCCTCGCCTGCACCCGCAGCTAATGTTCAGGGTGGGCTACGGCCGGGCGCCCAAGCCCACCCCTCGTCGCCCGGTGCGCGACGTGTTACGTTAGGCCAGGATCGGTTGTCAGTCTGCTTTGAGCACTATGGCCCGGAGAACGGGGCGCACGTTCTCAATACCCGCATCGAATGGTACGAAAGTGTCAGCGCGTGCCACGAGCGCCGCCGCCCTCAGCAGGCTGCGGATGCTCAAGCTATCTCCAGAACCTCGCCCCCGGGTAGATGAGGTTTGGTTTGCCGATGTCGCTTGCGGCGAGTACCGCATCCACGGCGGTACGGCAGCGTTGGGCTTGCACTCGCGTCGCGCAGTGGGGGCGGCCCCCGGCTCGCACCCGGGGGACGCGAGTGCAATGCAACGCACAAGCTTGTCCCAGGCTATCGCTCGCCCGTAAGAAGGACGACGGGGAACTCGCGAAGCGCGTCCGCGAGGCGGAGGAGGTTTGCGGCAGCGGCCGCCTGTGCTTGCCGTGGGGTGCTGTCAGGGGCGTTGGCGCCGGCGTTCGGCCCGGGGAGTATCTCGCCGGTCAGAACGTTGCGCCACCCAGTCGGAGCACATTCGGGCAGCACGAGGGCAGTTTCTCCCCATGTTGCTTCCCCAAGAGGGGGGTCGGAGCGGAGGCAGATCGGACTTGAGACCTGCCCATGCGTCGGACTGAAGCTGCGGCTGCCGCTGTGGCTGAGGTCGGGACGGGAGCCGGGACGCCGGCAGCGGTCGGAATTGCAGTCGCGGATGTGGACGCGGCTGCTGTCGGGAGCCTGGTTGCACTTGGAGTTACAGTTGGGGTTCCAGTTGTGGTTCTGGTTGCGGTTGCGGCTGAGGCTGAGGCTGAGGCTGAGGCTGAGGCTGAAGCTGAAGCTGAGCTTGAGCTTAAGGTTCAGGTTGAGGTTGAGGTTGAGGCTCCAGTCCCTGCCCTGCCAGCCAGCAGCAATGGGCCGGGATCCCGCCGCCGGTCCCCTGGTGGCCGCATGTCCCCGTCACGCCCCGCCCGCCCTCGGCCTGAAGCCGGGCAACGAGCCGAGGCACCGCCACAATGACCCACAGACCCCCCAGCCGCCGCGCGAAGGCGCACACGTGGTCGCGCTGGGGACCCACAGCGTCCAGCGGGACGTAGTCGCCGCACAGGTATGGCACGAGCCTCCGGGCATCGTCGAAGCGGAACCCGGGGGTGAACTGGATCCGGTATGTTGCGCTGGGTACTCTCACCGGGCGCATGCCATCACCTCTCCTGTCCTGTCCTGTCCTGTCGGCTGTCGACGCCGCTTTCGCAGGTGGCCACCATTTCCTCCGTGGCCTCCGCTTTCGCTCGTGGCCCCCGCCTTCCGTCGTAACCCCCGCCTTCACCAGCGGTCTCCGCCTTCCCCCGTCGCCTCCGCCTTCCGCCCCAGCCGCCACCTTCCACCGCGGTCGTCACCATCCGTCGCAGTCGTCATCTTCTGTCGCGCGCGGGCGTCACCTTCCGCCGCGGGCGTCACTTTCCCCCGCGCACCCGCAGCTTCTCGCCGAGACTCGCGAACCGGTCCACCCACGCGCGGGCACCCTCGTCTCCCTGCTCCGCTTTCTCCCGCCGCCCCGGATAGACGCTGTGCAACATCTCGTAGTAATCGTTCTGCACCTTCCAGAGGCTCACTTCGAACGGGACGATGCGGGTAAGGCCAACCACCTCATCCAGGTTCTCTAGGCGTGAGAGGTTCTCGGGCTCCGCTCGCAGCCTGGAGGATAGCTTTTCCGCCGTCTGCCTCAGCGAAAGACTGAGCGCCGGGTGGTCGAGGGATACCTCCCACATCTTCGCCTGGCTGAGAAGGTCTGCGACCCGTCCGGTATCGGGCTTCTCTTTCTCCAGTTCCCGGCGAAGGTCGGCGTTGAGGATGAGCTCAGCGGCTGCGTGAAGCGGCCTTGGGAGCGGGATGTCGAGGGACTTCAGGAACCGCATGAGCAAGGCCTGGTGATCGTATACCTGCCGGAATACGTTCTCGATGTCCGCTAGAGTGGACTTGAGGATGAGGTCGAGCACGGTCCGCTGCTTGTCTCGGAACATCTCCCTGAGCGAGTAGCTTATGCCGCCGAAGTGCTTGTCCAGGAGCCGGGTCACTTCGAACGGGTCTGACCTGTTGAACGCGTCCGTGAGGGCCTGAACCGTTTCTTTGTAGGCTTCTTCTCCACTATATGGCCTCACGGCCGCAAGCACGCTGTGCGCACCCATGTAGAACGCGCCATAGGTGAGCGTCTCGGCGGCGCGGGTTATCTCGGAAGACACCCGGGCCCGCCCTATCATCAGCTTTACCGCTCCTGCCTCGAGCCTGTTCGAGTCCTCGCGGTCCACAGAAAACGAGAAGATCCGGGAGTGGTCCCCGTAATCCTCGAAGAGAGAGCTGATGGCATAATGGGCCCCCACGTCCAGCAGGTCCACCATGGCAGGCCTGACGAACTTCTCGTACACGAGGGCGCCGTCGCGGTGTTCGGGGATGTTGCTCTTCGCTTTTGCCAGCATCTCAAGGAACCGGGGCTCGGGATCAAAGTCAAACAACTGCTTTGCAAGTTGGATGACGCGCCCCGCATACTGGATCACCTGGACTGTCTCGATCCCCGAGATCTCGTCAAAGAACCACCCGCAACTCGTGTACATGAGCATAGCGTGCCGCTGCAGCTCAAGCAGCATCAGCACCCTGACACGTTCCGCTTCACCCAGCTTACGGACGGCGTGCTTTTCCAGAAAGCGCTCAAGGCTCTCCGTTGACCGGTCGAGGACCACGTCGATATAGTCGTTGCGCGCGTCCCATGGATCGTGCACGAACTGGCGCATGGCTTCTTCGTACCGCGGCGCCATCTCGTCCCGCAGCCAGTCCAGGGCGCGCCGGAGCGGGGCACGCCACGCCTGGTTCCACCCAGGATGGGTCCCGGAGTTGCACCCGCAGTTGTCGCGCCACCTTTCTATCCCGTGGACACAGCTCCACGAGCTGTTCTCGAGGATCTCTACCTCCCTCGTGGGAGGGTGTTTCTCCAGGTATTCCGCGTAATTGGTCAGCCTGGCAAGCCCGGTGGACTCGATGTAGTGAATGGCGTACGCAAGACCCATGTCGCCGTATGGATGGTGATGACCGTAAGTCTCCCCGTCGGTGGCCACGTGCACGATCTGCGGCCACATGCGTGCGTCGACGAACGCGCCGGCCAGGCGCTTCGCGAAGCGCTCCCCGTTGGTGGTGAGGTCCTCGAACGCGACGGCGCGGGAGATAGGGCCGTCATAGTAGAACACGCTGATGGTCCGGCCTGAAGGCAGTCGAACGAGATACGCCATGCTCGGATCAATGCCCTTGCGCACCTTCTCCCATGGGCCCCCGCCAAGGTCGCGCACGCGCTTCACCTGGTGAGGCGCGAGCACGGTGAACTTTATACCCTGGCCTGCCATAATGTCGAGGGTCTCCAGATCCACAGCGGTCTCGGGCAGCCACATGCCCTCCGGACGGCGCCCGAAGCGAAACTCGAAGTCCCTGATCCCCCAGACGACCTGCGTGTACTTGTCGCGGGGGTTCGTAAGCGGCATGATGATGTGGTTGTAAGCCTGAGCGAAGGCTGACCCGTGGCCGCCGAACTGCTTTCGGCTCTCGCGGTCTCCCTCGATGATCCCCTCATAGACGGCGGGCGCCCGCTTTCTCATCCAGTCGACGAGAGTGGGCCCGAAATTGAAACTGATTTTGCTGTAGTTGTTCTGGATCTTCACGATCCGCCCGTCCGCGCCGCGGATACGCGAGGCGGTGTTTGGTTCATAGCACTCGGCTGTGATCCGGGCGTTCCAGTCATGATACGGGTAAGCCGAGTCTTGAAGCTCCACGTCCTCGAGCCATGGGTTTTCCCGCGGCGGCTGGTAGAAGTGGCCGTGGATACAGATATACCGTTCCATATCTGTGGTCAATCCTCCCTCACACGTCTGAGCAGGAGACCGAGACCGTCCAGGCCATCGTATGAATCGTGCACGGCGAAAGGGCACACTCCATCGTAGTCCCAGTTACAGGTGCCCGAGAACTAGACGACCGGCATGGGCTCGACAGCCTTCATGCCCAGGTCGCGCAGGTCGTCCAGGTGAAGTACGACCGCCTCGAACGTCCCCTCAGGCCTGAAGATCCCCATGTGGAGTTCGTGTATGACCAGCTCCTCCTGGGGAGGGGCCAGCCAGTTGGCGTCGGACCAGGAGAACGCGCCCGGGTCAACCACCCGCGAGGGCCGTGGACGCCGCGGGGCTGATGGCGCGAGGCGGGGTCCGGGAGGTCCTCCTTCCCGTCCAGCCGGCAATAATACAGGCTCCCGGGTGACACACCGCTCATCACCCCGCGATGGTAGCCCCTCTCGTCCCGGTCCAGGGGCACGAGCCGCCCGGCGTTCGCATCGGGGCCGGGGGTCGGCGGCGGGGCCAACACTGGGACTGTGGCTGGGGCTAGCGCTGGCGCTGGCGCTGGCGCTGGCTCTGGCGCTGGCGCTGGCGCTGGCGCTGGCGCTGGCGTTGGCGTTGGCGCTGGCGCTGGCGTTGGCGTTGGCGTCGGGGCCGGCGCTGGTGCTGACGGCGGGGCCGCCACCGACAACGAGGCCGGCGGGCCCAACGATGCGCACTGCGACGCTGCGTGCGAAGGGAGCCCGCACGCAGAAGCCGCAAGTATCGTTTCCAAGATAGGTCGCCCCTAAGTGGGGGTGCAAAAATGCTCCCGACTTTTGGGAGGGGTTGCCGGTGATTGCACGAGGGGTGTCAAAATCCGGCCACTGGCCGGACGGGCCGGATTTTGTCAAGGCGCCCCGCTTGGGGCGCCGTCCCCGAGTG
>JAAYXB010000070.1 GCA_012516125.1 Bacillota bacterium | reverse complement strand
TTGCACTCGGGGACGGCGCCCCAAGCGGGGCGCCTTGACAAAATCCGGCCCGTCCGGCTAGGCAGCCGGATTTTGACACCCCTCGTGCAATCACCGGCAACCCCTCCCAAAAGTCGGGAGCATTTTTGCACCCCCACTTAGCTAGCCAGGCAGCCAGCTACCCAGCCAGCCACTCATCCGGCAGCTAGCCGGCGACCCGGTCAGCCGGCAGCCCGGTTGCGGGTGATCGCCCGAGGGCAAGGTCGGGGCTAGACCTGGTCCCGTGAGGATCAGTCCTGGTCGGAATCTGGTCCTCCGGGAACCACCCCTGCCGCCCTGCTTCGCTAAAACCGGGCAGGGTGGCGCACCAGGGATCAGATCCCGCGTGAAGATGGTCCTCTGGGGACCAGCTTGGCGCGCGTTCTGGTCCTCTCGTGACCAGGACGCGTCGGCCGCCGCCGGGGGTGGTGCGCCAGGGACCAGGTTGCTCGCGAGGTTGATCCCCTGGGGACTATCCGCACGCAAATCCTGGTCCCCTGGGGACCAGGGGTTCTTGGACATCTCGTAAGGTGGTTACGTGGGGACCAGGTGAGGGGCGAAGTTGGTCCCCAGGGGACCATCTTCGCGCGTAACCTGGTCACCAGAGGACCAGATCCGGCATCCTCGTCGCCCGAGCGCCAGGAGGGTGGGTCTCCGGTAACCAGATTTCGCACGGGGTTGGTCCTCCAGGGACCAGTTGCGCGCAAATCCTGGTCCTTTGAGGACCACCCGTCCACGGGCATCCGTGAAGGTGCTTACCTAGGGACCAGGTGGCGCTCGAACCTGGCTCCCTGGGGACCATCTTTGCGTGGATCCTGGTCACCAGGGGACCAGTTCCGGCTTTCTGCCGGCTGAACCGCGAGAAGGGTGGATCTCTGGTAACCAGGTTTCGCACGGGGTTGCTCCCTCAGGGACCACCCACACGTAAATGCTGGTCCCCTGGGGACCACCTGCGTGTGGGCACCTTGAAGACTGGCTAGATGGGGACCAGGTGGCGCTCGAACTTGGGTCCCTGGCGACGATCTCTACCTCGAGCCTGGGCACCAGAGGACCAGCCCCGACCTTCCGCCGGCTGAGGCGCCGGGAGGGTGGGTCTTTGGTGACCACATTTCGCGCGGGATTGGCCCTCGAGGGACCACCCGCGCGAGGGATCCTGGGCTCCCGGGGACCACCCAGCGACGACCGCTGCCGCGCGGCCACTTAACCGCAGGTTGATCGTGCCCAACGTTGATCATGCCCACCAAGAAAGGCCGTGAAAGGCAGCCGCCCCGCCGTCATCCCAGGGGCAGCCATGCGCGCTGTGCCTGAACATTGAACATGTACACGTACCTGAACACGCACAGGCACGGACTGAGGCTCAGGCTCAGCCTCAGGCTCAGGGCCAAGGCCTAGGCCTGGGCCTTGGCCTTGGCCCGGGCTCGGGCCCGGGCTCAGGCCTGGGCTCAGGGTTGGACTATGTGCGGGCCGTACATGGCCCGCTCGGCCGTCTAGCGGCGGCATGATGGCACCATCTCTCAACCCCTGACTTGGCGATCTACAAGACCAGAGGCGGACTGGGCGTCACAGCGCGAGTCCCCTGGCTTCGCGCACCTACTCGCGCCCTTACCCACCGGCCACCGATTCGGCCTCAGCCGATCGCTTAGACAACGGCCCAGATCCCGACCGCCGCGAGCAAGCCCATCACGCCCCCGAAGAGGAACGTCGCCTGAGGGCCGAAGAGATTCCAGAAGAACCCCGCAAGGAGCGAGGCGGGGAAGAGACCGATGCCGACCAGCGTCGCGTGAAGCCCGATCGTCGTCGCCCTCAGGTCCAGTGGTGCAATGTCCGCCACGAGCGCCTTCTCGACGCCTTCCGTGAGCGCGATGTACGCGCCGTAAATAGCGAAAAGCGCCCAAACTTGCCACGGCGTTCTCGCAAAGGCGAAGCCCAGATAGACAAGGCCGTATGTAGCATAGCCCGCGACGAGCAGCGTTTTCCGACCTATCCTGTCGGAGAGGCGTCCCGCGGGGTACGACAGCACAGAATAAACCATGTTGTACAGGAAGTACACGAGGAGCACCGCCGCCGGGCTGAAACCGAGGTTGCCGGCGCGAAGGAGAAGGAATTGGTTTGACGAGTTGCCCAGGGCAAAAAGGAATACCACGACAAGGAATCTCTGAAGCCGCCGGTCCAGCCTCGACCACTGAAAGGACGGCGGCCTCCTGCGCCTTGCCACCGGAACTGGGGTCCCCGTGTTCGGTCCGGCCCCGTCACAAGTACCAGCACTGGCGTCCGCGTCAGAAGCAGCGCCCGCGCAGGTGTCGGCACGCGCCTCGGCATCAGCGGCAGCACCAGCGCCAGCGCGAGCACCAGCACCAGCACCAGCACCAGCGCCAGCGCCAGCACCAGCGCCAGCACCAGCACTGGCATCGGCATCGACGCTTGCCCCGGCTCCGGCTCCGGCTCCGGAACTGGCGCTGACACCGGCACCGGCACCGCCATCCACGTCGCTCTCACCGCGACCGTCGGCAGCCCTCCCCCGCGCCCGCGCTCTGGTCTCCCGCGCGAAGAAGAGGACGGCCACCCCCAGGAAGGCCGGAACCATGGCCCACAGGAACACGCACCCGTAGTCGCCCTTATAGGCTGTGATGAAGTAGTATGCGAGGAGCACCCCGATCGCGGCGCCAAGGGTGTCCATGGCCCTGTGTAGCCCGTACGCGCGGCCCCGCGTCTCGGGAGTGGACGAATCAGCGATCAGGGCGTCGCGCGGCGCCGTGCGTACGCCCTTGCCGAACCTGTCGATGACCCTGGCAGCCAGCACCACGGGCCACGAACCGGCAAGATAAAGGACCACCTTGCCCACGGTGGATGAGCCATACCCCAGGATCGCGAGAGGCTTTTTCCGCCCGAAAAGGTCGGCCAGGTACCCCGAGAACACCTTCAACAGGCTCGCCAGGCTCTCGGCTATCCCTTCGATGAGGCCCACCACAGCCGGCGTTGCTCCGAGGCGTGTCGTGAGGAAAAGGGGCAGTAAAGGATAGACCATTTCGGTGCTGATGTCGGTGAGGAGGCTCACCATACCCAGGATGATTATGTTGAACATGTCACCATCCCCCTTGAAAGTTCAGTGCTCATGGCTATGGCGGCGGAAGACCTCCGACTCGAACTCCTCCATGCGCGCCCTGCACTCCTCTACCTTTCGGAGCACCTCGTCATGCAGCGCGCCCTTGAAGAAGTCCCGCGCTATGGCTTTCTCCACCCAGCGTTCAATGTAGGCGAGATCGCCCTCGTTCTCCTCGATTTCAGCGAAGGTGAACTTCCCCTTTTCCGTCTCCGCGGCAAGCTCCTCCAGGAGGCCCCGGCACTGCTCGAGTATCTCGCGGTACTCCTGGTCGCTCTGGGCGCGAAACCTCTCGATGAGTTCGACCCCTTCCTGGGGTTCCGCCTCCGCACGAAACAGAAACGACTCTACGCCCATTTCGCGTATTTCCTTCGAAAGGCGCCGCACCGCCCGCTCGATGTCTGGCCTTGCCGGGAAAACGCCCACGGCTTGCTGAATGTATAGCCCGCCCAGCTCGCGCACCTTGCGCCACACCCTGACCCTCGCGGTCGAAGGCTCTACCGGCGCGCGGTAGACCAAGACCAGCCATTTCGTTTCCCCGCTGGTTGCGCTTCCCGCGACACCGCGCTCAAGCCCAGGTTCCCGCGCGCACTCCGGCTTCGCCTGGGGCTCTCGCCCAAGCTCAGGGTTTGGCTCCGCCTCTGGCTCTTGTTCCGACTCCGGCCCTGGTTCTACCCTGGGCCCGGACTCGGGCTGGCGATACGCTCCAGACTCAAGCTCGGGCGGCCCGTGCTCCCGCCGCTGCCGATCCAAGACTCCATCCGACACGGTCCTCCCTCCTTCCGGTGCAACAGATGTTTCATCGGCCCCATTGTAACATCTGTTGTGCCCACGTGCAACATCTGATAGATCAGGCTCACTTCGTTATCGTCATTCTGGCCTGTCATCATTCTGGGTCGCCGGGGTGAGACTATACTGAAACCGCAGCGTGAGAGGACGGAGATACGGCATGACAGATACAGCAGATGGACATCACCCGAGGGGACGCAGACGGGCGTGGGTTCTCGTAGGCGCGCTTGCTGTGGCCGCAGCGGCGGGCATCGGGCTTGCGCCTGGCGTGTGGCCGGGCCAGGCGACCCCACCTCGCGAGCCTGCCGCGAGGGCTGTCGTGTCCGCGCTCCGGGACATCTTCGACGCGCGGGCCGCGGCCCTCGTAAGAGGCGACCAGTCGGTTATCGAGCCGCTCTATGAGACGGACGGCCCGCCAAGCGCCCGAAAGGCCCTCGAGCATGAGACGCGGAAGTTGCGATACGTGCAGGCCTGGGCGGCGAAGCGCAAGGTCACCATCACAGGAGCAGACGCCCACCTGCAGGTAAAGTCGGTCACGCTCGGGCGCGAGGTCGCGAGCGCTGTGGTGTGGCAGAGCCTCAACGTGCGCTACAGGCCGTCCGCCCGCCCGGCCGCAACCGACAACGTCTTCGGTATTCGCACCCGCCACAATATCACGCTTGCCCGCAAAGGCGGCAGGTGGCTCGTCCGCTCCGACGACTATACCGATCCACTCGGCGAGGACACCCTCGCGCCTGAGGTCGCCCCGGCGGCGTTGCTTGATCCCGCAGACCCGGTGGACTTCGTCTACCCCGCGGACGGCCCGGACGCCCAGCCTCTCGAGGCGACCGCGGCCCGCTCTCCAAGCGGGAGGACGCGGGGCCAGCTGTATAGCCGTGAGAGGGCCGTGGCATATGCTGATAGGTACTGCGGGGTCAAGGTCGCGCCAGGCAGGGACTTCGGCTACAACCCACTGTATCGCGATTACACCGACATGGGGGGCGACTGCACCAACTTCGTCTCGCAGGTGCTTGGCGACAGCAAGGCCGGAGGCCTTCCGCACGACTCAATCTGGAACTATGACTATAGCTCCCCGAAAGGCGGAAGCACGGCATGGGTGGAAACCGACGCCTTCGCCGCCCACCTCACGGAAAGCGGCATGGCGCGTCTTCTAGCCCGCGGCTCGTTCCGGGACGTTCAGGCCCCGACTCCGCGCTTTCCCAGGGGAGCCCTGGGTGAGCTCGAGCCCGGCGACATCATCGCCTATGAGGAGAAAGGCGAGATACAACACTTCGCCGTGGTCACGGCGAAGGACCCGTCCGGATATCTCCTTGTAAACACACACACGGCGGATCGCTATCACGTGCCCTGGGACCTCGGCTGGGACAAGAACACTCTCTTCTGGATTTTCAAGATAGTGCGCTAAGCTAAGATAGTGCGCCCAGCCCACTGGGGTCGTTCCCACCGCCTGTTTCGGTCCCGCCCTCACCTCCGGCACACGCCGATGCCAGGGCAGCCTGCACTTCCCGGGACACGGCTGTCCTGATTTCCTCGAGCGCTTCGGGGCTTGTGGCCTCGAACCTGAGCACGATGACCGGCTGGGTGTTGGAGGCCCGCACAAGCCCCCACCCATGCGGAAACCGGATCCGCGCGCCGTCCACACAGCTTACCTCGTGCGTCCGGCTGAACACAGCCACCACGCGCTCCACAACGGCCTTCTTCGCACCTTCAGGGCAGTCCACACGGATCTCCGGTGTGTTATACATCCTCGGCAATGTTCCTACCAGGTCGCCGAGAGTGCGGCCGGAGCGGGACAAAAGGTCAAGGAGCCGTGCCCCCGCATATATGGCATCATCGAACCCGTAGTACCTGTCGGCGAAGAACAAGTGGCCGCTCATCTCCCCGGCGAGGAGCGCCCCCTCCTCCCTGAGCTTGGCCTTTATGAGCGAGTGGCCGACTTTCCACATGATAGGCACGCCGCCCGCCTTCCTGATCTCGTCGAACAGCGCCTCCGAGCACTTCACCTCGCCGATGATCTTCGCCCCTGGGCGCGTTGCGAGGATGTCCCGAGCGAACAGGATGAGAAGCTGATCGCCCCACAAGATAGTCCCGTCCGCGGCAACCACGCCAATGCGGTCGGCATCGCCGTCGAACGCGATACCGAGCTCAGAGCCGGTCCTGTCCACTTCCCCGACGAGGTTCTCGAGGTTCGCGGGGATGGTGGGATCAGGGTGATGGTTCGGAAACCTACCATCAGGCTCGGAGTAGAGGCCCACGACGTCGTGGCCGAGCGATCTGTAGAGGTCCAGCGCGACGATGTTGCCCGTCCCGTTTCCCGCGTCGACCACCACTTTCACTCTGCGCCGGGGAGCGCCTCTGCCTCCAAGATCCTCTGAGATCGTCCTGGTGTACGCATCGTTGACGGACAGGGCCCGGCAAGTCCCGGCGCCAACGACGAAGTCGCGGCGGAGCATGATTCTCTTCACGTCCTGGATGGCCTCGCCGTATATGGTCGTCTTCCCGAGGCACACCTTGAAGCCGTTCTCGTCAGGGGGGTTGTGGCTCCCTGTGATCATGACGCCCCCTCCGACGTCGAGGTTGAAGAGGGAGAAGTAGAGAACCGGCGTCGGCACAAGCCCGATATCGACGACATTTACGCCGCTCTCCACGAGGCCCCTGGCCATCTCGTCCTTGAAAGCGGGAGAGCTTAGTCGGGCATCCCACCCGAGCGAAACCGACCCGACCCCTTGGTGCCGGTAGAATGTTCCGAGCGCCCTTCCGAGCCAGTACACGAATGGAGTAGAAAGCTCGCGCCCCACGACGCCGCGAATGTCGTACTCGCGGAACACGTGGTCTGGCACCTCCACGGGAGGCCATGCCCCGCGCTTTTCACACTGCTCTTCTGTCACCCCAAAACCACGCATCCTTTCCTGCCCGCGATGCGCTCGAGGAAAAGTGGTCATTCGGCGGTCATCTGGGCCGACACACGTGCTGGGCCAAGAGACATGGTCACTCTGTGACCACCCTGGCCCGGTCCAACTCGCCCTCCTATTGCAAGTTGCCCCCTATTATGATACAGAACATCGTTATACGGAGCGACGTCCCAACCAGGGTTCGACCCATCGTGATCTGTTTGACGTAAGGCCTGATTGTCCTCCTGAAATGTACGCCACGCAGCGAGGGGCGGGGAGTCTTTGGCCCTCTTGCATCTGTCCGACTGTAAGCAACCAAGTTCGAAGCCACAATAACGGCTTTGCACATGCTATGCTCGCCCGTGCCCCCCGCGCCTCCCCACGC
>JAAYXB010000069.1 GCA_012516125.1 Bacillota bacterium | reverse complement strand
TCTGGGTCCGGGTCAGGGCCGCCGTCAGGGCCGGGCCCGGGGTTGGAGTCGGGGACATGTCCAGGGTCTGGGTCGGGACGGGAGGCCGGGTGGCTTCCGCCTATAGGGCGACTTTCTTCAGTGCGCGTGCATGTCCCCAAGGGCGCAATTTGCACGAGCTGCGGCGAGATCTTGCCAAGTAAGGAAGTATGGGACACCCAACACTACCCGAGGTGTAAGAGCTTCATCCCGCGCATAGAAGCGGTGCAGGCCTCGCTCTCTCTGGTATGGGACATGAGACCAGTGCTTTCTGCGTGCCGGAACAGGTATCCTCTTGCAGGGGATCGACCTTTGCAGCTCTATTCCAGCCTGAACGCGCCTTTCCCGGAGAAGCTTTGTGCCACATTTGCCACACCGGGCAGCGTGCCCGCCGACATGGACGCCCTTGCCGCGCTCCTCTTTGCGCGGGAAAAGGAGTACGCATCCGTTCTCAAGGAGTGACGAGGAGGATGACCACAAGCCCAATCGATACCACTGCGGCCATCAGGGAGGCGTACCTGGGCTACCTTGCTACGACGTTCCGCTTGGAGGACCCAGCCTTGCAGGACGAGTTCCGGCGGGCCCTCCGCGAGCCTGACAGGTTCGTGAAAGGGCCCATCCTCGAAGCCACGCCGTCTTTCAGGACCGGCTCCACCATCCGCCAGCTTGTGGAGGAAGGCCTTCTCTCCAGGAAGTTCCTTACACTGAACTCACCGGCCCTGCCCGTGACGCGGCCCCTCTACGAGCACCAGGAAACGTCCATAAGGAAGCTGGTAAGCGGCGGCCGTAACATCGTTGTGGCCACTGGGACGGGCAGCGGCAAGACAGAAACCTTCCTCGTCCCGATCCTTGAGCATCTCTTCAGGCAGCATGAGGAAGGAACGCTTGGCCCTGGTGTGAGGGCGCTCCTGTTGTACCCGATGAACGCCCTCGCCAATGACCAGCTTGCGAGGTTACGCACACTCCTCGGAAACTGCCGGGAAGTCACGTTCGGGCGCTACACTGGGGAGACTGAGAGAAGCCACTCGGCCGCACTTACGCAATATCAGAAGACCCACAAGCGCGAGCCCCTGCCCAACGAGCTGATTTCCCGGGAGCAGATGTGGGGGTCGCCGCCGCACATCCTGCTGACCAACTACGCGATGCTCGAGTACCTGCTCCTGCGGCCGTCCGATAGCGTGTTCTTCGACGGCGAGCACGCCCGGCACTGGCGCTTCATCGTCATCGACGAATCCCACACGTATACCGGCGCGAAGGGCATCGAAATGGCCATGTTGCTGCGCAGGCTCAAGGACCGAGTAGTGGACGGCGCGCAGGGCAAGCTGAGGTGCGTTGCGACCAGCGCTACCCTGGGACGTGGACGAAGCGACTTCCCCGCGATCGCGGCGTTTGCCCGGCGCCTGTTCGGCGAGGAGTTTGAGTGGGTGGAGGCGGACTCTTCACGCCAGGACGTCGTGGACGCTGCCCGCATCTCCCTCGTGGCGGGCCGGGGGGGCCGCTGGGGAGCACCCCACCCAGATCTCTACCGGACATGGAAGAACATCGTGGATGACGTGGAGGACGACCGGAAGCTTCCGGAGCTCCGAAGGACCGGCCTGGAACTCGGCGTCCTATCGCAGGTTGCGGCGCGTGCCGAGGAGGCTGCCCGGTCGCGCGGCGAGACCGCAGGATGGCGCGTTTTCCTGTACGAAGTGCTCAAAGGCGACGAGCGGCTGCAGAGACTGCAGGAGGGTCTTGAGTCAGGGCCGCGGTTCCTCACCGAGCTTGCGCCTGCGATCCTGGGTGACGCGCAAGATTCTATCGAGTCCTTGGTGGCCCTCGTAGATCTGGCAAACCAGGCGAGGGCGGGCGAGGAGTCTCGGCCGCTGCTCCCTGCGCGTTATCATGTTTTCGCGAGCGCCATCGAGGGCGCCTATGTGAGCCTCGCGCCGGCCGACAACAGGAGAAGGCTCTTTCTGGAGCGACGGGCCTCTGTCCACGAGAACGGCCGGGAGTACCCGGTTTTCGAGGTAGCCACATGTCGCCAGTGTGGGGCGATGTACATCGTGGGGTCCATCTGTGAGGACGAAAACGGAAAACAGGTTCTACGCCAGCCCCGGTCGGACGGCGAAAGCGTCGAGTACTACCTCCTCGATCCGCACGACACAGGCCAGGACACAACAGATGAAGATGAAGAGGTGGGGTTCCCGGGAATCCAGGATGATCTCTCCAGATTCGACCGGTACATTCTTTGTGGATCCTGCGGGGCGGTGGACAGAGCAGCTGCGCTTTTCCCGCCCTGTGAGTGCGGACCGGAGGGCTACCACAGGCTCATTCGCGTTCCGGCTAGAGATGGCAGAGTGTTCTTGTGTCCGGCATGTGGGAAGCGAAACCCTCAGGGAATGGTGTGGAGGTTCACTGTCGGCACCGATGCCGCTGCCAGCGTGCTTGCTACGGCTCTCTACCAGCAGCTAGCACCGGCACGGAAGAAAGAGGTGGCTAAGGCAGCGTCTGAATCGACGGACTCGTGGGCTTCCACCGTCCCCAGCCCATGGGGAACGACGTGGCAGCGGCAGGAGCACCCGGGTGCGAGCCGGCCGGGCACCGGGGAGCACGGCGAGGCTCCATCCGGCGAGCGCAGGCTGCTCATCTTCTCCGACAGCCGGCAAGACGCTGCGTTCTTCGCTCCCTACCTAAACCGAACTTACGGGCAGATCCTGCGGCGCAGGCTGATCCTCAGGGCTCTTGAGGAGCACCGCGACGATGTCCTTGCTGACGGCTGGAGGCTGCAGGACCTTGTGGAACCTGTGCGCAAGCTCGCAGCGGAATGGGGGTTGTTTTCCGACAGCAGCCTGCAGGAACAGAGGGCGGAAGTCTGGAAGTGGGTGATGCAAGAATTCCTTGCCCTCGACCGGCGGATCAGCCTGGAGGGGCTGGGGCTTCTGGGCTTCGTCCCCGTAAGGCCGCAGGACTGGGTCGCGCCTCGCCCGCTGCTGAAGCCGCCCTGGGGCCTTACCGAAGAGGAAGCGTGGACGCTTTTCCAGGTCCTCCTGGATACGCTGAGGTCCAAAGGTGCGGTGGTTTTCCCCGACTATGTGTCTCCGCAGGACGAGGCTTTCGCGCCGCGCAACCGAGAGCTGTACTTCCGGGCTCATGGGTCCTCCCCGGCCAAAGGCATCCTAAGCTGGAATCCGTCGAGCGGGGATACGGCGGGCGCACGTACGAATAGCCGCCTGGACTACCTTACCCGTCTGGCAGGGAACCTGGGATCCGGCGTGGAATGGGAGGCCTGCAGGGACGCGCTGAAGAACATCTGGGATGGTAGCCTCGCCCTGGAGAGCCATGGCTCGTGCTGGCGGCACCACTTTGCCGCCGTGTCCCTGCCTGGTGAGGGCGTTGTATACCGGCTCCGTTACAACGTCTGGAGCCTACGACCCACTTTCCCGGGGGGAGAGGAGTCTGCCACCTGGTACATCTGTGACAAGTGTCATAGTCTGACCTTGTACAATATCCGTGGAACATGCCCGACTTACCGGTGCCGGGGGAGGCTTCATCCTTGCCGCCCGAGTGAGGTGTTCCGGGACAACCACTACTATCGGCTCTACCTCAATTCGCTACCAGTACGTATGCGAGCCGAGGAGCACACAGCCCAGTTGACGAGCGAGGCAGCAGCGGAGCTGCAGAACAGGTTCGTTGAGGGGGACGTGAACGTTCTGAGCTGCTCTACCACGTTCGAGCTCGGAGTGGACGTTGGAGAGCTCGAGGCGGTGTTCATGCGGAACATGCCGCCTTCGGCGGCCAACTACATCCAGAGGGCAGGCCGCGCCGGAAGGCGGACCGATAGCACGGCGTTCGCGCTTACCTTCGCGCAGCGGCGGTCCCATGACCTTGCCCACTACCGCGAGCCCTGGCGGATGGTATCGGGAAAGATCATGGCTCCCCACTTCAAGTTGGAGAATGCCAAGATCGTCAGGCGGCACGTGTACGCCACCGCCCTGGCTGCGTTCTGGAGGGGATGTGCCGAGCTGTTCGGCACCGTGGAGAGCTTCTTCTTCAACGATGGACATGGACGCTGTGGACCAGACCGCTTCCGTGAATATCTCGATTCGCGTCCCCGCGCGTTGCTGCGCTCCCTCAAGCGGATCGTGCCCGAGGAACTCCATCAGGAGCTCGACCTCGACGGATGGGGCTGGGCGAGGGACCTCTTTGAGGGTGAGAATGCGGTGCTGCGCAGGGTACACGAGGAAGTCGAGGACGACGTGCGGCAACTCGAGATGGTGAGGGAGGAGCTCTTTCGCGCCGGGAAGCCTCAGGATCACCTGCTGCGGCTCATTATGACCATCAAGCGCAAGGACCTGATAGGCTTCCTCTCCAGCCGCAACGTCATCCCGAAGTACGGGTTCCCCGTAGATGTGGTGGAACTCCAGTTGACGCACCATGGTGAGGAGGCAAGGAACCTGCAGCTTGAAAGGGACCTTCGGATCGCTCTTTCGGAATACGCCCCGAGCGGTCAGGTGGTCGCCGGTGGCAAGGTCTGGACCAGCCGCTATATCAAGAGGTTGCCGCAAAGGGAATGGGAGCGCTACCGGTATGCCATCTGCAATAACTGCCAGAACTACGTCCGCGTGCGCGCAGAACTGGGCCCGGTGCCGGACAAGTGCCCCGTGTGCTGCGAGCCTTTTGGGAGAAGCACAGGAGTCTTCATCGTTCCGGCGTTCGGGTTCGTGGCGAGCGCCGACAAGCCTGCAAGCCCAGGGGAAGAAAAGCCGGAAAAGACCTACACCACGCGGGTTCACTACTCGGGCGAGGGCCGCGAGGAGGACAGCATCAGGCTGGAGATGAGCGGAACGGTGCTGGTTGCCACCCCAATCGCCCAGGGGAGGCTGGCCGTGATAAACCATGCCGGGTTGTATGGATTCAAGGTCTGCAGGCGTTGTGGGTACGCGGTCCGGGGGGACGAGCCCGTTCCGAGCCCGCATCGAACGCCCTGGGGAGGCACATGTTTAGAGAGGCTGGAGGCGCACCTGTCCCTCGGGCACGAGTTCGAGACAGACATCTTGAAGCTGGTGTTTGAAGGATACGCCGACCGGCGGCCCGGGTTCTGGTTCTCCATGCTGTACGCGTTGCTCGAGGGCGCGAGCATGGCCCTGGACATAGAGCGTCAGGATATCGACGGGTGCCTCTACCCACTCGCAGGCAACCACGGGAGCCGCGCCCTCTTGCTTTTCGATGACGTCCCAGGCGGGGCCGGCCACGTTCGACGCCTGGCCCAACGCGAGGCGCTGGTCGGCGTCCTTAGGGCCGCCCTCGAGAGGCTTGCAGGCTGCGAGTGCGGCGGTCCCGAGGGAAGGGCAAGTTGCTACGGGTGCCTGCGGAACTATCGCAACCAGTTCTGCCACGACATCCTGGAGCGTCGGATGGTGGTGGAGTTTCTAAAGCAGGTCTTACAGTGACGAGACGAGTGGGGGTGTGACGAGATGACGAGTTCTGGCGAGCCGATGACGGGTTCCAGCGAGGCGAGACCGCGAGTGCTCGAGTATGTGGAGCTGAGGCTACCCGACCTGCAGGCGCTTGACCGAGCTACGACGGTGTTCCTGATGAGCGTTAGCCCCATCGAGGTCCACGGGCCGCACCTCCCTGTGGGCACCGACGTGTTCATCTCCGAGGAGCTTCTGGACCGCTACGTGGCTGCGCTTGGCGGCCGCCACCCTGAGCTGACCTTCGTGAAGCTGCCGCCGCTCCACTGCGGGTCCGACGCGCTGCCGGTGCCTGGCTCCCTCTCGGTCCCGGCGCCGCACCTGGAGGGCGTGCTCGTGGCGTACGGGCGCGGCCTTGCGAAGCAGGGGTTCCGCTACCTCTTCGTGGCGGACAACCACGGCGGGCCGCGCCACCAGATGGCCGTCGAGGCGGCGGCCCGCACGCTCTGGCGCAGGCACAGGTTCTATCTCATAGACCCGTTCGGCGTGGACTACCGGCTCATGGTGCAGCACGACCCGGATTTCCTCCGGCGCACCGGCCTCGGCCCTGGGACGTGCGGGGACGATGCCGACAACCACGCGGGCACCAACGAGACCTCGCTCATGCTCGCGTGCGACCCGGCGCGCGTGTCAACGGACTTTCACGAAGTCCCGCCGTCTCATTTGCCGCAGCGCCGCACAGGGGCGGCGGCGCTGGTGGCCGGGCTCGGGCGTGTGCTCCGGGCCCTGGGCGGGCGCGTCATCGGCCGCGACCTCGAGCATCTCGCGAACACCCTTGCCTGGGTTGGGGACCCCGCGATGAAGCCCTACATGGGCGACCCTGGCAGGGCAAGTGCGGAGGCCGGCGAGGCCATGCTATCCGCCCGCGTCGCACTCGGCGTGGACCTTTTCGAACGTGCTCTCGCGAGCGCCGGACGCGCGCCTGTGCACATCACGCCCATGCTCTGGGGCGTGCGCTTCCTGCGCCGTTTGCCCGAATAGCTTGTGCGTTGTTAGCGCTTCATCAACTTCTCAGAGAATCCTTGTTCATGGGCCGCGTTCCCGAGAACGTCGAAGAGACAGTGGTTCCTCACTGGTTGTGTCGTGGCGAGGCGCTTCCCGGGGCACTGCGACCTGGTGAGCGAAGATAAGTACCGTCTTGCACTGGGGCTGGCGGAAGGAGTTTTGGCCTGGGTCACGATTATCATCCGTTGGACTTCTGTTTCTGCTGACTGGTACTGGATCCTGTGCGAGCGCGGCTTAAGAGGCGAGTTCGAATGAGCGTTGGGCTTGCTGAGAGAGAGGCACTTCGAGGAGAGGTCGCGAGGGTGTTGTCCGAACACCGCGTGACTGCCGGGCACTACGTGTATACGAAGCCGTCTCCACGGGTATATGAGCAGCAGTGGCTATGGGATTCTTGTTTCCACGCCATAATCTACCTGGACCTCGGCGATCCGGAGCAGGCGCGCCGCGAGATCAAAGCTGCGCTGTCGCGCCAGGTCGCGTCCGGCCCGGACGCCGGAATGGTGCCGCACATGAACTACTTCGACGGCGGCGGCGAGCCGCTCTGGGGGACGTCGGACCGCAGCGGCATCACCCAGCCGCCGATGCTCGCGTTCGCCGTCCGCGAGATCGCCCGCCGAACGGGTGACCTTGGCTTCGTGCGCGAGGTCTTCGAGCCGCTCCGTCGCTACTACTTATGGCTTGCAGCGCGCCGCGACCCCGACGGCGACGGGCTCGTGTCCATCATCCACCCATGGGAGTCGGGGTGGGACAACTCGCAGCGCTGGGACGAGCTTGACGGGTTCGGAGACGACGATGAGCGCAACAAGGCCATCCGCAACGAGATGTGCGCGCGCCTGAAAAGTGTTGGCTTCGATAGCGCCGCGGCCCTGGCGGCCGGCTGGTTCGACGTGGAGCCGGTCGACTTCAACTGCGTCTACGCCGAGAATCTCGCCGCGCTGGCCTGGTGCGCGCGGGAGCTTGGGCTTGCCGACGCAGCCAGCGACTTTGATGATAGGGCAACGCGGGTGCGTCAAGCCATCCGCAGCAAGATGAGGGACCCTGTAACGGGCCTGTACTTCGACATCACCGCGGTCGACGGGGTCGACGGAGTCGACGGCGACACGGCGGGCTCCACTGAGAACACGTCGGGGGCGCCTGGCACGGCAGACATGGCTGATGCGGCGGACACGGCAGGCGCGCACGGCACGGCGAACACTACGGCGGACCCAGCGGGCGCCGAGAGCAAGGGGAAGCGCGTCCGTATGGAAAGGCATATCCGGGTCGAAACCCCGGCCATGTTCTTTCCGCTCTTCGCGGGCGTCCCGACGCCTGAGGAGGCGTCCGCCCTGCTCACCAGGCTGATTTCGGCCCAGTCCTTCTGGCCGCGCTATCCCATCCCAACGGTGTCCATGGAGGACCCGCGGTTCGCGCCGGACCGCTACTGGCGCGGCACCACATGGGTCAACATCAACTGGTTCGTAATGCAGGGCCTGCTCCGATATGGGTTCCGCGACGCGGCCGAGGACCTCGCTCGCCGCACTGTCGACCTCGTCCTCCAGAACGGCCTCTGGGAGTACTACGACCCCCTCACCGGCCGCGGCCTCGGCGCGAAGGACCTCTCATGGTCCGGGCTAGTCCTGGACATGGTTCGGCTCGCTCATGGCTGACATTGTCCTTGAGCAGCCCGGACACATTGCTCCCGGATCACCAGTCGTAGTACTTTTCGAGGTCTCCTCTCCAGTTCTCCTGCTCGTACTCGGGGAGCTTGCCTACGCGGCATCTTGGTTTCGCCACTACTTCCCTAACCTCGAAGGCGGTGAAGAAGTTCATGCTGTATGCTGTTCTGACCACCAGCGCTGTGTCGAGACCCTTATAGGTGCCTGCACACGATACGATTTCATCACCTTCGCTCACCTCGCCGGCATCGGTCGCCATAACCGCCGCCTCAATGGCGATCTTGGTGCCCGCGCCGAACACCTCGAGGGTCTTGTCCATGATGGCCTCGGGCGTAGGGTAGTCCCACTTGATCGCCCGGGACGGAGGGGCAAGAGGTCTTGTACCCTGAACGAACCTTACCCCGTTTTTCGCCAGGACCTCTCGGATATGCGAGTATTCCTCACGCGTCAACCCGATTGGTATGTCACCCTTGGGTCCCCACGTGGTCGCGGGATAATGGGTGACGACAACAAGTTTTGTGCCCGTGCCCCGGAGTACGTCCAGAGCCCTCAGAGCGCTCCTGCCGGTCTCGGAAGCGATCACGACCGTCCGGATGCCGAGCTGCCGGCACCTTTCCCGGACTGCATGCAACACGCTTTCCGTGTTCACTTCGCCACAATACCCGAAATAGACGGTGTCCCTGGTTACGGTGTCCCTGGTTGCGTCCGCCATGGGCCGATCCCCCCATCCATGTCTCATCCACATTGCCTCTGACCGTGCTATCTCCGAGCGTCCCGGCCGCTTCCTCTTCCCCAGTTCGCGAGCTGACCCAGCATCTCCTTCCTCCCCACCCGGGTCACACGAACAGAGCGCAGCCTGGGAAGGGATCAATGGGTACCCGCCGCCAGCAGAGGGAAACAATACAATTGCGGCGAATATAAATCCAGTAAGAAGACGCATGGGCGACGAACCCGGGTTGGATTCGCCCCCACGTCTTTCCCTACTAGGGGAACGGGAGGAGTGACCCATGAATCGGAAGGCGCTTGCTGTGTTCGGTCTTGCGTTCTGCGTAGTGGTCGCCTTTGTGGTTTGTCTGGGTGTGTGCCAACCCGGGCTCGCGCTCCTGGGGCTGCGGTCATTCGGCCCAGCCGAAGGCGTTTCCGCCGCGTCCACGGCGGGGAGCGCTGCCGGGGACTCGGTCGTGGTGGGGGCAGGAGAGACCATCGACGATGACGCGTTTCTGGCGGGGAGGTCCGTAACCGTCAAGGGGACCGTGACGGGCGACCTCGTTGCGGCCGGGGATAACGTTGTGGCAGACGGCGACGTGAGAGGCGACGCCCTCCTTGCCGGGCGCAGCGTTACCGTGCGGAACACGGTGGGCGGCGACGCCCGCCTCGCGGCGCAGGACATCACCGTGGGCGCCCAGATCGACGGAAACCTCATGTTCTTTGCGCAAACCGGCTCCATCTCCGCGTCCACGCACGTCGGGCGGAACCTCACCGCGGCCTGCCAGACGCTGGACATCGACGGCGCCGTGGCGGGCAAGGCCCGCGTCGGCGGTGGCGTGGTGACGGTCAACGGAAAGGTCGGCAAGGATCTGATCGTTGAGGCGTCCAACCTCATCATCACAGACTCTGCCGAGATCGGGGGCGATGTCCGCTTCACGGGCGAAAGGCCGGCCGAAATAGCCCCCGGAGCCAAGATCCACGGTGAGGTCAGGTTCACCCCGCTTCCAACAGCTCCGGCCGTGCCGCCAGCGCGGCGTGCGCTGCAAGTCATCCTCAACCTCATCAAGTTTGTGGTGCTCGGCGCTCTCCTGGCGCTCTTCGCAGCCAAAGGGGTGCGAACCATTACGGACGTCATGGCTGAGAGGGCGCTCGCCAGCTTCGGGGTGGGCGTGGTGTCGGTCATCGCCGTGCCTGTGGTCCTCGTTATACTGGGGGTCGTCATCGTGGGCGCGTCCGCCGCGTGGGTGCTGGGCGCAGCCTTCACCAGCGTCGGGATTGTGGCGCTGTTTGCGTTCAAGGTGCTTGTGGCGGTCCTCGTGGGCAGGCTGATACTAAAGCGCGCCCGGAAGGGCCAGGAGCCTCCGCTTCTCCACGCCGCGCTCCTCGGGACCGTCATCGTCTTCGTGGTCACGCTCGTTCCGGTCATCGACTTTGCCGTGGCCGTCCTCGGCGCCCTGCTGACCCTTGGGGCGCTGCTCATCGCCCTTAAGGACAGCGTGCTCTCGTGGCCGGGTGGGCGCGGGCCTGCACAGGCGTGACCGACCGAACTTGCCGGCAGACATACGCTCGGTGACATAGATCAAAGGGAGGCGGTTGAGATGATGCCCTACCCGGTTATCATGGTGTTCAGGGTGATCCTGTGGGCGATCGTTGCGTGGTGGGCGCTGTGGGCTGGGCTAGCCCTTTTCACCCGAGCGAGAACGGTGTTTGTATTCCTGCTACTCACCGGCCTGGCGTGGACCTACTTCAGTCTGCACCTTGTATTCAGCCCCGCGTTCGTGCTATACATACTGATTCCGCTCGTCTTCCTGCCGAGCATGGTGCGGATAATCACGGAGTACCAGCGCGGCGTGCTGTTCAGGTTCGGGCGGCAGGTCGGGGTGCTGAAGCCCGGCCTCAACGTGATCTTCCCGTTCGGCATCGACCAGGTGAGGAAGATCGACCTGCGCACGTTCACCATCGACGTGCCCAAGCAGGAGATCATCACACGCGACAACGTCCCGGTGATGGTGGACGCCGTCGTCTACTTTAACGTTTTTGACCCGGTGCTCGCCGTGGTCAAGGTGGCGGACTTCGTCAAGAGCACCACGCTGCTCGGCCAGACCATCCTCCGGTCGGTGCTCGGCCAGCACGAACTCGACGAGATGCTTTCGAAGCGGACCGAACTCAACACGACGCTCCAAAAGCTGCTTGACGAGGCGACCGACCCGTGGGGCGTGAAAGTTTCGGCGGTGGAGATCAAGGCCGTCGAACTGCCTGAAACGATGAAGCGCGCCATGGCCAAGCAAGCCGAGGCGGAGCGCGAGCGGCGGGCGAAGGTCATCGCGGCAGACGGCGAGTACCAGGCGTCGGAAAAGCTCGCGGCGGCGGCCCGCGTCATCGCGACAGAGCCTTCGGCTCTCCAGCTTCGCTACCTGCAGACTCTCTCCGAGATCGCCGTGGAGCGCAACTCGACCATCATCTTCCCGCTGCCCATGGAGGTGCTGCGGATGTTCGAGCGGCGCACGGAGGAGAGGCCAGCCTAGAAGCGTGCTCCAAAAGCGGCCGTGTTTGCACCGATAGCGTTGTCGGCTCGCAATTTCCAGGGAGTATATGGTAGCCAACTCCTACGGATCCGGTATTATTTGTGGTACAGCGGATGGTCTTGCATGGATAACACCCT
>JAAYXB010000068.1 GCA_012516125.1 Bacillota bacterium | reverse complement strand
TCGCCGGTTTCAGAGAGCACACGTGCCGTGCAGGGTTGCCGGTGTTGCACTCGGGGACGGCGCCCCAAGCGGGGCGCGCTTCGCCAAAATCCGGCCCGTCTGGCTAGGCAGCCGGATTTTGACACCCCTCGTGCAATCACCTGCAACCCAAGACCTCGGAAAACGGAGAAAACTAATGACCTCATACTTAGGCGAGCACGCGCCCGCCGGCAGCCGGGATACGGGTGGTCCCCCCAGGACCAGGTCGCGGATAGACCTGGTCCCGTGGGGATCAGCCCGGCTTGCAATCTGGTCCTCTGGGAACCACCCCTGGCACCCTCCTTTGCCAAAACCGGACAAGGTGGAGCACCAGGGACCAGATCCCGCGTGAAGATGGTCCTCTCGGGACCAGCTTGGCGCGCGTCTTGGTCCTCTCGTGACCAGGACGCCCTGGCAGCCACGAGGGGTGGTCCATAAGGGACCAGGTTGCTTGCAGGGTTGGTCCCCTGGGGAACAGCCTCATGCAAATCCTGGTCCCCTGGGAACCAGCCGTTTTGGGGCATCTCGCAAGGTGGTTACGTGGGGACCAAGTGGCGCCGGAAGCTGATCCCCTGGGGACCAGCGTCCAGGTCGATCCTGGTCACCAGAGGACCAGATCCGGCATCCTCGTGGCTGGAGCGCCAGGAGGGTGGATCTCTGGTAACACGTTTCGCACAGAGTTGGTCCCCTTGGGACCACCGACACGCAAATCTTGGTCCCGTGGGGATCAGCTCTCTATGGGCATCTGGGAAAGCGGCTACGAGGGGACCAGGTGGGGCTCGAAGTTGGGCTCCTGCGGACCATTTCCGCCCGCACCCTGGTTACCAGAGGACCAGCGCCACCTCCCCGCCGGCTGAGGCGCGAGGAGGGTGAGTCCCTGGTAACCAGGTTTCGCGAGAGGTTGGTGCCTTGGGGAACACCGGCGGCAGAGATCTTGGGGTGCCAGGAACCACCCGGGGACGAACGCAGCCGCGCATCGAGCAGGCTTGGCGCAGAAAGGGCTGCTGCGTCATCACCCCGGAGGTAGTCCTGTACATGGCCAAGCTCGGAGTTGAACCATGTGCGGGCCGTACACGGTCCACTCGGCCGCCAAGGGGTGGCCTGACGGCATGATCCCTCAACTCTGCAGTTGGCTATCTATAGGAAGGCAAGAGGGTCAGGAACGAGGACCAGTTGACTACGGGCGAATGGTGATGCGGGTTTCCAGCTATATACCAGGGCGGCCAGCGGTTCCTTGCGGGAGTGTCCCAACATAGGGTTTCGGCTGGAACAGCGAAGGCAGGAATCGGAGGTTGCCCGTCGAAGCATACCGTTGGTTCGCGGGACCCCGCAGGCTGCGGCGGCGCGGTGGAGCGCCGGCGCTGCCGGGTTTTCCTGTCTGTGAGGAGGGAGGCATGGTGGCTCAGTCTGCGAAGCAACGGGTTGTGAGACCCGGCATCGGCACGATGGCATGGCTTCTTGTTCCTGTTGCAGTGGGCATCAACCTCGTGGGCAACTTCATCGCTGTTAACCTGAAGCTACCCGTGTTCCTGGATTCGATCGGCACTGTTACGGCGGGGATCCTGGCGGGGCCGTGGATAGGCGCGCTGGTCGGCCTCCTGACGAACCTCATAGCTGGCCTTCTCATCACGCCGACCTGGCTCTGGTACGCGGTGGTGAACGTGATCTTCGGAATCGTTGCCGGCTTTCTCGCGCGGAAGGGCTGGTATTCGACTATCCCGAGGACCATTGTGTCAGGCCTTATCCTGGCCGTCATCGGCATGATCGTTTCGGCGCCAATCACGGCCTACGTCTACGGCGGGGTGACGGGCGCGGGCGAGGACTTCATACGGGCATACCTGTATGCCACCGGGAAGACCCTGCTCGAGGGGGCCATCACGGCCAGCGCCATCACCGAGCCGCTGTACAAGATCATAAGCGCACTACTGGCCGTCCTCATCGTGAGAGGTGTGCCAAAGAGGTATCGGGCCCAGTTCTAGCGGTCCCTGCACAACGCCAGTGGCCGCACGCGGTGCTTCGTGACGGCCACCCGGGCGTGAAGAGGTGCGGTGTGCGCGGTCCCGCGAACCGTGCGACCGCCCGTGAAATCTCCAGGTATTGGAGCACTGGAAGCCCAGCCAGGCACTGGCGGTCGGAGTTGCCCCTGGGAGCCACCGCAGGCCTGTGTGAGCGCGAGGTTGCGCTTGGCAGCCTCGGTGGCGCGGATGGTGTCCCGCCGTGAGGCGGCGTCCGTCCACTATCTGACAACAAGAGGAGGGTGTTCTCATCGCGCCTTGCCAGCGCCCGTCCGGCGGGCGGGATGGCGCGCCTCGGTAGATGAATCCCCGTTCACCGTATGTTCACAGGCCTTCGTCCATTCATAGACTAAACCCGCTCACCAAGGGCGTGCTGTTTCTGTGTACGGTGGTGATAGCCTTCGCTACTTCCTCCCTCACGACCGTGCTTGCCCTGCTGGGTGCGGTGGTCGCGGCCTCCGCCGCGGCAAGGGTCGCTCGTGAGCTTGCCCGTACCGTGGCGAAGTCGGCGTTCGTCATAGTGGCGCTCATCTTCATCGTCCAGGGCCTGTTCTACCCGGGCTCGAGAACGCCCCTTTACGTGGTCGGTCCTCTCACCATCTGGCAAGAAGGGCTGCGCTTTGCTTGCTTTACGGCATCGAGGCTGCTCGCGATAATCGGCGCGACGGTCCTGCTGATGCTCACCACGAGGCCGGAAGACCTGGTGTCTGAGCTTATGGCGCGGGGGCTGTCGAGGAAGCTGGGCTTCGTCGTGCTCATGACGATGCAGATAATCCCCAACATGCAGGCGCGTGCCGCAGCCATCCTCGACGCGCAGCGCTCACGGGGACTCGAAACAGAGGGGCGGCTCATCCAGCGGTTTCGGGCGTTCCTGCCCCTCATGGGGCCGCTTGTCGTCGGTTCTATAATCTCGCTGGAGACCCGCTCTCTTGCTATTGAGGCGCGGGGGTTCAGCTCGCCCACAAAGCGTGTGCGCATCGAGGACATCCCAGACACCAGGTGGGAGTCGCTGGTGCGCTGGGGGGCATCGCTCGCGACTTTCGGGTTCGTTGTCTGGAGGCTGGTTCGTTGGATATCGTCGTTGATTCGCTGACTTACACGTACCCGGGCCAGCCCGGTCCCGCACTGCGCGACGTGTCGCTGGAAGTCCGGTCCGGCGAGCTTTGCTGCCTCGTGGGGGCGAACGGCGCGGGCAAGTCCACCCTGTGCTGCGCGGTGGCCGGGTTTGTGCCGCACTTCTACCGGGGCGAGATGTACGGCGCTGTGCTCGTCGGGGGGCAGGATACCGTGCAAAGCACCATCGGTGAGCTCGCCCGTCGGGTAGGGATCGTGTTCCAGAACCCGTTCGACCAGATCACCGGCGCCACGCTGACGGTTTTCGCCGAGGTGGCGTTCGGTCTCGAGAACCTCGGCACGCCCAGAGAGGAGACCGTAGCGCGCGTGGAGGGCGCTCTGCGCAGGGTAGGCCTCTGGGAAGTGCGCGACAGGTCGCCGTTTGAGCTTTCAGGTGGGCAGCAGCAGAGGCTTGCAATAGCGTCCGTCCTTGCAATGGATCCGCCTGTCATCGTCCTGGACGAGGCCACCTCCCAGCTCGACCCATCCGGGACGCGTGAGGTGTGGCAGATCGTAGCCAACCTCTACGAGAGCGGCAAGACGCTGCTCGTTGCAGAGCATAAGATGGAGTACGTGGCGCGCCACGCAACGAAGGTGGTCCTGATGGAAGGCGGCAGGGTCGTTGCGTCGGGGCCTCCATCCGAGGTGCTCGGGCGGGACGACCTCGAGGCGCACGGGGTGGGCCGTCCTCCGTTCATGTCGGTTGTCCGGGCGCTTCGCGAGAAGGGTCTCTGGGATGGCGAGGTGCCCTTGACGCTGGAGGGTGCGGCGGAGGTGTTGAGGAAGGTGTCGGGGCGGTGAGAAGGCGTGGGCGGCCCAAAAGCAGTTGAGCGCCATATGTGGCGACGATTATAAGACGGAGCGGGCACGAGGTTGATGGCGACGGCCACGGAAGCGAGAGGAGAAGCAGTGCAGGCGACGGGTATAAAAGGGACGGCGGCCAAGACGACAGCGGCCGCGACGGCCCGGGCAGACGGGAAGTCCGAAACGGTCGAGAGGGCCGGGAGTCTCGACACGGCAGGGATCATCCTGGAGGACGTCTGCTACGAGTACCCGGGCGGGGTTGCGGCCTTGAAGGGGATCTCCCTTAGGATATCGCAGAATGAGACCGTGGCCATAATCGGCGAGAACGGCGCGGGCAAGACGACCCTCGCGAAGCACCTGAACGGTCTCCTTAAGCCCACGTCGGGGCGGGTCTTCGTGGATGGGGTGGACACGCGCGGGCGCACCTGCGCAGCCATGGCGAGGCTGGTGGGGTTCGTGTTCCAGAACCCGGACGACCAGCTTTTCCAGAATCAGGTCTTCAAGGAGATCGCCTTCGGCCCGCGGAACTTGGGCTACCCCGCCGACAAGGTCGAGAGGCTCGTGAAGTGGGCGGCCGGCCTGGTCGGAATAGAGGGCCTCCTCGAGCGGCACCCGTTCGACCTCGCCCTTGCGCAGCGCAAGCTCGTCGCGATAGCATCGGTGGTGGCGATGGACACGCCATACGTGATCCTGGACGAGCCCACCACCGGCCAGGACTACCCGGGCACGCAGAAGCTGGCGACGCTCGTGGCAAAGCTCCACGCGGCCGGAAAGACTGTCATCGCCATAACGCACGACATGGAATTCGCGGCGGCGCATTTCGCGCGGGTCATTGCGCTTGCAGGAGGCCGGGTGATCCTGGACGGGACGCCGAATGAGGTGTTCTCTCGCCCTGACGAACTTGCGATGGCGTCGGTCGAACCGCCCCAGATGGCTCGCCTCGGGCAGAGGTTGGGTCTCGAGGAGTGCGTGCTGGACCAGGAGGCGCTACTCCGGGCGCTCGGGCTGGTGTAGCTCGCGCAGGACCGTTTCATTGTGGCTGCTTTTGCGGGGATACTGACGAATGCTGCCTCAAGACAGACGGGGCGCGGTGCGGGAAGGTGCAGGCAGGGGAGATGACGATTGAAGCATTTCGTGAGGAGGGTCTTGACGAAACCTCAGGGGCGACCAGTCGCCACCGGGAGCAAGCTGAAGGGCCGCGCACGGCAGGCGAGGCAGCAGGGTTAACGCTCGAGGGAGTGTGGCACGGGCAGGAGACACCCTATGTGGAGCGCCCGGACGAGAACACCGTCGCCATCAGGCTTCGGGCGAAGTCGGGCGATGTGGCGAGCGTCGTGCTCGAATTCTGCACGGGTCCCAGAGGGAGGGCCTGCGCGGCCACTACCATGGAGCCATATGCGATCGAAGGCGGTTTCACTCAGTACCGGGCCGAGGTTGCAACCTCAGGCGGCGTGCTCTCTTACAGGTTTCTCCTGAAGCTGAACGACCGGGCGGTCGCGGGTCCCGGCACGGCCCGCACGGTGTGGCATACGCCGTCGGGGGATTTCCTCCGGGAGCCGGACCCGGATGACTGGTACACGCTGGATGTCTCACAGCTTCGTGTCTTCAAAACACCCGAGTGGGTCCACGATGCTGTGTTCTACCAGATCTTCCCGGACAGGTTTGCGAACGGGGACCCCACCAACGATCCCATCGGAACCCGTCCGTGGGGCGAGGCCCCGACCCGCGACAACTTCTTCGGAGGCGACTTCCAGGGGGTCATCGACAAGATCCCTTGTCTTAAGGACCTCGGGATCACGGCTGTATGGTTCAACCCGATCTTCCAGTCCGTGTCCAACCACAAGTACGACACCGCCGACTATCTGCGGGTGGACGATTCCTTCGGAGACCTCGCCAAGTTCCGTGAGCTTGTGGACGCGCTCCATGCGGCGGGCATCAGGGTGATCCTCGACGGCGTGTTCAACCATACGGGCGACGAGTTTTGGGCCTTCCAGGACATCATAGAGAAAGGCCCCGCGTCACGTTATGTCAACTGGTACTACATCCACGACTTCCCGGTCCGCCGCCATCCAAAGCCCAACTATGAGGCCTGGTGGGGGTTTGCGGACCTTCCCAAGCTGAACATGGACAACCCCGAGGTGCGCCGCTACATCCTCGATGTGGTCGCCTTCTGGATGAAGGAGGTCCGCATCGACGGGTGGCGGCTGGATGTCCCGAACGAGGTGGACCACTCATTCTGGAAGGTCTTCCGCGACCACGTCAAGAGCATCAATCCGGACGCGTACATCGTGGGTGAGATCTGGCGCGATGGCTCGCCGTGGCTCAAGGGGGACGAGTTCGACGCGGTCATGAACTATGTCTTCCGCGACGCGGTGCTCGACTTCTTCGCAAGGCGGAAGGCGTCCACGTCTGAGCTTGTGGCGAGCCTGGAGAAGCTCAAAGCCAGTTACCCGGCCCAGGCCAGCGCGGCGCTCCTCAACCTCCTCGGCAGCCACGATACGGAGCGCGTGCTAACGGCGTTCGAAGGGGACAAGCGCCGCATGATCCCCGCGGTCGTGTTCCAGATGACCTGCCCCGGGGCGCCCATCGTCTACTACGGGGACGAGGTCGGAATGATGGGCGAGAAGGACCCGGGGTGCCGCGGCACCATGGTCTGGGACGAGCGCCTGCAAGACCGCGAGCTGCTGGGGCTTTATCGCCGGCTTATCAAGCTGCGGCGCGGCAGCGCGGCGCTCCGGCGCGGCGATATGCGGTGGCTCCTTGTAGACGATCCTACCAGGACCTTCGCTTTTTCGCGGGCCTGCGGGAACGATGTCGTGGTAGTCGTGGTGTGCGCCAGCGAAAGACAGGTCACACTGGACCTGAACCTGGACCCGGACCTGGGCCCGCACCTACACCTGCACCCGGCCCAGGCTCCCCGGACGACGGCCTGCAATGTCCGGACGTTCTCGGATGCGCTCACGGGGCGAACGTATCCGGTTGTGGATGGCCGCGTGAGACTGGAGCATCTCGGTCCGCACCAGGCGGCTGTCCTGGTCGCAGGAGAGCGGGGCGCGCCGGTCAGCTGACCGCCGGTCGCGCTGTAGCGTGGTCGTGGACCAGGGCTATCGGAGTAGGGTGCCGCGGCGCTCGCAAACTCGGAAACTCGGAGCTTGAGCCGGCGCTAGACACAATTGACCGGCGCAGGTTGGCCGCAATACGGCGTGGGTAGCGGGTGACGGTGGGCGAAGGGGCGCGGGCCCAGGGACGGAAGCACGGGAGCACAAAGGCGCAAGAGCGCAAATCGACGACAGACCACAAACCATAACAGGTGGTAAGGATACAGTGGCTTGACACTATCAAGGCGCGCAAATTGATGCTTGACAGAGCGTCTGGACCGTGCTACATTATGCATAAATACACACATCCTGGCGGAAATGGCCTGCGCAGGCGCTGGAAGCACAGGATGGTGCAGGCGACAGCGGAAAAGCTCGATGAAAGCGATGACGGGGAAGAGTAGGCCGGATGCGCTGTCCGAGAGAGCTGGGGACGGTGGAATCCTGGTATGGCGCGCCGGTTGAACCACACCCCAGAGCGCAGACCGAAACCGGTGCAGCGGCGGCGGAAGCGGGCAGGGCGCCCGCGACCGAGCGGGAGCGCGGGAGTAGGCTCTGACGGGTCTCGCCCGTTAATGCGAGGAGGTATAAGCCCGGGGCTTGCGGCGTCGTGGTGTCGTCGTGTGAGGACCATGTGGGGATCGTGACGCGGCAGATGCGACGCGAGGTCGGGCCGTACTCGGGCCGTACCGGAGAATGAGTGGGTTACAGTTCACACTCGTAACCAATAAGGGTGGGACCACGGGAGATCACCTCTCGTCCCTTGCGGGACGGGAGGTGTTTTTTTGCGCTGAAGCCTGGACCGAACAACAGTGGAGTCCGAAAGGAAAGCAGTGTAGAAATCGGAGAAGAACGAGGAGGTAATCACGATGAACGCAAAGAAGTTCGGACAAATCGTACTGCTCGCACTGATGACCGCCGCACTTGCCGCTGGAGGAGTTGTGGCTGCCGCAGGTGATGACTCGCTCGCCAGGGTCAAAGCTGCGGGTGTCCTGAGGATCGGGGTGGACGACGCGTTTCCGCCCATGGAATACCGCGATGACAAGGGCAAGCTGATCGGCTTTGACGTGGACCTCGCCGACGAGATCGGCCGCCGCCTCGGGGTCGCCATCGAATGGGTTCCGACGGCATGGGACGGGGTGATCCTGGCGCTGCAGTCGGGGAAGTTCGATATCATCCTGTCTTCCATGACCATCACCGAGGAGCGTGCGAAGAAGGTGGACTTCAGTCCTCCGTACATCTGGGGCGCGCAGATCATAGTTGTCAGGGAGAATGATAAATCCATAAACAGCGCTGCCGACCTTGCCGGCAAGGTGGTGGGCAGCCAGCTTGGAAGCACCGGCGAGATCGCCGCGAGGAAGATCGGTGGCATCAAGGAGCTCAAGCTATACGGGCAGTTCACCGAGGCGTTTACGGATCTCGCCATCGGCCGGGTCCAGGCCGTGGTGGTGGACGAGTTCGTGGGCCGCTACTACATAACGAAGCGGCCCGGCATGTACCGCGTGCTCCCGGAGCGGCTGTCCGAGGAGGAAGTGGGCATCGCCTTCCGCAAGGAGGACAAGGCCCTGCGCGAGGCGGTGTGTGCGACCCTTGAAGCCATCAAGGCGGACGGGACGTACGCGGCTATCTCGAAGAAGTGGTTCGGGGTCGACGTCTCGAAGCGCTGATCGACTTTGCAAAGCCCAGACCTTCGCGGCGGTCGCCGGCGGGTCGCCTCCATGCGGCGGCCCGCCGCCGGCCGTCCCGCGACGGTGCCCTCCGTACCCTCCGGTTGCAATAGACCAAGTAAAGGTGCGACAGGCAGGTGCGGCCCGCAGTTGCCCGGGGCTCGTTATCCGGCAACTGAGAGCAACGGAGGGACCAGGCGAGAACATCTGTGAGGAGCGAGCGTATCATGGATCTCTTGCTCATGGTAAGGCTTGTCCCAATCCTCGTGAGAGGCGCCGCGATGACGATGGAGCTGACCTGCCTTGCGGTGGTGCTTGGCACGGCGCTGGGCCTTCCGATAGCCCTGGCCCGGCTGTCGCGACATCCTCTCCTGCGGGGGCCGGCGTCGCTGTATACGTGGTGGATGAGGGGGACGCCGCTCCTCATGCAGCTCTTCCTCATCTACTATGGGCTGCCGCAGGTGGGCGTTACGCTCAACCCGTTCCCCGCGGCGGCGCTCGGGATGACGTTGAACGCAGCCGCATACATCGCCGAGATCCTGCGCGGGGGCATACTATCCATAGATCGGGGCCAGATGGAGGCTGCGCGATCCCTCGGGATGAGCTATATTCAGGCGATGAGGTGGGTCATCCTGCCCCAGGCCGTTCCGAGGATCATCCCACCCATGGGCAACGAGGTCATCGCGCGGCTCAAGGACTCGTCGCTCGTATCCACGATCGCCATGGTGGATCTCATGCGAGCGGCTCAGCAGATGATCGCCACCACCTTCCGGCCGCTCGAGATATTCTTCGCTGCGGGGCTCTTCTATCTCGCCATGACAACGGCGTTCACCGTGCTCTTCGGGTCATGGGAGAGGCGGCTTGCTGAAAGGGGCAAGGGAAGGTCTCCCGCGATGGCGCGGCTTCGCAGGGCGCTGGCCGGTCTTGCAAGCGTGCGGGGTATATGGTAACATAACAGTGGCACATGACTCACCGCATATAAGAGTGTCGCGCGCCTGTAGCTCAGGGGATAGAGCAACTGCCTTCTAAGCAGTGGGCCGCAGGTTCGATTCCTGCCAGGCGCGCCATTGTTTTTTGGCGTGAGGGCGCAGCGCAACGGGCGATGGGCGACCCCGGGCTACCCCGGGGTCGCTGTTTTCCACTAAGTGAGAGTTCAGGAGACTATTGAACTTCCCCAGCAGCTGCCAGTTTGGCCGAGCACGGCGACGGTTCGGCGCGACTCAACCGGGGCTCGTTGGCATAATGTGGGAAACATCAACAGTCGCGTTCAGAAATGCTCCCGACTTTTGGGAGAGGTTGTCGGTGACCTAAAGAGATAGTGCAACACCGGCAACCCACAGATGTTGACAAAGTGGGAGGAACTAACGAACCTTCACTTAGGCAGCTCGCGGCATGGCGGGGGCTATTTCATGTTCTTGATGAGGCCGAAGTCGCCGGTCTTTGCGGCGAGGAGGATGGGCCTCATGTACTCCTCGACGAGGGATGCGTTAAGCGGCACGGGCATGTTCTTGAGTTTCATGTCGAGCTGCGGGTCCTTGGCCGCCTTCATCGCCCGCTCGATGTGCTCGTCGGTAAAGCCGGGGATTTCTGCGAGCGTGGTGGGGAAGCCCACCTTGCGGCTCAGGCGCACCATGCCCTCGGCGACCACGACCCCGAGCTCTCTCCCGGATAGGATGTGATACAATCTCATTGCAGTTCGAGGGGCTGGGAGGTTGCCAACCGTGCGTAGGGGTTTTTCGGCGGCAGAGTCGTCACTCATTCTCGTGGGGATCGTAGTGCTGCTCGCCATATGTATTGCCGTACTTCATATGCCTGCATACTGGCCTTTGTTTGCTGCTTTGTTTGGGTGCGCGTGTCTTGCACTGCACCGGGGGGTCTCTCTCAGTGCAGTGGCCCAAATGGCCCGGGACGGTATCGGGAAGGCGATCGTGCCCATCGAGATGCTGGCGCTCATCGGCGTGCTGATGGGCTTATGGCGACTCAACGGGACCGCCGCGACCGTAGCTATTTACGGCAGCGCTCTCATGAGCCCGCGGCATTTTGCGCTGAGCGCCTTCATTCTCTGCGCAGCAGTCTCCATGGCTGTTGGGACCGCCAACGGCGCGGCGAGCATAATCGGCCTCCCGCTCATGATGGTGGGGCAGGCGTACCACCTGCCCGAGGGACTGCTCGCGGGGGCAGTAATCTCTGGGATTTACCTCGGCGACCGGTCGTCGCTGGTCTCCAGCGTTCTGCACATGGTAGCTCGCCTCACTGGAAGCAACCCGCGGGCGGTGTTCCGGCGGCTTGCCGTAACGCTTGTCCCCGCCGTGACGGTGTCGGCGCTGCTGTACTGGCTCGCCGCGCCCGGCCTCGCAAGCGGGGGCAAGGTGGGCGCGCCCGGTCTCGCGGGCGGCGGCAAGGTAAGTGGGCCCGCCTCCGTGTCCATATCCGCCTCTGCATTTGCGTATGCAACCGCACATACGCTTGCACCTGGCCCTCGGCGTGAGGCCGAGCTAGGCCTCCCGCCTGCGCCTGCACCCGCGCCTGCACCGGCACGTGTGCCAGCGCCTACCTCTATCTCCACCTCCACCTCCACCTCCACCTCTACCCCTACCCGTACCTCTGTCTCTACATGTGTCCCGGCATCCGGATCCCGACTCTTCCTGGAATCCCTGAAACGGGGCGGCATCGTCTCTCCCGCTCTTTTACTGGCGCCAGCCTTCATGATGATCATGGCGGCGTTCAGGGTGCCCATCCTTACGAATCTGACCCTGAACGTCCTGGTGGCTGCGGTAGTTGCTGTGGTTACCCAGCATGCGTCACCGGCCATCGTCGTCCGCACGGCCCTCCTCGGGCACCACGCGTCCGGCGCCTTGGCGGTAGCGCCGGTGACAGCCGGAGGCGGGCTCGCGTCGATGGTGGGCGTCCTGCTCGTGCTGATATCGTCAACTGCCCTATCGGGCATCCTGGCGGGGACCGGGGTCTTCGATGCTGCGCTCGGGAAATGGCTTTCTCGCCTAGTAACCCCACGCAGGATCCTCCTTGCCACCATGGGTTTCAGCATCGCCACGGGGATGGTTGCCGCAAACCAGGCGCTCTCGGTGGTACTCCCTTGCACGCTCCTCGAGCGCATCTACCGCGAGAAGGGGCTGTCAGGGCTTGCCCTCGCCCACGCGGTTGCGGACTCCGGCGTCATAGTTGCGCCGCTCGTCCCGTGGAGCGTTGCGGCGCTTGGGCCCGCTGCGATCCTCGGCGTGTCGCCCGCTGCTTACATTCCGTATGCGTTCCTCTGCTGGACGCTTCCCGCGGTATCCGTTGCCTGGATCTTGCTAGGCGAGGCGAGCTACGCTCCGGCTCTCGCCGGGAAAGACGAGCACGCGGACGGCGAAAACGCCTAAGTGGGGGTGCGGCTGACCGTTGGAGAGGCGCTCGCCACAGCCCTCCAGGCGGGATCTAGAGAGGAATCGGGATTGCCCGTGCTCCGCGTGGACGCGGACGGATGGATAGGCGACCTCATCGGGCGCCTATCCGCCGGCGAGAAGATCCAGGAACTGCCTCAGCCCCGCGGGTTCGCGGGAAGCTTGCGCCCCTACCAGGTGAGGGGCTACTCATGGTTGTCCTTCCTGAAAGAGTGGGGGATCGGGGCATGCCTCGCCGATGACATGGGGCTTGGCAAGACCATCCAGGTGATAGCGCTCGTCCTCCGGGCGAAGGAGGAAGGCGCCCTCAGCGGCCCGGTGCTGCTCGTCTGCCCAACGTCGGTGGTGGGCAACTGGCGCCGGGAGATCGGGCGGTTCGGCCCGTCCCTGAAGGTTATGGTCCATCACGGCGTGGAGAGGCTCTCGGACCACGCATTTGCGGCCGAGGCGAGTACCTGTGACGTGGTCATCACCACGTACTCTCTTGTACACCGCGACGAAAAGCATCTCGCCCGCGTCGAATGGAGCGGCATAGTCCTGGACGAGGCCCAGAACATCAAGAACTCCGGCACGAGGCAGAGCCAGAGCGTGCGCAGGTTGAAGGCGGGGTTCAGGGTGGCCCTCACCGGGACCCCCATCGAGAACCGCCTATCTGAGCTGTGGTCCATCATGGACTTTCTCAACCCTGGCTACCTCGGTCCGGCGGCGGAGTTCCGGAGGAGGTTCGCGATCCCCATCGAGCGCTATCGGGACCGGGACCGGGCCGAGCGGCTACGCCGCCTCGTCGGGCCGTTCATCCTGCGCAGGCTAAAGACGGACCCGCGCGTTATCCAGGACCTTCCCGAGAAGGAGGAGGTAAAGGTCTACTGCACGCTCACCAGGGAGCAGGCAACGCTTTATGAGGCCGTCGTGAGTGACATGCTCCAGATCATCGAGGGGGCGTCAGGCATGGAGCGCCGCGGCGCGATCCTCGCCACCCTGCTCAAGCTCAAGCAGGTGTGCAACCACCCCGCTCAGTTCCTGCGGGACAGGAGCGCCCTGGACGGGCGCTCGGGGAAGCTCGCGAGGCTCGTGGAGATGCTCGACGAGGTGGTGGCCGGAGGAAACCGGGCGCTTGTGTTCTCGCAATTCGCCGAGATGGGCGCCATGCTCCGGGACTACCTTCGCGGCGCGCTCGGGCACGAGGTGGCGTTCCTCCACGGTGGGGTCCCGCAGAAGGCCAGGGACGAGATGGTGCAGCGGTTCCAGGACGACCCTGACGGCCCGCCGGTGTTCGTCCTGTCCCTGAAGGCGGGAGGCTTCGGCCTCAATCTCACGCGCGCGAACTACGTGTTCCATTTCGACAGGTGGTGGAACCCGGCGGTGGAGAATCAGGCCACCGACAGGGCGTTCCGCATTGGGCAAACCCAGAAGGTGCAGGTGTACAAGTTTATCTGCGCCGGCACGCTCGAGGAACGCATCGACGAGATGATCGAAGACAAGAAGCACCTGGCCGAGAACGTGATCGGAACAGGCGAGGACTGGATAACCGAGATGTCCACGGACGAGCTACGGGACCTGTTCCTGCTGCGCAGGGAGGCCGTGGCGGACGACGACTGATCGGGAGGAACGCTGCTCGCTGGACGCAAGTCCCAAACGCGACGGAGCACGGGGGACGGAGGACGAATACGAAGGACGAAGGACGAAGGACGAGGGACGGAGTACGACGGACGAGGGACGGAGGACAGAGGATTGATGGCGCGAAGCGGCGAGTTCGGGAAAAGCTGGTGGGCGAAACGGTGGATCTCAGTGCTGGAGTCGTTCGGCTGGTCGAACCGCCTGCAGAGGGGGAGGTCCTACGCTCGTTACGGGAATGTGCTGGACGTGGTGGTGGCGCCCGGCGAGGTCAGGGCAAAGGTCCAGGGGTCGAGGCCTCGGCCCTATAGGGTGACCATCAGGGTGAAACCGCTCGACGACGCAGAGTGGGACAAGGTAACGTCAGCCATGGCGAAACAGGCGGTTTTCGCGGCACGCCTCCTGGCAGGCGAGATGCCGGAAAACATCGAGGAGGTTTTCACCCGGAGCCGCGTGCCGCTCTTCCCGTCGTCCGGGCGGGATATCGTAACGACCTGCTCGTGTCCGGACTGGGCGAACCCGTGCAAGCACGTGGCGGCCGTGTATTACGTGCTCGGGCAGGAGTTCGACCGCGACCCGTTCCTGCTCTTCCTGCTGCGCGGACGGAGTCGCGATGAGCTGATGGCCGCCTTGAGAGACAAGCGTGTGCCGGTCGAGTGTCCCGGGGCGGAAAGGCTTTCCCGAGGACGCGCTGCCGCGGGGGCGGGGCGCGGCCGTGCCCCCAGCCACGGGGCTGAAAAGGGTGGCGGTGCCCATATCGGCACTCGGGACGGCACCGGCGACGGCGCCCACGACGATGACGATGGCCAAGCTGTTCTGGAGGCGCTTTTCGCTTCCGCCGAGGCTTTCTGGGCTGGCGATGCGCGTAAGGTCAAGGCTTTGCCAGTCTCGGTGAAACCTCCGGCGGTGCCAGGGGCCATCCCGAAACGCCTCGGCGTGCCCGGGCCCTGGTGCACCAGCCGCGACTTCGACGAGAGGAGCTTCGCGCTGGTGCTGGCGGACTACTACAAGACGGTGAGCCGGGAAGCTCTGGGCCTCGCTTACGAGGGCGGCGGGAACGGCACCGGCACTGGGAACGGGAACAACGGCGAGAATGGCAGTGCGAGCGCCAGCGGTGATGCAGATGAACCGGCTGGCGGTGTATAATAGTCGTGGGTTGCGTCACTTCTCCGCTGGGCCTCGGTCGATCGCCTTGAAAGACGCCATATCGATATCGGATGGGAGTTGATAGGATGCCACGGCCGCCCAAGTGCAGGCGAGTGGAGTTCCTTCCTCAGGTAACCGTATTCAAACCCGCAGGCGTCCCGCTGCGCGGGCTGCGCGAAGAGGTGCTGACCGTCGAGGAACTGGAGGCGATCCGCCTGAAGGACCTCGAGGGCCTCGAGCAGGAGGAGTGCGCCGAGAGGATGCAGATCTCGCGGCCCACGTTCCAGAGGGTGCTTGTGTCCGCAAGAGAGAAGATCGCAAGAGCCCTCGTTGAGGGGGCGGCCATCCGCGTGGAGGGCGGCAACTACCGCCTTGCCCGGCGCAAGTTCCAGTGCCGGGCATGCGGGCACGAGTTTGAGGCGCCCTTTGGCACAGGGCAGCGAGGGGCAGAAATGACTTGCCCCGAGTGTGGAGCCGCCGAGGTGCACCGAACCGACCAGGACGGCCACGGATTCGGCAACATGCCCTGGGGCCGTCATGGGCGGGGGTGGGACCGCGAATAGCGGACTTGGGCAGGAATACCGGGGCGTGGCGCAGAATGAACTCCCTGTGTGTGCTACAGAGACAGGGGGGCGCGATATGGGCCAGGCCGACCAGGTTCCCGAGCTTTCGGAGATACGCAGGCGGGCAAAGGAGAGGATGGGTGGGATCTGCCGGGTGTGCCGGGTGTGCGACGGAAAGGCGTGCGCCGGTGAGGTTCCGGGCATGGGCGGGATCGGCACGGGCGCCGGGTTCATCCGGAACGCCGAGGCCCTCGCCGATATCAAGCTCAATATGCGGGTCCTGCACGATGTCGCTGAGCCGGAGCTCGGGGTTACGCTATTCGGGCTCCCTCTGGAGTTGCCGGTCCTCGGGGCGCCTGTGGCCGGCGTGAAGATCAACTTTCGCGAGATTATGAGCGAGGCCGATCTTGCCGCCGCCATGGTGGGCGGCTGCCTTGATGCGGGCACTCTTGCAATGACGGGCGACGGCGGCCATCCTGAGGTATTCGAGTCAGGGATCGCAGCCATTCGCGAGGCGGGCGGGCGGGGGATTCCCATAATCAAACCAGGCCCGAACGCTGACATCATTCGCAAGTTCCGGGTGGCTGAGGCCGCGGGAGCGCCCGCGGTCGGTATAGACGTGGACGCGGCCGGCCTTGTGAACATGCGGCTTCTTGGCGCCCCTGTAGGTCCCAAGTCTCCTGAGAACATCCGTGAGCTAGCGGAGTCGACCTCCCTACCGCTGATCCTAAAAGGGATCATGACGCCTGACGAAGCTGAGATCGCGGCGGAGTGTGGCGCTGCAGCGATCGTCGTGTCGAACCACGGCGGGCGCGCCCTTGACCATACGCCCGGAGTGGCTGAGGTGCTTCCCGGAATCGCGCGGGCTGTCAAGGGCAGGATCATCGTCTTGGCAGACGGCGCTGTACGCTCAGGCGTGGACGTCCTCAAGTATCTGGCCCTGGGTGCCGACGCAGTCCTCGTGGGGCGGCCGCTCGCGGTCGGTGCGTTCGGGGCGGGCCGGGCGGGCGTGGCCCGCACGGTTGCGGCCATCCGCGATGAGCTTCGCGTGGCCATGATCCTCACCGGCAGCCCAAGGATCCGCGCCATCGGACCTCAGGTGCTCTGGCGGTGAGCAAGGCGCCGCCTGCCCGGCCGGATTCTCGCCGTGACTTGCCGCGTCCAGAGGCCATTCCCGCCGAGCCAGAGCCAGTCGCAGCACACGCCATCGTCCCCTCTGGCATTTGTTCCGCTCCACGGCCGGGACTCGTCCATGCGACGAGCGAGGCGCGATGCCCGTCAGGGCATCTCCACGATGTCCCCTTCGGATGGGCCGAGCGTGAGCTGAAGCGCGCCGTCATCCGAAGGCAGGGGCGCGTTCAGGCGCCAGGACCAGGCGGGCCGCCCGCCGCCTTGCGGGACGGCGATGCGAACGGTCTGCCCCTGTGGGTCGTGGTTCACGACCACGAGCGCCCTCCTGCCGGGCGATGCGAACTCCCTGACCTCCACAGCGGGGTTGGGCTCGACCTGCGGGCCCCGGATGCCAGCCAGGCCCGCCACGTACGAGTAGATCGCGTGGTAAGGGTCTTGGTCCTGCTCGAAGGCGTACGGAGTCGCGGCAAGGTAAAATTCCAGCGGCAGCGTTACGAACACGGCGTGGCCCCTTCCATACCCATTTGTGACTAGATTGCGACCATCCTGGCGCCCAGAAAGGCTCAGGTGTTTCCTTGCGAGGAGCGCTGGCGTTGGCTTCGGCAGCGGGCCTACCAGCGTGCGCTCGCACCCAGGGACACCCACGGACCAGACGTCGCCCTGCGGGGTGCTCGCGCAGGTGACGCTGGCGCCGAAGAGGTCCTCCAACCCATGTACGGCGAAGCCGTCGTATGAGCAATATAACGTCCCGCCGGCCCCCACGAACGCCTTCAGGGCAGCGAAATCTGTCACGTTCAGCGTCCCACGCCGCGTGGCGCACGGCACGAAGATCGCCTGGTACCTCCGGGCTGCATCCTCCAGCCCGTCCACGGTGATGAAGTCCACGTCGATTCCCGCGCGCTTCGCAAGGACAAACGAAGCGAACAGGACAGCTGCGTTTCTCTCGGGCCCGTTCTCAGGGTCTGGGTTGTCGTAGTAGCGCCTGGGAATGAGTATAGCTGCCCGGGCCGGTACCGGGGATAGCTCTGCAATGCGCGCAGCCTGCACAGCACGGGCGAACGACGCAAGTACCTCGCCCTTCTTCTTTACGCGCCCGTCCACGGCCGTTATGCCGAAACCCACCTCGTAAGGCGTGGAATCGTAAGGCAGGCGGTCCTGCCGTTTGAAGTCGCCGAAGCACCAAGCGAGCGCGCCAGTTACCTTGTTTGCGAGGGCGCTATAAAGGGCGGCCGAGAAGAACCTGGCCTCGACATCTTCGGAGGCCATCTGTGTCGTGGACCCGAACTCCTCGAGCAGAACTTTCTTTCTCCCGAGTCCCTCTGTGAGCTTGCAGGCGAACGGCACGAAATAGCTGCTCCGAAGGCTATCGAGAGGCTCGGGACAGAGGTGCGTGTATGAAGGATACGGGTGCATGCAGAGAAAGTCGCATACCTCCGCCACATCGCGTACCCGGAACGGTCCGGAGGTGAAAAGGGACCATGCGTGAATGCCCAGCGTCACCGGGTGGACGGGGTCGTGGGCCTTGATCTCCCGGTAGAGGACGTGCGTCCATAGCCAGGCGGCGTCCACCGATGCAGGCTTCACAAAGACGTCGGGCTCGTTGGCGAGGTCCCAAAAGAGGATGGCGTCTTCGTCGCGGTAGCGCCGGGCGAACTCTCCCACGAGCCTGACCTCGGCCCGCAACATGCCGGGGTCGCTGTATGGGTCGCGGTCGCGCCGCCAGGGCACGTCCCAGTTCTCGCCGCTCATGTGGCCTGTAAAGAACGTGGGTATGAGCCGGACCCCGCGGCGTCGGGCGATATGCACCAGCGCATCGAATTTGCCCATGGCGTCCTCCGATACTGTCTCCGGGCGAGGCTGGAAGTCTTCCCAAAGCAGGAAGACCCTGCACGCGTTGAGCGATAGCGCCGCCATCTGCCGAAATTCAGCGTTGATAGATTCCGGGTCCCACTCCTTCCACATGTGCACGCCGCTTTCCCTCGGCCAGTAGTTCACCCCGCAAACGAACTCGTCCATCCTCATACCTCCGCATCTTTCACATGCTGGCGCATCTGCATTTGTGCCGGTGCCGGCGCGCTCAGGCCGTCACGGCACTCAGCGACCATCTTCGGGTCATCAGCAACCCATCCGACAATCTGGAGTGACGAGACTCCTCCCGTTATCCTTTCAGACCGGTCAGCGATATCCCTTCGATGAAGTAGCGCTGCGCCAGGAAGAACGTCACGACCATCGGCAGGGCGAGCACCGTGGACATGGCCATGAGCCAGTGCCACTGGGGCGCCTCGTTCACCCCGCCCATGAAAAGGTACATTCCGAGCGTGAGCGTGTATTTGCCCATGCTGTTCAAATAGATGAGCGGCCCGAGGAAGTTGTTCCAGTACCCCCGGAAGGCGAACACCGCCACGGCGAGGATGGCGGGTTTGATCTGGGGCAGCATCACGTGGGCGAAGGTCTGGAGCACGTTCGCGCCATCGATCCTGGCAGCCTCCTCGAGGTCTCGGGGCACCCCCAGGAAGAACTGGCGCAGCAGGAACACATAGAACGGTCCCCACGCCGTCCAGGCGGGGAGCACCAGCGGGTCGAACGTGTCGAGAACGCCCAGGTTCCGCCAGATCATGTACGTCGGGATCAGCGTGACATGGTACGGCAGCATCATGGTGGAAAGCAGTATCAGGAAAAGCACATTCCTCCCGGGGAACGTATATCGCGCAAACCCGTACGCCACGAGGGTGCAGCTCGTAAGCTCGGCAAACATCCCGAGGACCGTCACGAACACGGTGTTTGCCAGGTACCGACCGAACGGCACCGCCCTCCAGGCATCGAGGTAGTTATGCCACTGTGGGGGGATGGGCAGCCACACCGGCGGGTAGGCGAACACGTCCTTGAGTTCCTTGAGAGAACTCGAGACCATCCAAAAGAACGGCACCAGAAGCACGAGCGCGCCAGCGATCACTACGACATACGAGATCGCCCTGACCGCGGCCCTCCTGACGCGCCGCCTGCGCCTCGCCCGCGCCGCAAGTTCGAGGGTGGCTTCGGCCTGCGCACTCATTTTCGCACCTCCGCTTCGTAATAGACCCATGCTGTTGACGAACGAAAGACAAGGAGGGTGAGGGCGAGAATGATGACGAAGAGCACCCAGGCGATGGCCGAGGCTTCGCCCATCTTGAGCTGAAGGAACCCGCGTTCGTACACGAGCTGGTTCATGAACCGCCCCGCCGCAGACGTTGGCCGTGCGAACATGGCAACAGTGAAGATCTGTAGCGCGCCGATGATCCCCATGATTGCCTGCAGCAGGACCACCGGCGAAATCTGCGGGAAAGTCACGCTCCAGAACTTCGCGAGCGGGCCTGCTCCGTCGATCTCTGCAGCCTCGTACAGCACCCTCGGCACGTTCTTGATGGCAGCGAGGAAGACCACCATGTTTATGCCGAATATGCCCCAGATACTCATGATGACGAACGCCGGGAGCACGAACCTGGGATCGCCGAACCAGTCGGGGTTTCGCAGCCCTACCATGCGGAAGAGGGGACGCAGCACCACGTTGAGGAGGCCCGCCTCGCTGTTGAAGATCCAACGCCACAGCAAGGCGACCGAGACCTCCGGAAGGACCGCGGGCAGGTAGTAGATGGTCCGGAAGGCGCCTATGCCCCTGATATCCATGGAAAGGAGCAGCGCCACGAGCAGGGAGCCTGCCACTCCCAGCGGGACGCTGAGGAACGCGTACGCGAGCGTGAGCTTCACTGAAGGCCAGAAATCAAGTATGTCAGAAAAAAGCCACCTGTAGTTCTCGAGACCCACCCACTTCGGCAGGGTGAAAAGGTCGTACGACGTGAAGCTCAGGCCCAGCGACGCAAGGATGGGACCTGCGGTAAACACGAGGAACCCGGCGAGCCATGGGGTTATGAGCGCGTAGCCCGCGGCGGTCTCCTCGCGGACGCGGACGAGCCTGAGTAGGCCGTACACTCCGAGGCATAACAAGGATATCATGGCGAAAGTCAGCAGATAGCGCGCCAGCGTGCCGACGTAAATGCTGCCTTCCATTTCGCACCTCCTCTCTCCAGACCATCCCGCCGCACTGCTGTGAGGCTGTGCGGTAAGTCAAGGGCGCGTTAGTTTCTGGAGCGCTTTCGCGCCCTCGACTTACCGAGTCCGCGGAACCACGAGCCGTGGCTCCCCAGGGCCCTTGGGCCCTGGGACGATGGACGATGGGGCGGTGGGGCAGGGAGGCCAGCACCGGGGCTGACGCGCCGGCCTCAGGCTCAGGCTCAGGCTCAGGCTCAGCCACAGCCTGAGACTCAGGCTTCAGCCCCGCTGGGACGCCTCGCCTTGCTGCGGGGTGCGGCCCCGCGTCGGGCGGCGGCCTTTCTGTCCTCTCCTGGCCGGGCGCGCTTTCACCGGATGCCCTGACCTGTCGCGCCTTGCCGTCCCGAAGTGGGTCCCACCCGAGCTACGCCCCACCTGGCCCTGCCTACTTGCCCAGCGTCTTCTCGAGCAGCGGCCGGACGCGCTTCGCAAGCTGCTCCGCGGTGCCCCTGCCGTTTATGAGCGGGTCCGCGAACTGATTCCAGAAGATGCTGTCCCACTCGGCGTAGTTAGGGAAGATTCGGAAGCCGCGGGTGTCCTCCATGGCAGCCACGATGGCGTCGATGGAGTGCTTCTTCTCCGGCTTCAGCTTGAGCAGCATCTCCTTTGTGGCGAGCGACCTGCGCGGCGGGACAACCTTCCAGTGGTGTATCGCGTCGGATAGGTCCAGGAAGGCCTCGAACGCCGCGTCAGGGTGCTTCGTCTTCGCGTTGATGGCCATTCCGCCTATCCACACGAAGCTCGCGCGCTTGCCCGAGGGCCCCTTGGGGATCATGAACGCCTGCGACCGGAACGAGGGCTTGTAGTCGAGGTCATCGGCGGCACCGCCCATGAACATGGCTACCTGCTGGTTACGGTACATGGTGTCGAAGCCGCGGTCCCTGATGACCGAGAGAGGCGGCGCCACATGGTACTTGTTCATGAGATCGACGTAGAACTGCGCCCCTTTGATGGCTTCGGGCGAGTCGACCGGGCAGGACTTGAAGTCCGGGCTTATCACGTCCCCGCCGGCCTGCCAGATGAACATCTGCAGCGGCGGCCAGCCGTTCAGCGTGAAGCCCCACTGCGGGACGTTGTCGGGGTCGAAGCCCTTGTCATCGGGGTGCTTGCCATTCTTGTCCACCGTCAGCGCCTTTGCAGCCGCGAGGAACTTATCCCAGTCCCAGGTCTCGTCGGGGTAGGCAAGCTTGGCCTTGTCGAAGAGGTCCAGGTTCACAAAGAGCATAACGGGCTGGTTGATCCACGGAAGCCCGTAGATCTTGCCCTCGTAGGTCATGCGTTCGAGGGACGAGGGGAAGTAATCGTCCAGCTTGGCCGCTGGATGCTTGGAAGCCTTCAACCGCTCGGTGATGTCCATCAGCGTGCCCTTCTGGGCGAAGCTCGGCACGAACTCCTGGCCGATCCAGAAGAGGTCCGCACCTGTCTCGGCGGCAAGGGTCGTCGTAAGCTTGGTCATGTACTCCGCGGGGCTTGACTCCTGTACGATCTCGTAGGTGGTGGATTTGGCGTTGAGCTGATCCAGGATGGCCTGAAGCTCCTTCGCCTCCTCCACGCCGGCCCACGTCGCAAGCCGTATCTTGACCTTGGACGCCGCAAGCCCTTCCTGCGCAGCGCCGGCCACCACGAGCGACACCAGCAAGAGCAGTCCGAACCCCAGAACCAACGCACGTCCGCGACCTGACATTTCATGCTCCCTCCTCAGGTGTTTTGAGATATCCTTTCCCCATAGCACGAAGTCGCCTGTCGCAAGTCTCTCTGTTGGACGCGATAGGACCACCACATGGCGACACGTCACGTTTTCTTCGTGCTATCACCTCCTTAAGAGCCGGCGCCCGGGGCGATGTCGTGCCGTGGCCCGGCAGCGTCGGGGCCGGGCTGGGGCCTCCTGGTTGTGCTGCTTCCATCGGGTCGGTCTCCCCGGGCCTGCCGGTTCCTCGGGTTGCCCGTACCCGGATCTGCCAGGCTGCCAGGCTTACCGGGTGCATGCACGCGTCGCATGCGCCCCTGGACGCACAACCAGCTTGCAACACGCGCCTGGGGCGAGCGCGACCTCGATACGACCGTGATCCGCGACCGTCTTGCCGGCCGGCTCCCATTCGGCCACCGGCCTCCACTGCGCGACGGGTTCCCGCGCTGCCGCGCGGGACGAGAGCTGGAGCCGGAACACCTCCACCGGGCAGGGCTGCCCGCCGACAGGGAGCGTGAGGTCCACCGTGCCCTCGAACGTCGCGGCCGTAGGATTATAGACGAGGACCGACCTCGGCGCCCTGGCGTCGGCAAAGGGGTGATCCCAGTCGAGAAGGTCCAGAAAGATCACGGTTATGAGCGGGTCCGACGCCCTGGCAAACGCCTCGAACATGAGGCACAGCCACAGGACCTCGCCGGCCCCGTATATCTCCTTGCCCACATAGCCGGTGGAGTCAGGCAGCTCCAGCGTGCCGATGTTCTCGTAAGGGATGTGAGGACAGCTTGCTCCTGTCCGCTCCGACTCCGGCAGGAACGGATCGAAGTAGTAGAAGTTGTTGCGCCGCTGAAGATCGAGGACCCTGAGAAGGGTGGGATTGAAGCCGCCTTCTTTGAGCAGCGGCAGCCACGGCAGGACCGACTCGACGTTCTCCTTGAACGCGGGATATAGGATGGACGCGCACGCCTGGAAGAGGCCGCGGGTGTGGTACGCGCCGCGGCTCCGCGCGAGGTCGTCATACCAGTAAAGCATCCGTAGTTGAGCGCGGATGAGATCCTGCGAGATCCGTCTAAAGGACGGATCCTCGAGGAGGGACGAGAGTTCCAAGGCTGCCAGTGCCCCGAAGGCGAACTGCTGAGGCTCATGATAAAGCAGGTCGAGAGGCAGCCGGGTCATTGTGAGGAGGGCGTCCCTCGCCTCGCCCAGAAACTCCTCGCGTCCGCTCAGGTGGAACCCGAGTATCGCGCCGTAAGCGTATAGCCCCGCCACGGAGTAGTTCGTTCCCGAATCCACGGGCATGCCGGTCGCGGCGTCATAGAAGAGGGGGAAGATGTGGCGGACGTTGTGGGCGTAGCGTCTGGCGCCGTCGAACGCTGTTAGGAACATGTCCACGAGCTCTGATGTATCCGCCGAGGGAGGTGTGAGATCGCGCGAAGCCTGCGATGCCTGCGGTGCCTGCAGTGCCTGCAGTGCCTGCGATGCGTGCGGCGGGCGTGGTGATGGCGGCATCTGCCGCGGCGCCTGTTGCGCGGCCTCCTCGTGCGGGTTCCGCGTCGCCCGCGACATCTCCAGCAGGTGGACGATCCACGGCCACTTGATGAGGCCGTTTTCGAAGAAGTACCACGTGTCCACCTTCTCCTGGCCGCTCCCGTGTGAGTGGTTGTTGCTGATGAAGCCGATATCCTCCCTGAAGAAGTGCGGCAGGGTGGCGACCAGGCGGTCGAGATACTCAGATAGACCCACTGCGGCGCCGTCCTTGCCAGCCCCGTTGGCGCGGACGTAATGGAGGAGCGGCCAGAGGACGTCGGCCTGGGTCATGAGCTCGAACGACTTCGGCTCTGCCCACTGCCGCGAGCTCGAGCGCACATATGCGGGGTGACCCCACACGCCCTCGACCTCGGTCCGGCACGCCGGATCGTGCATGAGCTCGTTCAGGGCTGCCGATGCCATCTCCGTCCAGGAACCGGCCGGACCCCGGCTGCGTTCTCGGCCCTTCTCCTGTGCGCGCTGCTGGGCCGGCGCCCGTTCGCGTGCGGCGGCCGGGTGAAGGCCTTCTCCCTGCGACCCGTCCCCATCCGAGTTCTCCCTGTCCAAAGCCAAGAGGAGAGAGGTACTGTCGATGAGTGTGGCGAGGGCGTCCCACTGCGATGGGATGTCCTGGCGGTGGCGCTGGTAGATGGAGTACCGGAAGACGTGGTCGCCGGCGGGGAAAGTCCGGCCGTGGTAGTGGTCGGCGAAGAGACCCACGCCGAACCGCTCCTTGTGCGTCCCGCCTAGCTTACTGGAGCACAGGTAGTCGTCGAACCTTGCGAGATTGTCGTGGGACATCCATGTCATCGGGGTCATGTCGAAGTACAGGACGACCTCGGCACGGCGGATGGGGTCGTAGCAATATACGGCCGGGAAGTCGTTGCCCCGCACGCCGGTGCAGTTTCTCGTGGGGTTCGAGATGACCACCCTGCGCCACTCATGGTTCTGGCGCTCGTTCATCGTGGCGTACTCTGACATCCAGAGGACGATCTCCGGCTCGATGGAGGGGGAGTGCCGGAGAATCAGAGGTCTTTCCAGGTGGACGACCACGGACACATGGATCCACGGGTCGTCCGGGCTTACGGAGACTTCGGCGTCGAAGGGATACTGCACCTCCTCGACGTCCCCGGAGTCCTCCGCCCGCACGGGACCGCGCCGAGGGTTGCTCTGCGCGGAGGTGCCTATCGCCACGTACGCTGTGCCGGTCCCCGAGAACACGACAGCCTGGCGGGCGCTGCCGCGCGCAGGGCACGCGGGCACGATACGATACGAGGACGGCGCGAGGTCGAAGCTGGGTCCGCCCACGAGGACGTTGGGGAGGCTGGCTACCACACGCCACCCTGAAGCGTCGTGGACCCTGGTCGTGAAGCGCAGCTTTCCGTCGTCTCCGCGTTCGAAGACCATCTGCTGACCGGACGCTGTGATGACCGGCCCAAACGGCGTGTCCTGGATAGCCGTGTCGTGCTCCGATAACTCATGGAAATGGCGGTCTTCCATGTGGTCATGCCTCCGCTTCATTTGCTGACCCTGGTGCTGTGCCCGGTGCTGTCCGTGTTCCTGTTCTTGCCTCTACTTCTGCCTCTGGTTCCGCGCCTACCCGTGTCTGCACCTCTGCCTCTGCCGCGGCGCCATCCGAGGGTGGAGGTGCGGCCACGGTGCCGCGTACCACGAGCGTCGCCCGGATGACGATCTTGACCGGCGCTGGATCGACTCCGTTGATGATGTCCACGAGCCTGCGGGCTGCGATGGAGCCAAGCTGCTGCTTCGGGATGTGCATCGTCGTGAGCGGGGGATGGGTGTGGCTGGCCACCTGTATGTCGTCGAACCCGATGACGGACACTTCGTCCGGGACCCTGATGCCGCGCTCGTGGAGCGCCTTGAGCACCCCGAGCGCCGTCATGTCGTTGTCCGCGAATATGGCGGTGGGCGGCTGAGGCAGGTCCATCAGCCGGAGCGTCCCCTCGTAGCCGATCTGCGGGCCGTGCTTGTCAACGGACTCTGAGAACACCACCCACCTGCGATGGGACGGCATCCGGAGCTCATCGAGGGCCTTCGTGTAGCCGGCATAGCGCTGGGCGAGGGAGATGTGTGACTGCGGCCCGCCCACAAAGCCGACCCGGCGGTGGCCAGACTGGTAGAGGTGCTCTATCGCGCACCGGGTCGCGGCTTCGTTGTCCGACACCACGCAGTCCACGGGTTCGCCTGGAAGCTCGTTGTCCACGAGGACCACCGGGATCCCCTTCTCACGAGCGGTCCTTGCCACCTGAGGGTGAACGTCGCACCCAACGAGGAGGAGCCCTGTGAAGCCGCTCTCGCCTGCCTGGTCTGCGAAAAGATCGCTGTTGTCCCCGGCACCGTCTATGCTCCGGAGGAAGACCCGGTAGCCCAGTTTCTGCAGGCTTTCCTCGATGCCCGCCACTACCGCTCCGTAGAACGGGTCGGTCACCAGCGACGAGAGCCGCCTGTTGAACACGATGCCGATGCTCGCGCGCCCGCTTCCGCTCGTGCCCCCGATGCTGGTACTACTGCCGCTGCCGTCGCCGCTGCGTGACGTTGCGGGCCCCGCTGCAGCGTCCATGGCCTCTGTACGGGCGCGGTAGCCCAGCGACCGGGCCACGTTCAGGACCCGGGAGCGGGTCCGCTCGCTGATCCTCCCTCTACGGTTGAGCGCCCGCGATACCGTGGACGGTGAGACCCCTGCTTGCCTTGCTATTTCTCGAATGGTCGTGTCCACTAGGCAATCGTCTCCCTGTCAGCAATCGTCTTCCTGCAATCACTGTGTTCCTGCCGTCGAGCGTCAAACGCCATTGCGTTGCCACCGTGTTGCGCAAAACCGCGCAATCGTTGCTCTTCTACTAATGCATTACCACGTAATCACGCGGATTCCTTCTGTAGGGCGAAATTCTTTTCGCACTTGTCTCGCGCCCACGATGTGCCAGTATAATGGGCATATCGAAACGCGCAGGCGACGCAGCCGTACCCAGGTGAGCCTGCGCAGCGATGTTGCGCAGTGTTGCGCAATCCGTGCACGGAAGCCTGCGAACGAGTCCGTAGCGCGGTTATAGTACCCCCAAGTGAGGACGAGGGATGTCAGAATCCGGCCACTTCCCCGGCGGGCCGGATTTTGGCAAAGCGCGCCCCGCCTAGGGTGCCGTCCCCGAGTGCAACACCCGTAACCCGGCAACTACTTGAAAACGGACAAGAACTAACGCACCCTCGTTTAGGATGGCAAGGTTATGACGAGCGGCTTTCGCTGTTCATCCGCACTACAAGTCAGAAATCCTACTGCACTGGCGTGACAGCGCCATGCCGTGTCTCTCCTCCCGTGCCCGGGTAGCTTTGATCGGCGCTACTTTGGAGATAAAATGCTGTTGAAAGGAATGCGGGGGCGGAGAGCGGACTCCTCGTGAGACGAGGTGAGCGAAGTGATCGTCAGCGCAAGCCGCAGGACAGACATACCGAAGTTCTTCGCAGAGTGGTTCATGGACCGCGTTCGCGCAGGATCCTGCATGTGTCCCAACCCCTTCAACCCGAAGCAGGTCTTCGAGGTGTCCCTGCGGCCCGAGGACGTCGACGTGATCGTCTTCTGGAGCAAGGACCCCGAACCCCTTCTACCGCATCTGCACGAACTTGACCGCAGGGGGTTCAGGTACTACTTCCAGTTCACCCTGAACGGATACCCGCCGTTCCTGGAGCCGGGCGTGCCGCCGCTGGAGAGGACCCTCGCCACGTTCAGGCGCCTGTCGGAGGCGGTCTCTCCTGAAAGGGTCATCTGGCGCTACGACCCGATAGTGCTCACCAGCGCGACTGACGCTTCGTATCACGAGCGCCGGTTCCGGGAGATCGCAACGGCCCTCGCGGGCAAGACCAGGCGCGTGGTCATAAGCCTCGTCGACGATTACCGGGGCTCGCGCGCTCGCCTCGCCCGGCTGGCCAGCCAGGGCATACAGGTAGCGCAGCGATGCAGCGCCGATGACCCGCCCACGGCAGGCCTCCTTGCGACTATGGCGCGCGTCGCAGCCGACTCGGGCATGGAGATCGTGACCTGCGCTGAGGAGAAGAGCCTCGAAAGCCTCGGGATCAAGCCCGGCAAGTGCATCGATGACGAGTACATCGCCCGCGTTTTCGGCATCCGCGTCCCGGGCAAGAAGGACCCCGGCCAGCGCGCGGCATGCGGCTGCGTCGTGAGCAGGGATATCGGCGTGTACGGCACGTGCCGGCACGGTTGCCTCTACTGCTACGCGGTGTAGTAAGTGACGCGGTAAGCACGGGGTTAGGGACGAGAAACGTGCGATCTACACTCGGCATGAGGTCTGACCATCGCGCAGCGTCTGTCCGCCTGCGCCGTCACCTGTGACCACGGCGATTGGGTTCGCAAGAGCCGCAGGGGGTTCGCGCGGGCCGTGGATCTCGCAGATCGTCCAGCAACTGCCTGATTTTCGTTGACTGCCCACTTCGGGGAGCGTATAGTAGTGATGAAAGGGGGGAGACGAGCGTGGACGGCGACCCAGGTAGTACCGGGCTATACGGCCTCCGGTGCCCGAGTCGGCTGACCGCGGCGGTTTTCGGCGTCTAGCCTTGGCCCTTGACCTGCGAGAGCAACGGAGCGGCCCTTCGCACTGCTGTGCACGTTCGCGTGTTCTGCGCATGTCTTCGCATTCGAGGGCTTTTGCACATGGGAACGCCGGGAACCTGTGCCGGGTCTTTACGGCCCTACCCACAGTAGGGTGCTGGAGAGGCTGTGACCCGGCGCGAAGAATCCGGTCGTTTTCTTTGTGTACGCCTTCAGGAACCCTACGAACGCGACGACGAATGCGACGATGAGACGCGCGGCAGGCTGTGGATGGGGTGGATGGCGGGTGGGCGGGCGCATCTTCCCTGAGCCTGAGGCCACAGCTGGGCCCCGAGCCACGAGCCGCACCATGCTCAGCAGGGAGGGGTTGTTGTGATAGCTGCCTACAAGACGGTCGGCGACGACCTTGTAAAGACCGATGCCATCGGCGAGAAGGGCACCTGGGTGAATCTGTTGAACCCGACGGAGGAGGAGATCCTTCGAACCCACAGAGAGGTGAACGTCCTGCTCGATTTCCTCAGGGCCCCGCTCGATGAGGAGGAGAGGCCGCGCATAGAGTCGGAGGAAGGACAGGTCCTGGTGCTGATAAGCGTCCCCATAGTGCATGGCAACGGCGACCCTATCCTGTACGATACCATCCCGGTGGGCATCATCATCACCGAGGACAATATCGTAACCGTGTGCCTCCAGGAGAACCCCATCCTTGCGGAGTTCGCCAGCGCGAAGCCCAGGACGCTGTACACCTTTAAAAAGACCCGGTTCCTTCTGCAGATCCTCTTCAAGACCGCGGGTCTTTACCTGAAGTACCTGCGGCAGATCGACAAGCAGACCAGCGAGATCGAGGCGCGGCTTCATCGCTCTATGAAGAACGAGGAGCTGATAAAACTCCTCAACCTGGAGAAGAGCCTCGTGTACTTCACCACATCCCTCAAGTCGAACGAGATCGTTATGGAGAAACTCCTCAGGCTATACCTCGTGAGGGCGGATTCAGCGGCCCATGCGGCGACCCGGGTGCTCAAGGCCTATCCCGAGGACGAGGACCTGCTCGAGGACGTCATAACCGAGAACAAGCAGGCCATTGAGATGGGAGACATATACACCAGCATCCTGACAGGCATGATGGACGCGTTTGCCTCGATGATTTCGAACAACCTCAACATCGTGATGAAGTTCCTGACGTCCGTGACGATAGTGCTCTCTATCCCGACCATCGTGGCAAGCTTTTACGGAATGAACGTCTCGCTCCCGTTCCAGAAGTCCCCTTACGCATTTCTCGGGACGATGGTTGTGTCCGTCGTGGCGAGTCTCACCGCGGTGATTCTGCTTGCCAGGAGGAGGATGTTCTAGGAGCGCCTTGTCCCTCTCGCGGGTCTGTGGGGGGGCTACGTCAGGACTTTCCTGGGACTATCCCAGAACTGAATCCGGGACTGTCCCTAAACTGTCCGGGGCTTGTCCGCGACAGACCTAGGCAAAGTGCCAGACTTGTGATATCATGTTCCCAATAGAATGTTGCTGGAACTACACCCATAGTGTGGAACCGACCGGTGTCCGCGCGCGTACGGTGCAGGGCACTAGAAGCGTGCTCCAAAAGCGGCCGTGTTTGCACCGATAGCGTTGTCGGCTCGCAATTTCCAGGGAGTATATGGTAGCCAACTCCTACGGATCCGGTATTATTTGTGGTACAGCGGATGGTCTTGCATGGATAACACCCT
>JAAYXB010000067.1 GCA_012516125.1 Bacillota bacterium | reverse complement strand
TTATCCCTGACAAAGCAGGGGCTGAGCCTGGAGGAGGCGATAGAGCAGACCGTGGGGAAGGTCACGTAAACTGGTGATGCCACCCAAGCTGCCCAGATCCACCTGCGAGATCTGACCGCTGGATCCCGCATAGCAGCTGCACACCCTATTTTCGTCTCATAAGCGCTTCACACTTCCGATACGCGTCAATACCGCTGCCACACCCCTATAGTCAACCCCTGCACCCCTTCCCAGCAGCCGATCTTACTCCGTTTTCCCAGCCACTTTCAATCCCTCAGGGGCGTGCCCCCTCTGGCGGCCGGCAGGAGTATGTAGTAGAATACTGGCGGTCGGTCCAGGTGGTCCAGGAAGCGCGGACTGGCTGCGCAGAGCAGGGCGGAGCATGGCAGGGCAGGGCAAGGCAGGGCAGGCCAGCGCAAGGCAAGGTAGGGTAAGACAGGGGGGCGAACGATAGGGTATGGCGAGTCCTCTTGAAGTGCTGTTTGTTCTTGCTGCCGCCGGGTATATCCTCGGCGGCATTAGCGTGGGAAACATGCAGCTCGGGACGTCGGGGGTGCTGCTCGCGGCCCTGTACTTCGGGCACCTCGGGTACGAGATCCCGAGCATCGTCCGCGACCTCGGGCTTGCGCTCTTTGTCGGGTCCGTCGGCCTCACCGCGGGGCCCAGATTCTTTCGAAACCTCAGGCGAAACGCCCTGTCATACGGCGCGATAGCCCTTCTCATAGTGGGCTCGGGGGCTGCAGCTACGGCGGCGCTCGCGAAGCTGTTGGAGATCCCGCGGGCGCTCGCGGTCGGCATCTACACGGGGGCGCTGACCACCACACCCGGCCTCGCCGTGGCGCTCGAGGCGACAGGCGATAACGCAGCGTCAATCGGCTACGGCATAGCCTACCCGTTCGGCGTGGTGGGCGTTGTGCTGTTCGTCCAGCTCGTGCCGCATATCCTCCGAAAGAACCTCAAGGAGGAGGTGGCGAAGCTGTCCCAGGCGCCCGACCGCAGCGCGGGCCCGGTCCCGACCCTCCTCGTACGCGAATTCGTGGTGGAGAACCCCGACGTGGACCGCAAGACCCTCGCCGAGCTTGGCATCCTCTCACGCACCGGTGCGGTGGTGTCGCGGGTGCAACGGGGGCGGCAGGTCTTCCCGGCGCTCGGCGATACGGTGCTCATGAAAGGTGACGGCATCCGCGCCGTGGGGACCGACGAGGCCCTCGCGAAGCTGGAGGAGGTCATCGGGCGTCGGGCGCAGCTTCCCATGGACGAGCCTGGCGTTGAGGTGCGCGACCTTGCCGTGGAGAGCCGCGAGGTCGCGGGGAAGGCAGTGCGCGACCTGAACCCCTATGAGCGTTACGGGGTCATCCTGACCAGGGTCAGGCGGGCCGGGATCGAGTTCACGCCGGGCGGGGATACCGTGCTCGAGCACAAGGATGTCGTGCGTGCAGTGGGGGCGCCGTTTGCGTTGGACAGGTTCCAGGCTGTCCTGGGGCGCCAGAGGCGCCCGCTGGAGCGGACTGGCATGCTCGCGCTGACCCTGGTGCTTGCGGCTGGGCTTTTCATAAGCCGGTTGCGCGTTCAAATCCCTGGCGTCGGGGCGGTGAGCCTCGGCATCGCAGGAGGGCCGCTCATGGCGGGTCTCATCGTCGGCCATTTCGGGGGCGTCGGACGGTGGTCGCTCAGGCCGCCGGGGCACATGCTCGGGATCACGCGCGAGATGGGCCTCATGCTGTTCCTGGCGGGCGCGGGCGTGGCGGCAGGGCACGGGTTCGTCCAGACTGTCGCCAGATACGGGTGGCTTCTTTTCGTAAGCGGCGCGCTTATCACCCTCATACCGATGGTGCTCGGGTTTGCGGCGTCAGCGTGGATCTTCAGGCTGAGCCTGCCCGACAACCTTGGCAGCATTTGCGGGGGCATGACCAGCACCCCGGCGCTCGGCACGCTCATCACCGCTGCTGGGAGCGACGAGGTCGCGGCGCCGTACGCGGCCACTTATCCCTTCGCCCTGGTGCTCGTGGTGCTGGCCACCCAGGCCCTCGCGATTCTTCTGTGAGCGCCTTTTTTGGGAAAGGCCATTGCGTTTCCCACCGGTGGGGTAGTATAATACTGGCAGTAGCCTGGAAAACACAATATGGAAAGCTCTTATCAAGAGCGGCGGAGGGACTGGCCCGATGAAGCCCGGCAACCGGCAGCGGCAGACCCGCCTGCACGGTGCCAATTCCTGCAGAACTTTCCGTTCTGGGAGATGAGAGATGCAGCGCCTCTTCCTGAACGCGGAAGGGGCGTTTTTGTGCGTCTCGGGTGTAGCTGCGCCGCGCGATTGAGCAGTGCGATTGACCGGTGCGATTGAGATGGTTGGGTTTGGATGACAGGTTTGGAAATACGGAGCAGGAGGGGTGCTGACATGGGAGAATCAACAAGGAGATGCTCAACTAAGGCGAGGAAGCTCGTTACGTCCGAGTCGGTGACCGAGGGCCACCCGGACAAGCTCTGCGACAAGATCGCCGACTCCGTGCTCGATGCTATCCTGAAGGAGGACGCTGATGCCCGCGTGGCGTGCGAGGTTGCCGCGACGACAGGCCTGGTCATCGTCATCGGCGAGATCACCACGTCGTGCTATGTGGAGATCTCCGACATCGTTCGCAACACGGTGCGGGAAATCGGCTACACCAGGGCCAAGTATGGGTTCGATGCCGACACGTGCGGGGTCATCACGTCCATCCACGAGCAGTCGGCCGACATCGCCATGGGTGTGGACCGGTCGCTTGAAGTGAGACAGATCGAGGCTGCGGGCGTCGTGAACGGCTTCGAGCACCTGGGTGCCGGCGACCAGGGGCTGATGTACGGCTTTGCCACGCGCGAAACCCCGGAACTCATGCCGATGCCGATAATGCTCGCACACAAGCTGGCGCGGCGGCTCGCCGAGGTGCGTAAGCAGGAGATCGTAGACTATCTACGTCCTGATGGGAAAACGCAGGTCACCGTGGAGTACGACGGTGACACCCCCGTGAGAGTTGACGCGGTGGTGATCTCCGCCCAGCACCATCCGGACGTGGACTACGAGACACTCAGACGCGACATCATCGAGAAGGTGATCCGCCACGTGATCCCGTCTTCGCTTCTCGACGAGCGGACGAGGTTCTTCATAAACAACACAGGCCGGTTCGTGGTGGGTGGCCCCCACGGCGACTCGGGGCTCACAGGTCGAAAGATCATCGTGGACACGTACGGCGGTGCCGCTCGCCACGGCGGAGGATCGTTCTCCGGGAAGGACCCAACCAAGGTGGACAGGTCGGCGTCCTACGCCCTGAGATGGGTGGCGAAGAACATCGTGGCTGCCGGGATCGCGGACAAGTGCGAGGTGCAGGCGTCATACGTCATCGGGTCGTCACGCCCCGTGTCGATTGGCGTTGAGACATTCGGCACGGGCAAGCTCGACGACGACGACATTCTGGCGCTCATCCGCAAGCACTTCGACTTGCGGCCAGCCGCCATCATAGACAGGCTCAACCTGCGAAGACCGATCTACAGCCAGGTGGCGGCGTACGGCCATTTCGGCAGGACCGACCTCGACCTCCCCTGGGAAAAGCTGGACAAAGTGAGCGATCTGAGGGCGGATGCGTTCTGACATTGGGGGCGCGTGATGAGGGAGTGCCTGATCCACGCCGGCGCAAGGCTGTCAAGACTATGGAACTGAGCGCCGATGCAGGCCGGCCCGAGCTGCCCGCGGAGTCGTCCGACGAGGTATGGCCACGCCGGGCGCGCGAGGCGATGTTGTGCTGGGAAAACGGTGAACGGACCGAGGCGCAGCGTGGCGAGCTCCAGGGCCTGGACGTGGGAATGCTGCGTTGCGGCGCGCCGGGTGGTTGGACCACCTGCGCGTGCCGCAACGCGGTATAGCGCGGTGCGATGCGTCCTTCTGGGTCCCCGGCGCTTTTGTGACGCCGGGGACATACTAGGAAGAGGAATTCGCAGCTTCATGTAGAAGTAGACGTAGACATTGGCTTGCTCCGGGTGGGATGCAAGCCTGTCTCATGGGTTTTCTGGTGATTACACCTGTCCTATCCTGTGTTGTCTTGTCTTGGCCCGTCTTGTCATGTGGCGTCGGCCTGTCGCCTCCGGGCATTGTGAGGAGGATAACCAGAGTGATAAATGTGGGCGTAATCGGCTGTGGCAACTGGGGGAAGAACTACGTCAGGAACTTTTCTGAGATTTCCGAGGCTAAGCTGGTAACCTGCTGCGACACCAATCATGCCAGGCTTGTGGCCATCCGAGAGCGATACCCGCTGGTGAAGCTGACCAAGAATTTCCAGACCGTCGCGTCTGATCCGAAGATAGATGCAGTGGTGATTGCGACTCCTCCGGCCACCCATTACAGCATAGCCCGTGCGTGTCTGCTCCGGGGAAAGCACGTCCTGGTGGAAAAGCCGTTCACCCTCTCCTCTGAGGACGCAGGGCATCTCGTTGACATCGCGGCCAAGGCAGGCAAGGTCCTGATGGTCGGCCATATCATGGACTACCACCCTGCCATGCGCGTGGTGAAGGAATACGTCGAGTCAGGTGAGCTTGGAAGGATCTACTACCTCCACGCTACCCGGACAAGCCTGGGGATCGTGCGGGAAGACGTGAGCGTGCTGTGGGACAAGGCCCCCCACGACATAGCGACCCTTCTCTACCTGCTGGAGGACGAGCCTGTGAGCGTCGCCGCGACAGGTCAGGCCTACGTCAACGATGGCATTGAAGACGTGGCCTTCGTCACGATTCGGTTTGCCTCAGGCGTGATGGCTAACATCCATTTGAGCTGGCTTGACCCGTGCAAGGCGAGCAGGACCACGATAATCGGCGAGAAGAAGATGATAGTGTTTGACGACGCGGAGACGCTCGAAAAGGTCAAGGTGTACAACAAGGGCGTGAATCGCCGGCGCGACTTCATGAAAAGGTTTGAGAACGGGACCCACCCCAACGGCGTGGCGGAAGGGGCGGAGAGCACCGGCGACACTTCGAACGGTGTGGACACGCTGAACGGGTTCTCGGGGTTCCAGTACACGTTCACTTACGGCGACGTCTACATCCCGAAACTGAAAATGAGCGAGCCCCTTCGGAACGAGTGCCTCCACTTCCTGGAGTGCATCCGGGAGGGCAAGCGCCCGCTCACCGACGGCGTCAGCGGGGCGAAGGTGGTCCGGGTGCTTGAGAGGGCGGAGGAGTCGCTGCGGCGCGGGGGCGAGTACGTACCGGTGGAGTCCGGTATTATCGCGCCCGCCACGAAAGAAGGGTTCATGGCCAGGGCGCGGTCTTTTTGGAAGGGACTGGGATTCTGAGCGGCCTACTATAATCTGGCCCTGGCGGGCCTGATCGGGCTGCTGGGCCTGCTAGGTCTGGGTCTACCGGGTCTGCCGGGCCCGCCGGGTGTGTTGGGGTTGCCAGGGCTGCTAGGGCGGGTCGGGTCCGGTTTGTTCACGTCTTCCCGTCCAAAGTGGCCCAGCGAAGCCTGGCGTGATCTCGTGGCGGCGGGCAACTTTCTGCTCTCGTTCCCTCCTGCGGCGGTCCAATGCATATACAGACCTCGCGCCCAGGCTTGTATAAGCATTCCTTGCATCTTGAGAGGTGACGCGCTCGTGTATTCGTCGGGCACGAAAGGGGAGGACACGGTTGAGCGGGTCATAAAGGCCCAAGAGGAGGAGCGGCGGCGCGTTGCCAGAGACATCCACGACGGCCCTGCCCAGATGATGGCTAATGCCATCCTGCAACTGGAGATAGTCGAAAGGCTCATCTCCGAGGACCCTTCCCGCGCTCTGGAGGAGATCCGCGATCTCAGAAAGACCATCACCGAGTGCCTCCGGGAGATTAGGCGCATCATCTTTGACCTGCGCCCAATGATGCTCGACGACCTCGGGCTTGCGCCGGCGCTGCGCCGGTACATCAGCGATTTCACCCAGCGCCACGGGCTACCTGTGGAAATGAACATCCTCGGAAAGGAAACGAGGATCGACCCCATAATTGAGCTTGTGCTATTCCGCATCGTGCAGGAAGCCCTCCACAACGCGCGCAAGCACGCCCTGGCCTCCAAGGTGGTGGTCACCCTCGGGTACGGCGTACGCGCGGTGGGGGCGAGCATCGAGGACGACGGCAAGGGCTTCGACCTTGCGTCCATCTCGCGCGGCGTGGGTAAGTCCGAGAAGTTTGGCATGGCAGGGATGAGGGAACGAGCCAAGCTCCTGGGCGGCTCGCTCGATATAGACACCGCTCCCGGCAGGGGCACCAGAGTGACTGTCAGGATCCCCATCGGGGACCCGGCCGAGGGCGGGTCCGCTGGAAAGTGAGGGACGAGACGTGGCTGCACGGGGCGAGAGCGCTCGTGGGGCGCGGGTGATCAGGGTGCTGATTGCAGATTCAAGCGCTCTCTTCCGGTCGGGGATGCGCCGCGCCATCGAGGCCGAGCCTGACCTCGAGGTAGTCGGAGAGGCCGACGACCTGCAGCAGGTGGCCGAGGTGGCCGCAACTTGCCGCCCGGACGTGATCGTGGCCGGCGCGGTAACGCCGTCCGACCTTCCGGCGTGGCGTACCGTGCCTGCCGCCTGGGCCAGGGGCCTGGGCATGGACCCGACCGTGGGTGCGGGAGCGGCCCAGCCGCGAGCCGCGGAGGGGATGCGCAGCGAGACGCACCAAAGCTGTGCGCTGGTGGCCGTGGTGGACACGGCAGACGGGGGGCGCGAAGTCCTTGGCGCGGTCATGGACGCTTTCGGGGCGGGGGTGCTCGGGTGCCTTGACCGCTCAGCCGGCCCGGAGGACCTCGTTTACGCGATTCGGGCGGCCTCTCGCGGGCGCCAGTTCGCGTCGCCGCGGGTGGTGAGAGTGCTGGTGGAGGGCCTTGCGAGGCTGCGAGAGGTGGCATCTGGCTTCGAGGAGGCGGTCGTGCATGCGATAGCCGATCCCTCGGAGGCGGCATCCTCCGCTTGCGCAGCAACAGGGGGTCCCAGGCACCGGCTGACCGCAAGAGAGCGTGAGGTGCTTTCCCTCGTTGCGCGCGGCAAGAGCAACCGCGAGATCGCCAGCATGCTTTCGATAAGCGAGAAGACGGTAAAGAACCACGTCAGCCACCTTCTCCGCAAGCTTGGGGCCGACCGGCGCACCCAGGCCGCCATATGGGCCATAAGCCAGGGGCTCTCGTGGTCCCAGGACCGAGGGACTATAACCAAAGTCCCACCCGAAAATGAGTCATCGGACTGATAGGCAGGACTTGCCATACGTGATAGCTTTTTGACTAGGGATCGAGCGATCCCTAGGAATTGAAAAAAGTTCCCCCGACAAAGGCAAACCCGTCGAAAGACGGGGACGCAAAGCCACGGGTCTAAAGCCAGGAGGGGTTCTGGCCATGATAGCCGGGTTGCCGAAGAGAAGGGACTTTTAGAGCCTGCTCGGTTGGCAACACCGACGAGCAGGCTTCGTGTTTACGAGGAGTCTCTTCGGCAGGCCGCGAAAAGGGGCCTACGGGTCAGCCAGGTTACACGAGTTGAGCGGTTTTGCCCTGACCTGACCTGACCTGACCTGATTCTTGAGATAAGGTTGACCCCCCGAGCCTCTTTGAGCGGTCGTCGGGCACACGCGCACGAAAGGAGGTGTGAGTCATGATGACGCTGCTGAAGAGGCTCTTCTATGAAGAAGATGGACAGAGCATGGTCGAGTACGGCCTCATTCTGGCACTGGTTGCTGTAGCTGTAGTCGTAGTGTTGGGTACGATGGGGGGCAGCATAAAGAAGCTGTTCCAGGATACGACGACGGAGCTTGAGAAGCGCCCCACCCCGTAGAATGGGTGCCTCATGACCAGTCAGTCCAGTTCAACCTGCCGGCCGTATCCGAGTGACTGACCGGACTCGTATTGGTGACTGGCAGGCAGATGGCCAGCCAGAACGCGGCGCAGTAGAGCTGATCCCGTGATGCTGCGGGCTCGCCTGACCCCACCGGGCGAGCCCCCAGCCGGGACGAGCAACGTATGGCCCAGTAGTGGGAGCGCGCGTGGGATTTGGGTGGGCTACGGCAAGCGAGCGAAAAAGCCGGCTGGACAAGCAAGAATGGGGGAGGCGACAATGGCAGGCGTGCTGCGGCGGCTGGTCCTCGACGAGAGCGGTCAGTGGCTGACTGAATATGCACTCATACTTGTCCTGGTAGCGGTGATTGCGGCCACGGCTGTGGCTCTCGTGGGAGTAAGCGCAAGGGGGCTCTACGGGAGACTGCCGCCCTGGCTGAGCGGTGGTATGGGAGGTCGTTAGCAGCAGAGCATCAGATAACACGAGGCGTATAGACGTAGGAAGATCCAGACTGACTTGCCTTGGGGAGGTTGTGACTGTGCAAGCGGTAGCAGCATTGATAACCGCCGCTCTTGCGACGTGGTACGACTCAACAACCAGGCGGGTCCCCAACAGGCTTATTGCTATCGCTATCGCGACAGGCCTGGCGCTCGGGATCCTCACAGGGGGGCTTCGCGGGCTGGGCGAGTCAGTGCTCGGGCTTTTCGCTGGGGGCGCCGTCCTGTTTGTGCCGTTCGCCCTGGGATGGATGGGCGCGGGTGACGTGAAGCTGCTGGCTGCCATTGGAGCGATCCTGGGTCCGAGGGGCGCTGCGTACTCCATTCTGTACGGCGCTATTGTTGGGGGCATCATCTCGGCTGTGGCTCTCGCCAGACGCCGCCGGCTGGGCGTGACCTTCATGGCTGTTCTCGTGGGTGTGCTGGGCTTTATTTCATACATCATTCCCGGCCTTGTCGGCCGTACCATGAGGGTTGTGCGTCCCCTCGAGGACGCCATGCCCCTACCCCACTCAGGCGTGGCGATCCCGTATTCAGCCGCCATCGGCATTGGTCTCGTCATTGCTATCGCCACCGGGTTCTCCCTGGTGTTTGTGTAGGAGAGTGGTTCTGGGTGTCCCTTAGACTTCTTCCCGGGCCGTAACCGGACGGCACGGTCTGAAATGTCACATATCCGGGAGTCTAGCGTGCGCCGTGCCGAATGCAGATCGAAGAGCGTAACTGACGCGCCCTGCAGGACGGGGGAGCAAGGAGGAGGGAGGCGGGGCATGCTCTGCAATGAAGGCTTTTGTCTTCCGCGAGGCGACCGCGGCCAGGCAATTGTGGAAATGGCTCTCGTCCTTACCGTTCTCCTCCTCCTGCTCACCGGCATCATTGAATTCGGGAGGATCCTGAGTGCGCAACTCATCGTGTCGCACGCTTCGCGCGAAGGGGCGAGGATCGGAGTTCTTGGGAAGACCGACGCGGAGATAACCCAGCGGGTTCTCGATGCGGCGAGCGTCCTCGATGAAAGCAAGATCAGGGTAGACATCACGCCTCCCCAGTCCGGGCGGGTGCGTGGCGCGGAGCTACGGGTAGAGGTGAGCTACTTGGTTGACATTGTGGTGCCGCTCTTGAGCGATATACTCACGAACCCCTATCCTGTGCGCGGTGTCACGGTAATGCGCGTGGAGTGACCTCCGCGCAGGGCCGCGCAGAGGAGGTGAGAAGAGCCGGTGGACAGGGTGATACCTGTGGGCGAGGTCCTGTCGGACAAGAAGGGGAGCATCATAGTGTTCGTCGCGCTTGCGATGACTGTGTTGCTGGGCTTCGCTGCTATTGTGGTAGACGTGGGTATCCTCTACTTCAACAGGGTCGCGCTGTCCAACGCGGCTGATGCGGCCGCCCTCGCGGGCGTGCAGGAGCTTCCGGCGAATCCGAGGCAAGCAGAGGCCAAAGCGGTAAGCTACGCCGTGAAGAACGGGGTGGAAGAGAGCCGCATTGCTACGGCTTTGCCGGACAGCCATAGCATAAGGGTTACGGTGTCCCGAACCGTTCCGCTGGGGTTTGCGAGGATTTTCGGCATCGCCAGCAGCGACGTAAGCGCGAGTGCCAAGGCCAGGGTCGGGGCGGTGGGCGCGGTGTGGGGGGCTGCTCCATTCGTTGTTCCAGACCAGGAGTTTGTGTATGGTGAGTTATACACCCTGAAACACGGAGGCGGCGAGGGCGAACACGGAAACTTCGGCGGTCTTGCCCTCGGAGGGCGGGGCGCAGACAACTACGAGGATAACATCAAGCGTGGTTACCAGGGCTGGCTGCGCGTGGGCGAATGGCAAGAGACAGAGCCCGGCAACATGTCCGGCCCCACGGTGCGCGGGGTCGAGTACAGGATATCCCAGTGTCACCACTTGCCGCCATGTACGTTTGATAATTGCGCGAAGGACTGCCCGAGGGTCTTATTAGTGCCAGTGGCTGATTTTGACCTGGGGAAGCCTCGTGGGCGCAGCGACGTGCGCCTGGTGGGATTTGCCGCGTTCTTCCTCGAGGGCGTGGGGGCGCATGGCAACGAATGCGAAGTGACGGGCAGGTTCATAAGGTGGGTGGTGGACGGCGAGCTTGGCGGCGCGGGGGATTACGGCGTGGTTTCCAGCAGGCTGGAGGAGTAAGTGGACAAGAAACCCCCGGTCGGGAATGCCGGGCCGGTATTCCAAAGGACGGGCTGGACGCTGGGTCGTAAACGGCAGTCTGAGCTCCTGATGGGGCCGTCAGGTGCCCTGGTCGCGGGATGTCAGGTCCTGGCCATCGAGTTTGATGGTGGTATGTCCCTATCATGCGTGGTCAACCATGCTCGCGAAACAGGTTCATGTGGGCAGGGACAAGGGGGTGGCTAAATGAAGGGCGGTAAGTTCACGATCGTGCTCGCCCTGATTCCCGGGCTCTTAGCCGCCGTCATGACCTACGTATACGTCAACAACGCGGCAAAGCCCAAGCCCGTCAGCGTGAAGAACGTGCCAGTGGTGGCCGCCAAGGTGACCATTCCGCCGCGCACCAAGGTCACGCCAGACATGATTTACATGAAGGAGATGCCGGAGGCCGCCGTCCACGCGAGGACGGCGCGCAAGGCGGAGCACGTGGTGGGCCTTTTCACGAAGTACGAGATACTTGAGGGCGAGCCCATCGTCATGGACAGGCTCTTCGGTGAGAACGAGCCGGTGGGCCTTGCATCATCGGTCCCGCGAGACAAGCGCGCCATCACGGTTCCCGTCAACGAGGTGGTCGGCGTGGCGGGGTTCGTGAAGCCCGGCGACCACGTTGACGTTGTCGTCACGGTCAGGGGCAACGAGGAGACTGGCGACACCGCCTTCACGGTGCTCGAGGACGTAGAAGTCCTCGCGGTGGCACAGGACACCGAGGATAAGAACGAGGGCAAAGCAAAGGTATCAACCAGCGTCACGCTGGCCGTCACCCCGGCCGAGGCGGAAAAGCTCGCTCTCGCCGAGGAGATAGGGAACCTTCGCCTTGCGCTACGTCCTCTGGTTGCTTCAGTTTCGAAAAGCTCGGGCATAGTCGCCCGCGATCTCTTGAAAGAGGTTAAAGGTTGGTCGCCTCCCAGACCGGCAGGCGAGGCTACCCCGCGGTCCGGTGCACCTGTGGTCTCCCCTGGGGACACATCCCGGGGACCCGCCGTGACCATAACGCGCCAGGCTCCCCAAACCCCCGTGGCGCACGGACCGTCAACGCTTCCTCCTCAACCTGCCGGCCTACCCATTCCTGAGCCCGAGGTGGTAGAAGTCATCAAGGGAACGCAGAGGACCTTCGTCACCCTGGGTGATAGCGGGGAGGCGACCAAACAATGATTTCAGCCCACCTCCGTTGCGGAAGAAGATGGGCAGGCCTGTGGGTGCTCGCGCTTGTCGCCGCCGCCGTCGCCACGCTCGTGACTGCGACGGCGCTCGTGGCGGCGTCCGAGCCAGCAGGCGCCCATCAGGTACAGCAAGCGCAGGAGCAGGTCCATCAGCAGGCGCAACAGGTGCAGCAGGCGGGCGCCGTTGCGCCCAACCGCACGTTTGCCGTGGTGGTGGGAGAATCACGCATCCTCCAGGTTAACGGGCTCGTGAGGGTTGCGATTGCGGACCCTGCCATCGCTGACGTGGTGGTGGTGTCCAAGACCGAGGTCATCGTCAACGGCAAAGGAGAGGGGCGGACGACCCTACATGTGTGGGACGCGTCGGGCCGCTCGAGCTACGACGTGCGGGTGTGCGTCGACAACGCGGGTCTCATCCGCGAGATCGAGGAGACTATCGGAATAAGCGGTGTCCGCGCGAGGTTTGCCCGGTCGACGCTGCTCCTCGACGGCTCAGTTGAGACCGACGCTGACTCCGAGAGGGCCGAGCTTATCGCGAAGGCCTATGCGGACAAGGTCCTCAATCTGCTGACGGTCAGGCGACCCGCCCTGCCGCCACCGCCCCCGGTCGTCGAGGCCTCGGAAGTCCAGGCCGCCATTGGTGTGAAGGGTGTCTCGGTGCGGGTCCTCAAGGATGCCGTGATCCTGGAAGGGCAGGTGGAAAGCCCGCTTGACTCGGACCGGGCCGAGAAGATCGCGAGGATCTTCACGAACCACGTCCTGAACTTCATCGTGGTGAACCCGCCTCTCCCGGTCGCCGGCGAGGGCGAGGGCGAGGAGGGGAAGGGTGAGGCGGTTACGGTGGCTCCTCCGGACGGCGAGCCCCGCCCTGCTGAGCCTGGAGTTCAGAGGCCCGCCGCGGCTGGGGCCGGGGCTGGGGCTGGGGCTGGAGCCGCGGCTGGTACGGAAAGCGTCTCGGGCGAAGCGGGGACCGGGTCTGGCCAGGCCCCGGCTGCCGCCCCCGAGACCATGACCTTTAGCCCCGAGCTTGAGGTCCAGGCAGGGGCCGCCGGTGGGGAAGCCGCTGGAGAGGCGGAGGCAACCTCGGGGGCCGAACCCGGTGCTCCTGAGAAAATCGATCCCGACGTGGTGCTGCGCAACACCATAGTGGCTGCGGTGCGGGACCCGACTGTCGAGGTCACGGTGGTCAAAGGGACGGTGCTCCTTGAGGGCCTGGTGTCGAGCGATTACGCGAAGCTCCGCGCGGAGACGGTTGCGAGACTCTATGCCCCGAACGTCGTGAGCATCCTCCGGGTCGCGGAGCCTCTGCCATCGCCTCCGTCGCCTCCGTCGCCATCGCCCGCACCGTCGCTGCCGGCATCGCCTCCTCCGCCGCCGGAGCCGCGGCTCGAGGACAAGGTGAGCGCATATATCAACATGCCCACGGTGAAGGTGCGGTCCGTTGACGGCAAACTGCTCCTCGAGGGCAGCGTGGCGTCGCAAAACGAGCTCGAGAGGGTCGGCAAGATAGCCGCCATGTTCAGCAACGACGTGGTGAACCTCGTTGAGATGACCGACCCTGTGCAGGTCCTTCTGCAGGTGAATGTCATTGAGGTGAACAGGAGCTCCCTGAAGAACCTCGGTGTAACGTGGGGCGGAGTGAGCGGCGAACGAATCGAGCCCGGGTCGTTCCTGTTCGGTGAGGTGAACTTTCCACCTCTTCCGCCCCTGCCCACGGATCTCGATACGTGGGACGCGTGGCGAAAGCTCATCCCGCATGGCAGCCCTGTCGAGGAGATATGGAGACTGAGCTCCATCCGGGCCGTGCTCGACTTCCTTGTGAACGAGGATGCTGCGAAAGTGCTCGCAGCGCCGTCCCTGCTCACGCTCAGCGGCAAGCAGGCGGACTTCCTCGTGGGCGGCGAGATCCCGATATACGTTGGGCGAAGCGACGGGAAGATCGCATTCGAGTGGCGGCCGTATGGCATCAAGCTGACCATGCTTCCGATCGTAGACACGCGCGGTCGCATTGCGATAGACGTGCAGCCGGAGGTGTCGTCCCTCGACTGGAACAACGCCCTCGACGTCGGGGATGCGGTCATCCCTGCACTCAAGGTGAGGCGGGCCTCGACACACCTTGTGGTGGCTGACGGCGCGACTATTGCCATCGGCGGGCTGCTGCAGAACACTGACGTGAAAATCGTCAAGAAACTTCCCATCCTCGGCGACATTCCCATCATCGGCTCGCTCTTCAAGAGCGACAAGTTCGAGCGGGGAGAAACAGAGCTTGTGATCCTCATCACCCCCAAGGTGGTGAGGGCGGGCGAGGCTGTTACCCGCGACATGATGGTGAAGCCGGCGACGGTGCCAGCGCCGGCACCGGCGCCACCGGCTTCCGGAGGACCCGGGAAGTGACGGTTATGTCAGAACAGAGGATCAAGATTCTCATAGTGGACGATGTGGCGGAAACGCGGGAGAATCTGAAAAAGCTCCTGTCGTTCGGGCACGGGTTCATCGTAGCCGGCGAAGCCGAGAATGGCAAGGAAGCGATCGCTCTGGCAAAGAGGATCAGGCCCGATGTAGTACTCATGGACATCAACATGCCCGTCATGGGCGGCATAGAGGCGACGGAGGCCATCTCTGTGGAGGTCCCGACCACCACCGTGATCATCATATCGGTGCAAGGCGAGTCGGAGTATCTCCGGGAGGCCATGGCGGCCGGCGCACGCGACTACCTCATAAAGCCTTTCTCCGCCGACGACCTCATCAACACGATACGCCGGGCGTACGAGATGGACGCAAAGCGGCGGGCGAGGTTCGCGCCTGTGCCGATAGCCCAGCGCAAGACGGGCAGGATCGTGGCGGTGTTCAGCACCAAGGGCGGTGTGGGGAAGACTACCATCGCTACCAACCTTGCTGCGGAGCTTGCGAGCCACGCCCGCAAGAGTGTGGTGCTAGTGGATTTGGACCTTCAGTTCGGCGATGTGGCCATCATGCTTGACTCCGTTCCCATCCGGACCATCGCCGATATCGCGAAGGAGGACGAGATCGACTCGGAGCTCGTGGAGGCGTGTCTTCTCACGCACAAGTCCGGCGTGAGGGTGCTCGCATCGCCCTTGCGCCCGGAGCAGGCGGAGATAATCACGGCCAAGCACGTGGAGGCCATCCTGACGCTCCTCGCCGAGACGTACGACTTCATAATCGTAGACATGCCACAGGGCCTGAACGATATTACCCTCGCCGCGCTCGACGCCGCGGACAAGATCCTTCTCGTTACGACGCTCGAGCTTCCGGCCATCAAGAACGCCAGGCTGTGTCTGGAAATCATGGAGGCTCTGGGATACGACCAGGACAAGGTGAAGCTGGTCCTGAACCGGTCCTCCAGGGATATCGGCCTCAGCATCGAGGAGATGGAGAAGACCCTCCGCAGGTCCGTGGACGTTCACATCCCGAGCGATGGGAGGGTCGTGGTGCCATCGGTGAACAAGGGCGTTCCGTTTGTAACCAGCATGCCGTCGGCGAGGATATCCCAGACGATACGGGACCTTGCCCGCGTGGTCGGCGCGGGGGACGGCGATGGGGCGGCCGCAGCCGCGCTGGCGGGAGGCGCAGCCGGGGCGGCGGCTGGACTTGCGGGCGGAGCGGCGGCTGGGGCTGCGGAGGGACGCGACGGAAGCACGCGACGCCGGATGGGCATATCAGGGCGAATCCTCAGCATTCTCACGGGTGGGTGAAGGTGAGCCATGTCTCTTCGGGCACGGCTTGAGAAGGCGCGACAGGCGCACCATGGGCAGCAGGGAAACGATGGCCAGGCGAAGGCCGGACAGCCGGTTGCGGCGGGTGCCGCCGTGGCGCGCAGCGGGCAGGGGCAGGTGCCGCTGTACGTGCCCGCACAGACGCAGGACAGGGTGCTGCGGGTGCTCGACTCGGCGCGACTGGGCGGGAGGACGGCGGCTGTGCAGCCTGAGCCGAGTCCGCCCGGGCCGAGAGAGGACCCATACGCCGCTCTCAAGGAGAAGATCCATGAGAGGCTTGTGAAGGAGATAGACAAGGAGCTTCTGCGCAAGACCGACTCGCCGGCGGACCGGCAGAAGCTGGCGAGCGAGGTGGAGGCGGTGGCGTCCAAGGTCCTCGACGAGGAGCCGCTGCCGCTTATGCGCTCGGAGCGGGCACAGGTGATCTCAGAGGTCCTTGACGATGTGCTGGGTTTCGGGCCCATCACGCCACTCCTCGAGGACGATTCGGTCACTGAAATCATGGTCAATGGTCCGGACAAAGTGTATGTGGAGCGCGATGGCAGAATAGAGCGGGCAAGGGTGTGCTTCCGCAGCGCGGACCACGTGATGCACATAATAGAGAGGATCGTCTCGCCCCTTGGACGGCGCATCGACGAGGCGAGTCCCATGGTGGACGCAAGGCTGCCGGACGGATCCCGGGTAAATGCCGTCATTCCACCCGTCTCGCTGGTGGGACCGTGCATCACCATCCGGAAGTTCGCACGGGAGCCGTTCACCATAGATGACCTGGTGAGATTTGGGACGCTCACGCGGGAGATGGCTCAATTCCTTGAAGCGTGCGTAAAGGCGAGGCTCAACATCGTAGTCTCAGGCGGCACCGGCAGCGGCAAGACGACGACCCTGAACGTGCTGTCGTCGTTCATCCCGCATGACGAACGCATAGTCACCATTGAGGACGCGGCTGAGCTGCAGCTTCGCCAGGAGCACGTGGTGACGCTGGAGGCAAGGCCCCCGAACCTCGAGGGCAAGGGCGCGATCACCATCAGGGACCTTGTGAGAAACGCCCTGCGCATGAGGCCCGATAGGATAGTCGTCGGTGAGGTACGGTCGGGCGAGGCGCTGGACATGCTTCAGGCCATGAACACGGGCCACGATGGTTCGCTCACCACGGGTCACGCGAACTCGCCCCGAGACATGCTGGCGAGGCTGGAGACGATGGTGCTCATGGCCGGGATGGACCTGCCGCTGCGGGCCATTCGCGAGCAGATTTCGTCGGCCATAGATCTCATTGTGCACCAGGCGAGGCTGCGAGACGGCAGCCGCAAGATCACGCACCTCACCGAGGTCCAGGGCATGGAAGGCGACGTCATTACGATGCAGGACATCTACGTGTTCGAGCAGACGGGCGTGGACGAGCAGGGCAGGGTGATCGGGAGGTTCAAGGCCACGGGCATCAGGCCCAAGTTCCTGGAGCGGTTTGAGGCAATGGGAATCCCGGTGCCGCCGGGGATGTTCGCGGACTTCCTGTAAAGGAGAGCCAAAGGAGAGCGGGTTATGCCGGGCCAGGTGTTTGCAGGTGCGATAGCGGCGCTCGTGTTCATCTCCGTCGCCCTCGTAACGCATGGTATCTTGCAGGCCGTGGGCGAGCGGCGGTCCGGGGCGTGGCGCCTTGCGCGCCTGTCGGGGATATTGTCGAGGCTGCCCGGAGGCCAGCAGGCGGCCGCGACGACGGGCGGCGTCGGTGCTTCTAACAAAGGAACTTTCTTCGGTTTGCTGCGCCCGACCCTTGCGTTCCTGGGCAAGGCCTTCGAGAGGGGGGCCTACGCAGCCAAGATCGAGCGGGAGCTTGCTCGGGCGGACATCCCGCTTCGCGGGTCGGAGTTCGTGGTGCTCAACCTCATCCTGGTGCTGGCGGGACTTGTCCTCGGCGTCATCCTCACGAGGAGCGTGGTCCTTGCGCTGGCGCTGGGGATGGCAGGGGGACTCCTGCCGAACTTCTACATCAAGTGGAAGCAGGGCCGGAGACTGGGAAAACTCAACACCCAGATAGCTGACGCCCTTGCCATAATGGCGAACTCGCTGCGGGCGGGCTACAGTTTCCTGCAGGCCATGGACATGGTGGCCCGCGAGATGTCGCCTCCCATCTCCGACGAGTTCTCGGCGGCCATGAAGGAGATGAGCCTCGGGGCCCCTACGGAGGCGGCCCTCACTTCGCTGGCCGACAGGGTTGGAAGCGAGGACCTCGAGCTTGTGGTGACCGCGGTCCTCATTCAGCGGCAGGTGGGTGGCAACCTCGCGGAGGTGCTCGACAACATCGCTCACACAATCAGGGAGCGGGTGAGGATACGCGGCGAGATCAGGACCCTCACGGCACAGGGGAGGCTATCCGGGATCATCATCGGGATTCTGCCCGTGGCGCTCGGGTTCTTGCTTTATGCGATCAACCCTGGCTACATTACATTGCTGTTCACCCACCCAATAGGGAGGATCATGATCGCCATGGCCGTCATTGGCGAGACCATCGGGGCGCTGGTAATTCGGAGGATAGTCACCATCGAGGTGTAGGCAACGCGATCGGACGGGCGGCGTCACGGTGCGCGTATCCGGATGGGGCCCGGGTGCGGGCGGGTTCTACGTTAGGGCACGAGGGAGGCGCTGAGGCATGGCTCTCCTGGTATCAGCGCTCGTATTTGTGAGCACCACAGCGATTGCCATGTGGTCCATGGGCATGGCGCGACGCGAGCCCACCGCGGACGAGCGGCTCAAGCGGCTCGCCGTCCTTACGCGGGTGCCCAGCGAGCGTGAGAAGAAGCTGGCGCGGCCCCTCGGCGAGCGGCTTTTCGGCCCCGTTGTGCAAATTGTCAACAACCTCATCATCTCGGTTACCCCTAGGCACGTGGTGGACGCAGTCAGGAAAAAGCTCGAGGCCACCGGCAACCCGTGGAACATGACGCCAGGCGACTACATCCTGATGCGCGTCATCACGCTGGCCATCATCCCGGTCGCGGTGTTCGGGCTGATGGCCGGCATCCGCCCAAGCACGGCGGTGTTGCTGGCGTTTGTGGCGGCTGCCCTGGGATGGCTGGTCCCGGAGATGATGATGCAGTCGAAGAAGAAGGAACGCGAGAAGCAGATCCGCAAGTCCCTGCCCGACGTGCTGGACCTCCTCACCGTGAGCGTGGAGGCGGGGCTCGGGTTCGACGCAGCGCTGGCGAAGGTCGTGGAAAGAAAGAAGGGCCCTCTTGCCGACGAGTTCGCCCTCCTGCTGCAGGAGATCCGCATGGGCAAGCCGAGGAGGGACGCCCTGCGGGAGGTCTCCGAGCGCGTGAAGATCGACGACATCACGTCATTCATCGCGTCTGTCATACAGGCGGACCAGCTCGGTGTGAGCATAGCGAACATCCTCCGCATCCAGTCGGCGCAAGTGCGCACAAAGCGGCGCCAGCAGGCGGAGGAGGCGGCCATGAAAGCACCCATCAAGATGCTCTTCCCTCTCATCTTCTTCATATTCCCCACACTTTTCGTGGTGCTCCTGGGACCAGCGATAATTCAGGTGGCGATGACGTTCATGGGTTTCTGACCGGTCCTTCATGAGTTAGGCTGGTCTGCCATGAGTTAGGCTGGTCTGCCCCCTGCGTGCCGCCGGATGGAGGGATAGCGGCTGAGCGAGCGTGCTCGCCGACGGGCAGGTGTTGGGCAGGACGGCCCGGGGCGGTGAAGGACGCCGAGGGGTAGCACGGGGTAGGACGGCGTGAGGGGTGGCACTGAAGTGCGACGCGGGAACGTGGTCTTTTGGGCAGCGGGCGACGCGTGCTGCGGCGTGGTCAGGGACGCGGCATCTGCCACGCTACAAGCCATGGCAGGTATTGCCGGGAGGCGTGACCCGCGTACGCGATCCAGGGTCGCTGTGGTCAACGTGACGCGTTCGGTCGTGCTTGCGGTCCGGGTGCAACTGGCGCTCTCGGGGAGGACGCGGGCGCTCGGCCTTCTCGGGAGGACATCGCTCGCAGAGGGCGAGGGGCTTATCATCCGGCCGTGTAAAGGGGTCCACAGCTTCGGAATGAAGTTCGCCATCGACGTGGCCTATGTGAGCGACGCGGGCGTGGTCGTGTGTGTGCTCGCGCCGCTCGCCCCGGGCAAGGCCGGCCCCGTGATGTGGGAGGCAAGCTGGGTGGTGGAGCTTCCCGAGGGGGTGCTCGCGCGCACGGGGACAGTCGTTGGCGACAGGCTGCAAGCGTTCTACTACAGGTAGACCGGGGGCAGGGGCAAGAGTAGGGGCCAGGGTGCCGGTCACGGGCCTTTTTCGCTATCGCGAGGAGCCGTTCGGATGGAGAAGGAGATCGGGAGCGAACGAGGAAAGAATAGCGGAAGGGAGCTGAGAGAGGAGAATTGGTCTTGGTCGAGTCGTGGAACGAGTGGGTTTCGGTTGTGTCCAGGGAAACCCTGGTCTTTTTTACTGCAATGGTGCCTGTCGTTGAGTTGCGCGGCGCGATCCCGCTCGGCATCTCGCTGGGGATGCGCCCGGTGGAGGCTTGCGCCGTGGCGGTGCTCGGCAACATGGTCCCGGTCGTTCCGCTAATGCTTTTCCTGCGCTACGCGGCCGGCTGGCTGCAGCGCTTTCCGTCGGTCCGCAAGGCCAGCGACTGGTTTTTTGCTCGCACGAAGGCCAGGAGCCGTGTCGTCCAGAAGTACGGCCCCATCGGCCTTGTCCTCTTCGTGGCCGTGCCGCTGCCGTCCACCGGCGCCTGGACCGCTGCCGTTGCCGCCTTCCTGTTCGGCATTGGCATCCGGAAGGCCTTCGCAGCGATCGCCCTGGGAACGGCCCTAGCGGGTATGATTGTGACTTACTTGAGCTTGCGTGTGATATAGGAACGCTGTCTGGTCCTTCCTCGCGGCCACACTGAACACGGCGGGCCTGCCTACGTGGCAAAGCAGCACCATAGATGACCAAGCTCGTAGTTGCAGGCTGTAGGTGCACCGGGCTTACATAACTGGTACTACCTTGAAAACAGCGGTTGGTTGCTATTTTTGTCCTCTCGATGGCGGCGGCAGATGGCCGCCATGGACGATTACTCTGCCGAATGCGAAATCCTCCCCAGCCTCGGGGAACGCCAGGCCTGTCCCGCGGCGCGACTTCTGGTCCCAGGGACAACCAGGCGAGCAGTTCCTGGAGCTACCCGTAACGCTCCTTGACGGTCCTCGACGCTCCTTAGCGCGCCTTAACGCTCCTTGAGGCTCCTTGACGCTCCTTTTCTTCACTCTCGAACTCGTAAGGTTTCCCGCGGAAGCCTCTTTTCCGCAGCTATCCTCGTCACGCCATGCATCCACACGGGATTGGCAGCCCTCTCCGGAGTCAAATGGGCGTTCATTAATCCTTCCCGGTTTTCCAGCGGGTGTCGGGTTGCCAGTGTTGCACTCTCTCTTTGAGTTACCGGCAACCTCTCCGGAAGTCGAGAGGATTTCTGCACTCCCACTTAACGGACCCCGGTCATAAATTGGCGCGTCCCGGTCATGTCCCAGTCATATCCGACTGGGCCAAGCATAGGGATTAATGGGGTTGACGTAGCGTCACAGCATGGGTCTGGAAGACGGACGATGCTCAGAGGCGGTGCTGAGAGGCGATGCTGAGGCGCGAGGCTGAGGGGGGGAATGCTCCGCCGTGGGGACGCACGAGTTGCGGCAGACGTGTCAGGAGGTTGCGCGGGGGATCCACAGGATGTTGGCGTTCCAGAGTGCCTGGCGGCCCCGGGTGCCCTGGATGCGGCAGCAGCTCGCGAACTTGGGTCCGGTAGGGGTAGGTCGCTGCGGGGCGCGCGTGGCGGCCATTGTAGCGGTGCTGGTGATGGTAACTGCCGGAGCGTCGGCGGGCGGCGCAGGAGCGCACGGTGAGGCGAGGGCGAGCGAGGTCGCGGTCTCGCCCGAGAGCTATGGAGGGGCAGGGGAACTCGAGATCCCGCCGCGGCGACCGGACATCTACGTGTTCGGCTTCCTCCGTGACGGCTCGATGATGGCACCGGTGCGGCCGGTGGCGGAGGCATACGGGGCCACCGTGCACTGGGTGGCGCGGGTCGGAACGCTCGTGAACGGGCGCCTGGTCGAGACCGCGACGGTGCTGAGCCAGGCCTATTCGCCTGCGCGCGAACTTGCCACGGTCCTTGGCTGCTGGCTCGAGTGGGATCAGGTGGCGCGCACGGTTATCCTGTCGAACGGGATTCAAAGGGTGATCGTGTCGGTGCCGGCAGGCTCGCGGGTGGAGGAGGGCGTGGCGCCGCGTGAGGCGAGTGGGGCGGGGGGCGTGTCAGCCGGCCCGGGGACAGGTGGCCCGGGAGCAGCCGGCGCCGCTCATGCTGCTCCCGCTGGTGGGGCTGCTGGAACCATGAGTGCCGGGACCACCGCCGCTGCCGTCCCTGGTAGCGCCGGTAGCGCCGCTGATGCTACCGCTACCACTGCTGCCGGCACCGCTGCGTCCGCTGGCGCGGGCGCAGTGATAGGCGCGGGGGAGGGGCCGGGGATGACGGGCGGAGCAGGCGGCGGAGGCATAGCCACGACTGGACCAGGGCCTGCGGCCGGAGCTGGGACGGGCAGTGCAAGCGCGACCGGTACGGGCAGCGGGGGAAGCGGGCTTTCCACCCCCGGGGGGACAGGTGTGTCAGGCACGGTGCCAGGCGTGATCACCGTGACCCCGGTGACCCCGGCGGCTCCGGGCACCGGCACCGGGGGAGCTGGCACGCCGGCTGCGGCAGGTCTTCCGGTGGATGATCCCCAGTCTGGGGCACCGGTAGTGACTATCGCATCTCTGCCGTCCGCAGGTAGCCCGGGTGCGCCCGGCTTCCCGGGTGGACCCGGCGGGGGGGCCCCGGTCGTGGTGATTACGCCCCTTCCCGGCCCCGAGCCTGCAGCGCCGCCAGGGGAGGGTCCCGACGGCGGTGGCGCTGCCGGCGCTGCCCGTCGCGGTCCTGGAGGGCGACCTTCTGCGGGGAAGATCACCCTCACCTTCGACGACGGCCCCGACGCGGTGTATACGAAGAAGATCCTCAGCGTCCTTGACAGATATCGCGTGAAAGCTACCTTCTTCCTTATTGGCAACCAGGTTGAGCGCCACTCCGCTGTGGTCCGGGAAATGGCCGCCGCGGGGCATGAGCTGGGGAACCACGGCTACTCGCATTCGCGCCTCACCACGCTTTCCGCCGAGGCGGTGCGCCGCGAGATCTCCAGGACGCAGGAGGCCGTCAAGGCCGCTGCAAACGTGACCCCAAGGTGGTTCCGGCCGCCTTACGGAAGCTACAACGACGAGATCCGGCAGATCGCGAAGGAAGAGGGCACTACGACGGTGTTGTGGACTCTCAACCCCGACGACTGGCGCAACCCCGGCCAAGCGGCGATCGTCCAGCGGGTCACCTCGGGCGCAAAGGAGGGGGCCATCGTTCTCCTTCACGTGCGCGAGCAAACTGCCCGCGCGCTGCCTGCGCTCATTGAGGGGCTGACGTCCCAAGGATACGAGCTGGTCCCCCTGTCAGCGCTGTTCTCGGGCGACGACGGGAGGCCCACACTGCGAACAGGCGGGGGCCACGACGGGGCAGCAGGGGCGGGGTCTTCGCCTGAGCCCGCAGGCCAGCCGCAAGGCGCCCCGGCCGCGCCCGCGTCCGGAACCGGCATGGGCGCCGCAGACGCTGCGACCGGAGCAACTGGCGCAGAATAGGAAAGACAACTCTCTCCGCTTGCCGCGGGTCACGACAAAGGCTGGCCAGAATGTCGCCATCTTCGGCGCTGGGCTGCTTATAGATGGACCGCTCCAGAGTGTCGCTCCAGAATGTGGGGATGAAGTCGGCCTACCTGCTTGGCGGCGAAGCGGATTGCGAGTAGCGCCCCGCTAGTTCAACTATGAGCTTGGCCCCGTACATGTTGCGTGTTCAGGCCCAGAACCCGCGACTGCCCCCTGGCTGAGGACGCGGCCGCCTTTTCTGCGTCAAACTTGATCGACGCGTGGCCGCGTGGCTGCGTTCGTCGCTGGGTGGTCCCTGGGATCTCAGGATCTCTTGCGCGGCTGGTCCTTCTGGGAGCAACCTCGCGTGAAAAGTGGTCACGAGAGACCCACCCTCCTCGCGCCTCACCCGGCGGAAGGCCAGCACTGGTCCTCTGGTAGCCAGGATCCGTGCGGAGATGGTCCTCAGGGAACCAACTTCGCGCGCCACCTGGTCCCCACGTGTCCACTTTCCCGGGCGGCCATAGACGGCTGGTCCTCAGGGGACCAGGATTTGCGCGTGGGTGGTCCCTGGGGGACCAACCCCGTGCGAAATCTGGTTACCAGAGACCCACCCTCGTCGCGGTTCAACCGGCAAAACGCCGAACTTGGTCCCCTGGTGACCAGAATCCACGCAAAGATGGTCCCCAGGGACTCAGGTTCGTCCGCCGCCTGGTCCCCAGGGGACCACCTTCACGGATGCCCGTGGACGGGTGGTCCTCAAAGGACCAGGATTGGCGCGTAGCTGGTCCCTGGGGGACCAACCCCGTGCGAAATCTGGTTACCAGAGACCCACCCTCCTGACACTCGCTCCACGAGGATGCCGGATCTGGTCCTCTGGGGACCAGGTTACGCGCGAAGATGGTCCCCAGGGGACCAACCTGGCCCTTCACCTGGTCCCCACGTAACCACCTTGCGAGATGTTCAAGAACCCGTGGTCCCCAGGGGACCAGGACTTGCGTGCGGATAGTCCCCAAGGGATCAACCTCGCGGGCAACCTGGTCCCTGATGCACCACCCCGGCGGCGTCCGAGGCGTCCTGGTCACGAGAGGACCAGGGCGTGGTCCCAAGCTGGTCCCCAGAGGACCATGTTCGCGCAGCATCTGATCCCTGGTGCTCCAACTTAACTGGTTTCGGTGAGGGAGGGCAGCAGGGGTGGTTCCCAGGTGACCAGATTCTGACTCGTGTTGATCCCCCCAGGCCCAGGTCTTCCCGGAACTTGGTCGTGCAGGGATCGTTAGTATCCCGGCTGCCGCTGTCGGTCGATGACAGGCAAGAGACAACAGCATCGCCGATAGGCGTTTACTCCGGGAGCACCACATGTTAAAATGAGGAAGCGGAAGCGGAAGCACCCAAGACCTCGCGCGGAGGGTAGACATGCCTTCGATTCAAGGGACGGTCGAGCGGATCACATACCGCAACGAGGACAACTTCTACACTGTGGCCAGGATTGCATGCACCCACTGGGACGACGGACCGGCCGGCGGGAGTGGACACGCGCAGGGTGGTGCCAGTGGGGCGGCCGATAAGGCCGCCGAAGGAGGTGCCCGGCATACCCGGGGTGCCCAGGATGCCTGGGATGGCGCAGGCTCGGGGACCAGGACGGACGCGCGGGCTGGCGGAGGTGCGGCACACCTGCGGCGCCCGCCCGCAGCAGGGAGCGCGCCGGGAGCGCGAACCGGGCAGCGGCGAGCGCTTCCGGTAACCGTGGTGGGCACCTTCCCGTTCATCAGCGTCGGCGAGACGCTCGCTCTCGAGGGAGAGTGGGTGGACCATCCCGAGTACGGGCGGCAGTTCAAGGTCGAGAAGTATGAGTCAGTCGTCCCTGCGACGCAGAAGGGGATCGAGAAGTACCTCGGGTCAGGCCTCATCAAAGGCATAGGGCCGGTGACCGCAAAGAAACTCGTTTCCCACTTTGGCCTCGCCACGCTCGACGTCATCGAGCATCATCCCGAGAGGCTTACAGAGGTCGAGGGCGTGGGGCCGATCAAGTCCGCCACGATAGCCCGCGCCTTTCAGGAGCAGAAGGAGATCCGCAAGGTCATGATGTTTCTGGCGGGCCATGGAGTGAGCCCCACGCTCGCCATCAAGATATTTCGCCGCTACGGCGACGCGTCCATCCAGGCTGTCCGCGAGAACCCGTATCGTCTTGCCGACGAGATCCACGGGGTCGGCTTCAAGACTGCGGACAAGATCGCGGTTGAGCTTGGCGTGGAGCCGACCTCGGCGGAGCGGGTTAGCGCAGGCATCGTGTACGTCCTGAACGAGCTTACCGCGGACGGCCACGTGTATTACCCCGAGCAAGCGCTTATCGACGAGGCTGCGAAGGTCCTCGGGGTGGGGCAGGACCTGGTAGCGGCAGCGCTGCCCGTGCTCGAGGAGCGCGGCGCGATCATCCGCGACACGGTGCAGGGCGAGAAGACCGTCTATCTCGCCTACCTCTACCGCGCCGAGACGAGCGTCGCCGAGAGGCTCGCCGCGCTGGCGGGCCGCCCGCCGAAGCCGCTCCCGGTCGATGTGGCCCGGCTCCTCGCCGAACTGGGGCGACGCGACGGGGTCCAGCTCAGCGTGGAGCAGCGGGCGGCTGTGGAGAAGGCCGTCCGGTGCGGCGTGCTCGTCCTGACGGGCGGGCCGGGCACAGGGAAGACCACCACCGTGCGGACAATGCTCCGCATCTTCGAGGCCGGGGCCTTGCGCGTCGCGCTCGCTGCACCCACGGGGCGGGCGGCGAAGAGGCTGGCGGAGACCACCGGGCGCGAGGCGAAGACCATCCACCGGCTTCTCGGTGTGAGCTTTGGGCAGGGGCAGATGTCCTTCGAGCACAACGAGGGGGCGCCCATCGACGCTGACGTAATCATCCTGGACGAGACGTCCATGATAGACATCCAGCTCATGAGCTACTTTCTCGCGGCGGTGCGCCCCGGCGCCAGGCTAGTCCTGGTGGGCGACGCGGACCAGTTGCCGTCGGTGGGGCCGGGGTCGGTGCTGCGCGACGTCATTTCCTCGGGCGCGGTCGAGGTGGTACGGCTCACAGAGATATTCAGGCAGGCCAGGACGAGCATGATAGTTACCAACGCCCACCGTGTCAACAGAGGTGAGATGCCCGTCCTGAACAGAAACGTCACCGAGGGGGCGAAGGCCGACTTCTTTTTCATCGCCGAGGACGACCCCGAGAAGGTTACCGCCCTCGTGAAGGACCTCGTGGTGCGGCGCCTGCCCGCCTACGCGAAGTGCGACCCGATCGACGACATCCAGGTCATGGCGCCGATGCGGCGCACGGTCACCGGCGTCGAAAACCTCAACGCCGTCCTGCGCGACGCGCTCAATCCCGCTGCCCCCGGTAAGCAGGAGATGCGCCTGGGCGGGCTTGTGCTCCGCGAGGGCGACAAGGTCATGCAGATCCGCAACAACTACGACAAGATGGTGTTCAACGGGGACATCGGCCGCGTGGTAAAGGTGGACACGGAGGACCAGGAGGTTGTGGTGGCGTTCGTGGAGCCCGACGGCATGCGGCGCGTCACCTACGAGCAGCACGAGCTGGACGAGCTTGTGCTCTCCTACGCCATCTCGGTCCACAAGAGCCAAGGCAGCGAGTACCCAGTCATCGTGATGCCAATCACCACCCAGCACTTCATCATGCTCCAGCGAAACCTCCTCTACACAGCCATCACCCGGGCCAAGCGGCTCGTGGTGCTGGTCGGCACGCCCAAGGCCCTCGCCATCGCCGTCAAGAATAGCACCCAAGACCGGCGCTACTCCGGGCTTGCGGAGAGGCTGCGGCGGTAGGTAGAACGCCTCCGGAAGACCATCAGGCGTCCCCCTACCCCGTGGCAGGTGTATCCCCTTGGACGGTTGCCGTCCTTTGTTTCTGTCTGTGCACATTCGACAACGGTGCCAGAGAGCAGGACATGGCCGGGCCGAGTCGCCCACGGCGCACAGTAATGTACATCAAGGTGGACGTTCTCGTCTGTGCGATGCCAGCGCCGCCGCGCCCCATACTCACGCAAACCCATACGTAGCTGGATCCGTGGTCTTCTCGGGGGAATGCGTGCCTAAGGCACGGATCGTGCATGGACGACGGCGCGGATGGCTCGGCTTGGGTTGTACGCGTTGCGTGGTCGTGTGAGATGGCACGTGGTCGCGCGAGAAGACGAAGCTGTGCCACCGCGCCGCCGGGGCGAGAGCAGGGCAGGAGGGTGGGGCGGGAGATGCAGCTGCCGTGCGAGGAACGACGATGCTACGTTGCCCGCTGAACACCTGCCTGGTTCCACACAACACCGACGCTCCTGAAGTGCTGGCAGTGTATGCTAGCTCCCGTTCTGGTTTGCAAGCCAATGGACCCCCGCTGTCCGCATGAAGAGGCCATCCGCGTGCGGTCTTGTCACCCGCCGACAGGCCCGCGCAAGACAGCGGGGGCAGGTTTTCGCGGTGTGGGCGTGACTCGGGTGTGTTGCGGCTGTGAGGGTGCGGGCTCAGGACTGCGAGGAGCGGCTTTGCCCCGCGCAGCCCTGCCCTGTGGCCTCCCCGTGTCCGTCCATCCGGCAGTCCGGCAACTGGCGAGACGGTCAGCCGGGCGACTGGGGCCTTGACGGGCGTCGGCGGGTACAGGCCGACAGCGCAACGCTCCCGGACGACTTTGCTCTGAATAGGAAGGGAGGGACGGAAGCTCTCGATATGCGTGTAACGGTGGCACCGGCAGCGCCTGGGAAACCGGCGCCGAAGAGGCGCGGCCCGGCGCCTGGGGTTTGCGGAGAGGGTGCGACGGAGGCCCCCGTCGCCTTGCCCGAGGGCCGGGCCACATAGCAGAACCGGCCGTTCTGCCGGGGAGCCAGGCTAAAGAGGGGTAGCCTGACTCCCCTACATGGATTCTCCCTCAGGGCTTACATCATGTCAATAGCTTGGAGGGAAGACGAGAATGAAGCGCGTCATAATGATCCTGGCCGTCATGGCCCTGGTGGCGGGGCTGAGCGTGCCGACGCTTGCTGAGGGCGAGACACCTGTCACGAGCAGCACCTACGTGACGGTGACTGTGGTACCGGCAATCAACGAAGACATCATCGACCTGGCTTATACTGCGAGCTACCCCGCCGACCCGTCAGCCCCCGGGACGCCCGACCCCGGGAACCCCTGGTTCCTCGGCACCCTCATGCCTCCAAATGCGCGTACTGGCGGGGAACAAGCTGGACCGTCCTCCGTCAATGGGTATCTCTGGGCCTACAGGTTCCAGTCCAATGCTGCGATGAGGTGCACTGTATCGCATGAACCGGTGGAGGGTGTACCTAGCCTTGACGCTCTGCACAAGTTTCTGTGGCAGAGCAAGTGGACGGGAAGCGACCTTGGCACCCCGTTCCACCCGGAACCGGAGGACTGGGTGTCAGACCCGCTCGGCCCCACGGAGGGATCGGAATGGACGTTCCCGAACGAGGTCAAGTTCGATATGGCGAATCCCCCCCTTGACGAGCATCCTGAGGCGAATCCATGGTCGGTTGCTGCCGGCGACTACATGAGCAAGGTGAAGACGACTTGGACGCTGAGCGGTACCGCCACGTCTGCGCTGGCTGAGCCATACGGCTACGTGAAGGTCACAGTCGCACCGGCGATCAACGCTGATCTTGCCTTCGGAGTGGGCACATCCCCCACGGAACCACCCAACGACCAGTCCGAGTATGCGGCTCTCGAGGTGGGCGGCACCGAGGAGGACCACTGGGTAGCTGCGGTCTATCCATGGATCTTGAACTTCCAGACGAACGCTCCGTCCTACAACCAAGTCTTCGTCGAGCGAATCACGCCGGGGGGCGACCCCAACGGCCCGGACATCAGGCGCTACATGAAGCACTACGCGTGGACGGGTACCGGCTTCGACGACGGCCACTCGATGGTGCCGTCGGGAGGGGTTGTATACGTGTATACTGGCAGCGCTGAACCTACGATGGCCATGAGATACAACTTCCCCAACAAGGTGGAGATCGACCTCCGCGGCGAGACTACTGCCGGAGCAAAACACCGCTGGATGGTGCAGGCGGGCGAGTATAACCCCGTTGGCAATTCAGTCCTTAAGTTCGGCTTCGATTCTGGAATCTCGGACAGTGCGTTGGCGTTGTACTATAGCATTCCGAAGGAGCAGTGCAGCGTGATCGTAAGGCCGGCGCAGGATGGCTACACGCTGCCTGAGGCCGACGAGTTCACCCCGGTGGAGGTCAAGCCGAACGAGGAAGCTACCTACGAGAACACGCTTACTTGCCACCAGAACCACGACCGCAACGTGTGGTTTACTGCCTCCGGGATAGCTGACTCCATGCTTAGGTGGACATTTGAGCCCGGCCAGAATGTCGAGGTGGGGACTGCCGAAGACGGCGAGAAGTGGCGCGGGGTATTCAAATACAATAGCGAAGGAGGAGCGAGCACACTCACTTACACTGTGACATACAAGCCCACCTGGGCAGTTCCGGCGGGCGAGAAGGCCCTCGTGATCACGCTGAACCACACTCCGGCTTCCTGACGGCCTGATAAGTGTCAGATTCAGCCTGGGGCGGCCAGACGGCCGCCCCGGGCCCGGGCCTCGCGGGCGGGGGGCTGGGAGGGCTAACCTTGAGGAGGGGGACTCGATGAGGCGATGCATCGGAGCTTTACAGGTCGCACTGGCGGTTGCGCTGATCGCGCTTGCGTGTCTTGCGCTTGCTGCAACCGCTGCGGCGGGAGGCATCCAGATAGCGACCGAGCCGCAGGTGATAAGGAAGACGATCCTGCCGGGCGAGCGGACCTCATTTGACATGGAGGTGCGCAACACGGGCTCGGTCGCCGTCGAGGTGGTGCCCGAGGTGGTGGACCTTGCGGTGGACGAGGCCGGCTACAACGTGGAGGTCTCCCCTGGGTCAGGATACAGGTGGGGAGTTCGCGAGATAGCGTCGATCTCCCCGAAGAAGCTCACCTTGAGACCGGGTGAGGCGAAGAAGGTGAAGGTAAGCCTCGCCGCCCCGAAGTCGCTCTCGGGGGGCAGGTACGGCATTTTATTCTTTGCCGCGTCAGACCCGACCGCCACCGGGCAGATCCGGATGGTGGTGCGGTGCGGCTCGCTACTGTTTCTGACGGTCCCGAGGACCGAGACCTACTCAGGGCAGATCCGAGAGGTCAGGGTCGTCCCGGCGAGCGACACCGGGGGCGTCCTCGGGACCTTTGAGGCCGTCTTCGCGAACGAGGGAAACGTCCACTTCACCGCCATAGGCAGGCTGGGGCTCTTCAAGGCGGGCAAGGTGGTGGCGGACCTTCTGCTCGAAGGTGGCACCGGCACGATACTCCCGGGCGGGGCGCGGCGCTACCGGGCCGTGCTGCCTGCGGACATCCCCGACGGGGAGTACCGCGCCACGGTTGCCTTTACGTTCGAAGGCAGGACGGCAAGGCTCGAAAAGACGCTCGTCGTCGCGGATCGCAAGGCTATCCTGAGGTAGTTCCGTGGTTTCCGTGTGCGGCCAGAGTGAGCCTGCCGAGGGGAGGTCTTGGCGGTGGGTAGGCGTCCCACAGCTTTCTGGTTGGTTGTAGTTGTCACAGTGCTTTCCGGGCTGGCTTTGGCTCCTGCCCCGGTTCCGGTTCCGGCTTCGGCTTTGGCTCCGGTTCTGGCCGTGGCGCGGGCGTTGGGCCCGTCTCCATCTCTCGCTCCGGTGCTGGGTCCAGTCTTATCCTTGTTATTGCCGCTGCCCGGGCTGCGGCCCCCCGTGGCCGAGGCGGGCGGCCGCTCGGCCGTGCCGGTCCCGATCGGCGTTGGTGCCGTTCGCGCGGGTCCCGGGATAGCGGGCGCCGTCAGTGGTTCCACCAGTGAGTGCACGAGCATCGACTTCGGCGCGGTGAAGCCGTCGCTTTCGCCGTACGTGGCTCCCATGGCCTTCCAGGCCACGGTCGCGCCATCGGAGAACCCGGTCGAGGTGTCGATATCCGGCTCGGACCTGGTCGAGGTGAATCCTTCGGGCGAGCCGCGGACCATCCCGAGCACCAGGGTGAGCTGGAGGCGATCCTGGACGGAGGAAGGGGAGTGGGCGCCCCTCTCTCCGACCCCCGCGCCCGTCATGACGATTCCGGCTGCGACGACGGCCTCGATCTGCCTGGACTTCAAGTACGACGTCCTCTGGGAGGATCCGGCCGGGAGCTTTTCCGGCACCGTCACCCTGTCGTTCGCCCCCCACTCGAGCGCGGTGCTTTCGAAGGCGGTGCCGAACCCGTTCTCGCCCAACGGTGACGGCAGAAAAGATACCACGACCATCGCGTGCGATGTGAACTGGGACCCAGATCCGGAAGCCACCATAGTAGGCAGGATTGAGCAGGGCGGGGGCCAGGACCTGGTGGTCCTGAAGGAGTTCCTCTGTACCACCGTCCAGGACCCCGGCACGGTGCGGGGGACCTGGGACGGCACGAGGACCGGCGGGGGAGTCGTCGAAGACGGCCTGTACCGCTACGCGTTCTATGTTGTTGAGGGAAGCGGCGCGCCGCGCGAGTTTGCAAGCGGCGCCGTGCAGGTAGACTCGACGGCGCCGGTCCTCGAGGTGTCGTCCCCCCAGGACGGGTCCCAGGTCGAGACGAACCTTGTGGTCACAGGGACCACCTCGTCTCCCGAAGACCTGGTATCTGTCTTCGTCGGGGATGTGGTCCTCGCCCAGGCGCGCCCCGCCGCGGACGGGACGTTCTCGGTGCGCGTGAGGGTCCCGCCGGGCCAGTCTGAGCTTACGGTGCTGTCCGAGGACCTCGCCGGGAACAGGGCCTCGTGCACCGTCACCGTGATCAACAACTCCGCCGTGGTGATCCTCGCGCCGTCCTACGCAGCGACGCAGTCCCCCGTCGTGGAGTTCCGCGGGCGCGGCCCGGTGCTTGCAATGGTGTCGCTTGCCGTGAACGGCCGTCCGGCAGGCTCTACCAAGGCCTCGGCGACGGGCGACTGGGTGGTCAGGGGCGTTGCGCTCTCGCCCGGCGACAACATTGTGACGGCGTCCGCTACGAACCAACGAGGCGAGGTCGTGGCCACGGAGAAGCCGGTGGTCGTCCACTTCCGCCCGACGTCCGGGACCGCCCTGATAACGGGCCGCGTGTCCGACGCCCGCACAGGGGGCGCGGTGGCTGGCGCTGAGGTTTCCCTCGTCGCCGGTGGCGCGACCATCGGCACAGTGAGGACGTCCGCGGACGGACGCTACGAGCTCAAGGACGTCCCTTCCGGAACGTGGCGCCTGCGCGCCGTCGCCTTGAACTATGTGGCGCAGGAGACGGGCGACATCACCCTCGGCGCGGGCGAGACCAGGACCGTGGACTTCGCGCTCGTCCCGAACAGGGCGCTCGTCGTCAGGAAGTCCGTGAGCACCTCCACCTCCACCACGGGCGACATCGTGGGCTACGCTATCACCGTGGAGAACCTAACAGACGGCATCGTAAGGGATGTCCGTGTGGTTGACCTCCTGCCCCCCGGGGTGGCCGTCATCGACGGGACCTCGGAGGTGCAGAGCGTGCCGTGCGAGCCTGACATGGTCGCGCCCAGGGAGGCGACCTGGGCCATCGGGGACCTCGGCCCTAGGGAGAGCGCGACCGTCAGGTTCAGGGCGGCCGTCGGATTCGATGCTGCGGCAGGCAAGGTCACGAACGCTGCCTGCGCCATGGGATCCACTGACCTCGGCCCGGTGAAGACGCCGCTTGCCGAGGCTACCATGCACGTTTCGAAAGGCGTGTTCAGCGACGACGGGACGGTGTTCGGCAGGGTGTTCCTGGACCTTGACGGCGACGGGACGCTCGGCCCCGACGACTTCGTGCTCGCGGGCGCGGCGATCGTGACCGAGGACGGCACGGAGGTCGCCACGGACGCATGCGGGCTCTACTCCCTGAAAGGTGTGCGCCCTGGCCTGCACACGATCGTCCTGCGCGAGGACAGCCTCCCGGTGAACTTCGAGTGCCCGCGCAAGGCGCGCCTCGTGGATGTCGGGCTGCGCGCGCTGGTCCGGCTCGACTTCCCTGTGGTAGTCGCCAACGGGTATCTCAACGGGAACGGAAACGGCTACTGGAACGGATACGGCAATGGAAACGGCAACGAGAATCCTGGCGGCAACGGGGTGCCCAGTGGCAACGGAAAGGTCAACGGGAATGGGGTCCTCAATGGCAACGGGAAATCCAACGGCATTGGCAATGGCAATAGCAATGGCAATAGCATTGCTAACGGCATTGGCAACGGCAAAGCAAACGGGAACGGCACCCGCGCAGCCATAGCGAAAACCTATGGCAAGGAGCCGCTGGTGCTCGTCGCTCTAGGCGAGGCCGTGATATCGAGCGCGACGTTCTCAGGGAACGTCGAGGAGGCCCAGGCCGTCGAGAGGGACGGCGCGCGCACGCTCGACGGGAACCTTGCCTTCTTCTTGCGAGGCTGGATAAAGGGCAAATACCTCCTCACGGCCGGCTTCGACCTCGGGAGGCACTTCGACGGTAGAGGTGCCTACCTGAACCCCGACGCCTACTACCCGGTGTACGGCGACATGACCCAGGTGACAAGGTCCCTGCCGTATGCGGGTCCTCTCTACGTGGGCATCGAGTGGGACGGCTGGAAGGCCACCTGGAGCACGTTCCGCACAGACTTCATGGAGTCCGACCTGGCTTCGTACGTGCGGACCCTCCCCGGGGGCCTGGTGACGTATGAAGGGAATCACATCAAAGCCGCGGTCTTCGACTCGGTGACGACCCAGGTGGCGGCGCGCGACGAGTTCGCCGCGGACGGCACCTCGGGGCCGTTCAAGCTCACCCATACCAGGGTGATAGGTGAGACCGAGCGCGTCCAGGTGATGACGAGGAGCGCAAGCGGCGTCGAGGTGGCATCTCGCGTCCTGAGGAGGGACGTGGACTACGACATCGATTACACCGCCGGATCCATACTCCTGGCCGCTCCCCTGCCGAAAGAGGACGGCGCCGGCAATCTCAACTTCCTGGTGGTAAGCTACGAGTACGAGCCTGTGGCCACGGACATTGCCAGCCACGTCCAGGGCGCCGCGGCCAGCGCCTGGGTCACGCCGAGGTTGCGCCTGGGCGCGGGGATCGTCAAGCACGCCGCGAGCCCCGCTCTTCTGCTGCTGTATAACGTGCATGGCGAGTACCTCATCACGCAGAAGCTCAGCGTATATGGAGAGGTTGCCGGGTCGTCGGCGGGCGCGGCGCCTGCCGCGAGCGCGGCGGCGGTCGATGACCGCAAGGGCGCGGATGAGGCCGCGGGCGCGGGCAACGGACGGGCCCTCTCCCTGCGGTGCAGCGGCGAGGTCGGGCCTGTGACTGTGCGGGCACGCTACAGGGCGATTGGTCCGGGCTTCACCAGCCCCACGGCCCAGCTGAAGGACGATGTGTCCGAGCTGACCCTGAAGGCAAGCGCGGACATCGCGCCCGGCCTGAGGCTAAGTGGCGAGGCGACGGAGGTCCGGGACAACGTCTCCGGGAGCAGGGAAGGCTCGCCCACGTCCGATCGGTCGTGGGGCGTGGGTGCGTCATACGTGCTCCATGGGCTCGGGTCGGTCGAGGCTCGCGTGAGGGGGCGGGCAGTCGTCGACGAGACCAGCGGTGGCGAGGCCGTGAACAGAACAGAGTCCTCGTGGGGGCTGGGCCTCACGAGACCTCTGGGCGACATGGAGGGCATCGCGGTCGCCGGCGCGTCGATAGGCGTGGGCTACGACTCCGTGCGCAAGGAAGATGCTGTAGAGGGGAAAGGGTCCACCGACAGCTCTGTTTACCTTCGGGCGGGCGGCAGGGTGCTGGATTCTGTCGACACCAGCGTCACCTTGCGGTTCGGGTCCTGGGCTGACCTTGCGACGGGCGAGGCGGTGGCAAGGTATAGCGCGCTCCAGGCGTCCGCGGAGGGGGCGGTCGCCGAGGGCCTTAAGCTCTCGGTGAGCTACTCGACCAAGCTGGAGACCCGCCTACCCGACGAGACCCAGGCGAGGTCGGGCGGGGCGAGCGCCAGGATCGAGTGGGCCGCATCGTCCTCGTTCAGAAGCTACGCCGGAGTCGGGACGTCGTCCTCGGGCGACGGAGCGGCGGTGTCCGTTGGCGCCTCCTACAAGCCGGCCGATCTGTTCGAAGCGTATCTCAGGTACGAGAAGTCCCTCGAAAAGGATAAAACGCTGCTTTCGCTGGGTGCCACGGGGAGGCCGATCCAGGGACTCGAGCTTTCGGCGCGCTACGGCCGCGAGGCAAACGGGACCGCATCGGCGCTGAGCTATGAGGTGGGGTTCGCCTGGCGCCCGCTCATGGGCGACCGACTCGTCCTGTTCGGCGGGACCGTCGCGAAGCAAGCCGAGGGTAACAGGTTGCCGGGCAACTTCACCCGCACGCAGACGAACCACCTCGGGCTTTCGCTCGCCGTCGACCCGCTCACCGATGTTTCCGGGCGCTACGCCTGGAAGATGGTGGCGCAGCGCAACGGGCTTCCTGAGGTCTCGGTCGAGACATCCCTTGCGTCAGTGCGCATCACACGTAAGCTCGGCGCGGAGTTCGACGTGGCAGGCGAGTACACAACCTACTTCACTGACGTGGCGGAGCGCAGGAGGACCGAGGCTGCCGTGGAGGTTGGGTTCCTGCCACGCGAGACGCTGCGGCTTGCCGTGGGCTACAGGTGGACACGATCGGATTGCGGCGGGCTCCGCGGTGGCGCCTGGGGCGCAAGCCACATCTATCTCCGCCTGGGCTATAGCTGGGTGACCGGGCTGTAAGGGGGTTGGTGGCAACAAAACGGCCGCATAACGGCGCGGCGCCCTCCTCAACGCCTCCGCCGTCCCGGAAGGCTGGGGCGATCGGGGGTGTCGGCGAGCCGCGGCCTTTACCTTTCGCCTCCTGCCCTCTGCGCCTGCTATCGGGACCGGCGGCGGGGGCGGCGGGGTCGGATGCCGTGCTCGCGTAGCTTCTTGTAAAGGCCCGAGCGCGAGATCCCGAGGAGCTTTGCTGCTTCCATGCGATTGTTGCCGCACACCTCGAGCGCGCGAAGCACTGCTTCGCGCTCTTCGTTCTTGAGAACGTTCCGGAGGCTTGGTTGCGCCCCGCACCCGCGGTCCCCGCCGCGCGGCGCAACGAGCGGCGGGCATGGTGGCGGCCCACCCGATCCCGATTCCGGCCCCCGTCCCGAGGCCGACTCCGACCTCGACCGCGGCCTCGGCCCCGACCTGCCGCGTCGCGCCTCGGCGATGTGCGGCGGGAGATGGTCGAGGGCCACTTCGTCGCCGTCCACGAAGTTGAGGGCGCGCTCGAGCACGTTCTCGAGCTCCCTCACGTTGCCAGGCCAGTCGTAGTCGCGGAATGCCTGGAGCACGGCAGGCTGGACGCGCGTGACATGGGTCCCGCAGACGCCGTTTAGGCGCGCGATGATGGATGAAACCAGGTCCTCCAGGTCATCCAGTCTCTCGCGCAACGGTGGAATGCGGATGTTGATGACGTTCAGGCGGTAGAAGAGGTCCATCCGGAAAAGGCCTTCCGCCACCATGCGCTCCAGGTCCCTGTTGGTGGCGGCGATGAGCCTGATGTCGATAGGGATTTCGGCAGTGCCGCCCACCCGCTGGATCGTCCGCTCCTGGAGCACCCGCAGCACCTTCGCCTGGAGGGCGAGGGGCATGTCTCCGACCTCGTCGAGGAAGATGGTTCCTGACGAGGCAACCTCGAACATGCCTTTCTTGCCGTCGGGGCGGGCGCCCGTGAACGACCCGTGCTCGTATCCGAAGAGCTCCGACTCTATGAGGGTTTCGGGGATCGCCGCGCAGTTGACCGCGACGAACGGCCCTGAGGCGCGGCCGCTCGCAAGGTGAATGGCCTTTGCGAACAGCTCTTTCCCCGTGCCGGTTTCTCCAACGAGAAGCACGTTTGAGTCGCCGCGCGCGGCGCGCCTCGCTATGTTGCGAGCAGCGGCAATGCCTGGGCTTGCGCCGATGATCCGGGAGAACGGACCAGCGTTGTCCGCCGTGCTCCTCTCGAGACGATGGACGAGCAACACAGTACGCCACCTCTCCTCGGCCCTTGAGGCCCGGGACTCCGGACCGGTTCGAAGGGCAGTTATCGTCCTGTGCTCGACACGTGCTTTGTTTGTGGCTTTCCTGGCACGTCACTGCGTTGTGGGCAGGCCTTCTCGGCAATTCGCGGATTTCTGCTGTGGCTGTTCAAACGGAGCGAACGAAGAACCCTGGTGTCGAATCGCTGATAGAAGCCGGACGCCCGGCCGAGCGGCCCATATGGCCGCCGCAGCGCCGGGCATCCTCGCGCTCAATCTTCATGTTTCGCGTCTGGCCCCCACCCGCCGAGAGAATCCTGTCGTTAGCTTTAACTGTATTTCGCATTTCATGGTATTCTGCGCATCTTCCAGTACTCCTCCTAAGGAGGGCATAAGGAATGATCTCGCCCGCTCTCGTCGGCCGCCTTCGCTCACGGGCGCGGTGGGAGAGAGCGGCCGCCGCTGTGCACGCTTCTGCGCACGTTCGCGAGGCTTAAGAGTCACGCCTCATTGGCTCCTCATTGCCTCTGCGCTTCTGCGACAGGTTGACGGAGTCCTGGCTGTTCGTGACGCCCCTCGGGTACCCGCGGTCGTCATCGCACCGGTGTTCAGGCCTGGCAGGGTTTCGACCAGCTTGCCGTCGTCACGAGCGGCACTCGTCATCTTTCAGAAGATATCCTGACTTGGCCGCGTGCTCGTTCATGGCCCGGATGGAAGCGATAGCCGCGCGCATCGCGGGGGACGTGCGCTCGGCGACAAAGTAGACCCGGGCGCAGGGATACTCGTCCGACCTCCCGGCGCGACCGGCCATCTGGACGAGCGTGCCCACGTCGAAGACGCGCTCGAAATCGGCGTAAAGCACGACGACATCGGCCATGGGCACGGTTATGCCGCGCTCCATGATCGTGGTGGTGACAAGGACGTCGATCTGCCCTTCTTTGAAGGCCTCGCGCAACCGGTCACGTTCGGGGTGGCGCGAATGCACGAACGCAACTCGCGGCCGGGCGGGAGCGGGGAACAGCGGCGAGCCGTGCCTTCCAGGAGGGCACGCAGGGGATGCGGCCGAACCAGGTGGAGCAGCGGAATCGGCGGCGGCGGTGGAGGCACCGTGGGAGCCATGGAAGCCGTCAAAGCCATGCGAGCCGTGGAAGCCGTGGGAACCATGGGAGGCAGGGCGAGCAGGGTAGACATCGCAGGTGACGGAATTGGGAGAGTTGAGAGAGCTGAGGGAGATGGGAGAGCTGACGGAGTTGGGGGAGTTGGAGCAGGTGGGGGAGGTGAGGGAGACCCTCAGCGTGGCGCATACTCGTCTGGCGAGGTCCACGGTGGGGACGAACACGAAGACGCGGTGCCCTGCGCGAAGCGAAGCCTCGATGACGGCGACCACCTTTGATGGCAGCTCAGGTGTACGTCGGTGCTCGGATGAAGCCCGGGTCTGGGACAGCTTTGAGAGCGCGCCATGATCCTCGACTGGCGGAAGGGTCGCAGCGATGATGGCAGGGACCGGGAGAGGGCGGCCGTGGTGGCGAGCCGATATCCTGACGAGGGCGACGTCCCCGCGGTCGGCCGCGTCGAGGAGTGACTGGTCCGGCGTGGCGGTCATGTACACAGTCTTGCCGCCCGGCGCCGTTGCCCGGCGAAGGCCGTAGCGGAGCATCCTGCTTCCGCGGAACGGAAACGCGTCAGCCTCGTCGAGGACGACGAGGTCGAAAGCCTGATAAAACCTGAGCACCTGGTGGGTCGTGGCGACCACGATGTCCGCGTCGCGGTAGCGTTCGCGGGAGGCGCCGCGTAGGGCGATCACGCGCGCACCCGTCATGGCGGCGGAAATGCGCGGCGCGACCTCGGCCACGATGTCGCTTCTCGGGACCGCGAAAAGCACGCGGCCGCCCCGTTGCAGCGTGAGGGCGACGGCGCCGAGGCACACCTCGGTTTTCCCGGCGCCGCACACGGCGTATATGAGGCACTCGCTGCGCTCATCCTCGGCCACGAATGACGCGAGGAAGCGCGACGCGTCCTGCTGCGCCTTCGTAAGCTCGAAGGGCAGCCTGATTTTCCACACTGGGACCGGGTTGCCCGGGAGGTCGCGGCTCTCTGGACGCGTCGGACACTCTGGACACTCTGGACCCTCCGGACGTTCTGGACGTTCTGGACGCTCTCGGTCTGGGCGCTCTGGACACTCTGGACGCTCCGGGTGCTCTGGACGCTGCGGTGACTCAGGACACTCCTCTCCCCACTCAGGGCACTCTTCGCACTCTGGCAGGGCCAGGCGCGCCGGGTGCGTCGCGGGAGGCGGCGCATGAAAGCGATCTCCCGCAGGGGCAGTAACCGGAACGCCAAGCAGTCCGCTGACGGGCGGGACGGCCCCCGCCTCTACTGCTACGCCAGGGGCTGCTCCGAATTCCGTCGTGGGCGCCGGCCCGCTCGCCCCGCGAGCCCGCGCCCCCTTCGGCACTCTGAGAAACGCCCGGGTTGCTATTTCGGGCGCCGCTCCGCTTACTGCGCCGACCGCTGCGGGTTGGAGGCCAGCTGCTCCGGGACGCTCTGCGCCGGGTACCCCGGCACGCCTTGGAGCGTAATAGAGGGGACGGCACGACCTCGCCTCCCCCATGGACGCGCACTCCACGCAGCGCAGGCACTCGTCGCTCCCGCACGAGGCACAGCTTACCTCGACGATGTCGCGCCCGCCGCACCTCGCGCAGGTGGCGATGCCGAAGCGCTCGATGGTGACCGACGGGGCGCGACGGACAAGCCCGCGCACAATGAGCACCTGGAGCAGGTCCTCGAGCGGTCCGGCGACGGGGTGACCGCGTTCCTCCAGGGCACGCCGGATCTCGTGATCGAAGAGGATCCGTCCCTCGAGAACGTCACGAACCGCATCGAGCCCCTCTTCTGATGGCATCTCCACAGCGCTACAGTCTCGGACCGTGACTGTGGCCGACCTCGCGCGGGCGGAGGTACCCAGGTGCAGGCGCAGGCTGGCCGGCCCACCCCTCCCGTGCCGGTCCCGCGTGCGGGAACCCGGCGGGCAGTTCCGAGGGCCGAAAGCGCGCAGCGCGCTCCGGAGATAAGGCAGCAGCCACCACCAGGCCCCCCGGGTCAGTCCGCTCGCTGCCGGGTCCGGGTCGTGCGGCTGGGTTTCGGTCGGCCCAGCCCCCCGCGGGTGGCCCGACGCGGCGGGGACGGCTCCGAAGCGCGCTTCCACGCGTCCTGCTACGCGCTGCGCCTCCCGCTCCGCAAGCGCGAGGGGCAGCGGACCTTTTACCACCGTCAGGTGCTCGTATCCTTCCTCCGCAAGGACGGAGAGGTCCAGAGGCGGGTAGTGGGACACGCCGACGAGCGGGGGGTCGCCTTCCCGCAGCGTGCGGGCGACATATACGAAGTAAAGGGCACCAACCATGGGATCGTCCTCCTCCAAACGCCTCGAACCGGCTCCGGCCAGCCTTACTCAGGCTGACGCTTGATAGCGCCGTCTGTAAACCCCACCCGAGCTGGACCTAGCATGTGGCACAGCTTCGGGGATCACAAAGTCTCAGGTCCTCTAAACGTCACAATCACGTGGCATGGTAACTGCTAGCTGTTAAAGTCGGGTCGGGAGACTCCGGCGGCGGTCGGGGGGCGGCTACTGCAGGATCTTCGAGCCGCCTCCTACAGGTCCTGCCATAAACTGGCATGTCACCCCAAAACTATCTGTTCGGGTGATCTGCCGCGTGCCACCCCGAAACCATGCCTTCGGGTGATTGTGCCGGTTTCTGCCGGGAGGGTAGTATGGTGCCGGGCACCGGGGAGACAGCAAACGGCGTGAGGTCGAGGAGGTCTGATAGATGATTCATTGGTTTACCCGTAAAGGTGCAGGGGCCGGCCCGCCGGGCGTGGACACCGCGGGCACCTGGCCCCGGACGTCCTATCACCGGGCGGCCGGGTCGCGAGACGTGGATACGGCCCCTGGGGGCGTGTGGATTGGAGTTCGGGAGGCTGTCGTGAGCTTCCTCAAAGATGCCCTTGATGTCCTCCTGCCTGAGGAGGAAGGCTGCGTTCTCTGTGGGCAGGTCCGCGGCAGGGGCATGGAGGAAATCTTCTATGCTCCCATATGCAGCGGCTGCCTCAGCAGGATACCCTTCGTGCAGCCGCCGTACTGTCAGACGTGCGGGCGGCCCCTGAGGGGTGCAGTCGCGGAGATCACCGGGGATGGCCTGCGCGACGGCCCCATCTGCCGCGACTGCGCGTCGGGCGGGAGGTTCTTTAGGGTAGCCCGAGCGGCCGGAGTCTACGACGGTGCCCTCAAGGACTTCATCTACGCCCTGAAGTTCCGCGGCCGGCGGGAGCTGGCAGAGGGCATCGGCGTCCTGATGGCGAGGGTCGCCACGCGCGAGAAGGCTATGAGAGGTTCGGAGCTCCTGGTTCCCGTGCCGCTGCACCCGAAGCGCCTTGCGGAGCGCGGCTATAACCAGGCCGAGCTACTGGCACGGATGGTCGGATCGTGCCTCGGTCTCCCGGTGAGGACAGCTCTTGTGCGGAGCATCCTTACTGGCGAACAGAACAAGCTCGGGAGGCGCGACCGGCGCGACAACCTCCGCGGGGTGTTCATAGTCCCGCATCCGCTCGAGGTCGCCGGGAAGAGGGTCTTGCTTGCGGATGACGTCATCACCACCGGCGCCACCGCTAACGAGTGCTCGCGCGCACTCCTGCGTGCCGGGGCAGCCGAGGTGCGGGTGCTCGCCGCTGCCGTGGCGCCCCTCGAGAAAGAGTGGCTGCACCACACCTGAGCCGCCGCATCTCGCTAAGTGAGGGCGCAGAAATGCTCCCGACTTTTGGGAGGGGTTGCCGGTGATTGCACGAGGGGTGTCAAAATCCGGCTGCCTAGCCAGACGGGCCGGATTCTTGTCAAGGCGCCCCGCTTGGGGCGCCGTCCGCGAGTGCAACACTGGCAACCCGGCAACTACTGGAAGATGGGCGAGAACTAACGCACCCTCACTTAGCGAAGTCTGTGCCCGGGAATCCACATCCTCCCGTAGCCGGAGTTCCCATGGTGTCGAGACCTAAATCCGCTCTCATAGCCTCATTGAGCCACTCGCGCAATATGTGTCGACACACTCCTGACGCATTTGCTGGCCACACAATTCGGACAGAAGAAAGGCGCGAAGCCGCGGCGCGAGTGAATCGCCGGCCTGCCGCCAGGGCGGTGTTGTGGTTCCCGGCCACTGCGCGTATTGATCTACGGACGCGCCCCTGGCACGTGCCGACGGATTCGGTACTGGTAACGGTACTGCTTCCGCAACTTGCGTTGTGCGAGAATCTAGACAGAGCGGCGGGGACCTTGGGAAGCATGTGCGCACTGGACGATTGCGACCCCGTGCGTCCGAGGCGGTGACGCCGCGGCCGCGACGTGTCCGGCCAGCAGGACATGTGCGACACTGCGGACACATGTCGATCCGGGCACGTACCTCTGGTTTCATGAGCTGCTCACAGAACGGCGTACGGAAGAGCGGACAGCTGTTGCCAGAGTGAGACACAGGACGAGCATGGCTTAAATCCTCTTAACCAGCTGTTTGTACGCAATGGTGGGCAGGTTGTAGCATGGCGTGGACACTTGGCACGGCAGTTGCATTTAGACAAGAGCCGGTGCGCTGACGCAGGCTGCCGCGCAGCGAAGAAGCTCGGCCTCTCACGCTCGGCGTCTTATGAGAGACTGCGAAGACACAACAAGGCATGAGATATCATTTGACGGCCATGCGAGTGCCTCACTGTCCCGAAGGACAGGTCGCGTGAGCCATGGCCACTGCACCTTCTCGTCCTCCAACTGTCCGCCGGGACAGTATCCGGGACGCACGATTCTTGTTAGAGTTGAAGTGTCCGGAGTTCCGGACTCATTCCGATGACAGCGACCACGCGGGGGGCCTGGCGCACGTCTCTTCGGAATGCCTGGTCCAGCTACAAATCGATTCCCGGCTCCACCGGGGTGCTGCTTGCGTCTGTACGACAGAGCGGACAGCCATGCGGCGCAGCGAATAGCCGTGCGGCGGGGCGGACGGCCGCCCCGGAGGCATATCCGGCTGGAAGGCGCACGGCAAGTGTGTCCGGTTGAGCCGATTGCGCGCCCCGGCGGACAGGTGTCGTCTGCTGGGCACGTCCCGCACGCTGGCGCACGTTGACGCACGTTGGCGCACGCTGGCTACGGTCGGCGCGGCGTTTGAAGCACTTCCACAGGCCACAGGCGGGGTGATGCGTCCATGAGCGCCATTCTCATAGAGGAGAGCAAGTGCAGGAAGTGCTACGCCTGCATAAGGGCGTGTCCTGTGAAAGCCACCAAGGTCGAGGACGGCCTCATGAGAGTTGTCGACGATATCTGTGTTGCATGCGGGGAGTGCCTCGAGGCGTGCGCGCTGGGGGCGCGGCACAGCGAGGACTCTGTGAGCTTGATCGAGGCGTTCCTGGCGGAAGGGAAAGTCATCGCCCTCCTTGACCCATCGTTTCCGGCGGCCTTCCCTGCGGTCGCGGCGGGCCAGGTGGTGGCGGGCCTTGCGGCGCTGGGGTTCTCGGAGGTGCGCGATACGTCGCTCGCCACAAGGCACATCGTTGAAGCCTACCGGGCGGCGCTTGCCCCTAAAGCCGGGGATGGCATCGGGTGCGCCGCCGGAGCCGGGAGCGACGGAGGTCGTGGTCCCGTTTCCTCATCCTCGTCCTCATCCCCGGGATCAGACTTGGGCTTGGGCTTGGGCTTGGGCTCAGGCTCGGCCTCAGGCGTAGGCTCGGGCTCAGGCCCAGGCCCAGGCCCAGGCCGAGACGCAGGTTCAGCCCTCGCACCGGCCCTCATGCCGTTGACGCGTTCGGTCACGCACCCGGTGATAAGCTCCGTATGTCCGGCTGTCGTGCGCCTGGTGGAGAGGCATTACCCCGATCTCGTGAGCAACCTCGTGCCGGTGGCCTCGCCGCCGGTCGTCGCGGCGCGCGCCATACGCGAGGCCCTTCGAGCCGGCGCCGGCACCGACGCCGGGGCCGGCGGGGGCGTCGATCGCGGCAGCAACGACAGAGCGTCTGCGGCGGCGGGCGCAGGTGTCAGGATCGTGTACGTGGGACCCTGCGTTGCGCGAAAGGCCGAGGTTTCAGACCTCGGGACAGCCTCCGGCATCGATGCAGTCCTGACGTTCGATGAGCTTGCCGCGATGTTCGAATCCAGAGACATCGTCCTTCGCGACCTTGCCCCACGAGCGCTCGACGGCCCCGTCGCGCCGAGGGAGCGGTACGCGATCTTCGCCGGCGGGCTGTCGTGGCTGATGGGGATCTCGAAGGGGCTGTCCGACGAGGACCTCGTGATCGCGGCAGGCGGATCGAGGTGCATCGAGGTTATGGGCGACCTCGCGCGGGGTATCCTGACGCCTTCGTTCGTCGACGCCTCCATGTGCCGTGGTTGTCTGGATGCGCCCGCGCTCCGCAGGCGCTCGTCGATCTCCGTGCGAAAGCACGTATGCCGCGTGTTCGCCTTGGGGGGCGGGGTGCCTGACGTGCCTGGCGGCGCCGGTTCAAGGGAGGCCGCGGAACGTAATCGCGACTTGGGCCAGGCCACGTGCGATGCTTCCGGCAACGCCGTTGCCGCCACGGCTGCGGCGGGAGATGCGCATGGCACGGGCAGCGCGGTGAGTGCGCACGGCACGGGCAGCGCGGTGGGTGCGCATGGCATGGGCAGCGCGGGGGGCGGGCACTGCATGGGTGGTGCAGGTGGCGGGCAAACGATAGACGCTCGCCTGCTCGGGCGCACCTTCAAGCCGGGCGGGGTCAGGCTGCCCATCCCCAGCGAGTCCGAGATAGCGGAGATCCTGGCGTTTTCAGGGAAACTGTCGCCCCAGGACCACCTGGACTGCGGGATGTGCGGCTACCCGACGTGCAGGGAATACGCCATCGCTGTCTACCAGAACATGGCGCGGTCCGACATGTGCGTGCAGTATCTCGTGGATAGGCTCAAGGACGAGGTCGAGCACATGAAGGCTGAGCTGGTATCGGTGGGGACGTCGTCCTTCGACGACATATACGGCGCGAGCCACCAGATCCGCGTGGCAAAGGACCTCGCCGAAAGGGCCGCAAGAACCGGGTCCACCGTGCTCCTGCTCGGCGAAAGCGGCGTCGGCAAGGAGGTCTTCGCACGCGCCATCCACGCTGCAAGCTCGCGGCGGGGCGGGCCGTTTGTGAGCGTGAACTGCGCTGCCATCCCCGACAACCTGACGGAGTCGGAGCTTTTCGGGTACGTGGAGGGTGCGTTCACAGGGGCCGCGAAGGGCGGCAAGCCTGGCAAGTTCGAGCTGGCATCGGGAGGCACCATCTTCCTGGACGAGATCGGCGACATGTCCCTTCAGCTTCAGGCGAAGCTGCTGCGCGTGCTGCAGACCCACAAGGTCGAGCGCGTCGGCGGCACCCGCGAGATCGACGTGGACGTGCGCGTCATGGCCGCCACGAACAAGGACATCGCAGCTATGGTGGAGCAGGGCGCGTTCAGGCTGGACCTATACTATCGCCTCAACGTGGTGACCATCCGCATACCGCCCCTGCGCGAGCGGATAGAAGACATTCCACTCATCATCAGCAGGTCGCTGGCCAAGCTGTCGGAACGCTGCCCGACGAAGGTGACCTCGGTGTCACCCGAGGCGCTGCGGATCCTGCTCGACTACGACTGGCCCGGGAACGTAAGGGAGCTTGAGAACGTCCTTGAGAGGGCGCTCAACCTCGCGGACGGCGAGGTTATCGAGGTGGAGCACCTACCCGAGCACGTTGTGAGCGCGGCGAGAAGCGCGAGTCGCCTGGCAGTGCAACGGGCGGGCGAGGCTCTGGACGATGTGGTTGCCAGGGCCGAGCAGGAGGCGCTCCTGGAAGCCCTCAAAGCGACGAACAACAACAGAAGCCGCGCTGCGAAAAAGCTCGGCATCTCGCGCTCGGCGTTCTACGAGAAGCTACGGAAGTACAAGATCGTATGAGGCCTGCCGCCTCACCTCCGGGCCTGCCCGTGATAGTGCGACAGCGCGACAATGTAGCACTGGAGCGCTGCATGCCTGCTCGCACTTTCACGGGCGCGCGTGTCCGCCCGGCTGTCCGACCACCGCGGCCGGGCCGCGTCGCTTCAGGGACAGTCGTCTCCCGGGACCGCCGGCGCGCGGTCCAAAGCAACCTTGCCGCGGTCGTGCAGGTGTATCGGGAAAGCTCCCTGGGCCTCAGTCGCGGCGTGCCGGGTCTGGCCTGGGATCGCCCAGCAATACGAAGGGCGCCCAGTAGTACGGGTGAGGGAGGCGGTCCCTTATGCGCAGCGCCGCGCACCTCAGGGCCTCGGGCTTCGTCCGCCCTGCCAGGAGCGAGCGGTAGAACTCCACCGCGAGATCCACGGTGCTTTCGTCGTTCACCTTCCAGAGGCTTGCCACAAGCGACGACGCTCCTGCACGGAAAACGCCGCGCGACAGGCCCAGAAGCTCATCGCCGCTCGACACGTACGCTACACCCGTCTGACACGCCGACAGCATGACGAGGGCGCACTCCATTCGCGTTTCGAACACGTCCAGGGCCGAGAGACTACCGCCGGCCAGCTTGATGTGGGACCGCATGGGGTCCTCGGGATTGAAGACCGCATGGCCCGCCACGTGGACGACGTCGAAGCTGGGGGCGCTTTGGCTGAGGGCATCTACCGTCGCATCCTCGCCGAGAAGCAGCCTCGCGTTCCCCGTGCCGAAGAGCGCTGCGACCCTGCCACACTCGGCCTCTGCGAGCGGGGCAGCGTCGTCTTTCACGCCGACCGCAAGGCACGTGCGGACGGCCCGGTGGCCTTTTCTCCAGATCGCCTCGAGCGCCCCAAGGCTGGGAGCGAAGAAGACCTCGTGACTGTCGATTACGTACCGGCGCCCGTCATGAAGCGCATGGAACGGCACGTGATGGAGCGGGCCATGGGGCACGATGAGAAGCCGCCGCCGCCCGGCGATGTGGCGCTCCACGGGGGCGATGAGAGCGTCGTAGAGGGCGCGGGCGTGGTCGTTGTAAGAGGCGAGAAGCTGCGGCATGTTGGAGGCGACGAAGCTCCCCGGTGCGCTCTGCATGATCTCTATGTCGGTGTACAGCCATGCCACGAGGTCGTCGAGGGTGGACCTGTCGATACCGGTGGCCAGGAGCCGCACCTCGAGGGAGCGAGCGCCGCGTTCAAGCTCGAGAGGAGCTGTACCTCCTGACTCTTGTGCAGTGGCCACGAAGACCAGGAGTTCCTGTGGCAGCAGGTAGAACTCAATGATGGCATCGGCAACGTTCTCATGCGAAAGAATGCTTGCTGCGAACAAGAGCGGGTCGGCTGCGGTCTCCCCTGCTTCGTGGTTCCCCATGCCGTGGATCTCCGTGCCACCCTTGCTATCAGGTGGACCTCCGTTCGGCCCGGCGGGGGCGCCATGTGAGGGAGAAAGCGCGGACGAGGACGGGCAGGACCGGGATGACCGGGATGACCGGGATGAGATTGCGGCCGCTGCCCCGGCGTCCTTTGCCGGATGCGACGGCCGAGGGGCGGGTGCCGTCCCTCCTCGTGAACCATTGGCCGTGCCGGCGCTCCTCGCGTCCACCTTTAGCGAGTCCACGAACGCCTGGCTCTTGGCCCTCTCTACGAGGGCAAGGGCGTCGTCGTACCTGCCCAGCCTCACCGCGAGGGAGATGGCGGCGTCATAGACGCGGGTCTTGTCAAAGACGAAGCTCGTCTTGAGCCGGTCCTCGGTGAGCGACTGCCTCATCCGCTCGATCTCCCGGATGGACCTGGTGTAAAGCTCGAGCGCTCCGGGCGGGTCGTCGGGCTCGGTGGCCCGGGCGAGCCCGTAGAGCGCCGGGAAGGCGAGATCTGGCACGTCGCGCGCGAGGGCCACATCGAGGGCCTCCTGGCACGCGGCATGGGCCTCGGCGAGCTCACCGAGCTCGACGTGGCAGAGGCCAAGGTAAAGGCTTGCCTGGGCCCGGTAGGTGTCAATGGACTGGTCCTGGAACCGTGTTCGCGCCGTGGCGAAGCGCTCGATGGCCTCGCGATGACGGCCGGTCTCGGCAAGGATCTTTCCTTTGTAGTAGTCGACCCATCCGGCCTTCTGGCGGACGCTCAGCCGTTCAAAGACCTCCCCCGCGCGGTCGAGGAGCGCGAGGGCCTCTTCTGTCCGGCCGAGGCTCGCAAGCGCGATGCTGGTGTTCACGTCGATGGTGGCCGCTTCTGTCTCCATCCCCGCTGAGGCGATGACGGGCCTTGCGTACTCGAAAAGCCTCACGGCCTCGGCGGGCTGGTTGATCTTCCAGTAGACGAGCGCCCTGTTGTTGTTCACGAAGGCCGCCTGGACGAGCATGCCGCTCTGGACGAGGTCATCCTCGGCCCGCTCATACCAGGTGAGCGCCTCGTTGAACCTGTCCTGGTACCAGAAGACCGTGCCCTTTGCCTTGGCTGCCCGGCCGCGCCAGGCGAAGTCGCCGCACTCTGAGAACGTTGCCAGGGCCTCATCAGATAGGGCGCCCGCCTCTGCAAACTCGCCGCAGGACATGAGGGACTCGGCCATCATCACCTTGACGCGCGCGATCTCGCGGTCGATATCGCCCGCGTCGGAAGGACCGCAGTGGGAGGGAGCGCAGGCGAGGCTGCTGTGAAGGCCTCCTGGGAAGGTGTCGGGGACAGCGCTCGGGGTGGGGTTCGGGTTCGGGTTGGGGTTGGGAGTGGTGGTGGAGATGGGGCTGGCCGGACGCACCTTCCTTGCAGCGCGGTAGTTTGCGAGGGCGCTCCTGAAGTGATGGAGGGCCTGGCGGAACTCCGTCCTGCGATGGTGCATCTCTCCGAGAGCCGTGTCACATTCTGCAAGTCCCAGAAGGAGAAGGGCCCTGCCCGAGCTGTCTCCACTGCCGCTGCCACTCTCTCCAGCGCTGTCTCTCCCGCCTCGGCCTCCGCCTTGGCTTCCGCTGCTGCTGTCATCGCCATGGCCATGGCCGCCGCCATTGCCGTCACCATCACTATCACCGTCGCCCTCGGTATCCCCACCCACATCAGGAGCATCTGCATCCGCATCCGCATCCCTATTCCTATCGCTCTCCCTCTCCCTCTCCCTCTCCCTCTCCCCATCTCTATCCCTATTGCCATTGCCGGCGCCATTGCCATTGCCATTGCTATTGCTATCTCTGATGCCGTCCCGTGCCGCTGCGTCGTCGGCCCGATTCCCGATCAACTGAACTAAGCGCTCGCGGACACCGCGAAGCACTTCCTCGGCGTGCTCGTAATCGCTCTTGAGCGACAGCGCTCGTCCGCGTGCCACCTCGAGCAAGAGGAGCCCGAGGCTTGCCTCGGCGTGTGGCTCGGTCTTCAGCCCGGCCGCCGCCTCATCCAACTCAGCCCGTTCAGCCATCATCTCGGTTGAGGTCGGCATCTCCGGCAGCGTGCCAGGCAACGCCACGGTCGCCCGTCCTGACGCCCCTCCTGGCGACCCCGGCGGCGGGGTTGTGATCGCTTGCTTGCAGCGCTCTATCATGTTCAGAGCAGCCTCGGCCCTGCCCCTATCGAGCAGGGCCGAGATCTCGGAAAGCGCGTCCCTGAGGCCGCGGTCCACTGCGCTATGCCCCCCTGGTATCCCCTTCAGGAACTGCCTTTCGTTTCGATCCCATGGCTCCCCGGAAACCCGCGCCGTGGTGTGTGCAGGCATAGCATCGGGGCCGCGGGCGCCGCCTGTCATGCTGATCCGGGGCGATACTGCATGTGTGCTGAACACCTCACAGAGAGGCCACCGATCCTGGACTTCCTCAACTCAGCGGTGTTTAGGGGTACTACCTGCCCTCGATATCCACCCGGCACCTGGCGTCGCCCTTGTGGTTCGTCACGACCACGGTGTAAGTGCCAGGCTCCAGGCCCTTGAACGCGAATCTGCCTAGGGCGTCGGTGGCGGCCTGCGCCACCTCGGCGTCGTGCGCGTCGAGGAGCGCCACGACCATGCCCGAGAGGTCTTCATGCGCCGCGTCGAAAACCTGGCCGCGCACGTCACGTCCTCTCACGCTCACCTGTACAGTGCCGCCTGATGGGAGGCGGGCGGAATCTGCGGAGCGCGTGGCTGGCTGGGGGACAAGGAAGCCTGGCCCGGGCACGCGGAGCCGCTCGGCAGCGTGATCCTTTGCGATGGACCTGGCCCGCGCCGGACGATGCGGCCCTGGCCCGGCAGCCGGGCGGCGCGCGTCCGCCTCTGGCGCCACTCCGGCGTCTTCCCCAGCATGCGTCACGGCCTCCGTTTCCGTCTTCGCCTCTGCCTCCGCCTCCGCGCCTGCCCTCGCCTGTGCACCAGGTGCGCCGGGGAATACGGCGAACGCTTTCTGGAGGACGCGCTCGGGCACCTCTTCCCATACGTCGTCCTCACCGAGCGCGGCGGCGAGCGCCTTTATGGCCCGAAGCTCTCGGTTGCATCTAGCGCAACCGGTGGCCAGGTGCGCCGCACAGCGCGACGCGGTCGCCCCTTCCTGGGGAGCCAAGGCGTAATCAACGATCTCCTTGCGGCTGAGGCAACGCATCCTCAACACCATGCCTTTCCGCCGTCCGCTGCGCGCTGTGTTTCATCTGTCGTCCGCCGTCCACTGCGCACGTCCGGCGTTTGCTATGCACGTGCAGCACACCGTGCCGCCGCCCACCACTTAACACTTATCGCTTATTACCTTGAAAGTGACCCGCGCGACTGCGTTTTCACACTGCGATGGTGGCAGCCGCAGGCCACCATGAAGAACGACCCCGGGAACGCCAGATGGCTGCCATTCCGTCGGTACCATCGTACGGGGCGATGCCCGGCGGGACTACCCACTACCCGCCATTTGGCCTTGGTAGCGGCGGTTCTCACCCCACGCCGCGCCCTGCACCGGACACCGTGCACCCCACACCGTGCATCCCGCACCGTGCGTCCCGCGCACAATCCACCAGCGCAGGGGGCCGCCTCTACGTGGCAGCCCCCATGTCCACCAGTACCTGCCTGAGCCGGGCAAGCGACCTCGACGTCAGGGCGGCCGCCACTTTCTCGCTACGGCCGGTGAGCCTCGCAATCTCATTATACGGCAGATCCTTGTAGAAACGAAGGTAGAGCAGCCTGCGACTCTCCTCGGGAAGCTGGGCCAGGGCCTGCCTCACCGTGACCCTGTCAGTAAGCCGCGAGATCTCGTCATCTATACTTGACGTGGCTGTCCCCGACACAGGCTCGTGCCCGTCCATCCAATGTACAGGCCAGTCGGAGGCGAGGCCATGCCTGTTGGCCCTGGCCTTCGCTCTCACCTGGTCGATGCAAACGCTCCTTGCGACCCGAGCAAGCCATCTCTTGAAGCCGCCTTCTTCCTGTCCCTGGCCATGCCCCCGGTACTGCCCAAGGCTTGTATAGACTTTCGTGAACACCGCTTGGAACGCCTCTTCAGCCTCGTCGGCGGGCATGTGGAAGGCTTTGATGGCTATGGCGTACACGTACGCGCCATAACGGGAGACAAGAGTCTCCCACGCCTCGCGGCGCCCCTCGAGGCACATGGCCACAAGCTCATCGTCAGCGGTGTTTCGCGCCAATTGGCTCTCCTCCTGTCAGAATGGTTCGTCAGCGCTCTCCGATTTCCTGCCATGCGCCATATGCTACGAGGCACCCGACTCATGTCGGGCTGTCATGTATGCCGGACATGTCCGGGCGGCCGCACATCCTTGATAACCCACGCCGGTGCTTGCGGACAAGCTATGGTATCCGGGAAGTGTCCGGCACACCGGACAGATGCCCCTGCTGAGCGAAGACCTGACGCCGGATGTTTAGATAACGTACTTGCAGGTAAACATGGATTTCACTACTTATCTACATTCGCGAATGCCATTGGCACGGCGATTGCGACACAAGAGGAAGGGGGGAGGGCTGGCCCGTTGTGGCTAAGCTGCCGGGGCTGGCCAACACAGGTTCCATTCTGGCCGGCAAGAGGCAGGATGGCGCAGTAGGGGATGGTGCAGGGGATGGCAGCAGGCTGGATTGATCCCGATGAGCCGGATCGCAGAGTGGGGGAGCCTGGCGGCGGCGCGCGCGGGTCGGGCGATGGTGACGGACCCGGCACGAAGCGGTGGGCCGACGAGCTGGGCCGTGAGACGCTCGACCAGATCGTCCGGGCCATCCGTAGCGTCGTCTACGGCCAGGTGGTCATCATGGTCCAGGATGGCAAGGTGGTCCAGATAGACCGCACCGAAAAGGTCCGGTTGAGGTAGGCATCCTCCGGTCGGGAGGAACCATTCAGCGCGGCCGGGGTTGGGGTTCGAGAGACGTGGGACCGACCAAAGCACCTAACACCTTGCACAGGGTAGGTGCTGCGTGGCGCTACCTGTTGGACAGGCTGTCAGCCCCGGACTTTCATGAGACAACAACGTGCCCCCTCGGTATTCGCGGTTCGGTGGAGTAGGAAATGGGAGATATGCCGGCAGGAGGTGACCAGTATGGGAGTTGCGATACACCTGAAGGGCGGATAGGGCCAGTCTGGACAGCCCGGAAAGGTAATCGACCCGAGGAAGGTTGATTCGCCAGAGGCGAAAGGAGAGAAGGAGATGGTACGAATCAAGCCCAAGTGGTTACTAGGAGCGATGGTAGCCCTGGTGGCGCTGGTTGCACTGCCGGCCGTCGCGCTGGCTGAGGCGCCGACTGGCGTGAACATCGTCTCGCCCACCAACACGTCGAAGGCCGCCGTGGCGCCGGGCAATAACGTGTACGTTACGTTCAATTATACGTCGATGCCCATGGACGCCAACACGACGAGCGCGACGATCCAGGTGGTCGACCCGGCGACCTCGACAGTGGTGGGCGAGCGCACATACGCCTACCCGGCTATCCAGGACACAGGTCCTGATGGTGCGCAGTTTACAGGCAACGTGACCATCGACTCAGGTGCCGCCGAAGGTAAATACGACGTCGTGGTCACGGTCACCAACCACGACGGGTCGGCCAGCGACACCGAGACGGAAGCGGTGATCGTGGATAATACGCCACCGGGCAATGTTACTGGCGTGACCGGCACGCCGCCGTATACCAATGACACGACGCCGTCGTTTACTTGGACGGAGCCCGCCGATGGGGGATCCCCCGCTTCGGGCATCGCCAGTTATAACGTGAAGATAAACATCCATGGCGGCGCTACGGTCAAGAGCTACACGGGAGTCGTTGACCAGAGCGGCGATGCAGGTGTCCAGTGGAGCATCCCTGATGGAGACCCGCTGCCGCCGGGCGACTACGATATATTGGTGTGGGCGGTTGATAAAGCCGCCAACGTGAGCACAGCCCCTGGAACGGCTGAGTTCATGATCGACACCACCGCGCCGGTCCTGGACCAGCAGGGACCGACGGGGTACACCAACGACGATACCCCGACGCTCACTGTGAGGTTTAGAGATCTGGGCGCAGCTGCAAGCGGCTACGACGCGACGAATTCGCCGCTGTCATTCACGCTGGATGGCGAATCTGTGCTGCCACCCACGCACAATCCTTCAGATGGCGCGCTTGTGGATAGCATTACGAAGGATGTGGCTCCGGCGATCACCCAGGGCGATCACACCGCGTACATAAAGGTGCAGGATCGTGCCGGGAATATAGCCGAGCTTACGTGGAATTTCTTCGTTGACAGCGTTGCGCCGAATGAACCGGCTTCTGTCACGGCTCCGGAGTACACGGCCGATTCGACTCCGGATTTCTACTGGCCTGTGGCCGAGGACAACGGGCCGCCTGCTGAGCAGTCCGGTGTCGGCACATACACCGTGGAGATCTGGAGCACCGGGGGCGGCGCGATGCTCGTGAGAGGGCCGTACACGGGCGTGACGGATGGCAATCCGGCGACCCCCGAGATGGATTGGACCTTGCCCGACGCGTTGAGCGTTGACGGCGAGTACGAGATCCGGGTGTACTCCGTTGACAACGCGGGGAACACCAGCAGCTCGTATGCCAGCGACACTTTCAAGCTCGACACAACTTCTCCCACGCTTGACTGGGAGCAGCCGGCGAGTGGAAGCTGGACGAGCGATACCACCCCGACGCTCTCGGTTAGGTTCAGGGACACGGGAGCTGGTGCGAGCGGTTACGACCAAGCCGCATCGCCGACCGCGTTCACCCTCGACGGAAGTCCGTTGGGCAACCCCGATTCGGAGCCGGCGGACGGGAGCGTAGGCCCGGAGTACATAACCAAGGATGTCACCACGGAGCTAGGGGACGGGCCACATACGGTCAGCATAACAGTCGAGGACCGTGTGGGCAACTCGAGAACGTACGGGTGGACGTTCAACGTAGACAACACTCCTCCCAGCACGCCCACCAACGTGACGTTGCCGGATGCTACTCCGGACCCGACGCCTCCACCCGCTTACTGGACAAACGACTCGACGCCCAAGTTCCAGTGGGATGAGGCGACTGACACGGGTGGCTCTGGTGTAGCGAGCTATGACGTGGAGATATGGGTAAGCGGTGGCGCGTCCGCCGAGAAGACATACACCGGCGTGACCGACCAGGATGGCGGCACTCTCGGCGTGCAGTGGACGCTGCCTGACGCGCTCACAGAAGAGATCTATGAGGTGCGCGTCTACTCCGTAGACGTAGCGGGCAACAGGAGTACCGGCTACGGCAGTACGACTTTCGGGGTGGACATCACGACAAACCCGCTGATGCTCGACCAGCAGTTGCCCACGGGCTTCATCAACGACGCGACTCCGTTGTTATCGGTGAGGTTCAGAGACCTCGGATACCCGGCCAGCGGGTATGACAAGGCCGACTCGCCAACGTCGTTCACCCTCGACGGAAGCCCCTTGGGCGACCCCGATTCGGAGCCGAACGCCGGGGATACGCTGGGGTACATCACCAAGCAGATCACGTCGGATCTTGGCCAGGGGTCACACACCGTCTACATCGCGGTTGAGGACCTGGCAGGGAATAGTGCGAATCTGACGTGGGACTTCTTTGTGGACACGCTCCCGCCGGATACCCCAACTGGTGTGACGGCCCCCGACCAAACGAATGATCCTACACCGGCGTTCTCGTGGGACCTCGGGACAGATCCGGGTGAAGATGCTGCACCGCCGACTGGCTCGGGCGTTGGGAGCTACAACGTCGAGATATGGAGCGGTGGGGCGCGGGTCCTCGGGCCATATGTCGCGGTGACCGACGAGAGCGGCGACCCCGGCTTCCAGTGGACCTTGCCAGACCCGCTCCCGACAGACCGCGCCTACGAGATCCGGGTGTGGTCGGTGGACAAGGCGACCAACGTGAGCGAGACGTACGGGTCCGACACGTTCAAGTTTGACACGACCGACCCGGTGCTCGACAACGAGTCGCCGACGGGCTACATCAGCAACGCGAGCCCGACCCTGTCTGTGAGATTCACGGATAGCGGCGCAGGCGCAAGCGGGTATGACAAGACTTGGTCGCCCAATGTGTTCAAGCTGAACGGCACAGACATTACGCCCGACGGTGAGCCTGACGACGGTGCGCTCACCGGCAACATCACCAAGAATGTCGGCCCGCTCGCGGAAGGGACGCACAAGGTCGACATCACGGTGCGCGACCTCGCGCAGAATGTCGCGAGCCTGACGTGGTACTTCACAGTAGACCTGACGGCGCCCAATCCTCCAGGGTCTGTGACGGCACCGGAGTTCACCAACGATACGACGCCGACTTTCACCTGGACGGAGGGGTCCGACCCGGGCGGCTCGGGCATCGCAAGCTACATACTGGAGGTCTGGACGACCGGCGGAGGCGCTGCGATGATCCGCGGCCCTTACACGGGCATCACGGGTCTTAGCTTCACGATACCCGCTTCTGATGCCCTATCACCCGACGGAGACTACCAGGTGCGCGTTTGGTCCGTCGACAGGGCGGGCAATACAAGCGGCGCGTATGGTGGCGGAGGTAGCGAAGGCGGATATACAGCCGATACGTTCACCCTTGACACCGGCAAGCCCACGCTCATGAACGGCGCGCCGACCGGGCTATTGAACAGCCGCCAGGTGACGTTCACTGCGGACTATGCTGACGACAGGTCCGGGTTTGCCATCGCTCCTCCGCTCAATCCGTGGATGAGATACCAGGATGCGGACGACGGGGCGACGTGGACGAGCGTGCCCGCCATAACTGGGCCATCCGTCGGTGCTCTCACCGGGCAAATCAAGGGCGAGAGCTGGCCCGGAACTCCCGTTACGCTGCCCAACGACGGCACGTGGACGGTGCGGCTCACCGCGTTCGACCGCGCAGGCAACAACACGGATAACCCGGATCCCTACTCCTGGACGTTCACCGTGGACACCACTCCGCCGACCTTCAGCAATCCCTATCCGGCTGAGGAAACCACCACGTGGGACAAGTGGACCGAGATCCATGTCACCATCACCGATCCCCTCGCCGGCGACGGGACAGAAGGTAGCGGGGTCGATGGAGACTCGCTGGAGTGCTACATCGACGGGCCTGGCATGATCCCGTGGGAACTGCAGCTTCAGTCCTGGGATCCGGAAACTGGAGAGGCTGTATTCACACAGCCTATCGGGCTCGATCTTGCTGACGGGACCTATACGGCCCATGTCAGTGCTTACGATGTGGCTGGAAACTCCGGCTCTTACGAGTGGGTGTTCGAGGTCCGGCAAGCGTACGCCCCGGGCATGAACGCCGAGCCTGAATTCACTCAGGGCACCCAGAACACGGTGAGCTGGAGCGATGTTGACAACGAGCAGTATTACAATGTCGAGGTATCCGAGGATCCGTCCTTCGGCATTGTCTCGATGTCGAGTCTGGTCCCCGCCGGAACTACCTCGGCAACATTCGACCTCGAAGACGGGCACACCTACTACTACCGTGTGCAGGCCATTGCATACGGTGGCAGGGTGAGCCTGTGGTCCAACATCGTCTCATCGACGCAGGACGCGAGCGCGCCGACTGCTCCGGGGACCCCTGAGACGGCGAGCCCGACCAATGACACGACTCCAACCTGGACATGGACCCCCGCTGTTGACACCGGATCTGGCGTCGCTAACTACTACGTCTACTTCTGGTATACAGGCGGCGGGACACCTTGGGAGGGTTGGATCGGCAACACCACCACCTGGACAGTTCCGGCTGGGGTCATAGTCGCTGACGGCCAGTACGGACTTCAGGTGAAGGCGAAAGATGCCCTCGGCCAGGAGAGTGACTGGTCCGTAATCGGCTACGTGACGATCGACACCACGGGTCCGACGGTGACTGCGGGTGCACCCCCGACGTCGCGTACCAACAATCCGAGGCCGACGTGGACCTGGAGCGGCGACGATGGAAGCGGCACGGGAGTGAAAGGCTACTGGGTGACTCTTGACGGAGAAGCGCCCATCTGGACGACTGACACTTCCTTCACGCCAGGCGCAGACCTCCCTGATGGCGACCATGTGCTGAAGGTGAAGGGCGTTGACAATGTCGGGAACGAGGGTGGTGAGGTCACTCTTGCGACGGTGACCGTCGACACTACTCCGCCTGATGTGCCTGGGATGCCGCAGACGGCGAGCCCGACCAACGACACGACGCCCACCTGGACGTGGGCTGGCGTTGAGGGAGCGGCGAGCTACAACGTGTATCTGGACGATGAGCTCGTTGACAACGTGACAGCGCCCAGCTACACAGTCCCTGAGGATGAGGCGCTTGGAGACGGCCAGCACCACCTGCAGGTGAGCTCGCTCGACGACCTGGACAACGAGAGTGCCCTGTCGGAGGCCGGGTATGTGGTGATCGACACGACTCCGCCAGCGGCTCCTGCGATGCTCCCGCTGCCGGAGTTCACTAACGCTGATGAGGTCATCTTCATTTGGTCGCAGGTGACCGACGCGGTGAAGTATGACTTCTTCTATAGCGTTGACGGTGGCAGCAACTGGCACTCGGTGCCTGATCTGACGGTGCAGACCTACACGCTGGACATCAGCGATGCGTCTGACGGTGACGTGATCATGGGCAAGGTGGTTGCCTATGATGCTGCCGGCAATGACAGCGACGAGTCCAACGAGGTCCAGACGATCGTGGACAGGACCGGTCCCGAGCTTGATGCTGTCTCGCCAGATGAGCCGGTAGTGACTCCGGACCCGAGGCCCACGTGGCAGTGGAGCGGTTCGGATGAGGTATCCGGCGTGAGGGGTTATATGGTGACCCTAGATGGCGAGGCGGCGGGCTGGACGACCGAGAACTCGTTCACACCCAGCTCCGACCTGGCCGATGGTGAGCACGTGCTACTCGTAGTGGGCGTTGACAACGCAGGGAACGAGACGCTGCTCGTCTTCCCGACGGTGACCATCGACGCCACGGCTCCCGACGCACCCGTGATGGCGGCTGAGCCCGAGTTCACTCAGGGTCTCGCCAACACGGTGTCATGGGGCGATGTCTCAGGCGAGGCACGCTACCATGTGCAGTGCTCGAGCGACTCGACATTCACTACAGTGGACTTTCAAGACGACACCGTGACCGGAACGTTCAAGGAGTTCGCGGGCCTGCAGGACGGCGTGACCTACTACTACAGAGTCCGGGCTATCGACGAACTCAACAACGTGAGCTTCTGGTCCAACATAGTCAACTCGACGCAGGACGCGAGCCCGCCGTTCCCGATCGGTTCGATGCCGACCATCACGCCGCTCGTCACCAACGGCGACGTGCTGACATTCCAGTGGCAGACGGCGATCGACGAAGTGTCGGGTATCGGGGCATACAGGCTCGAACTCTCGTACCTGGCTCCGGATGGCACGGGGGGCACGGACGACGAGGTGCTGCCTGGCGAAGTCACCACTTACACCGCGAGTGACGCGCCTGAGGGACGCTGGATGGTCCGCGCCCGCGCCATCGACAAGGTCGGTAACGAGGGTGACGACGAATACTGGTCGCCGTGGTCGCTGCCGGCGATCGTGGACCGGACTGCCCCGCCGGTACCAACCATGGAGACTGAGCCCCAATATACGCCTGGCACGTCCAACGCGGTATCCTGGGGTGCTGTGGCTGACAGCGGAGTGGCAGACGCGGTATCCGGACTTGCCGGGTACGACGTGCAAATGAGCACGAGCGCCGAGTTCCCGGCCGGTTCGCCGATCCAGAGCGTTGAGGCGGGTGTGACCTCCGCGACGTTCACAGGCCTTGCTCCTGGCCAGACCTACTACTACAGGGTCAGGGCCAAGGATGCGGCCGGCAACGTGAGCGAGTGGTCCGAACCGACCTCCTCTACGCAGGACCCGAACCCGCTCGCGGCGCCGGTGATGGCAGCCGAGCCCGAATTCACGCAGGGCACGTCCAACACGGTGTCGTGGGGTGCGGTGTCCGGTGCTGACAGGTACCACGTGCAGTGCTCGACTGACTCGACGTTCGCGACGATCACCGCCGAGGACGAGAACGTAACAGGCACGTCCAAGACATTCGACTCACTGAGCGACGGTGTGACCTACCACTACAGGGTCCGCGCCATCGATATGGATGCGTCGGAGCCGATCCCCAGCGGATGGTCTAACATCGTGCACTCGACGCAAGATGCGAGCGGGCCGAGCGCGCCTGGCACCCCCAGCACGCCAAGCCCGACGACCAACAAGCGGCCGGCCTGGACGTGGGCTGCCGCCAGTGACGCGGGCATCGGCGTAGATAGCTACTATGTCGAGCTCAGCACCGGTGAACCTATCCCGGACAACGGCGGAGGCTCGGTGATCTACGAAGGTTGGGTCGGCAACGTCACGAGCTGGACGTACAGTACGGACCTCGCCGACGGGACATACGCGCTGCGCGTGAAGGCGAAGGATGCCTTCGGGCAGGAGAGCGCGTGGTCTCCTGCGGGCTACGTGACCATCGACACGACCGCCCCTGACGTGCCGACGAACCTGGCCGTGTCGACGCCAACAAACGACAACACGCCAACCTGGACATGGACGGCTTCGACGGGTGATGTCGCAAGCTACGAAGTGTCGCTTGACGGCGGTGCTGCGGTGAACGTCGGCAACGTGACCAGCTACACAGCGCCCCCGCTTGCTGACGGGCGGCACAACCTCAAGGTCAGGGCGCTCGACGCCTTGCGTAATGCAAGCGCCTGGGCTGGCCCGGCGGAGGTCCTGGTGGACACGGTAGCGCCGGTCATCACGCTCATCAACCCGGAGAACGGCGCAAGGCTCAACATCACGACGGCGTCCACGATCCTCGCCGACCTGTTCGACAGTGGCTCGGGTGTCGACCAGGCCAAGGTGTGGCTAAAGATCGACGAGGGCGAATGGGTCGCACCCACCGCGATAGTGGGCGGTACGCTCTACTACGTGGTGAACCTCCCATTCGAGGCCACCGATGACAAGTGGCACTCGATCGAGATCAAAGCCAGGGACGTCGTCGGCAACGAGACGAGAGTCCACGCCTGCTTCAAGGTGGAGCTGTACCGCGAGGGCTTCGGCTTCGGCAGGCTGAGATTCCCCGAGGAGTCTGACTAAAGGCCTCCAAAGTCCGGTAGCTTGAACCTCTCGCAGCCCAGGATGAGCCTGCTGCGGGAGGGGACGGGGAAGTAAACGGCGGGGTCGGGCGTCCGGCCTGGCCCCGCCGCCCGCCCCGCTCCCGGGCATGGTAGGGTGGAAGATGAGCGACCCTGAGTCAAGGAGGGTATGGATACATGACAAGACGAGTCTTGCTGTTGGCAATCACAGCATTAGCCCTCGTCACGGTCTCCGGCTGCATCGGCGGCGGCGGGCAGGCGCCCCCGCCCATCGATGAGGGGGCCATCAAGGCGGCCATCGGCGAGGTCATCGATGGTTTCGAGGACGCGGTGGAGGCCTATGACGTCGACGGGATGCTGGCGTGCCTGTCGGGCGCGGGCTTCAAACTGACGCTTCAAGAGGGCGGACAGTCTTACACGAAGGACTTCGCCAAGCTTGAGGGTGAGCTGCGGGCGGATGAGGAGAACCAGCTCAACTGGCGGAAGCCTGCCGACCAGGGGGGCTGGGGCTACGCACTAGATCTCGTGCTCGGCACGCAGACGTTCTCGAACATCACGGCGACGGGGGCCATCGTAACCCAGACGCACGAGGTCTACGAGAGCTCGAGTAAACTCGGCATCGACCGGCTGAAGACGGACAACGGCACCATCACGTGGCACTTCGCGAAGATCAGCGGAGAGTGGAAAGCCACAGCCATGACCATCACGTTTGAGTCGGTTCAGATGGAAGGTGCGATCGCACGGGTGCAGGCCGCCGAGACCAGAGGCTTCGGTTTTGGGGTTGGCGCTCCGAAGCTGGGACGCTAAGATCGATACGCACTGATTGGGCCGTAGGGTGGCGAAACGGCCCGGGCCGAAGAGGGCAGGCCTTCAGGCCTGCCCTCTAACTAGGTCGGAAGGCAACGCACTCCTGGTGGTCTCTAAGAATCTAGAACCGATCTCGCCCAGCAGGTGAAGAGCCGGCCTCTTACCTCATCCTGTTTGATGGCGGCGTAGTGCAGGCCCTGCTGGAGGAACTCAAACAAGCCGGGGTGACTGAAAGATGAGACCCTGGTTAATGCTGCGACGCTGGTGGTACAGGCAGTTACTCACGAATCGGAGTCGCATCTTAACATGGACGTGGAGTTTCGCAGGCATCATTATAGCAATAGTCTTGACCGCAATTCTTGTTCGGCTCACCGACTACCTGGGATGACGGGGTTTATTGGCTTGCCCAAGTAGGGGGGTTTCGGCACGCGAAGAGCGGGAGAACACCGCCGACTTCAGGGCGGGGTGTAGAGAGATCCTGCGTCGATAGGTCGGTCGTTCTGGCGGCACTCCAGTGTGTTGTCAGCGTGCTAAGTGGGGGTGCAAAAATGCTCCCGACTTTTGGGAGGGGTTGCCGGTGACTCAAAGACAGAGTGCAACACCGGCAACCCGGCAACTACTGGAAGAGGGGCGAGGACTAATGCACCCTCACTTAGTCGGGCAACAGTCTGCGGAGGGGGATCTCCAGACGACGATCGGCAGCCTGCCGGTGACGTCAGCTACGACCGCAATGAAACTGGATCGGAGGCGTTCTCAATGAAGGCCGTGCGGCTCAACATCCATATAGCGATGATCGCGGCCCTTCTTCTTGCCTACATTACGTTCCTGGCGCCCCTTGGCCACGCCCAGGAGGCGCGACAGGCCGAGGAGCTATCGCAGCCCCTGCCGGTCGACATGGCCTCCGACGTATTCCCGCCGGTCGTGACGGTCGTCTCGCCGATGCAGGGTGCGACTGTAACCACGGGCAGGCCTCTCATTGAGGCGGCCTTTGAGGACACAAGCTCCGGCATAGACGAGGCCACCTTTCACCTTGCCGTGGACAAAGCAGACGTCACCTCCCAGGCCATCGTGTCGCCCTGGCTCGCCGGGCTGCCCAGGACGTCGGGCAGGATCACCTACAGGCCCGCCGTGCCGCTCGCGCGGGGAAGGCATGAGGTTTACTTCGGCGTCCGCGACCGCGCCGGGAACCTTGCCGAGGTGCGCTGGACCTTCGAGGTCGAGCCGTTCTTTGAAGGCCTCAAGGTAGCAGGCAGGAACACTCTCAAGGCGGAGTGGTACCCGATTTCCAAATCCACGGACACGCTGGACCTCACGGTGCAGGCGAAAGTCGCAGCTTCCGACGTGCGCCTGCGGCTCCAGGGCCGTGGAACCAACTACCCTGGCGGGACTCCGCTCTTCAGCTACGGTGACTATAACGCCTACCTGGACAAGTACTCCCTCGAAGTGCGCCACGGCGCGTCGTCCGTCGTCGCGGGTTACGGTTCGATCCCCATGACATCGGAGATATTCCAGGTAAGCCGCGAGGTGCGGGGTGTCGTGGCGAGCACTGCGGTCCGCGTCCCTGCGGGACAGCACGATATCTCGGCGTTCTACGGCAAGATCGCTAGCTCGAGCGGGTTAGGCCTTTCGGTGTACGACGTGGCGGGCGTCACCGAGCGGTGGAAGGCGAAGAGCGGCCTCGTGCTGGGCGGGACTTACCTCTCCATCGGGGGCGCTAACGGCTACTATATGCTCGGGGCGAGCGGCCAGGCGCGCGTGGGCGGGAGGGCCAGCCTCGGTTTCGAGGCGGTCTACGGGGCGTCAAAGGACGGGGATGAGGCGGGCAGCGGCGTTGCGGCCCATTTCGACGTGCCGTTCGCGTCGTCGTCCCTGGGCCTCGACCTTGCGATGATCCAGGCAGGCTACCCACTCCCCGGCACGCCAGCGTCGCTTTCGCCGCAGAGGGGCGGGGTGTTGCGCTATGGGCTGCGGGCCATGGCGAAGGTCCCGGCAAAGGGCGTCCTCAACGTGAACGCGGCTCTCACCCGCGACAACCTCGACGGCACCGCGCCTTACACGCTGAACCGCGCTAACCTCGCGGTGGCCTATCACTATCCGCTCGCGGCGGGGTGGAACGTGCGCGCGTCCTACCAGGGCGAGCTCAAGCAAAGCGACGACCAGCCGCGGCGCACCGTGGACTCGGTCTCCGGCACCGCGTCGGTGGGCGCGTCCGGCCAGATAAGCCTGGGGACGGCGGGCAGGCTATCGATACAGGGGACCTACTCGGCCGGGTCGTCTGAGGACCGGGTCTCGGGCAAGGCGTCACGCGTCAGGGGGATCTCGGCGTCGTGCTCAGCCCCGGTCGGGTCTTGGAGCCTGAGCGGCGGGCTCGACATGTCCCGGAAGGAGGCGGTTGATGACGGGACGCGCACGGACTCGGCGGCAACGAAAGTGACGGCGAGCGGGCAGATCGTCCCGAAGGTGCTCCAGGGCACGCTCACGCTCTTCCGGACGGCGAGCGACAGCTTCAAGGAGCAGCCGTCGGCTGCGCCCATCCAGCGCAAGACTGAGGCTGGCCTCGAGACGACGCTCCGCCTGGCGGTTGGGAAGTCGTCTACCGTCGCCGTAGTCTTCAAGAATTCGTGGTGGACACAGGAGGACGCATCGTTCAAGGAGGGCCAGAACCGCACGCTCAACCTCGAGTGGGTGCTGGCGTTTTGAAAGGTTCCTTTGCGTCTTTCGCCTTGACTACGATCCCAGCTACGATTTTGACGACGGGCCCCTGTCTGCTTTTCGCGGGGGCCGGCGAGACCTGGGTTCCTGGCGTTTCTCCGGGGGGTCCACCAGGCCATGCCTGAGCACCTGGCGGAACTCAGCCTCATCCCGGAGACCGATGTCCCGTAGCATCCTGTGAAACGTTCCCGTGGGTATGTCTTTGCCCTTCGAATGCGCATGAATCGCCACGCGGCGGTACGCTCCGCCCGGGTCTGTTCCTTCCCAGACGGTGCCACCCCTGGTAGGCTTGAGGCCGAGGATGCGGCACACTCGCTCGAAGTCGCGAAAAGAGCATGTCCCCATTATAGGCCGAGAACCTTCCGGGCTTCCTCCCGGGTTGTGGCATGGGCCAGCCGGAGAAGGTACGGATAGTGGCGGCGTCGGTCAGGTATCTTAAGGAACAAGTCGAGTCGGTCGAGGTAGTCTCGCGCGTAGTCCAGGGCCAGGTCCAGCGCCTGTTCCGCGGCGGTGGCTTTGTCGTCGGCCCACGTGTAAATCGAGATCTCGTCGAGAAAGACCTGCCATGATTCTGTGGGTTCATCGTATTCCATCTTGGGTGAGAACCTGTACCCCTCGGCCAGCCATTCCTCCAGCAACTGGGTGCTGATGATGGAAGCCCGGCGGCGGCCAGACGCTTGCGAGATCTCACAGATTACCTCGCGCCCCTTCAGCGCGGCTTGATCGAACAACGATGCAAGCTGCACGGGGACCTCGCTGATGCTCGTCACTGGCACCATTGGCCACATCCCTTCACCGGAGGAGTCTTTACGATCCATTGGTTTCCACCTCGATTATAACGCAGGTCTGCGGCACTCACATATAGTACCCTCAAGTGAATCATCTGACCCGACTGGGTGGCCCGTATCTCGCAAGATCCAGCCAGCGGCGCTGGCGCCCATCCTGGTCTGTCCTGCATAGTCGCTCATGACGAGACTGTTGATGTTTCCCGCGTCATGTCAACGCAGCCCGGTTGGATCGCGCAAAACCGTCGCCGTGCCCGGCCAAGCTGGCACATATTGGGGAAGTCCAACAGTCTCCATCACGACGAATTCGCGAGGTGTTGGATCATTCCTTCAGGGATCGCTACGGGTGCTTTCGCCGCTTTCACCTCTTTACTGATGACGTCTCTAACGCGAATGAAGCGCTGGTACATCGCGGCTGCCGTGGGTGGCTAAGCTCGGATTTGAACCATGTGCGGGCCGTACGCGGTGCGCTCCGCCGCCAAGCGGTGGCATGACGGCATCATCCCTCAACTCTGGTCCTGCGGCGGGGTTGCAGTCGGTCAACACGGGACCCGCCGGATGCTGCCTCTCCAGGAATACTGACATCTGCTGGATCTACGTGGTAGGCTATGGATGTAACACGTGGGAGAAGGAGGTGTGTTAGGATATGGGTGAGGTGGTCGCCATGTCTACCGAGATGAGCAGCCTGGTGCGTAGGATGTGCCGGCTTCCGGTCGAGGAGCAGATGAGTATTCTGAATTCTCTCAGGGGCAGGCTTGAGGTCCCGGGCACCGGAATGGTCGGGGAAATGACGAGCGAGGAGAGACTGGCCGCTCTCGAAGCCGCTTTCGGTGCGTGGTCCGGCGAGGGCCATCCTGATCTCAAGACAGTTGAGGATGTCCATAAGTGGATCGAAGAGATCAGGCATGGGGGTGAAAGGCGCAATAGTAAGGAGGCTTAAGGACGAGAGACCAGGGTTCTCGTGTCGAGCCGCTCGGAGTCTCCTTCTTCTCGGGCGCGGTATAGCGGTATGAACGCCACAAACGCAAGGGGGGCCGCCGCCTGAGGTTGCTGAGGAGAACTCCGTCAGCGGGTATGCGGCAACCAGCCCAGGGAAGCATGCCCCCCGCGCAACCACGCAACGATTCCATCCGCGATGGCCCGCGCCGCCTTTGTCTGAAAGCTCTCGTCCCTCAGCAGCTTCTCTTCGTTCTCGTTCGATATGAACGCAAGCTCGATGAGCGCTGCCGGCATCCTGGTGTGCCGCAGCACGTAGAATCCTGCGCTCTTGACGCCCCTGTCGGCGAGGCTGGTCGCGCGGACGAGGGGCCTGAGTATCGCGGTCGCCAGCTTCTTTCCTGCGTCGCTGGCCGTGTAGTAGTATGCTTCGGTGCCGTGAGATGAGTCGCTGTCGGCGGAGTTGCAGTGGACCGACACGAATGACGCCGCGTCGGCGTTGTTCGCCCTGTTTACGCGCGTCCTGAGGGACACCGAGGCGTCTTTCGTCCTGGTCAGAATCACCTCAATATCCCCGCTTCGTAGCACGGCCGCAACCCTGGCTGCCATGGCGAGGTTTATGTCGGCCTCGCGCGTCCCGAGCTTGCCCACCGCGCCGGGATCGTCCCCGCCGCGCTAGTGGCCAGGGTCAAGACACACGACTGTCTTTTCCCTGAGCATATGGCACCACCTCCCCTGGCCCTGCGGCTGGCTGCTGATCGTCTGAACCGTCTGTCAGGGCGTCCTCAACCCTGCATCGTTAACGTATGCAGGCCCCGTCCCAGTCGTGACACTGATTGGCAGCCCTGCGTAGATTATGAGGGGAAACCGCACCGGGCGTCCGCCACACGTTCCGCAGTAAGCTGCATCGCCGACGTGGGAACCGTCTATTGAGCGCGCAGGAGGGGCGAGACCATGGAGAACGGGGTAAGGATAGGGTATGACCTCAACCTCCTTGATGCAGGCCTGATCCCCCTTGTGATCGTCATCGTGCAATACCTCAAGAAGCACGTCAACAAGAGGTGGATACCTCTTCTGCCTTTTCCAGTGAGCGCGGTCCTGTCGGCGCTCGCCGTCATCGGCGCCGCTGGGGAATGGCCGGGGTGGCCGGCGTTTCTGGCGCAGACCACGGTGCAAACGTTAAAGGTGGCCTTTGCCGCCATGGGCCTGTTCAAGATCTACTGGACTACGGTGCTCGGGAATTAATGCTACTTCAACACATATGTAACTCCTGGCAGTCCCGCCGCCCAAGCCGCTACGCTGGACTCTTCGAATATGGGGCGCCGGGCGCCAGGCCACGCAAAAAGGGGGAGCTGGCTGTCTATGTGGCAGAGTGGCGCCAATACTGCCAGAACGATTCGCAGGGAACCCGTGACGTGCGCTGGCAGCGCAGTAGGTGCCTGGAGTGTGGTGGGCACGAAGGAGGTGGTGTCATGCTATTGCCGATCATCAAGAAGTGGGCGCCATGGGTCCTTGTGGTCGTCCTCGCGGCTGCCGTGGTGTTCGTGGGAGTCAAGTGGTACCAGCACGACCGCCTTTTGCGTGAGGCGCTTGAGGCGAAAGAAAAGGCCGAGCAAGCCTTGGAGAGCATGGCGTCCGTTGAGGAGCAGGTGAAGCTCATCTGGGAAGAGATGAAGAAGCTTGACGAGAAGCAGGCCGAGATAGACGCGCGGGTCCGCGAGCGCGACAAGAGGCTCGAGGACCTCGAGAGGAGGACGAAGAAGTGAGAGGGGTTAGACGGGTGACGATAGTGACGGCGGCCGTCGTGCTGGCGCTGGCAGCATGCTGTGTGCCCGCTCTGGCGAAGGGCATGATCTGTATGGATGCACCCACTGAGGCTGCCCTGGCTGGCGCAGCTGTTGCGGACAGGACGCTATCGGGCATCACCCTCGCGGGGAGGAGCTTTACGGATGCAGCCATTGCCGGTGCAGCCATTGCCGGTGCAGCCATTGCCAGTGCAGACGTTGCCAGTGCCGCCGTTGCCAACGCAGGCATTGTCGACGTAGCCATTGCCGAAGCAACCATTGCAGATGCAACCATTGTAGACGTAGACGCAACTACTGCCGATGTAGCCACTGCCGACGCAACCGGTGGTGGTGCAGCCACTGCAAATGCAACCTCTGCAGATGCGGCCATTGTTGATGCACCCATTGTTGATGCAATGATTGCGGACGATGCTATTGTGGTAGCCGCGGCTGGCGGAGGAGCAGGACCTGGAACGGAGGCGGAACCGCCGTTCCAGGTGGCAAACGACGCCGCTGCAGCTGCGCCCTCAGGGTCCAGCGCGCCCCAGGATGTGCAGGTTCCCGAGACATACGCGGAACTGAAGGCGCTATACCTCAACGCGCTGGAGCGGATCGTCGAACTCGAGGCCGCGCTTCAGGAAGCGCTCGACCTCGCGCGCGGTTACCGTTCAGACTGGGTGGAGGAGCGGGCCATCGCCGAGACCCGGAAAACCCAGACCGAACAGGCGCTCGAGATGGCGAAGACGCTGCAGGATCTCATCCGCGAAATGAAGGACATCATAAACAAGCAGCACGAGATCATCATGAAGCTCACCGCGACGAAGCCGATGTCCATCGGCTTCACAGCAGGGGTGTCGCTCCAGCGAAGCGCCCTCGCGCCCGACCGGTTCTCGTATCAACCGGGCTTCACCGTCGGCATTATCGTGTTTCCGTGAGGAAACGGCCGGGGGCGTCGGTGGCGGCACATTGCGGCGGCACTGCCGCCGAGCGGGCGGGGGGACTTGGCGAGTGGGCGGACCTGCGGTGGCGGCCGCGGCCCCGGTGTCATTGACCGGTACCATCGGGCGGTACTGTCAGTCGGTACCATCGTCAGGCGGACGGGCTTGCGGAGGCGCCTGTGGCACCGGTCTGGTCGACAGGTGGGCAGACTAACAGGTGCGCCTGCGGCACTGGCGGGGCCGGCAGGTGGGCGGAGTCGCAGAAGCGGCTGCCACCGGCACCGCCACCGCCGTGCCGTCCGGAGTACGCGAAGGCTTCATTCGGCGAACCCTTGTCTCCTGGCACTGGACTCTCGCACCGTCAGGGTGAGCGGGAACAGCACGTGCCGTTCGGTCGGGGTCTGCCTTTCGACGAGCTTGATGAGTAGCTCAGCCGCGGCCTGGCCCAGGCGGTAGATGGGCTGCGTGACCGTGGTGAGCGCCGGGGTGACGTAGGCGCCGAGGGCAATGCCGTCGAACCCCACCACCGAGATCTCCTGGGGCACCCTGAGGCCGCGCTGCCTCGCGGCGTTTATGGCGCCTATGGCCATCATGTCGTTGCAGGCGAAGACCGCGGTAATGCCGGGGTTTCGGTCGAGGATGTCCATCATTGCGCGGTATCCGCCGGGTTCGGCGAAGTCTCCTTGCGCGATGCGCGACTCGTCGTACGGAATGCCGTGGCGCTGGAGCGCCGCACGGTATCCTTCGAGCCTCCGGAACGTGGCGGTCTGGTCCGGCGGGCCTGCGATGCACGCTATGTCCCTGTGCCCGAGGCCGACGAGATGGTCCACGGCCATTTCCACACCGGCTTGGTTGTCACCGTCTACCCAGCATATGTCGCTGTTGCGACCGGGGTTGCCCAGGAACACGAACGGGATGTCGCGTTCCTTCAGGAAGTCCACGCGCTCGTCGGCGATCCTCGGCTCCGTGAGGATGAGCCCGTCCACGCGGCGAGAGCTTACGATCTTCGTGAACGTGGTGTTGCCTGAGGGCTCGTCCTGGGACGCCCTCGGGCTCGATAGCAGGATCGAGAATCCTTTGGTGATCGCGTAGTCTCCTATGCCGCCTACGAACTCCAGGAAGAACGGGTCGGAGAGGGAACGCGGCGCGAACGGGATGACGAGGCCGATGACGTTGGTGCGGCGCCGCGCAAGACCGCTTGCCGCGGAGTGTGGATGGTAGTTGAGCTCGCGCGCGAGATGCTGGACTCGCGCGCGCGTCTCGCTGCTCACGCGCGGGTCGCCTGCGAGCGCCCTCGACACGGTTGACTTCGAAATCTTCAGCCACTGAGCCAGATCCTGCATGGTGACGGGCACTTCGTCATCCCCCTCGGCTTCACTCTGGTGCCGGCCGACACGGCCCGACCGGCGACCGGACCGGCGACGAGACCGACAGCCGCGTCAGCAACCAGACCGGCGGCCAGATGGGCAACCGAACCGACGGCCGGGTCGGCAACCGGACCGGCGACCGGACTGGCAACCTGCATCGTTCCACCGGACGGCGTGCAGGGTGCAACCGGTTGTATCCCAAGTATAGTGCTTCTTCTTGCCTGACGCAACTCCTCTTTGATCGACGCGTCGCCGTGGCTGGGCCTGACCGGTCGTCAAACTTGGGCCGCCGCAGCTGTGCCTTGCTGGGCATCAAACTCGAGCGGCCACGGCTTTGCCTCGTGCAGGGCGATGGTGCGATTGCCCAGCTTGCCCCGGCTTCGGGTGGGACGAGCCAGCGCCTGGCCGGGCGCAGGCAGGGAGGCGTCCGCATATGATAGGGTCGAGGCGAGGCCAGGCGAGGGGGTGGCGTTGGACTATGGCGATAAGGCGGCCGGTGGCGTTCAAGCGTGGCGACTCGGGTCCGTTCATTGCGGACGCCCAGGAGATGCTGGCGAAGCTGGGGTTCGACCCCGGCGGGCCTGAGGGTGTGTTCGTGTCCAGGACGGAGGACGCCGTGAGAGCATTTCAGCGGGAATGCGGGCTCGAGGTGACGGGCATCCTGGACTGTGCGACGCTGAAGCTACTGTATGGGGAGGTTGACCCGCAAGGCTACCCTGCGGTTTTGATGGAAGGGACTGGCGCGGCGGAAGAGCCGCCGGATGAGTTCCCGCCGGGCGGGTCTTCACCAGGCGGGTTTCCACCGGGCCCGCCGCCGGCGGGCGGGCCTGCGCCGGGTGGGCCTCCGCTGAGTGGGTCTCTACCGGGTGGGCTTCTGACGGGTACACCTGCGACGCCAGGGCCGGAGCCGGGGTCAGGGTCGCAGCCAGAGCCAGAGCCAGAGCCAGAGTCAGAGCCAGGGCCAGGGCCGGTGCCAGGGTTAGGGCCAGGAGTGGCTCCAGGGACAGGGCCAGGGACATGGGCAGGGCCAGGGTCAGGCGCAGAGACGGAACAAGGATCAGTGCTCAAGCGGGGGCGCGGCGAAGCCATGCGGAGCGTTGCCCGAGCTGACATGGAGACCGCGTCCGCGGCAGGCGCGGCGCCGGGCGCGCCGGACCGGACCATAGTCATCAGCGTGGGGGAGCGCGCTCTCGGCCTATACGAGGGCGACCGCCTCGTGCGGCGATACCCCGTGGCCGTCGGCAAACCCTCGACTCCAACGCCCGTGGGGACCCATAGGATCCTGGAGAAGATCATGTACCCGGGGGGCGGCCTCGGCACCCGGTGGATGGCGTTCACCTATCAAATGCACGGTATCCACGGCACCAACCGCCCGGAGCTGATCGGTCAGGCGGTCTCCAACGGCTGCGTCAGGATGTACAACGAAGACGTTGAGGAACTCTACGGCCTGGTGGACGTGGGCACGCCGGTCATCGTCATCGCAGGGCCGGTGGAGTCGTGGCCGTCCATGGGGAAGGCGGGCGGCGAAGGCGCACCCCAACCAGTGGGCGCGGGTGTGGGCTCTGGAACAGGCGGGCAGCAGGGTGGACCGCACAGCTCGCGACCGGGGTCCGGGTCCGGCCTCGGTCCCGGGTCTGGCCCCGGCCCTGGGTCTGGACCCGGCACGGGCGGCGGGACGGGTGGCGGCACGGGGGCTGCTTCTCCCGGCGCCGGGCCTGGTGGCGGTGCTGGCGGCGGTCCATGGGGCAGTCCCGGGGGTTCATGGGGCGGTCCCGGCGGTCCATTGAGCGGGCCCGGCGGTGGTCCCGGCGGTGGTCCCGCCGGCGGTTCAGGCGGAGGGCTGTGGAGCCCTGGGTCGCCTGGTCCCAAGGACGCCCCTGGGGGCGGGGGCCGCACCTACATCGTGCAGCCCGGCGACAGCCTCTGGTCCATCGCCCAGCGCTTCGGTACTACCGTGGACGCAATAGCCGCCACAAACAACATAGTGAATCCAGATCTCATCTATCCGGGGGACGTCCTGAAGATACCCTGAGCAAGCCTGTTACCGTCGGGGTTCGCTTGTCGTGGAACGTTGCCTCTTGACACCGTTTTCTCTTGACTTTGTCAGTCCCTCTGGCTTACACTAACTCCAGTAAGACGACACGAGAAGTAAGACAAAGAGGGAGGGACGACCCCTGACCGTCATCACCATCTCAAGAAAAGGGCAGATAGTCATCCCGGTCAAGATAAGGCGCAAGTATAACTTGAGGCAAGGCGACCGCTTTCTTGTGCGAGACAAGGGCGGCACGATAATACTGGAGCCGTTGGAGCGACACCCGTTGCTGGGGCTACGAGGGGCTTTCAAGGAGAAGAAGGACCTGGTGGGCGCCCTACTCCGAGAGCGCCACGCGGAACGGGCCAGAGAGGAGAAGAAGCGTGTCTAGAAGATATGTCCTGGACAGCTACGCTCTTCTGGCCTTTCTGCAAGACGAACCTGGCTCCCAGGAAGTGGAGGATCTCATTACCGAGGAGGACACCGAGATATTCGTCAGCGTCGTAAACCTTGGTGAGGTGTTCTACATCCTGTGGCGGGAGGCTGGTGAGCACGCCGCGCTGGACTTTGAGACTAGAGTGTTCGAAACGGCCAAAGTGAAGGTAATGGGAGCTTCCTGGGAGCGAGTAAAGGCTGCAGCCAGACTGAAGGCAAGAGGGGGACTATCCTTTGCTGACTGCTTCGGCGCGTCACTGGCGCAGGAACTGGGGGCTGTGCTAGTGACGGGCGATCCCGAGTTCGCCCGCCTGGAAGACGAAGGCTCTCTACGGGTGTTGTGGTTACCAAGGGACTCCAGCTAAGTGAGGGTTTGCTAGGTCCTCCTGGGTTCCCACGATCTGGTGGGCTGCCGATGTTGCACTCTTTCTTTGAGTCACTGGCGACCTGTCCCAAACTGAAAGGTGTTTCTGCATCGCCACTGTGCTTGCTACCGTGAATAGCCCTGGAACGCGAAGTAAGACGCGGCAAGGTCCATGCGCAGTGGACCACCTGCCGCGTCTTACTCACCGTCTTATTGCCCGCATTTCTCACGCTGCCGCTTCTATCGAGCGGCTCTAACCTCGATGGTCCTCAACCTGTTTAGAGCCGCTGCGATCTCGATGGGCCGGGCGAGGCAGTAGTCGCCGTGGACGTATGGCGCCACCACGTCCATCCCGTGCGCCTCGACTTCGCGCTCGAGCCTTTCGATAAGCTCCGGGATTGTCGCCTTGCCGTCCAGGAGGCGCGCCTCCAGGTAGCGGAGGGCGTCCGCGATGAACCTCGTCTGCCCCGGGTCCGCCACCTGTTCTACGTTGCGAAGGTCGATCTCTTCGTGGCCGAGCACGATGGCGTCGGTTCCGCGCGCCTTCGTCTTCGTGGAGCGACGGTCGCCGACCCTCGCGAACCCAAGCGACACCGGCACTCTGCGCGCCACGCGGAGGCGCTCGTTGCCCCCCTCGAACCTGCGCCCGGTCGGGAAGCGCGCGGCAACCTCGCGGGCGCGCGCCGTCACGTCTACGGGCCTGTATTCGTCCATCATGATCACGGTGTCCGCAACGTCGAGATAGTCCCCTGACCCGCCCAGGACCAGCACCGTGGAGATGCCGTCGTCCGCGAGGCTGCGCACGCGGTCGATGAAGGGGGTGATGGGCTCCCGGTCCTTGGCGACCAGCGCCTGCATGCGGCGGTCGCGGATCATGAAGTTCGTCGCCGACGTGTCTTCATCGACCAGCAGGACCTTCGCTCCGGCCTCGATGGCCTCCACGATGTTCGCGGCCTGGGAGGTGCTGCCGCTCGCGTTCTCCGTGGAGAAGCGGCGTGTGTCGGCGCCGAAAGGAAGGTTCGTGATGAAGAAGCTGATGTCGTCCTCGGTCACGGCGCGCCCGTCCTCGGCGCGGATCTTGACAGCGAACGGGGACGTCACTACAAGCTCGCGGCCGTCGCCCGGGATGTGGTTGTACACGCCGCGCTCTATGGCGCGAAGGAGCGTGGACTTGCCGTGATACCCGCCGCCCACGATAAGGGTTACACCGCGCGGGATTCCCATGCCGCGCACGGCGCCGCGATTGGGGAGGGTGACCTCCACCTCGAGGGAAGGCGGGGACACGAACGGCACCACGTTGCCGCGGTCGAGGGGGCGTTCGTCCACGCCGCTGCGCCGGGGAAGTATGGCGCCGTTAGCCACGAACGCTACGATTCCGAGGCCGGGCAGCGCGGCGCGGAGGGCGTCAGCATCCTCGGCGGCCCTGATGTGCCGCTCGAGGCTGGCGGCCTCGGTAGCGGAGAGGGAAGCGAACACCAGCGCCTCCCGGACCAGCTTCGGGACGGCTCCGCAGATGAGGTCCTCGGCTACGCCGCCAAGAATGGTGCGCCCGGCGGCCGGCAGGCCCACCGTGAACCGTGCCTCGACCCCGTTGGCATCTACGAGGACGGAGTTTCGGGCGAGGATCTCCTGGCCCGGGCGGGCCATGGAGATGCGACCGCTCTTGCCGGTCCCGGCAGCCGCCGCCTGGCCCCGGCCCTGTTCCCAGCCTTGTGCCCGGTCGCGTCCTTGTCCTTGTCCCTGTCCCTGTCCCTGTCCCTGGCCCCGGCCGCGCGAGAGGGCGGCGGCGAGGGCGCTGAAGCGGCGGGTGAGGAAGTCCGAGAGCGCGACGCGACGGGTGGGCGTTGCGAGGGACCACGCCGGAAAGCCCGCCACACTCTGCGGGATGCGGACCCGGAACCTGCTCGGCGGGGCGAACGGGTCCGCCTGGACGTGGTCCACGTAGAGGTCGAACCCGGGAAACCTGTACTGCCCGCGGATGTCCTGGTATGCTTTGTAGCCGCGATGATCGATGCGTCGAAGGATCGATGCCAGTTCGTTGTGTGTCGAAGCCATTTTCAGGTAATGACCTCCTCAGGCGCCGTCCCGGCGCCTTCTCTGTCTGCCTGTTAGCCTTCAGGCTGTGAAGCGTACTCAAGGTTGCAGCTGTCCCAGTCACCGTCGTGCCAGGTCTTCGGGGGAATGTACCATGATCCCTCCGAATCTGGCAAAGTCGCGTACGTTGCAGGTGCAGATGGCCGAGATGTTGCAGGCGCGCATCTGGGCGACGAGGAAGGCGTCAAAGACATCGCCGCCTGTTGTCTTTGCGTCTTTCAGCAGGTCACGGAGGTGGTCGAGGGCTTTCGAGCCTGCGTCGCGGACTGGGAAGATGGTCCGCAGGACCTCCACCTGCGTCCACGCGGTGGCGGGGTCGAGAGGCCGTGCAACCCTTCCCGGGTCCGTGACGATGGCATAGAACTCCAGGAGGACCTGGGGCACCAGCACGCCATCCACCTGTCTGGCCTGGACCGCCTCGACCAGGTCGCGGCAGGTGCGGTGCTGGGGCGCATCGGTGTTAATTGCATATACAAGAACGTTTGTGTCAAAGAGAATCAAGGCTTGAGCCTTCCTTCGTAGAGCGTTGCCCGCTCTATTGCCCTTACCTCGCCCAGCTGGAACTGCCCAAGGCTGACTTTGGCAGTGGAGGGAAGATACCGCTCAAGCGCCTCTATGATGAGCTCATTTTTGGGTCGACCCGTCAGTTTGGCCGTTTGCTCAAGCGTTCTTATCAAGGTGGCCTTCTCTTTAGGAACGTATATGTTGAGCTGCATAGGTAGCACCTCCAACTGCATGATATCATGTACCCTATATATAGGCAATATACAATAACCAACTTGTGATGTGAGAACTATTTTTGGAAGTCAAAGGAGGATTCGCCTGGGACACGTAGAAATATCCAACCAGGGTCTGAAACGTTAAAGTAGACATCCGGGGTTCGTGTGAGCCATTCAGATGGCACGGTGCAGTCCAAAGCGGCCGTGATCGCAACTGGCCCCGGGAGGTTTTCGGGTTCTATGGCTGTAACGATTAAGGACATCGCGAAGATCGTAGGGGTTTCCCCCACGGCGGTTTCGCGGGCGCTCAACGATCACCGCGATATCGGTGAGGAGACGCGCGCGAAGATCAAGCGCGTGGCCCAGGAGCTGGGATATCGGCGCAACGCGATCGCGCGGGGACTTGTTACGAGGAAGACCAACACCATCGGCCTTTTCGTCCTTGGGAGGGGCGCGACCGGGTTCGGCGACCCGTTTGCGTACGAGGTGATCCTGGGTGTTATGGACACGGTGAGCGCTGCTGGCTACGACCTCGTGCTCTACGGCGTCGGTGGACCATCCGACAGCGGGCGGTGTGACGGGGCGTCATACGTCGGAAAGTGCAAGGAACGGCGGGTGGACGGGGTCATCATGATGGGGCTCCGGACCGACGACCCGCAGTACCGGTCCCTCGGGGATCTCGACGTCCCCTGCGTGCTCATCGATGTGGCGCCGCCGCAGGATGGGATCGGGTTCGTGGCGTCCGACAACGTCCTCGGGGCCAAGAACGCCACCGAGCATCTTCTTTCGCTGGGACACAGGAGGATCGCCATGCTGAACGGGCACGCGCACGCTACAGTGAGCGCGGAGCGGCTTGAAGGATACAAGATCGCCCTCATGAACGCGGGGATCGCTTACGACCCTGCTCTGACCTTCGAAGGGGATTTTTCCAGCGATAGTGGCGCGCGGGCTGCTGAGTACTTCATGATGCTGCCCCGGGACATGCGGCCGACGGGAGTGGTGGCGGCAAGCGATGTCATGGCCATCGGCCTGATGCAGATGCTCAAGGCTATGGGGATGCGCGTCCCCCAGGATGTGTCTGTGGTCGGGTTCGACGACATCCCCAGCGCGGCGCACGTTGATCCGCCGCTTACCACGGTGCGGCAAGCGCGATACGACCTCGGTGCAACGGCGGCGAGGATGGTGTTGCAGCGGTTGGAGGAAGGGCGGTCCGGGATGGCTTTTCCTCCTCCAGGTTTTCGCCTTGCAACTAATCTTATCGTGAGAAGCTCCACAGCGCCCCCGCCACGTCGGGGCGCCTGAAACAGAACAGGGCGGAGCAAGGCAGAGCGGGGTATAGCAGGGTAGAGCAGAGCAGAGCGAGGTAGGGTGGGGTAGGGTATGGCAACGCGCTTGACTTGAAGCAAGCGACGAGTGCAGGTCCGGGCGTCCGAGCCTGATGGGCGCTGCCGGATGCAAGGCCAGACGAACGATGACCTGACTGAGCACCGGGGGCCTTCGGGTGGGCGCGGTCGGGTGGACACGACCCGGTGGGCGCGGCCGAGCATCGGGGTAGCAGCCAATGCAAGAGACATGAGGTGGATGCGACGAGGCGCAGTCGCGCGAGGCACGTCGGGGTGCGGAGACCGCGGGAACCGGGTGAGGACCGGTGAGGACTGACGAAGACTAGCGAGGACTAGCGAGGGCTGCTGAGAACTGGTGAGGAGCGGCGGGAACTGGGATGTGGACTCCGGGCAGGCGTCACGTGTTGGAGAACGGCGAGGTACTGAAACGTTAAAGCTACCGCTGTTTGATCCGATGGGTCTGCTCCCGGTTGCCGTGCTCTCTGCCCTGGAAGTACCCGGCGGCGAACGTCTCACCCTGTCGACGACGGCGGCCGCGGGTCACCGCGCAGGGCTGCCTGGAAATCAGGTCGTTGTCGCTCGCGAACATATCGATGATGTCGGTGATGGCAACCGGGGGTCGCCGTGGACGAGTGCTCGAAGGCTGGTTTACTTCAACGTTTCAGTTGGTGCTGTCATATCAGGTTGTGTTCCGCTCGGGCTCGAGTATGTAGCAAGTGTGGTCACAAGAGTTTCTGCGCTACGGGCTTATACGATGCCGGAACGGGCTTGGCTTGCGAGTGGTCCCACGGCGGATGAGCGCGGCGGTGCTGCGGATGCGGTGCTGGGGGTGAGCGGCGCCCGAGCGGGTGAGCGGGGGCCGCGGGTGAGCGGCGGCAGGTCGGCACGGAGGCGGTGCGGGTAAGTTGAGGCGGTGTGAGTGAGCAGAGGCGGTGTAAGTGAGCGGCGGCGATGCGGACGGGCCGGGGCAGCCGGTCCCAAGGATCTCGCTGGCGCCGGCGTGCAGGCGGGCTGCGACGAGGACGAGGTGGTCGGGAGGACGAGGTGGTCGGCACGAGACAACCTATAGGACGGAGCTGGTCCGCGCGCGACCATGATCGCCCCTAACCTGACTTTGTAGCGACCTGTAGCGACCACCGTCCCCGCACGATGCTTGAAGGTAGATACTGGGGAGAATCAACGGCCTCGTGAAACAAACGATACAGCGGACGGAGGGAACCAGTTGGACTGCGGGCGACACGAATGGAGCATCGTTGAGGATGAGTTTGACCCCTTGAAGGCAGGGCACAGAGAGACCGTGTGTGCGCTGGGTAACGGTTATCTGGGCGTGAGGGGAGCGCCCGAGGAGGGCCACCCTGCTTCGAGCCCGGCGACCTTCATCGCGGGGGTGTTCGACGCCGCGCCGGGCGGGGTGCCGGAGCTTGTGGTGGCGCCCAACTGGCTGTGCATGCGCGTCGTCATAGATGGCGAGGAGTTCAGCATGGCGTCCGGCGAAGTCCTGGGTTTCAGAAGGACGCTCGACATGCGCGATGGCGTCCTGGAGCGCAAGGTGAGGTGGCGGGGATCACGAGGGCGGACCGTGCGCCTCACCTGGCGCAGACTAGTGTCCATGGCAGACGTCCACGCGGCGGCGGTGAGCCTCACCATCGAACCTGAGGATGACGACCTGGAGGTCGTCGTGGATTCCGTCATTGACGGACGTGTCTCGAACGCGAAGGCGGTCCACCTCGATGTCATCGGGCGGGGGTGGGACGGGGACGCGAGTTACCTCGTGGCACGCACCCGGGCGTCGGGCGTGGTCATAGCCGAGGCTCAGATCGTGGCGGTGTCCGGTGGCGAGGTCACGGTGCTCGGGCGCGTTCCGCGGTATCCCAGCTCTCCGGCGGCAATAGCCTCAGCGGCCGGAAGGGGCGCGGACTGCGAGGCGGGGGAGGCTGCAGGTTCCTGCGCGCGGCCGCAGGCGGTCCGTGGCAGGTTATTAGAGCCAGGAGAGCCAGGGGCAGCGAAGGCGTCCAGCGTCTTACCTGGCGGCAGTATCCTTCTGGGCGGCGATATGCTACGTCGCGACAGCGCCTTGCCTGGCGGGGACACCTTGCCTGGCGGCAACGCCCTACCCGGTGACAACGCCTTACCCGGTGGCAGCGCCTCGGCGGGGGCGGCGTCTTCGACCGGCGAAACCACCGCAGGGGTTTCCCTGAGGATCCGTTGCCGCCGGGGGGAGCCTGTCACTATCGAGAAATACGTGGGGTTCGGCACGTCCCTCGATGCTGCAATCGGCGGGGGGCGAGCCGCTACCGCCGCGGGCGGGGCGAATGTTGCGGGAGGGGCCGGCGCTGCAGAAAGAGGGGCCGCTCTTGCCAGCGGAGGAACCGCTCTTGCTAGAGGAGGGAGTTCTTACGGCTCAGGCGGGGCGGAAAGCAGAGACGGCGGTGATGGTGATGAGGTTGACGTCCGGGGCGACGCGGCGGCGGCTCTTGCGCTTGCGCTGGGCGCGGCGCGGCGCGGCGCGGCCTGCCGCTTTGCGGGGCTCCTGGAGGAGCACCGCAGGGTGTGGCGCGCCATTTGGGACCGCTGCGACATCGTCATCGAAGGTGACGACTTCGCCCAGAAGGCCGTGCGCTTCGCCATATTCCAGATGGTGCAGGCCGCGCCGCGCCACACGGATCGCGTGAGCATAGGCGCCCGCGGCCTATCAGGCGAGGGCTACAAGGGCCACGTCTTTTGGGACACGGAGACGTTCGTGGTACCGTTCTTCACCTTCACCTTGCCTGAGATCGCCCGTAACCTCCTGGGCTACAGGTATCACACGTTGCCGGCCGCCCGCAGGAACGCCGTCTCGAAGGGTTACCGCGGGGCCATGTTTGCATGGGAGAGCGCCGACACAGGCGAAGAGACCACGCCACCGTGGGGCGACCCCGATCCGGTGACCGGGGAGAGAAGGCGCATCCTCTGCGGCGACCTCGAGCATCACATCACGGCCGACGTGGCCTATGCCGTGTGGCAATACTGCATGGCCACAGCCGATGACGAGTTCCTGCTGCAAAAGGGGGCGGAGATCCTCATCGAGACCGGCCGGTTCTGGGCAAGCCGCGCGTCTTACAACTCGTCGCTGCGGGCGTACGAGATCCTGCATGTCATCGGTCCCGATGAGTACCACGAGGACGTGAACAACAACTTCTATACCAACGCCATGGCCCGTTGGAATATCCGGGCCGCGCTCGCGACAAGCGACTACCTCAGAGCGCGTCATCCGTCCGAGTGGGCACGTCTTGCCTCCGCCACCGGGATTAGCCACGAAGAACTCGCCCATATGGCTGACGTTGCCGCGCGGCTCGTGTGTAGGCGCGCGTCTGCCGCGCCCCATGGAAGCGCAGGGGCTCAGCCCGTAATAGAGCAGTTCGACGGTTTCAGCGACCTCGCTGACGTGGAGATCCCGGCAGATGAGCCGGCGTTCAGGCCTATGGAAGCCGTCATTGGTCCCGAGGCGCTCGCCAGGTCCAGGGTGGTGAAGCAGCCAGACGTGCTCATGGCGCTTTATCTCTTGGAGGACGACATCATAGGCGACGTCGGCGACGCTGTCGAGGCGGAGTTCCGCGGGTTCGGGCTGGCGGACCGACTACCACGTGGGGGTGGCGGCCGCCAGGGGCGAGGATCACACCGGTGGAAAGGCGGCCTCTTGGAAGACGTCCTCAGGGCAAACTGGGACTACTACGAGCCGCGGACGGACCACGGCTCGTCCCTGAGCTGTGCGATTCACTCCGCCATCGCCAGCAGGCTAGGTCTGCGCGAGCAGGCACGGCAGTACTTCGTGCGCGCCGCCCGGATCGACCTCGCCGACGCCATGGGGAACGCAGCCAACGGCGTCCACATGGCAACCCAGGGCGGCCTGTGGCAGGCGGTTGTAAACGGCTTCGCAGGTGTCCGGGCCGACATGAGCGTGCCCGGTTTCAGGGAACCGCAGGAATATGCCTCCGGCTCGAGCCTCTCCAGTGCGGAGGCCGCCGGCCTCGCTCCCTGGGCGAAGGGCGCGTTCAGCGTGAACCCGCGGCTGCCCGGCCATTGGACGCGTCTGTCCGTGCCGCTGGCGTGGCGCGGCACCCGGGTGCGCATGGAATTCTCAGGATCGTGCGGGGGAGAGGATCACGGGTGAGCGGTTCTGTGGTCCTGTCGGACTAGCACGGACCGGGTAGCCTGCAAACCGGAGCGCGGGCGCCGGGACGGCGGGATGGAGTCCAGAGGAAGGGGGTGCAATCGAGGCCACAGGCGGCTGGCAACCCACAGGGACGGTCGCGAATCCGGATTAGCCTGTTCCGATTAACTCAAAAGGAGGGACACCGGGAATGAAGAGGTTTGCGGGTATAGTGTTGTGTGCTGTACTGCTCATGACCCTGGCCGTAGGCGCGGCGGCGGCCGGCAAGGTTACGCTCGTGCTTTCGGGCTGGCAGGCCTCGCCCGAGGAGCAGCAACTGGTGAAGGATGCCCTGGAGGTGTTCGCGAAGAAGTACCCCGACATAGAGGTGAAGTATGAGCCCATCGTCGAGGACTACTCCACGAAGATTAAGACCATGCTTGCCGCCCGCAACGCTCCGGACGTCTTCTACGTGGACATCTTCTGGGCGGAGCCGCTGATGAAGCGCGGCATGTTGCTCGCTCTCGACCCGTACATGGCCAAGACCGGCACGAAGAGATCCGACTTCGCCGAGACCCTCTTGAACGGCTTCACCTATGACGGAAAGACCTACGGTATTCCGAAGGACTTCAACACTCTCGGGCTGTTCTACAACAAGAAGATGTTCGATGAAGCGAAGATACCTTACCCGACGCCGGACTGGACATGGGACACCCTGCGGGATGTGGCGAAGAAGCTAACGAACGTCGTGGGGGACCCGGCGAAGGACCGCTATGGGATCTGCCTGCCTGTCGATGCTGCGCGCTTCCGTCCGTTCCTCGTGCAGAGCGGCGCCCAGTTCGTCGACAAAACGGGGACGAAGTGCCTCTTCGCGTCGCCCGAGGGCATAAGGGCGCTTGATTTCTACACGAGCTTCAAGACGAAGGACAAGTCGGCCGTCATACCCTCGGAGGTTGGCGCCGGCTGGGGCGGCGACGCTTTCGGCAAGGAGCGCGTCGCGATGGTCCTCGAGGGCGGCTGGCTTATTCCATACCTGAACAACAACTTTGCCAACGTCGAGTACGGCGTGTGCGAGCTTCCGAAGGGACCGGCCGGGCGTGGCAACGTGTACTTCACGGTGTCCTACAGCGTGGCGGCGAGCTGCAAGCACCCCGAGGAAGCGTGGCTCCTCGTTGAACACCTGACCGGCTACGAGAACCAGAAGAAGGTCCTCGAGACGGGCTTTGCGCTGCCCACGAGGATCGCGCTCGGCGAGCACCCGTTCTTCAAGGACAACCCCAACATGGCCGCCATCTTCAAAGGGTATGCTTACGCGGTGCCGTGGCAGTTCGGCGAGCACAGCGAGAAAATTATGAACGTGCTGAACCAGGCGATTGAGAAGGTGTACCTGAAGAATGAGTCGCCCGAAAAGGCGATGAAGGACGCGGTTAAGGAGATCGACGGGATCCTTTCGGAGTAACGCCTCGGAATGATGCCCTAACAGATGGCGCCCGGCCGGCCGGCTGACATCGCTTGCATCGGCCGGCCGGGCAACGCCCGGGAAGTAACTGCTCCACAGGCGCGGATTGCTACCTGTGGCCTGCATCTTCGATGAGGTGGTGACAGCGATGAGAGCCTCCCCCGGCGGAAGGCCTGGCACCATGTGGTCGCGCATGGCGGCGAGCCTTCGGAAGGAAAGCGTGTCCGAGGCCATCACCGGGTACCTGTTCGTGTCGCCGTTCCTCGTGACGATAGGCACCTTCATCTTCTTCGCGGCGGTATACGCTTTTTACCTGAGTTTTCATAAGTACGACCTTTTCAGTCCTCCAGAATTCGTAGGCCTCGCGAACTATCGAAAGCTTCTTACGAACACAGACTTCCGAATCGCCCTCCGCAACGTCGCGGTATACACCGCGGGCGTGGTGCCGACCCAGACGGCCGTGGCCATAGCCCTCGCGGTGCTGGCGAACCAGAAACTCAAGCTGCGGGGGTTCTTCCGCTCAGCTTACTATGTCCCCTGTATCACGTCCTCGGTCGCAAGCTCCCTCATATTCATGTGGCTCTATTACAAGCAGGGCATCATCAACTACATCCTGTCGCTTCTGCGGCTTCCGTCCAATATAGACTGGCTGGGCAATCCATCCACCGCGCTCCCTGCTATCATGACGCTGGTGATCTGGACGACCTCGGCGTATTTCATGGTGGTGTTCCTTGCGGCGTTACAGGATATACCCACGAGTGTGTATGAGGCCTCGAAGATCGATGGTGCGAGCGGCTGGCAGACCTTCTGGCACGTAACGCTGCCGCTGCTCAGGCCGAGCATATTTTTAGTGGTGGTGCTGGGGACCATCGGCTGCATGCAGGTGTTTGACCAGGTATACATCATGACGCGCGGCGGGCCGCTCAAGTCCACGATGTCCATCGTGTACCTCGTGTACACGGAGGCGTTCGGCGATCTCAAGTTCGGCTATGGCGCTGCCATGGCGTTCGCCTTGTTCGCGGTGATCTTCGTGCTGACCCTCATTCAGAGGAAGTACCTCGACATCAAGATCGAGTACTGAACCACACCCAAGTCCAGGCGGAATGGGAGTGAGGATGATGCTGATAAATGTACGGGCCTCAGGCGACGGGGCCGCTGCCGGGGGCGCGCTTCTCATGAGAGCGCACTCGAGGCGCAGGAGGCACGCAATTGCGCGCCAGGGCGGAGTGGTGGCGATATACGCGGTCGCGACCGCCGTCACAATCGTGACCCTGGCCCCGTTCGCATTCACAATATCCGCGTCCTTCAAGACCCTCTCCGAGGTGTTGGAATGGCCTCCGTCGTTCATCCCCTCCAGGCTCACCCTGGACAACTACAAAGCGGTCTGGACGGTCTCGCCGCTCTTTCCGAGATGGCTCTTGAACAGCGCCCTTGCGTCCGCGATCACGGTCGTCACGAACGTGTTCTTCTGCTCGCTCGCGGGCTATGCGTTTGCGCGTCTGCGCTTTCCAGGGCGCGACGCAATATTCCTGGCCACCCTCGGCACGCTCATGATACCAGGCCAGATCACCCTCATTCCGCGCTACATCATCGTTCACCGCCTGGGACTCGTGGACTCCCTGGCAGGCCTTGTCCTGCCCGACGTCGCGCGCGTGTTCGGCGTGTTCCTGATGGTCCAGTTCATCAAAGCGATCCCGAAGGAACTCGAGGAGGCCGCGAAGATCGACGGGTGCTCGCGCTTCGGAACGTATGTCCACGTCATTCTGCCGCTGTGCAGGCCCGTGCTTGCGGCGCTCACGATCTTCACGTTCCAGGGCACGTGGAACGACTTCACCTGGCCGCTTATAGTGCTCAATTCACCTGAGAACTTCACCCTCGCCCTCGGCCTCAATTACCTGCGCGGCCAGTATTACACCTTCTGGCATCTGGTCCTCACAGGGTCGCTTTTCAACATCATCCCGATGCTGATGATCTTCCTACTCTTCCAGCGGTATTTCGTCCAGGGGATCTCGATGTCAGGGCTGAAGGGGTAAGCCGCGGCGAATGCCCGCGCGCAACCGGGTGGTCGACATGTGGCTGCTGAATGCTCTCACATTCAGTCATGAGGATACCGTTGAACGTCCGCTTCGATGCGTGCTTCGACGCGAATGACGCTGGAAATCTCCTTGACGACGGATAGCGTGCGGATGCACGCGAGCGCAGAGCGAAGGTTTTTCTCTTTGACAAGATATGTTATGAAAACGAGCCCAACTACTGGCGACCCGGTGCCCTTTTGAATCACTGATTCGAGGCTTACGTGGTTGTCTCCGAAAGCCTTTGCTATTACTGCGAGCACGCCGGGCCTGTCCACTACCTGTAGCCGGACGTAGTAACGGGTTTCGATTTCCTCCATTTGTTGTACGTCAAGATGCTCGCCCCAAGGCTTGAAGACTTCGGGGCGGTAGTGGCGGCCATTGCTCGAAAGCCCTCGTGCCACGTCCATAATGTCGGATATCACGGCGCTCGCCGTCGGCCCTGCGCCTGCCCCTCTTCCGTAAAACATGAGGCTGCCAACGGCGTTTCCACGCACGAATATGGCGTTGAATGAATCGTTAACCGATGCAAGCGGGTGCCGTGTGGGGACAAACGTTGGATGGACCCTGACCTGCAGGCCCTCGCCGTCCAGCTTTGCGATGGCGAGCAACTTGATCTCGTATCCGAGCTCTCTCGCATACTGCATGTCGGTCTTGGACACTTTGCCGATACCTTCGGTGTAAACCTGGCCTGGGGCTACCTCAACCCCGAAGCCAACAGAGGCAAGGATCGCGAGCTTGTAAGCAGCGTCCAGCCCATCTATGTCCGACGAAGGATCGCTCTCGGCATACCCTTTGTGTTGGGCGTCTGCAAGCGCCTCCTCAAACTCCCAGCCTTCTCGGGCCATTTTAGTCAAAATGTAATTCGTCGTCCCATTGACTATGCCGCTGATCTCGCTGATACGGTTGGAGGCAAGGCACTCGTGAAGTGCCTTGATGATGGGGATTCCCGCGGCCACGCTGCCTTCGAAGCGAAAGGCTGTGCGGGTTCGCTCCGCCACCTCCCACAACTCACGCCCGTGCTTTGCGACAAGCTCCTTGTTGGCGGTCACAACGTGCTTCCCTGCGTTAAGGGCAGATAATACGTATTGTCTGGCTGGATTTATGCCTCCCATGACCTCTACAACGACATCGATCTCGTTATCGTCAAGGATGTCACCAGCCTCTGTGGTCAAGATGTTTGGATCCAGGTGAATAGAACGCTTCTTTGAGATGTTCTTGACCAGGATCTTCTTCACTACTATAGGGACTCCCAGTTTCCTTGCGATCTCGTCATGGTTTTCGGCCAGGACTCGCACCACGCCGCTTCCGACAGTGCCGCATCCCAGGATGCCAATCCTAACTGCGTCCAGGTAGTGCATATGAGTGCCTCCTCGTTGTCTTCCCGCCTGACAGCAGTCCTTCACAGGCATGCGCTATCAGTTCTCATGGCGCTTGATTAAAGGAAGGATTTCCTTGACCAATAACCAATAGCTCTTCTGCCGAGGCGCTCTATCGTGCACTCGATGCTTTGCAGCGGCGGCCTCGGTCCTTTTGCCCGAGCGGTGACGACCGTGCGTTGATCCTCTGGTCAGACTGCTTGCAGCCAGTCTCGAGAAGGTAGTAAAGAAGCCAGGAAGCTGGTAACTGGTGCTCCGTGGCGATGTTGGCGCGGCGAAGTCTACTTTTTCTGCTGTTACCTCCGTCATAGCCTTGACGCTATCGAGTGCCATGCTGGAACCAACACGCATATATATTGCCTCTAATGTAAAGCACTTTCTGTGCCGCGTCAACAAGAACGTTGCCAGGCTGTGTGGAGACATTACGATGGCGTGCAACTTTCAGACCCAGAGTCACATGGCGACGCGTCGACATGGATAGAACCGGGCAAAGCCGGAGATCTTACCAAAAGGCGACCTTCCGCCACGTGTGATGCGTGCGAGGTTTGACCGCGAGGAGACGCGGGAGAGCCGTGAGCGATTACGCGGGCCTGAAGCTAAGTGAAGGTGCATTAGTCCTCGCCCCTCTTCCAGTAGTTGCCGGGTTGCCGGTGTTGCACTCGGGGACGGCGCCCCAAGCGGGGCGCCTTGACAAAATCCGGCCCGTCCGGCCAGTGGCCGGATTTTGACACCCCTCG
>JAAYXB010000066.1 GCA_012516125.1 Bacillota bacterium | reverse complement strand
GGGGTGTCAAAATCCGGCTGCCTAGCCGGACGGGCCGGATTTTGGCGAAGCGCGCCCCGCTTGGGGCGCCGTCCCCGAGTGCAACACCGGCAACCCGGCAACTACTGGAAGAGGGGCGAGGACTAATGCATCCTCACTTAGTAGCGGGAGGTGAACGGGGCAATGAGGATGGGTTATGAGATGAGCCTCAAACAGGTTCAGAAGCTCGTCATAACCCCTGAGCTTCGCCAGGCCATAACCGTCCTCCAGTTGCCCTGGATGGAGCTTCAGGAATACATCGAGACCGAGATGCTCGAGAACCCCGTGCTCGAGCTTGCGGACGCCGATAGCTCCGATTCCGATTCCGGCTCCGGCTCCGGCTCCGGTGCTGACACTGACGTCGAGGCCGGTGAGGCACAGCGCGCCGACGTGCTGTCCCGGGATGCCGGTGCGGACCCGGCGGGCGAGGCCTCCGGCGGCTTAGCGGCTGGCACGGGCGACGCGGAGGGGGACGGGCCGGATATCGACTGGCAGAGCTACTTCGACGATGCGAGCGACCTCGGGTACGTCGCACCAAGGGAGAAACGCGACGAGGCGGAGTTTTCATACGAGTCGTACGTGGGGCACCAGGAGTCCTTCCAGGAGCACCTCATGTTCCAGTTGCGCCTGTCACCTCTGGACGACGAGGATGTGAGGATCGGGAGCCTCATCATCGGTGGAATCGATGATGATGGCTACCTCCGCATGGAAGTCTCAGAAATAGCCGCCATGGCGGGCGTAAGCGCCGACCGGGTCGAGCGGGTGCTCAGGGTAGTACAGGGGTTCGAGCCTGTGGGGGTGGGCGCGCGGAATCTCAAGGAATGCCTCCTCATCCAGCTCGATACGCTCGACATCCCCGAGGATGAGCGCGACCTCGCATCCACTCTCATCCGGGATCACCTCGACGATGTGGCCGCCGGGAGGCTGGCCAGGATCGCGCAGCGGCTCCAGAGGCCGGTCGCTGAGGTCCAGAGGGCGTGCGACATAATCAAGACGCTTGACCCGAAGCCGGGCCGGGAGTTCTCCGGGGCGCGGTCAGCAGGGTATATAGAGCCCGACGTGACCGTGGAGAAGGCGGGGGACGATTACGTCATCGTAGTGAACGATGTGTCCGCCCCGCGTCTTACCATAAACCCGGCTTACCGCGAGATGCTCAAAAACCCGGAGCAAGAGGCAAGCGCGGTCGAGTTCGTGAAGTCGAAGCTGAACTCGGCCATGTGGCTCATACGCAGCATCGAGCAGCGGAGGCGGACGCTTTACAGAGTCACGGAATGCATCGTCAGGTTCCAGCGAGATTTTTTCGACAAGGGCATCAAGTACCTGAGGCCGCTCACCCTGAAGGAAGTCGCCGACGAGATCGGCGTGCACGAGTCCACCGTCAGCAGGGCCACCGCCGGCAAGTACGTGCAGACTCCTCGGGGCGTGTACGAGATGAGGTTCTTCTTCGCGAGCGGGGTCCCGACGGCGGCCGGGGATTCGGCTTCCAGTGAAAGCATCAAGAGGATGATCCGCGATATCATTGAGGCGGAGGACCCGAAGGAACCCCTGAGCGACCAGGCCATCGCTGACAGGCTGAGGGAGCAGGGCATCCTCATATCCCGCCGCACCGTGGCCAAATACCGCGAAGAAGACATGATACCCGCCTCGAAGCAGCGGAGGAGGTTCTGAGTGCGATTTAGTGCTCGGGGCGGAAGGATTTTTTCATGGCGCAGAGAATAAACTAATGGAGATGATGGGACTTTTTATTTTTGCCCTGGCGGGACAGTAATGCCTCCGCCGGGACGCTATGCGTCCCGGGGCTCTGCCATAATATGATATGGGCAGACTGGAAGGCCCCCCGAAGCCGTAAGAACCACGGACATGCGAACAGCTCAGCCGGCACGGCGAGGCCTCGGCGGGGGCAGCGAGGAGAGCGATTGGGACGCACGACATGGACAGGTTCGTGAGCCTGCAACGGAAGATCGCCCCCGAGATCGGGGAGCTTATCGACATTCGCTACTCCATCCTTCGTCATATCCATTTCTCTCAGCCGGTGGGCAGGCGCACCCTCTCATCGCGGCTTGCGGAGAAAGAGCGCACCGTAAGGAGCGAGCTCGAGTTCCTGAGGCAGCAAGGCCTCCTCGCCGTCGGCCCGGCCGGGGTGAGCCTGACCCCGGAGGGCGAGCGTACTTTCGCGGACCTCGGGGAGTACGTGCGCGAGCTCCGGGGCTTCGCCAGGCTCGAGCGGGGCCTCGAGGAGCGGTTGCCAGTGGCAAGGGTCGTGGTGGTGGCGGGTGATTCGGGGCGCGATCCTACCGTCAAGAAAGAGATGGGCAGGGCCGTGGTGCGCATCCTCCGAGATATCGTTGAGGAGGGGGATATCATCGCGGCAGGCGGAGGCACGACCATGGCCGAGGTGGCCGCGGCAATCGTTCCGTCAGGATGGCCTAAAGGCATAACGGTTGTTCCAGCCAGGGGCAGTCTCGGAGAGGAGGTCGAGACGCAGGCCGATACCATAGCAGTGACCATGGCAAAGCGCATGGGGGGCGCCTACAGGGTGCTCAACGTGCCCGACGATCTTCACCCGGAGACCATATCGCGGATCGTGGACGAACCTCGCATAAAGGAGGTCCTGGATCTCATTAAGAGGGCCCGAGTCGTTGTCCACGGGGTGGGCACGCTCGAGGAGATGGCGAAAAGACGCGGCATTACCGGGGACGCCCTGGAGATCCTGACCTCGCGCGGCGCCGTGGCGGAGATGTTCGGGTACTACTTCGACAGCGACGGGAAGATGGTGTACTATACGCCGAGCATGGGCATTCGCCCCGAGGACCTCGCCGGGAAGAAGCTGATAGCGGTGGCTGGCGGGGCCAAGAAGGCGCAGGCGGTGCTGGCCGTCATGAAACAGCAGAGCCGCGAGGCGCTGGTGACGGACGAGGCGGCGGCCCGGAGAATGCTCGAGCTCGAGGGATAAACGCAAAACGGGAAGGGACAGGGAGGAGAAGGAAAATGGCAGTCAAAGTCGGAATCAACGGTTTCGGCAGGATAGGGCGGATCGTGTACCGGGCGGCGCTGGAGAACCCGGCCATCGACGTTGTGGCCGTGAACGACCTGGCCGACGCGAAGACCAACGCTCACCTCCTGAAGTATGACTCGGTTCACGGCACCTTCCGCGGCAGCGTGGAGGCGAAAGACGGCGAGATCGTTGTCAACGGGAAGTCCGTCAAGGTGCTGTCCGAGAAGGATCCCGCCGCGATACCCTGGAAGGACCTGGGTGTGGACATAGTCATCGAGTCAACCGGCGTGTTCACGAACGCCGAGAAAGCAACAGGCCACCTCAAGGGTGGAGCTAAGAAGGTCATCATCACCGCCCCCGCCAAGGGTGAGGACATCACCATCGTGATGGGCGTCAACGAGAAGAGCTACGATCCTGCGAAGCACAACATCATCTCCAACGCGTCCTGCACCACCAACTGCCTTGCCCCCGTGGCGAAGGTGGTCCACGAGAACTTCACCATCACAAGAGGGCTCATGACCACGGTTCATTCATACACCAATGATCAGAGGACCCTCGACCTCATGCATAAGGACCTCCGGCGTGCGCGGGCTGCCGGCCTTTCCATCATACCCACCACGACCGGCGCGGCCAAGGCCGTGGGCAAGGTGCTGCCGGAGCTCAACGGCAAGCTGAACGGCTTCGCGATGCGCGTGCCCACGCCCAACGTATCCGTGGTTGACCTTGTGGCTGACGTGGCAAAGCCCACGAGCGTCGAGGAAGTGAACGCAGCCCTCAAGGCGGCGGCGGAAGGCCCGCTCGCGGGCATCCTCGCCTACACCGAGGAGCCGCTCGTCTCGAAAGACTTCAACGGCGACCCGCACTCCGCGATCGTTGATGCGCTGTCCACAATGGTGATGGATGGGACCATGGTCAAGGTTATAGCGTGGTATGACAACGAGTGGGCTTACTCGGTGAGGGTCGTGGACCTTGCTGCCTACATCGCGGGGAGAGGGCTGTAAGATCGGGACCCTGCCGAACCAGGCTGGCCGATACAACGCGAGAATACCAGGCAGGTGGGCCGCGCCGGCCGGAAGGCCCGGCTCGCGTGGCCCGTCGCCGGGGTGAACCCTGGGAAGGGGTGACGGAGTGTGGCGAAGGCTACCATTAGAGACGTTGATGTGAAAGGAAAGCGGGTGCTCGTCAGGGTGGACTTCAACGTCCCCATGAACGCCGAGCGCGAGATCACCGACGATACCCGTATCAGGGCGGCCCTCCCAACGATAAAGTATCTCATTGATCACGGGGCGAAGGTCATCCTGGCGTCCCACCTCGGGCGTCCCAAAGGTAAGCCCGCGGACGAGTTCAGGATGGACCCCGTGGCGAGGAGGCTTTCGGAGCTTCTCGGAAAGCCCGTGCGCAAGCTGGATGAGTGCGTGGGCGACAAGGTCAAGGCCGAGGTCGCCGCCATGAACGACGGAGATGTGGTGCTCCTCGAGAACCTCAGGTTCCATGCGGAGGAGGAGGCGAACGACGAGGGGTTTGCGAGGGCTCTCGCCGATCTTGCCGACCTCTATGTGAACGACGCGTTCGGGACCGCCCACCGTGCCCACGCGTCCACCGCGGGTGTGGCGAAGTTCCTGCCAGCGGTCGCAGGCTTCCTTATGGAAAAGGAAATCGAAGTCATGGGGAAGGCTCTCGCCGACCCTGAGCGGCCGTTCGTGGCCATCCTGGGGGGAGCCAAGGTCAAGGACAAGGTCGGTGTGGTCCGCAACCTCCTTGACAAGGTGGACACGCTCATTATCGGCGGCGGCATGGCGTACACGTTCCTCAAGGCCCAGGGTCTTGAAGTGGGCCAGTCCATCCTGGAGGCCGACAAGATCGACCTTGCGAGGGAACTCGTGGAGAAGGCCAGGGCGAGAGGCGTGAGGTTCATGCTTCCCTCCGACGTGGTTGTTGCGGACCGTTTCGCCGAGGACGCGAAGACCCGGGTGGTGCCTGTGGACCAGATCCCACCGGACTGGCAGGCGCTTGATATCGGGCCTGAGACGGTGGCGAAGTTTGGCAAGGCGATCGCCGATGCGAAAACGGTGGTCTGGAACGGCCCGATGGGCGTGTTCGAGATGAAGCCATTCGCCGAGGGCACACGGGGCATCGCGAAGGCCCTCGCCGAGTCGAAGGCCACAACGATAGTCGGGGGCGGAGACTCTGCCGCCGCGCTTGAAGAAATGGGCTTCGCGGACAAGGTGACCCACGTCTCCACGGGAGGCGGGGCGTCGCTCGAATTTCTCGAGGGCAAAGAGCTGCCCGGCGTGGTGGTGCTAAAGGATAAGGCATGAACGGAAAAACAGGTAAGCCAGGCCTGCGAGCCGGCGAGAGGCTCGGCGGCGAGTCCCGGCTGCGGACGCGAAAGCTGCCGAGCGTCCTCGCGGGCCGGCATGGGGACATGGGAGTGTGGAGGTGAAGGGCTTGCGGCGACGGATAATCGCAGGAAACTGGAAGATGAACAAGACCCGCGACGAGGCAGTGGACCTTGTCGGGGATCTCAAGGAAACGCTGGCCGACGTCGGGGACGTGGAGGTCGTGGTGTGTCCTCCGTTCACGGCCCTCGACGCGGTACGGGAGGCGCTCCGCGGCAGCAACATCGAGCTCGGGGCGCAAAACATGCACTGGGAGGAGGAGGGGGCGTTCACAGGCGAGATATCCCCCCTCATGCTGAGGAACCTCGGGTGCATGTATGTCATCCTGGGTCACTCTGAGCGGAGAATTTATTTTGGCGAGACGGACGAGACCGTGAACAAAAAAGTCAAGTCGGCCATGGCAAACGGCCTCCTCCCCATAATCTGTGTTGGCGAGACGCTTGATGAGCGCGATGCCGGCAAGACCGAGGAAGTGGTCGTCCGGCAGACGAAAGCTGCCCTGAGCGGGGTGAAGACGAACGGTGCCGAGAGAATAGTCATCGCGTACGAGCCGGTGTGGGCGATCGGAACAGGCCGCACCGCCTCGGCGGACGAGGCCAACAGGGTGATCCACATCATCAGACAGTCGGTGGCCGAGGTGTTCAATGAGAGGATCGCGCAGGAGGTCCGCATCCAGTACGGAGGCAGCGTGAAGCCGCAGAACATCGCGGACTTTCTCGGGCAGCCGGAGATAGACGGCGCCCTCGTCGGCGGAGCAAGCCTTGATGCCGCAAGTTTCGCGGCTATCGTCAAGTCCAGGTGAATTGGGCGCAAGCCACGTGCAAGACACGTGTTAGAAAAGAGGTGTTTCGATGACCACGATCGTAGATGTGTACGCGCGGGAAATCCTCGACTCCCGCGGCAATCCCACTGTGGAAGCCGAGGTGACTCTGGCCGACGGCACTGTGGGAAGGGCGGCGGTGCCGTCAGGCGCGTCCACCGGGACCCACGAGGCGCTTGAGCTGCGCGACAGGGACGAGAAGAGGTACCTCGGCAAGGGCGTCCAGAAAGCGGTTGAGAACGTCAACGAGACCATCGGTCCCGAGCTTGAGGGGATGGACGCCACCGAGCAGATGGAGATCGACAACATCATGCTCGAGCTCGACGGCACTCCGAACAAGGAGAAGCTGGGCGCGAACGCCATTCTCGCCGTGTCGCTCGCGTGCGCAAAGGCGGCCGCGGAGTCGCTCGGGCTTCCGCTCTACCGATACATCGGGGGTACCGCCGCGCACGTGTTGCCCGTCCCGCTCATGAACATCCTGAACGGCGGCAAGCACGCCGACAACAACGTGGACATCCAGGAGTTCATGATAGCGCCGGTGGGCGGGGTGACGTTCGCGGACGCGCTGCGCATGGGCGCCGAGGTGTTCCACCACCTTCGTAACGTGGTGAAGAAGAAGGGCATGGGCACGGCCGTGGGAGACGAGGGCGGCATCGCGCCGAACCTCGGGTCCAACGAGGAAGCGCTCGAGCTTATCCTGAAAGCCATCGAGATGGCCGGGTACAGGCCGGGCGAGGACGTGCTCATCGCGCTGGACCCGGCGGCGAGCGAGATGTATAAAGATGGCGCGTATGTGTTCGAGGGCGAGGGCAAGAGGCGGACGACCCCGGAGATGGTGGAGTACTGGAAAGGGCTTGTGGAGAAGTACCCCATCATATCGATCGAGGACGGGCTTGCGGAGGACGACTGGGACGGCTGGAAGCTGCTCACTGACACGCTCGGCAAGAGGATCCAGATCGTCGGGGACGACCTCTTTGTGACCAACACCGAGCGCATCGAGCGCGGGATCAAGTCCGGCGTCGCCAACTCAGTGCTCATAAAGGTCAATCAGATCGGGACCCTTACCGAGACACTGGCCGCCATCGAGATGGCCCACCGCGCAGGGTACACGGCGGTCATATCCCATCGATCGGGCGAGACCGAGGACGTGACTATCGCCCACATCGCGGTCGCGACGAACAGCGGCCAGATAAAGACGGGCGCGCCGTCGCGTACCGACCGGGTGGCGAAATACAACGAGCTTCTCCGGATCGAGGACATGCTCGACGAGACCGGGATGTTCGCGGGCCGCGCGGCCTTCCGGGTGTGACGAGGCCGTCGTCGGGCGCTCGGACAGACGATCGGACGGATGCTCGGACGAACGGTCGGGACGGTCGGGACGGTCGGGACGGTCGCGCGGTCGAAGCGGTCGAGCGAGTGCTTGCCACCTCCCGGGCGGTGTGCTAAAATGGGTTCTGGTTCGTGCTAAGTGAGAGTGAAGAGATGCCCCCCGAATCCTCACTTAGAGCATTTCGTAGGCCAGCGTCGTGGGAGGTGGCAGGCTTTGCGAACGGCGCTAATAGTGTTCCAGTTCATCGTATCGATAGCGCTCATCGTCGTCGTGCTGCTCCAGTCCAGCAAGGGCGAGGGGCTCGGATCCATCGGTGGCGGCGGGCAGCTGTTCTTCGCGAAGAACAAGGGGTGGGAAGACCTTTTGAGCAAGGTTACGACGGTTGTGGCGGTGGTCTTCCTGGCGTCGTCGGTGTTGCTCACCGTTGTGAGGTAGGCCTGTGCCCCGTGCTGCGCAAAAGCCGGGGCTTTCTGTTCTTCGGGTGCGTGACGTAGGTGCGTGTGATGTGGCGGAGATGTGTGATGCGGCAGAGATGATGGAATTCGTCGAGAGGTGAACGGAAAATGCCGGTCGTTGGCACGTCGTCCATCCTGTACGCAACACTTGCGGGGGCCCTTGGCCTGGCGTTCGTCGGTTATCTCGTCTCCAATGTCCTCGCGAAAGATCCTGGTAATGCAACAATGAGGGAACTCTCGGGCGCCATCCACGAAGGCGCAATGGCATTTCTGAAGCGCGAATACAGCGTGGTATTCGTGTTCCTTGCGATAGTCTTCGTCATCCTCGCAGTCGGCATCAGCCCATACAGCGCCGTAGCATTTGTGCTCGGGGCTGGCGCTTCGATCTCCGCAGGCTTCGTGGGAATGCAGATATCGACGCGGGCCAACGCTAGAACCGCCCAGGCAGCCACGAAGGGTTTCAACAACGCCTTACGCGTTGCGTTCCCCGGAGGCGCTGTCATGGGGATGTACGTGGTCGGCATCGGGCTTTTCGCGCTGTCCCTTGTGTACTACATATTCTCCAGGCTTCCCGGTCTGGACATGTTCTCAGCCACCGAGCTCATCGCGGGCTTCAGTATGGGCGCAAGTTTCGTGGCGCTCTTTGCGAGGGTGGGCGGCGGCATCTACACGAAGGCTGCTGACGTCGGCGCCGACCTCGTAGGTAAGGTGGAAAAGGGCATCCCTGAGGACGACCCGCGGAACCCCGCAGTCATTGCTGACCTCGTAGGCGACAACGTCGGAGACGTGGCCGGGATGGGCGCGGACCTCTATGAGTCCTATGTCGGCTCCATAGTGTCGGCCATGGTGATCGCTGTTGCGACTTTCCCCACGCCCGAGGCCAAGTTCAAGGGCATCATATTCGCGCTAGGGCTTGCGGGGATCGGCATCATTGCCTCGATAATCGCGACGTTCTTCGTGAGGACGAGCGAGACGGGCGGAGACCCGGGTGCGGCGCTTCGAAGGGGTACCTTCGCCAGCGCGGCGCTGGTTGTCATCGGCGCGTTCCTTCTAAGCAGGTTCTATTATGGTGAGCTCAGCGTGTTCTGGGCCGCGCTCCTGGGTCTCATCTCGGGCGTGGTCATCGGACAGGTGGCGGAGATGTACACATCCGGTAAGTCTGTCGCGGAGCTTGCGAAGACATGCCTGACCGGGCCCGCCACGAACATCATCGGAGGGTTCGCGCTCAGCATGAGGAGCACCGTGCTCCCGCTGCTTTTCGTGGCTATTGCCATCCTGGTGGCCTTCGGAGCGGCGGGCTTCTATGGCATCGCCGTGGCAGCCCTTGGGATGCTCTCCATCGCGGGCATGACGGTGTCCGTGGACGCATACGGGCCGATATCCGACAACGCCGGCGGCATTGCCGAGATGGCACATATGCCGCCTGAGGTTCGGAAGATCACGGATTCGCTTGATGCCGCGGGCAATACGACCGCCGCCATAGCGAAGGGATTCGCCATCGGCTCCGCTGCTCTGACCGCGCTTGCGCTGTTCTTTGCGTATATCCAGGCGGCGAAGCTCTCCATCATGGACCTACTGAACGCCAGGGTGGTGGCGGGCCTGTTCATCGGGGCCATGGTTCCCTACATCTTTGCCGCCGGAGCCATGGAGGCTGTGGGGCGTGCCGCGTTCAAGGTGGTCGAGGAGGTCCGCAGGCAGTTCAGGGAGATCCCCGGCCTCATGGAGGGCACGGCGCGTGCCGAGTACGCGAGGTGCGTAGATATAACGACCGCGGGCGCGCTGCGAGAGATGGTGGCACCGGGCCTCCTGGCGGTCGCGATACCTCTCGCCGTCGGGATAATCCTCGGGGTTGACACGCTCGGCGGGCTTCTCGCCGGGGCGCTCGCGACCGGGGTACCGCTGGCCATCCAGCTTGCAAACGCCGGCGGCGCCTGGGACAATGCGAAGAAGTATATCGAGGCCGGGAACCTCGGCGGCAAGGGGACGCCTGTTCATGCGGCGGCCGTCATCGGTGACACCGTAGGCGACCCGTTCAAAGACACCGCGGGTCCGGCCATGAACATCCTTCTCAAGCTGATGACCGTGGTGGCCCTGGTCTTTGCACCGCTCATCATCAAGCTGAACGCGCTCCTCATGGGCCTGTTCAGCTGAATCCGCCGATAGGTGGCGATGGGCGCTGATGAGTGCCGATGGGGGCCCGGATGATACCTGAAGACGGAGGCCTGCGGGCGGCCCTGGAGCGAGCTCGACCTTCGTCAGGCCGCGCCGTGTCCCTGGAGAATCGCAAGATGTAAGAGGATGAGAGCGTTGAGAGTGTGCTGAAGAAGTGCATGGGCCCCATGCACTTCTTCAGCAACTCCGGCCAGCGGCCGCAACGCAATCCGACCTGGCTATGTCGCCGCCCGGTCGTTTCGTAACGGATGGCCGGTGCGCGCTTCCCCAAAATCCGGCCCGTCGGGCGAGTGGGCGGATTCTGACACCCCTCGCGCAATCACCCACAACTCCCAGATGCTGGCACTGCGGGAGGGACTAACGAATTCTCGCTCAGAGCATCCAGGAAGGAGAAGAACAAGCACGATGATGGATCGACAAGAGGCGCTGGAACTTGTGAAGAAGCACGTAAGAACCAGAAACCTCATCAAGCACATGCTCGCGACGGAGGCCGTCATGAAGGCCCTGGCGGAGCACTTCGGCGAGGACGAGGGCAAATGGGCGCTGGCAGGCCTTCTCCACGACATCGACTACGACGAGACGGCGCACGACCCCGACCGGCACAGCCTCGTGGGGGGCGAGATGCTCGAAAGACTGGGTCTGCCGGGTGACGTAGTGTACGCTGTGAAGGCGCACAACGAGGCCCACGGGCTTCCGCGCGACACGCGCCTGGACAAAGCCCTTTACGCGGTCGACCCTCTCACAGGACTCCTGGTGGCGGCCGCGCTCATCCATCCCGAGAAGAAGCTTTCCGCCATCGATGTGGGCTTTGTGATGAACAGATTCAAGGAGTCGTCGTTTGCGCGCGGGGCCAACAGGGACCAGATAAGAAGCTGCTCTGAGCTGGGGTTGTCGCTCGAGGAGTTCATCGGCATAGGCCTTCAGGCCATGCAGGCGATCTCGCACGAACTCGGCCTATAGAACGACAGAGTAAGCAGATGAGCGTCAAGAGTCCCGAGAGTGCCCTCCTGGGTCGCGGCGTCGCTTGAACGCTACGCACCGCCATGGTATAATTGGCCTGCAGGTGAGGGGCTTTGTCAGAGCAGAAGGTCGTCGCCACGAATCGCAAGGCATATCACGACTATCATATACATGAGACGTACGAAGCGGGGATCGCCCTCACCGGCACCGAGATCCAGTCGGTCAGGCGCGGAATGGTGAGCCTGCGCGACAGCTTCGCACGGGTGGAGGGCGGCGAGGTCCTGCTCTATAACATGAACATAAGCCCGTACGAGCACGGCAACAGGTTCAACCATGAGCCCCTCCGCACGCGAAGGCTCCTGCTGCACAAAGACGAGATCCGAAGGCTCCAGGGCAAGACGCAGGAGCGCGGGTTCACGCTTGTGCCGCTCAAGGTCTACTTGAAGAGGGGCCTCGCCAAGGTTGAGCTGGCCCTGGCGAAGGGCAAGAAGCTCTACGACAAGCGTGAGGCTATCACCAGGCGCGATCTTGCGCGCGAGGCCGACCGCGCGATCAAGGAGAGAACGCGATAGAGGCGCGATATAGGCAGGAGCTGCTGGCTGACTGGCGACTCGGAAGCCCTGAAGTACGTGTCCTGAAGTTTGTGGGGGCGTTACGGTTTCGACGGGGAGCTGTGACGACAGGGGTAGCGAGCCGAGATCCCGCCGACCTCGTTAAACGGTGGAACGCACGATAAGTGCCAACAACGAGTACGCTTACGCTGCGTAACTAACGCAGCCGTCCAATCCGGGCTTGGCCTGGGAGACCGGTGCGGGCGTCATCCAAACCAGGATGCTCTCGCTCCAATTCTCGGAGGGGCGAGTTAAGACTATCGAGATAGCCTCGTTGGGAGCCGGCGTGGGAGCGCCCCCGGGGCGAATCAAAACCCCACGCTACGCTCGTAGAAGCTCCTCGAGTTGCCTCTTCGGACGCGGGTTCGACTCCCGCCGCCTCCACCAGTGGTTTGATACGGTTGTTGTTGCCCGGAAAAGTGTCATCCCCTCGAGGTTGGACATATGATATCGTGACTGCGGGAAAGCCTGCAGATTACGGTGTGCCGATGACGGCAGTCCGAGGGGGTAGGTAGCATGGCAGAGATCACCAAGCCCTCACCCGGATGGGGAGGCGGCTTCAGCTGGTGGTGGATCATCATCATCGCTATCATTATCATCATTCCGTTTTTCTTCCTAATATTCTTCTTGTTCCCGTGCAACAAGTAACCCAGCTGGCGGCGTAGATGAGATGGCAGCGCGGGGTTGAAGGCCGTAAGAGACTGCAAGTAGGTCACGCGCGTGAGAGATGGAAAGACTTCCACGGAGAACCGGGAGCCCGGCCACGGATGGTCGGGCTCCCGCGTTTTCCCGACATTGCGGCCTGTCTCCAGTCCAGGGCCTCTCGGTGTGAACTCAGAGGGCGCCACCACTGCTAGAGCGGTTATCGCCGGTGCGCTTCAGGAACGGCGCCCCCGACCCGGCGCCTCGGCGCTGCGGGCCGTTCCCAAGCCTGTATCTTGACGCTACATCAGGCGGTCCCGCAGCCGGCGCACCGATGCCCGGCTTCACGCCCGGGCCTGGAGGACCGTCGACCACACCACTGTAAGCTGCACATCCTTCGCGGGTCCATGCACACCCACGTACAGGTGGCGTTTCTCCGCGTCCATGAAATATCCGCGCTGCCCCCCGAGCACGTCTGACGCGTTCGCGGCTTCGGGCAGGGCCTTGCCGCCTGCGAGAACCTCCAGGGGACGCGTGTCGCATCCCCAGACCCTGACCACGCCAAGGGGAAGAGCGCACGGGTAGCGCTCGTCGCGGGCGTCCACAGTGATGTTCACCACGCTCCCGGGGCCTGCCGCCGCCTCGCCCGGGCAGCTTGCGCCTGGCCCCTCCGCCCCTGTAAGCCTGTACGCTATGTCCACGAACCCGAACGCGCCCGACATGTAGTTCGTGGTCTCACCGTCGTCCATGTATAGCTCAAACGTGCGCTCCGGGACTGCGGGCGAGGGGTAGACGTCGACGATCTCGAGCACCTGGGGGACCTCCCCAACGAAGTTCATCGCTCTACCGTAGGGAACGATAGCCCCTTCGCGGTAGAAGAGGGGGATGCGCTCGAGGGGCGCGTCAGCGATAACGTACCGTCCGCCGCGCACCTTCTCGCCAGTGTGGAAGTCCACCCACTCGCCTTCGGGCAGGTACACCTTGCGGCACGAGGCCCCTGGATGGTACACGGGGGCCACGAGGATGTCCCGCCCCAGCATGAACTGGTCGAAGGCCGCATGGGCCTCCTCGTCCCCGGGGAACTCAAGCACCATGGCGCGCATGGCGGGGACGCCGTCCTGCGCTGACTCCCACGTCAGCGTGTAGATGTACGGCAGGAGCTTGTACCTCAACTTTATGTAGTCCCGGCAGATGGACACGTACGGCTCGCCCAGGGCGTACGGTTCCTGAGACCAGCTTCCGAGCGCGCTGTGGTTGCGGAAGAGCGGCGTGAACGCCCCAAGCTGCGTCCATCTCGCCACAAGCTCGGGATTGCTGTCGCCGATGAAGCCTCCCACGTCGGTCCCCACGAACGACACGCCCGACATCCCAAGGTTCAGGCACATGGGCACGGCCATCATCAGGTGCTCCCACCAGCTCGAATTATCGCCCGTCCAGATGCAAGCGTGGCGCTGGATTCCAGCGTGCCCGGCCCTGCTGATGACGAACGGGCGCACGCCCGGCAGTAGGTCTCGGAACGCCTGGCACGTCGCCTCGCTCATGAGGTTGGCGTACGCATTGTGGACCACGCCGTGCGGCACCTCCTCACCAGGCTCTCCGTGCAGTGCCCGCACAGGCATGGTTTTTGTGGGGGTGTCGAAGCACGAGGGCTCGTTCATGTCGTTCCATATGCCGCGCACTCCCGCATCGAAGAGCACCCTGTGCTGTGCGGCCCACCATGCCCGCACTTTCTCGCGGGCGAAGTCAGGGAAGGACACGGGTCCCGGCCACACGCTCGCCACAAACCTCTTTCCGCCCGGCAGCGAGACGAAGCAATCCCGTTCTACCCCGTCCCGGTATACCTCGTAGTCAGGGTCCACCTTGACGCCGGGGTCGACTATGGTGACCACCTTGAACCCCATTGCAGCGAGCCGCTTCATGAGCCCCTGCGGGTCGCCGAATTCGTCTGGATCGAACGTGAACACCCGAAAACCGTGCATGTAGTGGATGTCGAGGTATATGGCGTCGCACGGAATACCGTTCTCACGGAGGCTGCGCGCGACCTCCTCAACCTGGTCCTGGGGGTGATAGCTGAAGCGAGCCTGGTGGTAGCCGAGCGCCCAAAGGGGTGGCAGGCTCATGCGCCCGGTAAGCTCAGTGTACCGCCGCAGGATGCCCTTTGCGTCTGGCCCTGCGAAGAAGTAGTAGTCGAACGCCTTTTCATCCGTGGCGAACAGATACTCGTCACGCGAGGACTTGCCCATATCGAAAAAGCACCGGGCGGCGCTATCGAGAAATATGCCGTAGGCATCTTGCCCCGAAATCCTCATGAAGAACGGGATCGAGACATACATCGAGTCGGTGGACGGCGTGTGCGGATTTGTGTCAGTGTTCCACAGCGTCATGGCCGAGCCACGCTTGTCGAGGAACCCGGTACGCTCGCCGAAGCCGTAAAAGTGGTCTTGTGCCCCAAGGACTTTGGTGCAGCCGGCCCCAGTGCCACGCCAGCCCATGCCGCCCCGGGGGCTTTCCATGCAGACCGGGGTGCCGTCGGGCCGCAGGAAATCGACGCGGACAGGTGTTTTCCCCACTCTCACAAGGACCATGTCGGTCGCGAGCCAAATCGCATCAGGGCGGTCCTCGATGCTTGCCGGCACTTCGGGCCAGTCGTGCTTCACCACGGCGAACGACCTGCGCACAGGGCTTGCCCCTGCGCCGCTCGGCGCCCTTTGGGGACTCACCGGGCTCATTCTCACGCGCACCAGGTCATTTGCGATGAGTCGTACTTCCACGCAGGCGCCATCGGTCTCCAGGAGAACGCCCCCCGCATCTATCTGGTATCCCTCTGTCGAACCGATGAGTTCCAAATGTCTTGCCACGTCGATCTAGCCTCCTCACTCCGACTGCCGGAAAAGCCCAGGCAGGCGTGGTGTACCGCTGTGGTTCCAGGTACATCTGGTGCACCCGGCCACACGGGCAACAGTCCCATGATTCTCCGCGGCCCGGAGAATTCCTGCGGCACCCTGCGGCTTTCGCATGCCGCGGCGCAGGGGCTCGCCGCCCGCGCCCCGTCGGCTCTTCATTTTTCGTGCGGATAGGCGTATAATCGGAATGGCCCTATAGGCTGAGGACCATCCGTTCAGGTCCCCTCCCCCGCTCCCGCTCCCGCTCCCGAGCCCTATTTCGAGCCCGCGCCCGGTCGCGGTGCAGGTCTCGCCTATGTCGGGCCCAAGGGGCTGCGCGGAAAGCGCGGAGCGCTTTGGGGGCAGTGATGGCGAGACGGGGGTGGGG
>JAAYXB010000065.1 GCA_012516125.1 Bacillota bacterium | reverse complement strand
GTCCCGCCCTGCCCCTGGCCCTCTGCTCGTAGTACTTGAGAGTCTCCTCAGTGGCCACGCCTGCCAGCGTAGCAGTCTCGCTCGCCATCGGAGGCATCACGATGCGGTTCTTGAGCGTAAAGCTTTGTACCACGAACGGTGAGAATAGCTGAGGCATGCTCATCCGTCCGCCTGCACTGCTGGACGGTTCGCGTCCTTCGGGCGGCGGCCCATGCTGACGAGTGAGTTTGCATCCGCGAGGTCTGTGTCCGCCGCAACCGCACGTGATCCCCCATCGCTGTCCGCGCACCAGTCGAGCGGCGCTACTCTGCAGGCCAGGTAGCACGTGGCGATTGACTCGCACACGCGGCCTCCCACGGACGTTCACAGAGGCGCTGGACACGGTTAGGCGCGCCCGCAGCGCACACGTATACGAACACGTGTTCCCTGGCTGCGCCCGCGCCCTTATCCGTCGCAGAAGACGAGACCTCCGCGGACACGCGACGGGAGGGCAGTGCCATTGGGGGCTCCCCAAATGTTCCACGTGGAACACTTCCGCTTCCCGCCAGGTGCATGCCCACCCTTCTGAGTGCCTGACGCTCCGAGGTGAGGGGCCGGTGCCTGGCCGCTTGCGCAGGCCGTCGCGGTCTAGGTGAGGGCGCACAAGTGCTCCTGACTTCTATGAGGGGCGGCGAGCACGTGGACGAGGGGTGTCGAAATCCCGCCACTTGCCTGACCAGCCGGATTTCGGCGAAGGGCACTCGGTTTCGGGTGCCGCCCCGGGGTGCGACACCGGCAAGCCGGCAATCCCCGGAAAAGGGGGAGGAACTGACGCGTGAGAGTGTTGGATTCCTCCAGCACCTGGCGGCTTGGTTGAACACGGCGCCGGTGTCACGCGGTTCAACCCCGGTGGATGTCAAGATGGTCCAGCCGGTGGTAGCCCGCTATTTCCCGGGAAATACTCCCGGGCACCGCGGCCAACCGAGCAACAGCGCAGAGATGCCCCCGAGTTCTGGGAGGGCTTGCCGGCAACTCAAAAAGACGGTGCACCAGTGGCACCCCGATAGATGTTGGCACACTGAGACGAAGGAGGGACCCCTCACCTGAGCGCAGGAGCACAAATGACCCCGATTTTTGGGAGGGGCTGCTGGTGACTCAAATAGAGAGCGCAACACCGGCGACCCGCCAACTCTTCGACAACAGGCGAGAACTCGCTCACCCTCACTTAGAGCAGCCACAACTGTGCCTTTCCTCCTGCCCCGCAGAAGGAAAGCCTGAACGCCTGTCGAATGTAGAGAACCAGGTCGGGAGGAGGCGGACGCGTGGGCATCGTTTCTCTTGTTCAGGATGTGGTTGCAGCTCATCTTGAGGCAGTGGCGCTGCTTCTTGTTATCCTTCTCGCGGCGGCCACGGTGGCGCTCGTAGTCCTCGACTGGCGGCTGGGCAGGCTTCTCCAGAGATACCAGGCGCTTGTTCGAGGCACTGAGGGTGAGAGCCTCGAGGGTGTTATAGAGGACTGCGCAAAGCGCCTAAGACAGCTCGAAGGCGACCTCGACGACCTCAAGAAGTTCGTTGAAGACATCCACCTTGCGTCTCGCCGGCACGTACAGGGCCTTGGGATCGTCAGGTTCAACGCCTTTCAGAACACCGGCGGAGACCAGAGTTTCGCGCTGGCCCTCCTGGACGGCGCGGGAGATGGCGTCGTTGTGAGCAGCCTGTATGGGCGCGACGAGTCCCGGGTATATGCGAAGCCAGTCGAGCAAGGGTCGTCTCGCTATGCCCTGACCGCCGAGGAACAACAGGCTGTTGATCAGGCACTCCGGCGGAAGCGGTAAGCCGGGCGTGCGCGAGTGCTAAGCGACACTACGAGAATCCTCACGCCTTTCGCGACAGGTTGCCGGTCACTGGCGGAGGGATATTGAGATCCGCGCACCTTCCGGGCCGGGTACGAGGCGCCCGGGCAGCCTTTTCGGCCACCACCACGCGCACCTACGGCGCGCGCCAGAACGAACCCGCCGGGTACTGCTCACCTCTCGGCAGCGCATAGAAAGGCTCGTATGGAAGCACACTCATTCGTGCGCGAGATCTGCAAAAATCCCGGCGTATCCTCCAGAGTCGAAGCAGGAAATCCGGCGTCGACGTCGAAGTGTCAAGGTGCCTTCTGGGTCGCTCTGTGTGTTCTGGCGAATACTGCCTGCTCGATCATATTTCCGGCAGATCTCCATATACTTCTTAATGGACCAGCCTTCGCTCCGGGGCGGAGGAGTGCGTTTCCCCAGTATCCAGGGACAGAGTGACGGGCGAGATTATCGTTCGGAAGGGGCGAACCATGATGTGGCGCAGATTGCTCAGGCGCAAGTTCGCAAGACGCCGCCGAAGCGCGCTCACGATCATGGCGATACCTGCAACAGATGGTTCCGTCAGGAGCATAAGCATCCCGCTTCTCCTCGTCTACAGCGGATCTGCTATCGCGGTAGCCGTTGTTACTTTCCTAGTATTGTCCTACTTCGGTATGACGGCGACGGTCGCCCGCTTCTACCACCAGCAGATCGTCAAGGATGCCCACATAGAGAAACTGACAAGAGAAAACGCGGAGCTCGAGCGCGTCAACGCCGCCAACAAGAAGCAGCTTGAGGGTTTCGCCCAGAGGACGGCTGAGCTTGAGCGGGAGCTTGCCCGCCTGGACGCGCTGAGCAAAGAGATCATGAGTATCATCAAGGGCAAGAAAGTATCCAGCACCGCCACGTCCACGTCCCTGGCGAGCCGGGGTGACTATCAGCGTGGCGCGCTGCCGGGAGAAGAAAGGGCCGGGGCGATCGGAACGGACCCAGTTGCCGAGGACGGCGCCCTCGTCCTCGAGACCGACTCACGTCTCGACGAGCTTGCGCGTGCCGCCGATGACATAGCCAGCGACCTGTCATCCCTTCGCCGTTCGGCGATATCTTACAGGGACAGACTCGATCACACGCCTGACGGCTGGCCTGCGAGGGGCAGGGTGACGTCCAGCTTCGGCAGGCGCCGTCACCCTATTACCGGACGCGTCCAGGGGCACGAAGGCATCGACATCGCAGCACCCACGGGAACGCCCATCAGGGCGACCGCGGACGGGATCGTTCGTTTTAGCGGCACCCAGGCAGGCTACGGCCGGCTGGTAATCATAGATCATGGGTACGGGTTCGAGACCCTGTACGCTCACAACTCGCGCAATACAGTCCGCGCGGGGCAGCGGGTGAAGCGCGGGCAGGTGATAGCTTACATCGGCAGTACCGGGACCAGCACCGGTCCACATGTCCATTACGAGGTGCGGGTCTCGGGCAAGCCCGTGAATCCCTGGAACTACATGTAACGCGCCGGTTCCCCTCGTCTGTCCGCGGAGGCGCGCGGAGTCCCTGCGGAAGCCACGCCACAAGTATCAGGCCTCGGGACGAGCCTCATTCCTGCCACGCGCACCCATCCGGCCCTCATAGCGGCGTCCCGAGGACCAGGGCGAAGCCTGGATAAGCCGCGTTCACGACTGAAACTGAAAAGGGGGGAGACCCGCCATGTTCGGCAAGCGTCCCGCTGAATCGCCCCACCCACGGAGGGTGGACACCATCATCGGCAAGGAAACCCGGATCAGCGGTCGGATCGAAGCCGCGGGCACAATACGCATCGATGGCCGCGTTGACGGCGAAATAGAGGCCGACGGCGATGTCGTCGTCGGTGAGCCGGGCCGACTCGTTGCGTCGATTCACGCGCGCAACGTCACGATAGCAGGCGAGGTCCAGGGGAACATTCACGCAGAAGGAAGGCTGGAACTGCTTCCCACGGGCAAGCTATACGGAGACGTTAAGGTCTCGGTCCTCGCCATAGAGGACGGGGCCATCTTCAAGGGCGCGTGCGAGATGGCCACCACCGAGCCGCAGGCCAGGCTGCTTCCCGGAAAGGTCGCCCCGCCCCAGCTTCCAGAGGGCGGGACATCGGAGGACGGCTCAGCATGATCTTCAAGGATCGCACCCACGCTGGGCAACTCCTGGCAAGAAAGCTTGAGAGGTACAGGGGCACCGACGCGCTTGTGCTGGCGCTACCGCGAGGCGGCGTGCCGGTGGGGGCTGAGATCGCCCGGGCCCTTTCAGCTGAGCTCGACATCGTCATACCACGCAAGATAGGCGCACCCGGAGACCCTGAGCTCGCCATAGGCGCGGTCTCGGGTCACGGCGGCGTTTTTTTGAACGAGCATCTCGTTCGGACCCTGGGCGTATCGAGCGAGTACATACGCGAGGCTGTTGCCCGGGAGAGAGCCGAGATCGAGCGCCGGTCCCACCTGTACCGTGGGGCGAGGCCGGCGCCACACATCGAAGGCAGGACGGTGATCGTGGTTGACGACGGGATAGCCACCGGCTACACAATGCTGGCTGCGCTGCGCGGCATCAGGGAGGAGGGGCCAGCGAGGCTTGTGACCGCGGTCCCAGTTGCGCCTTCTGATTCTGTGGCGAGGCTCGAGGCAGAGGCGGATGAGGTGGTGGTGCTCTCGAGGCCTGTGCCATTCTTTGCTGTAGGGCAGTTCTACGAGGATTTTGCGCAGGTGTCCGACGAAGAAGTGCAAGACATTCTCGCGCAAATCCGCAGCCTCAGGGGCTCACTGAATGCCTCCAGTGATGACTCCCCGGGCGGGAAAGAGAATACTCCGCGGAAGAGCGTGGGATGATATGGTCCGAGGTGAGCTTGAGATGAAGGGGATCATAGCGGTCTCGGACGATCTACCCGATTACCGCGAGATGCTCGAGGAAGAGGGTTACCAGGTGGTAGGCTTGGAGGAAGGGCTCGACATCGCCGACGCAGTGCTTGTCTCCGGAATGGACGTGGACCACTCGGGCATATCAGCCATCGACACCAAGGCCCCTGTGCTCGATGTCACCGGGAAGCGTCCCGATGAGGTGCTGAGGTATCTCGAGAAACGTCTGGAACTCCTGTAACCAATCGCGCTCGCCGTGACCTCAGCTCCGAGAATCCCACCTGGCCGCCGCGATCCGCTGCGTCATCTCGAAGGCCATGGAGGCCTCCACGAAGTCCCGCGTGGCCGAGACAAGTGCGGTTCCGATGATCTCGGCCATTCTCATCACCAGGCAGAGCCTGGTGTTCTGCAGGACCATATACTCCATGTACCCGCCCACGTTTACGATGCCTGTCACGTGGGCATGGCCCACCAGGGGCAGCGTCTTGCTCACGCCCGTGCCGGGCCGGAGCGGCCCCCTGTTCGCTGTGATCGTCCCCACGTTCTCAAGCCTTCCGAGGCATGCGTCCACCGCAACAATGTACGGGTTCCTGAACGCTGTATGCGCCCTGTCGATGGCCACCTGCAGGTTGGCCGCATGAACAGGGTCATCGAGCGTGCCCCACACGCGGCAACTGTCAACGCCAAGGCTGAGGAGACGCGTGCCCGTCAGTGGCCCGAGCGAGTCACCGGTTGACCGGTCTGTGCCGATACAGAAGAAAAGAAGCGGCCTGCGCGCGGGATCCGGCAGGTCCCGCGAGATGAGCGAACGCAGGGACGTGGCGAGGACCATTGTCGCGTCGGGGTCATCGATATGAGCTCGACACACGGTGTCCCGGCTGCTGCAGAACAACCCCAAAGGAGCGCCCCCCTTGTGAAATCGTTCCTCCTGGGCGTAGGGACCCGAAGGAGAGAACGTCACTTCCAGTATATGAACCGGGCACTGCACGTATTCCTGTCCGTCTGCCCACTATAGATAGCCAACGTCCGAGGTAAACGAGCATCATGGTATCTTTCCGCGCGCTAGTAAAGCGCCACTCCTCTTGGCGCGCACGGTCTAACTGAGGGTGCAGGAACGCTCCCGACTCTTGGGATGGGTTGTCGGTGGCTCAAGGAGAGAGTGCGACACCGGCGACCTTATGCCGCGTACCGCGCCTGCGCTCTCTGGAACCGGCGATCGCTTGTGGCGATTCCCTTAGCTCGGGCAGGGTTCATTGGATCGGAGCGACGCGAGGTGCTGTGTGCGCCGGCAACTTGAATATGAATTACGGTGCGGGAGCTCGTGACGCCGAGCACCCAGCGGGACCTGAGAGCGAGACAGCGTCGCGCCCGTCGGCGGCGTGAGCGGCGTGAGGGAGGTGGGTCGGTGAGACGCGGCACCAGACGCAGCATGGAGATCAGGCTGGCGGCCACCTACCTCGGGACAGTGGTCGGCGCCGGTTTCGCCTCAGGCCAGGAACATCTGCATTTCTTCGGCCAGTTCTCGCCTGGCGGCGATCTGGGCGTCATGCTGGCGGGGTTCCTCTTCGTCGTCCTCGGGGTGCTCCTCGCTGATCTCGTTTCGAGGCACGCTACCTCGTCCCCCGAAGACCTGCTCCGCCACGTTGTCGGGCAAGCCCTTGCTCCAGTCATCGACGTGCTCCTCACCGTGTTCATGTTCTGCTCCGTGTGCATCATGTTGGCGGGCAGCGGAGCGCTGTTCAGGGAGCATGCAGGCCTAGCGTCGAACCTCGGGACCGGCCTCACGGCAGCAGTGACCCTGATAGCGAGCATGAAGGGGGTAGCGGGCCTCCTTTCCCTCAATACACTCATGGCCCCCGTACTCCTCGGCGCGCCTGTCGTTGTCGCCACCCTCTCACTCGTCTGGGCCGCACGTGGGCTTCTACCCCCACCTCCTGGCCCAGCTCCTGACATGGGCATCGGAAACACACTCCTTCCGGCCTGGCCAGTTGCCAGCGTCATCTATGTTTCATACAACCTCCTCCTGGTTGCCGCAGCCTTCGCCTCCATGGGAGAGGCGTTCGATGACGTAACAACGGCGCGACGCGGCGCGGCCTTGGGCGGAGCTGCCCTCCTGGCCTTCATGATAGCGATCCACGTTACTCTCGCGCTCCACGGAGCCGAGATGTGGCAGGTGGAGGTGCCCATGCTCCTGGCCGCCTCGCGCTTCGGGACGGCCCTCCGGCTTGCGTACTCCGTAGCGCTCTGGGTCGCCATGCTCACGACCGCTGTCGCGGGCTGCTTCGCTCTCTCGCGCAGGCTTGAGGGGTGGGTGCGCGTACCCCAGCGCACGCTGGCCGCCCCGGTTACCCTCGCCGCCGCCCTGCTTGCCCAGGTTGGTTTTGCAAGCCTGGTGAGCCGCGTGTATCCGGTCTTCGGGTATCTCGGGCTTCCTCTGGTCCTCGGCCTCGCCGTGGCCTCCATCAGGGGCCGACTCACGATCATGATTATAAAGTGATCAGCCGGCGAGGCCGGGTGCGTCGTGAATCGCCGGCGCCCCGGCATCGCCATGGCTGCCGGGGGCAAGACAGCGGGTTGACTCTTGATATATAATTGCCATGGAGGACGGGTACCGGCGCTGTGGAGGCGGTGCAGTTGACAAAGGGACCTGTGGAGGAACCCGCGAGATCGGAGGCTCGTGGGGACGGGGGCCATCCCGCGGATGCCTTGGTGGCAATGGACGCCGGGCTCGAGAACCTAGCCGAGGACCCGCGGGTGGCCCGCGGCAACGCGGAGGAGCGTGTGAGAAAGGGCTGTGAGCTTCTCGGCAAGGGCAGGCTGGACGACGCGCAGGCAGAGTTTGAGGCCGCTGTAGCCCTTGACCCTGAGAATGCGCAGGCCCACAACAAGCTCGGGGTCGTACTGGCTCACAAGGGCAAGCTAGACGAAGCGAGGATGAGGTTTGAGAAGGCTCTAGCCCTTGATCCGCGCTGCGCGGCTGCCATGAGCAACCTCGGGAACATCTATAAGGAGAAGAACATGCTTGACAGGGCCGTAGAATTCTATAAGATGGCCTTGTCGGTGGACCCCGATCATGCCACGGCCCATCACAACCTTGGTGTGGTCTACAGGCAGATGGGGATGATCGACCGGGCCGTCAGCCATTTCAAGCAGGCGCACAGGCTTGAACTGCGCGCTCTGAGCAGCGAGAGCCGAGCAGCGGCCCGGGCCGGCCGGTATCTCTGGCCCCTCATCGCAGTGGCTCTCATCGTGGCTTACGTGCTTGCATTCGGGAAGTGACGTGCTTTCCCGGGCTGCGGCGCCGATCCTGGTGCCGGCCCGGATGCGGGGTGATGATGTGGTCGTCCTGACTCAGGTCCCGAGACCGGGACCTGCTCACAGGAGCGCCGTCGTCGCGGCGGCAGCCGTTCTTGTTGCGGCTATGGTACTTGCAGGGGGCAGCGCAGCCGAGGCTCGTGCTTCAGCGGCCCCTTGCATCGTCAAGGGGGTGCGCGTCGCCGACGTGCTACTCGGAGGACTTACGCGCGAGCAGGCGACCCGCGTGCTGGGCGGCTTTGTGTCCGAGGTGGTGATGCAACCGATCACGCTTCTCTGGGAGAACGAATCCTGGCAGCTTGACCCCGCTGACATAGGCCTCGAGGCGCACATAGCCGAAACCGTGGAGCGAGCCATGGCCATCGGGCGCACTGGGTCCTGGCTGGCGAGGTGGAGAGAGAGGCGGGCTGTCGCGACCCATGGGCGCGAGGTCCCGCTTGTTGTCACGGTCAACGAGGACCTTTTCAGGGACATCGTGTTTGAGCTCACCACCGAGATCGACGTGCCCGCCGAGAATGCAGGCTTTTCCATAGCGCCTGATGACACGGTGAGAGTGCGGCCCGCAGTCATCGGCCGGCGGCTGGACACCAGCGGTCTTGGCGCTGCCGTCAAGGCGGCGCTCGTCCGGCGCACCGGAAGGACAGTTCGGCTGAACGTGCAGCCGGTTGTGCCGCAGGTCACCACCGAGCAGCTGGAGGCCATGAGCATCAAGAGGTGCATAGGGGCTTACACCACGAAGTTCAGCCCGGGCAACGAGGCGCGGGTGCATAATATCCGTGCCGCGGCCCAGGCCATCAACGGAGTGCTTGTGGCTCCGGGCGAGGTGTTCTCGTTCAACGCGGCAGTGGGTCCTCGCAGCAAGGAGGCCGGCTACCTTGAGGCTCCTGTGGTCGTCGAGGATGAGCTGGTCCCCGGCGTGGGCGGGGGCATATGCCAGGTCTCGTCCACCCTTTATAACGCCGTGCTTCTCGCTGGCCTGGATGTCGTGGCGCGGGCGAATCACTCGGTGGCCCCGACCTACGTGCCGGTCGGACGCGATGCCACCGTAGCCTACGACTATATCGACTTTCGCTTCAGAAACGACGGGCCGGGCCACGTGATGATGGCCTCGCATGTCGGCAAGGACTCGGTTACCGTCAAAGTATATGGGGACGCGCCTGCCGACCGCGAAGTGGTCATCCGCACAGAGGTCGAAGAGAAGATCCCCCCGGGCGTTGTCAGGAAGGAAGACATGTCTCTCGCTCCCGGCCAGGAGGTGGTCGAGGACGACGGGGCCTGGGGGTACGTTGTCAGCGTCTACCGCATTATCAAGGTGGGCGGCGTAGAGAAGAGCAGGGAGCTTGTGTCGCGCGACCGATACCGACCGAGGGCGAAGCGCATTCTGGTCGGCGTGGGGGCGCCCCGAGCGCCTGACCGAGAGACTTCCGCCACCGGCCGAGAACCGAATCACTGAACCCGCACCGGACCGGCGCAAGCCCGGCCCCGGGCGGGGGAGGGCGGCGCTCCGGTGGTCTGGAGGTGGAACCTTGGGCGAAGGCAGGTTTGACCCGGAGCTTGTCAGAGCCTTCAAATTCTACGGCACGATCAGCTTCAACATCGCGGGATCAATGGCTCTGGGCTTTGCCGCAGGCCACGCGCTCGACGCGAAGCTGGGGACACGTCCGTGGCTTGCCGTCATGGGGTTTCTCCTTGGTGCCCTCGCGGGGTTCTGGGGCGTCTACAAGCTTGTCATGTCCGAGTTCCGTGACAGGCCGCCGAAGCCGAAATCATGAAATCTACTGAAGGGGGACATCTCTGCATGGCAGCAGGGTCACTCGCCGGCGCCCTCCTCGGGGCGCTTGATCTTTTGACGATGGTCCGAATGGCAAGAAAAGCTGCTGTGCTCAGCCCCGCTCGCGCATCCGCGCTGGTGCGGTGGGTGGCGCTCGGGCGCATAGCCCTCATCTTCCTGGCGATGGCGCTGGGCGCGATGGTTCTGAGCCAGCCGGCCTTCCTGTGCATGGCCGCGACTTACATCGCCGTCCGTCTCGGCGGGCTTTTCGTCGTGGCTGGGAGGAACTCCGAAGCTCGGGCCGAGCGAGGGTGCGGGCCTGCCTGCCGGCAGAGCTGAGCAAGGCGTGAGAACCCTATAACGCCCTTATCTACAAGAACGGTGCGGGTCTGCAACGACCGACCGGCGGGCTGATCGGGGGAGAGAACATGGCACACGCTTCCAGTGAGATCGGTGCGCACCTTGTGTTGCGCATCGGCATGTTCACGTGTCACCTGGACACCATCATCATGACGTGGATCGTGATGGCCCTGCTTGTGGCGGTGGCCGTCATCGCCACGCGGAGGATGAGGGACGTCCCTGGCGGGTTTCAAAACATGGTGGAATACGGCGTGGAGGCCCTGTGGGGCCTTGTCGCAGACAACGTACCGCCGCGGGCACGGGGATGTTTTCCGGTCATTGCTACGCTGTTCCTGTTCATCCTGGCATCGAACCTCATAGGGGTGGTGCCCGGAATGAAGTCGCCGACCGCGGACATCAACGTGACACTGGCGCTTGCCGCGGTGGTGCTCGGACTCACAATTTATGCGGGGGCATCGGTCAAGGGCGTATGGGGGTACATCGTCGGGTTTGTGAAGCCGAACCCGCTCTTCCTTCCCCTGAACCTGATCGAGCTGTGCACACGCGCCATCACGCTGGCCTTGCGTCTGTTCGGCAACATCTTCGCCGGCGACGTGCTGGTCATCATTCTGGGGAAACTCGTGGCTTATGCTGTCCCCGCGGTGGGCCAGGCATTCCACGTGTTTGTCGGAGTGCTTCAGGCGTATCTCTTCGTTATGCTGTCGATCGCTTACGTGACAGTAGCGGCAGAGGAGTAGCCAAGGGTGCGTTCCGTGGCTTGAGTCGGTTTGCAGGGGGTTCCGGGTTCCCGGTATCTGCAAGGCGGGGTGGTAATCTGCGCATCCGCCTGCAGGGCAAGTATCCTCAAGACGCCCCACGTGGGGTGGCGTCCTGGCTTGCATCACTGGCATCCCTGGAAAAGGGGCAGTGATATCTGAACTCACACCCAAACAAAAAGTCTTACGTAAGGGAGAGGAGTTACCATGACAGAGGTCATGCTTCTGAAGATCATCTCGGTTGCTGCCATTTGCATCATCGTGTGCGTCGCTGCGCTTGTGGCCGGGTTGGGCGACGCCCATGTGGCTGGAAAGGCCGTGGATGGCATCGCCCGCCAGCCTGAAGCCAAGGCGTCCATCTTCTCGACAATGCTCATAGGCGTCGGCCTGGTCGAGGCGACGCCCATCATAGCGCTGGTAGTGGCGCTCATCCTCCTCTATGCCAACCCGTTCCTGGGCTGACCACGAGGTCGGCCTGCTGGCGGCCGACAGGATGCCACTGCGGCTGCCTGACTCTTGTTCGGAGGAGGCATTCAGAGGGGGAATCAACTTTGATTCAGATCGATATGACCTTTTTCGCGAGCATACTGAACTTCCTGCTGCTCACGGCGCTCCTCACATTCTTTCTCTACAGGCCGGTCCGTAAGTTCATGATGGACCGCCAGGACCGCATAAAGCGGTCCCTTGAGGAAGCCGCGCAGAGCCGCGCCGAAAGCGCGAAGATGAAGCAGGAGTATGAAGCCCGCCTCGCCCAGGTGAGTCGCGAGGCGCAGGACATCATCGAGAAGGCCGTTGTCCAGGGGGAGCGCGCGCAGGCCGAGATCCTGGATGCCGCGCGCAAGGAGGCAAAGGCCATTCTCGAACAAGCGAGAGCTGAGGCGGCCCGGGAGCGGCAGGTGGCCTTCGAGGCGCTGCGAGATGAGATTGTGGACCTCGTCATATCCACGGCGAGGGTGGTTACCGGGAAGAAGGTCGATTCCGCCGATGACGAGGCCATTGTAAAGCGCCTCTTAGAGGAAGGCTGGCTCAGCGACGCGGGGGAGCGGGAACTATGAAACCCATCAGGAAGAGGACACAGCCGCCGGCAAAGCGGCCGGTACGCGTCATCGCTAGGACCGCGAGGCCTCTCGCCCCCGAGGTTGAGGAGCGGATCCGCACGTACCTGTCAGAGGCGCTGGGGCGGCCCGTCGCGATGTTTTTCGAGCAAGATCCCTCCCTTCTGGGTGGGATCGCCCTTCAGATGGGCAACACCGTTGTAGACGCGAGCCTGAGCCGATGGCTGGAGGAGCTTCGGGCCAAACTCGCCGACCATCTTCGCGCTGCGGTGACGATCCCGGCGCCGGGGGAGCCTGGGGGTGTGGGCCTTTCGCGCGAGACCCTCAGGTCCGCTATCGAGCTGGTCAGGAGCTATACGCCGGCTCCCGTGGTGGAAGAAGTGGGCACCGTAGTCGCCGTCGGCGACGGCGTCGCAAGGGTGAGCGGCCTTCCGTCCGCCATGGCCGGAGAGCTCGTGGTGTTTGACGGGGGCGGCGAGGGGATGGTGCTCGACCTGGACGTGGACGCTGTGGGCTGCATCGTCCTCAGCGGCGGGGACAGGATCGTCGAAGGGACCGTCGTCCGGTGCACGGGAAGGGTGGCAGACGTCCCTGTGGGCGAGGAACTCCTCGGCCGCGTGGTAAACCCCCTCGGCGACCCGGTGGACGGGAAGGGGCCCATCCTTGCTCGCACCAGGCGTCAGATCGAGGGGCCCGCGCCCGGCGTTGCGGACCGTGAGCCCGTGAGCGTGCCGCTCCAGACGGGCATCCTCGCGGTGGATGCCATGGTGCCCATCGGGCGAGGGCAGCGCGAGCTCATCATCGGCGACCGGCAGACTGGGAAGACGTCCATCGCGGTGGATGCCATAATCAGCCAGAAGGGTTCGGGGGTGCTCTGCGTCTACGTCGCGATAGGCCAGAAGGCCTCCAGCATAGCCCAGACCGTGAGTGTGCTCGAAGAGCATGGAGCGCTTCCCTATACAATTGTCGTCGCAGCATCCGCAAGCGACCCTGCGCCGCTTCAATACGTCGCCCCGTATGCTGGGTGTGCCATGGCTGAACACTTCATGTACAGCGGCAAGGACGTGCTCATAGTCTATGACGACCTCTCGAAGCACGCGGCCGCCCACAGAGAGGTGGCGCTGCTGCTTCGCAGGCCCCCTGGCCGGGAGGCCTACCCGGGGGACATCTTCTATATCCACGGGCGCCTTCTCGAGAGGGCGGCGAAGCTCTCGCGGGAGCACGGAGGAGGGTCAATGACGGCGTTGCCCATCGTCGAGACGCTGGCAGGAGATGTCTCTGCGTATATCCCGACGAACACCATCTCGATCACAGACGGCCAGATCTACCTGGAAAGCGACCTCTTCTTCTCCGGCGTCCGGCCGGCGGTGAACGTGGGACTCTCCGTCTCGCGCGTCGGCGGCGACGCGCAGGTGCCTGCCATGCGGGAACTCGCATCCCACCTGCGGCTTGACCTTGCGCAGTACCGGGAGCTTTCAGCTTTCGCCCAGTTCGGGGCGGACCTTGACAAGGCCACCCAGGCGCAGCTTCGCCGGGGCGAGCGGATAGTGGAGGTCCTGAAGCAGCCAAATCACGACGTCCTGGCCGTCGAGGAGCAGGTCGTCATGCTCTTCGCCCTGTCCGGCGAATGGCTTGATGATGTCCCGGTGGACCAGACCAGGTGGTTTGTGAGGGAGTTCCTCGTGCATGTGAAGGAGGCGTACCCCTCCCTCATGCGCCGGATACGCGAGACCGGGCGCATTGACGAGGTCAGAGGAGACCTTGGCCGCGCGCTGGACGCGTTCAAGAAGGATTTCGCGGGGGTGATGGGGCGCCATGCAGAGTCCGCGTGAGGTCAGGCGGCATATCCGCACCATTCGCGAGATCCGGCACCTCACCAGGGCCATGAAGCTGGTGGCTGCGGCCAAGCTCAGGGAGGCGCAGGCGAGAGTCGAAGCGGCGAGGCCGTTCGCCCGGAAGATCAGCGAGGTGCTGCTGGATATCTCGTCGTTCGCCGGGTACGTGCACCCGCTCATGGCGGGGCGTCCGCCGCGCAGATTGGGCGTGATGGTTGTTACGTCCGACAGGGGGATGTGCGGGAGGTACAACGACGACATAATCAAGGCGGCGCTGGACCTTATAGACCGGACGAGCGGACGTGACGCCGCAAGAGTCATCGCCGTGGGCCGCGTGGGCGCGCGAGCCCTGCGTGAGCTCGGGATCCCGATACTCGAAGAGAGGAGCCTTGTCTCCAAACGCCCGACGTTCGCGCTGGCAAGGGCCATAGCAGCTCGGATACTCAAAGCGTACGACGCCGGGGACGTGGACCATGTGTATCTGGTCTACTCTCGCTTCTACTCGGCGATGGAGCAGCGTCCCCGGGTTTTCCGCCTGATCCCCATCGCGCCGGTCGGGGGCAGCCGCACGGACCGGTTTCCGGCCGGCGTGTGCCTCTTCGAGCCATCGGCCAAGGAGGTCGTGGACCACCTTGTGACCAGGTACGTGCAGGTCGAGGTGTACCGCGCCCTGCTCGAGGCCGAGGCGGGAGAGCGGGGCGCGAGGATGACGGCGATGAGCGCGGCTTCGGACAACGCCTCGGAGATCATCGAGCGCCTGACGCTCACGTTCCACAGGTCGCGGCAGGCCCAGATCACCCGGGAGATAGCGGACATCGTTGGGGGAGCGGAAGCGCTCGCGGCGGAGCAGTTCTCTGGAACCGGCGCGTCCTCAACCGGGTCGGAAAGCGGAGAGTGAGGGAGCATAACGTGACAGGACAGGTAATCAGGGTTAAAGGCGCCGTTATCGATATCAGCTTCGAGGGGGAGGAGGACCTGCCCCCGGTACATTCCGCGGTGTTCATTGCAAAGCCTGAGAAAGACGCAGGCGGACGGAGCGTCCATCTCGGTCCGGGCGGCGCCGCCGTTGTCGCCGAGGTGGCAAGCCACATAGGTAGCGGGGTTGTCCGGTGTGTGGCCCTATCCCCTACTGAGGGGCTTCGACGAGGCATGAAGGCTTTGTCCGATGGCAAACCCCTTGCCGTCCCGACGGGCGACGCGGTCCTGGGGCGCGTCCTGAACGTTTTCGGAGAGCCTGTTGACGGCGGCCCGCCCATCTCGAATGCGGACGCGCCGCGCAGGCCCATACATCGCCGGCCACCCTCATTCGAGGAGCAGGATACGCATCTTCGGATGCTCGAGACCGGCATCAAGGCGGTTGACCTGCTTGCCCCCTATCCGCGCGGCGGTAAGGTCGGACTGTTCGGCGGGGCGGGCGTCGGCAAGACCGTCCTCATAATGGAGCTTATCAGGCACGTTGCTGCGGAGCACGGAGGCGTGTCGGTTTTCGCAGGGGTGGGCGAGCGAACGCGCGAGGGGAATGAGCTTTGGCTCTCGATGAAGAGGTCTGGGGTGTTCGACAAGGCCGTGCTCGTCTTCGGTCAGATGAACGAGCCGCCGGGAGCGCGGCTTCGGGCCGCATACACGGGCCTCACCATGGCCGAGGCCTTCCGCGACGAGAAGGGTCAGGACGTGCTGCTCTTCATAGACAACATATTCAGGTTCGTCCAGGCGGGGGCGGAGGTCTCTGCCTTGCTGGGCCGCATGCCGTCCGCCGTCGGCTACCAGCCGACCCTCGCGTCCGAGCTTGGGGCGCTGCAGGAGAGGATCACCTCCACGCGACGGGGGGCGATCACTTCCATCCAGGCCATATATGTGCCCGCAGATGACTATACGGACCCGGCACCGGCCACGACGTTCAGTCACCTCGACGCCACCACCAACCTGGAGCGGAGCATTGCGGAGATGGGCATCTACCCGGCCGTGGACCCGCTTGCGTCCACGTCGAGGCTCCTCGACCCAAGGGTGGTCGGGGAACGACACTACAACACAGCGCGCGGGGTCCAGGCCATCCTCCAACGCTACAAGGATCTCCAGGACGTCATCGCGATCCTGGGGGTTGACGAGCTATCCCCTGAGGACCGGCGCATCGTGGCCCGGGCGCGGCGGATACAGAAGTTCCTGTCTCAACCGTTCTTCGTGTCCGAGCAGTTCACGGGGATTCCCGGACGGTTCGTGCCTGTAGAGGAGACGGTGCGTGGGTTTGCGGAGATCCTGGAGGGAAAGCACGACGATTTACCAGAACAGGCGTTCTATATGGTGGGCACTATAGACGAGGCCGTGGAGAAGGCCGAGGCTATGGCGCGCCAGGAGGCGTCGTGAGCCGTGTCCAGCAAAATGAGGCTTGAGATCGTCACGCCCGACAGGCTCGAGTTCTCGGGCGATGTGGAATCTATCATCGCTCCCAGCGTGTCGGGGTATATCGGGATTCTCCCGGGCCACATACCCCTGATAGCCAGGCTCACGGTGGGAGTGCTCACCGTGCGAACGGGTACATCTCGCCTCACTCTGGCTGTGAGCGAAGGATACATGGAGGTCTCTCCCAGCAAGGTCATCATCCTCGCCGAGGCGGCGGAAATGCCGGGGGAGATCGACGTGGAGCGGGCACTCGCGGCCAAGCGGCGGGCCGAGGAGATCCTTGCCACGAGCAAGGAACACGTGGTGCTGGCGCGCGCCCGGGCGTCGCTGCAGAAGGCCATCAACAGGCTCAAGGTGGCGAAATATAAGGACGGAAGCGGGGAGGGATCTCCGTCTGTGCCGGAGAAAATAGGGAGGGAATAGAACCGGTCCAGAGGAGGAGTTCGGAGGATGAGGATCGAGCCGTTCTCCATCGAGAGATGGTTCGGCCGCTACGAGTTCACGGCCAGGTACAACATCGCCGAAAGTTGCGTAAGGCCTTTCACCCTCTCGGAACTTGCGGAGCTTTGCGGGACCGATTTGCTGCACGGCGACCGGTCCATAGGCTTGGGGTACACAGATAGCCGGGGACTTGCGGAGCTGCGGGAGGAGATCGCCAGAATGTACCCCGGCCGCGGTCCGGAAAACGTGCTTGTGACGATGGGGGCCATTGAGGCTAACTTCCTCGTCTTCGCCGCTCTGCTCGGGCCGGGCGACATCGTAATCTCGGAGTTCCCGGCCTACCAGCAGCTCTACGAGGTCCCCCGTTCCCAGGGGGCCGAGGTCAGGCTGTGGCACCTTGCCGAGGAAAAGAGCTTCAGGCCTGATATCTCGGAGCTTGAAGACCTTGTGGGGCAGGGCGCGAAGATGATCGTCATCAACCACCCCCACAACCCGACGGGGGCACCGATAGATGCGGGCACCATGGCCGCGGTCTGCGAGATCGCGGAGCAGCGCGGGGCGGTGCTTCTGTCTGATGAGGTCTACCGGGGTTTGTCCCTCTCAGACGGTGTCGTGTCGCCGTCGGCCCAGAGGTTCTCTGACGACGCGGTGAGCGTCGGGAGCATGTCGAAAGCGTACGGGCTTTCCGGCCTCCGTATCGGGTGGATAGTCGGGCCCGAGGAGATAATCCAAAAGTGCTGGGTTCTCCGCGACTACACGTCCATTTGCCCCGCGGGGCCGTCGCAGCTTCTCGCCCTTGCGGCGCTGCGCAACTCCGAGAAAGTGCTCGCCCGAAGCCGGTCCATCGCACGCAAGAACTTCGCCATCCTCGACGAGTGGGTCCGCGCGAATTCGGAACTCGTCAGCTACGTTCCTCCGAGGGAGGGCGTCGTGGCTTTCGTGAAATACGCTGCGGACGTGCCGTCGCTCGAAATCGCAACGGAACTGGTAACGGAGGACGCCGTGCTGGTGGTGCCGGGGTCCTGCTTCGAGATGGAGGGATATCTCAGGATCGGATTCGGTGGAGACACGGCCACGCTCGAAACCGGGCTCGACTTGCTGGCGAAGAGGCTCGCGTCCAGGACATGAGCCCGTCGGATGGGAGAACACGCTTTCGTTGCTATGTATGGGACGCAAAGGTATAATATAAGAGAAGCTGTCATGAGCGTGTGGGAAGAGGAGTCGCCGATGGAGAAAGGCAAGTTCATTGTCATTGAAGGGATAGATGGGTCCGGCGTCACCACCGAGGCCGTCAAACTGAAAGAATACATAGCGACAAAGCTCAACCTTCCCGTCCACCTCACCAAGGAGCCCACAGACGGTCCGGTGGGAGGGCTCATCCGGACGATCCTCGCCAAGAGGGTCGGCGCGCCGTCTCACAACGGGAAGTTCGAGAGCATCGATCCGAGGTGCCTGGCGCTCCTATTCGCCGCGGACCGCGTAGACCACCTCGAGGTGGACATCCGGCCGAAGCTGGAGGGCGGCGTGGTGGTCATCTGCGACCGGTATATCCTTTCGTCCCTCGCCTACCAGTCGCTCAACGTGGACAGGCGGTGGCTCGAACAGATAAACGCAAAGGCCATCACGCCTGATCTCACGATCTATCTGCGGGTTCCGCCGCTCGTGGCGGAGCGCAGGCGAAACCAGGCCAGGTGGCACGTGGAGCTGTACGAGGAGACGCCGAAGCTCGAGAAAGTGGCCGAGAACTACCTCGAGGCCATCAGTGAGCTACGCCGGCGCGGGCAGAGAGTCGAGATCGTTGACGGCAACAGGCCTATGCGCGAGGTGCACCGTGACATCGTGGCGCTCGTGAAACCGCTTCTGACCACGAGAGCTGGGTCAGGGCGCAAGAAACGTCAGCCGCCTGCGGGTGAGCCGCTACTGAATATGTCGTTTACAGGCGACAACGAGCCCAAGGCGAACGAGCCCGAGGCGAAGGAGGCCGTGCTTCGATGATTGGTTTCCACCACGAGAAAATCGAGGTGACGCGGTCAGAGGAAAGCCTCGATCCCGTCAGCCTCAAGTGGAAGGACAGGGAATACAAGGTCACCGAGATCAAGAAGGTCTGGCAGGACGCCGCGTTCGCCGCGCCAGCCTCGGGTCGCGGCCGTCCCAGGAGCTGGTGGGACCAGCACGGCAGGAGGTTCTATCGGGTTGCGGTCGATAGCGGCCAGACGCTGGACATATACTTCGATCCGAGGAAGGAAGAGTGGTACCTGAGCAAGAGCTGGGGCCGGCCCACCGAGGAGACGTAGACGTGCGCGGCACCATATCCCCGGCCATATCCTCGTACGTCCGTAAGGTTCGCTCCTTCTCGACCAACGCGAAGCTGTTCCTTCTCAGCACCGCGCTGGCCTCCACCCAGTCGGGCATCTTCCAGGTCGTCCTGGCGCTCTACGTCGTCGCCCTTGGCCATGGCCGGGACTTCCTGGGCGCCATGACCGGGCTTGGCGCGCTTGTCACAGGCCTTGTGAGCCTTCCCGCCGCGGCGGTTGCGCACGCAACCGGGCACCGGAAGGCTCTTCTTGTCGGCACAGCCGTCGCGGTCCTTGGAGCGCTCGGCATCTCGCTCTCCTGCGCACGAGCCTCCCTTCTTCTCTTCCAGGCGTGCCTTGGCGCGGGCGTCGCCTTCACCTTTGTGAACACCGCACCGTTTCTCGCTGAGCACAGCAGCGATGCTGAGAGGACATATCTTTTCAGCGTCAACAGCACCATGCTCCTGGCCGTCACGGTGGTGGGAAACTTCCTTGGGGGCACGTTGCCGGGTGCCTTTGGTGCGCTCGCGCCGGGCTGGGGCCCATCGTTGCCGGCAGCACTCCGCGCGGCCATGATGGTCGGGGTCGTGTTCCTCGCGGCGTCCGGCGCTCCCTTGATTGCGATGAAGGAAGGGCGTACGGCGGAGATGCGGGAGGAGGCCCCGCACTTCGAGGGGCGGGCCGGCGGACGCATGAAGAGACACATCCGCCTGATGGGGCAGTTCGTGATGACATCTGTCGTGATGTCGCTGGGAGCGGGGATGATGGTGCCGTTCCTCGCCGTATTTCTCGCAGATAGGGGTGCAAGTCCCTCCCTGATAGGGCGCGTGTTAGCAGGGTCGATGGTCATGACGATGGTGGGGACGCTCCTCGCGCCGGTCCTGGCTGACCGCTGGGGGAACGTAAAGACCGTTGCCCTCACGCAGATCGCGTCGATGCCTTTTCTCCTTGTCATGGCGCTTGCCGGGAACATCGCCTGGATCGTGCCGGCGATGCTTGTCCGCTGCGCGCTCATGAACATGTCTGGACCCGTGGATGGGAGCTTCAGCATGGAGGTAGTTGCCACGGAAGAGCGGGCTGTCCTGAGCAGCCTTCGCGGTATGGCCTGGAACCTCGGCTGGGCCGGAGGCAGCGTGGTCGGAGGGGTCATGATCGAGCGCTTCGGATACACCATGCCTTTCCTGATAACGGCGTGCCTGTACCTTGCATCAGCCCTCATGTACGTGCTATTCTTTTCTCAAATGGAGTTGCGCCGGTCCGGGGTGGCAGGGGGACTGCCTTCGTGATGGCCGGTACCCAGCCGTGATAGCCGGTAACCTGCATCCGGCCATGGGAGGAGCCATGACACCCGGGCCCTCGGGGCGGACCCTGCGCGGCGGATGAGCCGAGCCGGTCAGCCTGGACGGCGCTGCATGGGAGGAGAACCCGGTGACTGTGGAGCCGATGATCAGAGTGGTCGGGCTGAACAAGCACTTCGGCCGGCTGCACGTGCTGCGCGATGTGAACTTCCAGGTGGTGAAGGGGGAGGTCGTGGTTATCCTGGGCCGCAGCGGGTCGGGGAAGAGCACGCTCCTTCGGTGCCTCAACTACCTTGAACCCCCGGATAGCGGGGAGATATGGATCGACGGCCAGCGCATAGATCCGCGCAAGACTAACCTCCAGGCCCTGCGCGAGGAAATGGGCTTCGTTTTCCAGCACTTCAACCTGTTTCCGCATCTCACTGCCCTCGATAACGTCACCCTTGCCCTCCGCGTGGTGAAGAAGATGCCGGAAGCCCGGGCCAGGGAGATCGGCATGGGAATGCTTGCGAAAGTCGGGCTTGCGGCCAAAGCCGACGCCTACCCGGATCAGCTCTCCGGGGGGCAGCAACAGCGCGTGGCAATAGCGCGGTCCATGGCTATGAACCCCAAGGTGATGCTGTTCGATGAGCCTACCTCGGCCCTCGACCCTGAGCTCATTGGCGAAGTGCTCGCTGCTATGGAAGACCTGGCGAGGGCGGGTATGACAATGATCGTTGTGACCCACGAGATGGGGTTCGCGCGGCGCGTCGCGCAGAGGGCGCTCTTCATGCATGAGGGGTCCTTCATAGAGGAGGGGACCCCGGCCGAGCTGTTCGAGAACCCGAAGACGCCCGAAGCGAGAACGTTCATCAGCTCCATCCTTTGAACTGCGGGTTTATCCGCCAGGTGTAAGTTCAGAGATCGCTGACACCTTGCAAGAAGCTCGCAGTGTTCCGCCTTGCAACGAGCCTCCGGTGTTGCACTCCGGGGACGGCGCCCCAAGTGGGGCGCTTCGGGAAGAGAGTTAGGCCCACAGGCACGTGGCTGGAGTTTGACGCCCTATCGCGCGAGCACCGGCAACAGGGGAGACGCCGCAAAGCCAGTGTTACTCGCAAACCCATGCCTGGCAGGGCGGCGGAAAACCGATGGTCGAAGGAGGTTCCGCGATCATGCGAGAAGCGATTAACCTTATGAGCGACACGGTCACTCTTCCGACGCAAGAGATGCTTCAGGCCATGGCGACCGCGCCCCTTGGAGACGACGTGACGCGCGAGGACCCTACAGTCAACCGGCTGGAGGCCCTTGCCGCGGAGAGGCTCGGGAAGGAGGCGGGCCTTTTTGTGGCGAGCGGCACCATGGGTAACCTGGTCGCGGTTCTCGCGCACACCCAGCGCGGCGACGAGGTCATCATGGAGTCCGAGTGCCACATGTACTACTACGAGGTAGGCGGCCTGGCGGCGGTTGCGGGCGTCATGCCCAGGCTGGTTCCGGGCAGGCACGGGGTACTTGACCCAGACGACGTGGCCCGTGCGATAAGGGGCCCGAATATCCACTACCCCACGCCACGCCTGGTTGCGATGGAGAACACCCACAACCGAGGGGGCGGCACGGTCACCCCGCTCAACGTCATGACCGCCATCTGCAATATTGCGCGATCCAGGGGCCTTGCGACCCACCTGGACGGCGCCCGGATTTTCAACGCCGCCATCGCCCTCGGAGTGGACGCGCGCGAGATCGCCCGTCCGTTCGACTCGGTCATGTTCTGCCTATCGAAGGGCCTTTCCGCGCCGGTTGGCTCGGTTCTCGTGGGAAGCCGGGATTTCATCGAGCGGGCGCGAAAGTGCCGCAAGCTGGTCGGGGGCGGCATGCGCCAGGCGGGCGTCATCGCCGCCGCGGGCATAGTCGCGCTCGAGAAAATGGTGGACCGGCTCAGGGAGGACCACGAGAACGCCCGCTTGCTGGGGGAGGGCCTTGCGGACATCCCCGGGATCGGCGTGGACCTGGAGACCGTCCAAACCAACATGGTCTACTTCGACGTGGCCGGCCTCGGCCTGGATACCCGGTCCTTCCTCAAGGAACTCGCCGCGTACAACGTCAGGGCCTCCGAGCGCCCGCCCACAGGGGTCAGGATGGTCACCCATAGGCATATTTCCCGGGAAAACATTCTTTATGTGCTCGATGTCGTCAGGGAAATCGCGATGCGCCACCTGAAGATGAATTCTCATTGACCCACGCCCAAGTTGTGCGCGCAGTGGCCATTGCGAGCAAACCGTTACCGCGCAATGGCGATGCCCGGACGCAGTCCTGGTAGCTCAATAGGCCTTCGCGAAGTAGACCCAGAGGTCCGTCACGGAGCCGCAGCGAATGCAGGTCCCGGAAGCGGGCGATGCGTCGAGGGGGATGCACCTGATGGTGGCGCCGGTCTCGTCCTTGATGGTGGCTTCGCATCCCTGGCTCCCGCACCAGGGCGCGTACACGAACCCCCGCTTCGTCTCCATGACGGCCTTGAAGTCGTCATAGTTCTCAAGTCGGTGGGTGTTCTCGTCCATGAATCGCTTGGCCCGCTCGTAAAGGCCATTTTGGACCGAGGCCAGCAAGTCCTCGACGGCACGCTCGAGGCCGTCCATGGGTGCGGTAGTCTTCTCGCCTGTGTCGCGCCTCACGAGTACCACGTGCCCAGCCTTGATGTCGCGCGGCCCGATCTCCAGCCTCACCGGAACCCCTTTAAGCTCCCACTCGTTGAACTTCCAGCCGGGCGAGTACTCCTCGCGGGCGTCGAACTCTACCCGGCACACTTTCGCAAGGCGCGCCTCGACGTCGCGGGCCGCGGCGAGCACCGTCTCGCGTGCCGCAGGCGGCATGATGGGCACGATAACCACCTGTGTGGGCGCAACGCGCGGCGGAAGGGCAAGCCCTCGTTCGTCCCCATGGACCATGATGATTCCGCCGATGAGGCGAGTGGACACGCCCCACGAGGTCTGCCAGACGTACTTGAGCTGGTCGTCCTGGTCTAGGAACGTGATGTCAAAAACCTTCGCGAAGTTCTGGCCGAGGTTGTGCGACGTGCCCGCCTGAAGCGCCCTGCCGTCCGTCATGAGCGCTTCCACTGAGTAAGTTCGTACCGCGCCTGCGAACTTCTCCTGTTCGGTCTTTCTCCCGGCGATCACCGGGATGGCAAGGTCCTCAGTGAGGAAGCTGCGATAGACCTCGAGCATCCTGAGGGTCTCCTCCTCGGCTTCCTCGGCGGTGCGGTGGCACGTGTGGCCCTCCTGCCAGAGAAACTCCGATGTCCTGAGGAAAAGGCGCGTGGTCTTCTCCCACCTGACGACGTTCGCCCACTGGTTAATGAGGACGGGCAGGTCGCGCCAGGACTTGATCCATTTCGAGTACATGTACCCGATGACCGTCTCCGACGTCGGCCTGACCACGAGAGGCTCGGCGAGGTCCTCACTGCCCGCGCGCGTCACCCAGGCGACCTCCGGGGCGAAGCCCTCCACGTGCTGGGCCTCCCGGCGCAGGAAGCTCTCGGGGATGAAAAGGGGGAAGTACGCGTTCCTGTGTCCCGTCGCCTTGATGCGGGCGTCGAGGCGCGCCTGCATGTTCTCCCAGAGCGCGTAGCCGTACGGCCGTATGACCATGCAGCCACGCACGGGAGCATAGTCGGCGAGCTCGCTCTTGAGGATTACGTCCGTGTACCATTGCGAGAAATCTTCCGCCTTGGACGCTATGTGCTCCACGAAACCTTCCTGCTTCTCCACCATTTCATCAGCCGGCGCCTGCTGGGGCCCCTGCCGGCATGGCCGCCAGGTATGAGGTCAGAGACCGCAGGCCTTTCTTCAAAGGTCGCTGGCGTTGCAGCCCAGGGACGGCGAGCCCCGCCCGCACCGCAGCGAACCCCGCCTCCAGGGGTTGCCTGGTGGCAAGAGCTGCTCCGCAAGCCCGTGGGCGGCCAGGGGCACCTCCCGCCGAAAAGCCCAGTCGTCTGAACCCACACGCGCCATTATCACGGGCGCCAAAGGGGCCGAGCGCCATCCACCCTCCTTCGTAGCGTGATCGATCGTATGATCCCTTAGATGTAGTCCTTCATGGTGGCCCATGGCCGTCAACACCTCAGGATGAGAGCGCAGCCGGGCCGGTCAGTGTCAAGGTAGCGCGGCATGCCGCGCGATGTCCGCCACCATCGACAACAGAAAAAGCCTTCGTCCTCATCGAGGACGAAGGCCGGAACCTCCGCGGTGCCACCCCGCTTGGCGCTGTGCTGCCACGCACAACAACGCAGCCGCCCGCTCACCCCTGCGCCGCGCCCCTGCAGGGCGTGCCGGCGCAGGCTTCCTGTAACGGCGGAAATCCGTCGAACTCATCGTTCGCAGCTCCAGGGTGGGATGCCAGCGAGCCCGTGCGGCAGGCCTCGCAGCCGTGGGCCTGCTCTCTTTACGCCGTGCTTCGCGGCGGCCCTTTCATCGCCATGTTTGGGCGCGATTCGGATGTCTCAACTATAGCATATCCGCCGCGCAAAGGCAACACGCACGGCGCACCTGTTGGCGCCAGTCCTTGACCCATGGCTTGCATCCGACAGTTCCCAGGCGGGCGTGCTTTGGGACTGGTACCGCGTTTCACAACTCCGCATACCATTTCGTCCTGGCATCCTGGCATCCTGGCATCCTGCAACTGCGCAAGTGCGAGCACCAGGTTACCCTGCACCGTCTTATGAAACGGGGCACCAAGCGGGCCCGCCCCCGCGGGATGCTGAGGTTCGGGTGATCCCCTGAGGAACAGGTCGCGGATAGACCTGGTCCCGTGGGGATCAGGCCGGCTTGCAATCTGGTCCTCTGGGAACCACCCCTGGCGCCCTCCTTCGCCAAGAGCGGACAAGGTGGAGCACCAGGGAGCAGATCCCGCGTGAAGATGGTCCTCTCGGGACCAGCCTGGCGCGGGTTCTGGTCCTCTCGTGACCAGGACGCCTCGGCCGCCG
>JAAYXB010000064.1 GCA_012516125.1 Bacillota bacterium | reverse complement strand
TTGCACGAGGGGTGTCAAAATCCGGCCACTGGCCAGACGGGCCGGATTTTGTCAAGGCGCCCCGCTTGGGGCGCCGTCCCCGAGTGCAACACCGGCAACCCGGCAACTACTGGAAGAGTGGCGAGGATTAACGCACCCTCATTTAGTGCTTCCACGGGATGACCACGCGCTCGACGACATCCAGGAGGTTGGAGAGGATGTAGCCCATGAACGACATGGTTATGAGCCCTACGAACATTCGCTCGATGTCGAACATATCGTAGGCCCGCCAGATCATGTACCCAACCCCGGCGCGCGCAGCCGAAAGCTCGGCGGCCACGATGAGGAGCAGCGCGGTGCCCATTCCCAGCTTGAGGCCGGCGAATATCATGGGCAGCGCCCCCGGCAGGGCCACCGTAAGGTAGAAGTCCTTTCGGCTTGCACCAAAGCTCCTAGCCACATCGAGGTAGATCTTATCGATGTTCATGACTCCTGCCATCGAGTTAATCAGGACGAGGTAGAACACGCCCACCGCGACCGTAACTACCTTGGACGTCTCCCCCAGCCCGAAGACCAGCAGTATGAGGGGCATTATCGCAAGCTTAGGGATGGGAAACGTCGCTGCGACCATCGGTCCGAGCGCGGCCCGCATAGGCGGCGCGAGGCCCATGGCAAGGCCCAGCACGACCCCCGCCCCGCTTCCCACAAGAAATCCCAGCAAAATGCGCTGCAAGCTTACGAGCGTGTTCACCCATAGCTCCCCTGACGCGACTACGGGCACCAGGGCTTTCAGGATGAGGGAGGGCGCCGAGAACAACCGCACGTCCACGGCGCCTGCCCTTGCCAGGATCTCCCATGCGATCAGGATCAACGCAGGGGACGCGAAATACAGCGCCCGCACGACCACGCCGTTCACGCCGAACAACCTCTGTACCAGGGACCGCCGTCGCTCTTCCTCGAGCACAAGGATGGTGCGCCGCACATCTTCAGGAGATTCGATTCTCAGGTTCCGTACCGCATCTTCTATCATTTGTACTGGCCCAGTACCTTCACAGCAAAATCGCACCACTGGTTATCGACCACGTCCTCGGCGCGAAGCTCGCCCTTGAGGAGCCCACGCGCCCGGTACCAGTCGAGGTCCATCTGGATGCCCTTCATTCGCACGTATCCGTTGGGGTCAAGGCCGATAGGGAACATCTTGTCGTAGATGGCTGGATCTTTGACCACGGAAGTCTCGGCCAGTATCTTGATGATCTCCTGTCGGCCCTTGTTCTTGAAGAAGGCGTCGTTGTAGTCGCGGAGAGACTTGAGGTACGCCACCATGAACCTCTTCGCTACCTCGGGCTTCGCCTGCATGCTCGGCCCAAAGACGACTATGGCAGTCTGGGCATGGGGGTCGTATTCCGACGGATCCTTCCAGGGATCGATGATCCCCTTCTCGATGCCCTGAGCGATGAACGGCTCGATGACCATCCCCGCATCGATGCTGCCGTTACTGAGCGCGGCAAGGATGTCGGGGAACGACCGTATCACCTGCAGGTCCACGTCCGCCGTGCTCAAACCTCCAGAGGCAAGGCACCTGTCGAGGGCAATCTCGTCGAGGGACGCCGTCCCCACGATGGCGACCTTGCGTCCGCGCAGGTCGGCCGCGGTGTTAATCTTTCCGACCAGGTCCTTTCGGATCACCAGACGGTAGTAGCCCATGCCGGGGACGTTGGTCCCCTTGTCGGCCACCACCTTGATGGGAATTCCTCGCAGCATCGCATTGAAGAGGCCAGCTGCGGTTACAGTGCATCCAACGTCGAGCTGGCCGGAGCCGAGCAGGTTGATCATGTCCTGTCCGGTGTTGAACTGGACCTCTTCGAGTCGAATGCCAAGCTCCTTATAGTAGCCCTTGTAGCTGCCGATGAGCAGGCCGCAATCCGACGGCGCGCGTTTCATCCCGACGGTGACCCTGACCTCGGGGCTGAGGGGTTCAAGCTCGGTCTTGCCAGAAGTCGGTGCGGGGGACGCGACCGCCGCACCTACAAGCACGCATACCAACATGACAACAAGAGACCGGGTCCTCAATTTCGCTTACCTCCCCGCTGACAGGTTTTGTGGAGTGGGTGCTCCAGGTTAGCCTGGGGTCTACCCCCCTAGTGTTAGCCGCTTCGGGCTAGCGCACCATGATGGTGTCACACGACTTCATCACCTCCCAATCCCTCTTCTCGCCTACCTGTCGGGAATGCCGTCCCAGAGCCGGCTCACAAGGCCGGTTGCAACCGTTAACCCATACTGCCGTGTCTATCTATCCGGGCGCGTGTCGGCTTGGAAGCAAAGTCGGGCAAAGGCAACCCCAACTCACGCAACGACTGGGTGTCGCATCCCCACGAGGGATATGGGCACCGCATATGATGGCTTTTGCGGGTGCACATTGCATGATATGAGCCTTTGTGATGAAAGGTGAGGCATGGGCCGCGTGGCGACACGCCCGCCGCAAGGGCGGGCGTGTCGCAGGCCGCTACTGAGACAACAGGTGATCAAAAGGCGATCAAACTGACTGAAAGGACGTGCGATTAAAATGCGTCAGACTAGCGAAGGATCAAGGTCAACGAGGCATTGCCCCGATCAGTGAGGGTGGATCAGTTCCCGTCCCTTTGCTAGTGGTTGCCGGGTTGCCGGGTTGCCGGCGTTGCACTTTTTCTTTGACTTGACTTTGACAGCCAGCAATTGCCATCCACCGTGACTGTATGGCCGAGAGGTTCTGAGGTCTTGTGACCCCCGAAGTTCTGCCACGTGGCAGGTCCAGCACGGGCGGGACTTACACAGGTCGCTGTCAAACGCCAGTTTGAGTCCCCCCCCCCCCGAGAAGTTGGGAGCATTTCCGCACCCTCACCTCGCTACGGGGTGCTCCGCCGCCCGGCGCGGGAAATCAGATCAAACAAAGCCTTAGCTGCAGCCTCGGGGCCTGCCAGCTCGTAGCCGGGGATCCCGAGCCTTGTGCGGATCTGGCCGACGAAGACGCCCGCCTCGAAAGCCGCCTTGAAGACGCGGCCTGCCAGCGCCTCATGCAGGTCTCGGTACTGGGGCGGGCCGAAGATGTTCGCGAAGTAAGCGCGCACGAGGCCGGTCGAGGTCGTGGTGCCCTTGGACATGGCAGCGCCCTCCCGGAAGACCTCCAGCGCAGCCCCGGCATCCGCGAATCTTTCAATAACGGGGTGGCCCTCGTCCACTTCCTCATAATTGTTGGCGTAAAGAAGGTAGTCGACACCGTACCCGGCCAGTACCTCGCCCATGTTCGTTACGGGAATCACCGCGCGGGCATTGGTTTTATGGGGGCTCATTATGATGGCCCGGTCTACCTGGTCGAAGGCGTACCCCGGCTGGAGATCGTCCAGGCGGACGAAGGCGCCGATCTCGGTGCCGTAACCCCGGATGGTGCCGTCCGGAGCTATCTCAAAGGAGCCCATGTCATCGGCGATGACCCGGAGCTCGCGAATGTATTCCTGTCCGAAAACCCTGAAAGCTTCAAGTGACTCGGACTTGCCTGCTCCCGTGTCCCCGATGATCACAATGCTCGCCGCGGGGCCGCTCCTCAGCACGATTCTGGTCATAGCCCCGTGGAAAGGCATGCGGCCAAGCTTTTTCATCACCAGTATGTTGTGGAGAGTAAGGATCATCTTTTTGAGGTAGCCAAAATACCCGAACCTGTCCTCACCCGGAACGGCTGCTACCAGCAGGTGATTGCTATGGTCCTCGTGAAAGACCGTCGGGAGATCCCCGAACCTCGTCATGGTTTCGGGCGGAACACCGAAAGCGTATATGGCGTCCGGCCCGCGTCTGACCTGCTCGTCAGTGGCAAGTTCAAAGAGGTTCGCAAGGGAACAGCCGAGGCCCATGAACTTCCGATGGAAGAACACGAACACCACGACCGGTCCGACCTGGGCAGGGTAGCAAAGCCACTCCTCGGGCCTGAGAGCGAGTCCCTCCAAAGGGTTCTCCTGCACCCTGAAAAACTCACCGGTCCGCTTGTTCATTGGGGGATCGATGATGAGTGGAGGATCGATCAGCACCTGGCGGACGAAGCGTATGTCGCGAAGCCCCTGGTACTCCCCAGGACACGGCCATTCCTTCGGGACAGCGATGAGGCCTACCTGGGCCCCGGCGGCCACCTGTCGGTAGATGCGCGGATGGTCGCCGGTGATGTTCTCACATATGTCGCGGTATGCGGCCCTGACCACGTGGGTCAGTTGCTCCACGGTGTCGTTGAAGGTGCGGTAGGGCCTGGTGTCAAGGCCGAGGCCCGCACCCGCTACGGCACTGGGGCCGGCGCTGGCTTCGGAGTAACAGATGAGAAAGCGGTTGAAGCGGCGCCAGTAGTCATAGAGCGCCTCCACAAACTCGTGCAGAAGACGAGGGTTCCGCGCGAGCGGCTCAGCCCCGGGCACGCTCCGGGCCGCCTGTTCGAGAGGAAAGGCCGCGAGCGCCTGAAGGAGGGCGACGAGCACGTCCTCCTTGCGCCCCAAGAGCACGTCTGCTGGCTCTGTTGGCGTTTCGCCAGGCCCTGACCGGGAGTCGCGCCCTGGACTCGGCCCTGGCCCTGGGCAGGATCCCGATCCCGGCTGCGGGTCCAGGTCTGCGTCCGGTCCTGCGAAAAGAGCCAGGAGTGGCGAGTCTTTGCGTCGGAGCCAGGCAACGAAACTATGAACAACCTCTCTGAAGAGGCGGCTCGACAGGAGTTCCTTCGTGGTGCTACAAACCGCGCCGGGCGTAGACATAATGACCTGGCGTGGCAGCCATGAGATGATGATGTTGGACATGTTTCTCCTCCAGGGACTTCGGGCCTGCTACCGCCCGCAAACGTCCTTGTGGTGGATTATATGTTATGCCTCTGGTGGTGTCAATCGCAAGCCGCAGCAGCGGGTCGGCGGAGTCCCGCGGTCTCCGAGGGGGACGGGTGACGCACATCACGGGTTCCTCCTGAGCCGTTCCTTACGTCGCTGTTGGGAGCCACCCGGTGATGTACAGCACTAAGTGGGGGTGCAGAAATGCTCCCGACTCTTGGGAGGGGTTGCCGGTGATTGCACGAGGGGTGTCAAAATCCGGCTGCCTAGCCGGACGGGCCGGATTTTGGCGAAGCGCGCCCCGCTTGGGCCGCCGTCCCCGAGTGCAACACCGGCAACCCGGCAACTATTGGAGGCCCGCCAGGGTCGGGAGCCGCCGTGTCAGACAAGCGCGACATCCCGGACGAATTGAGTGCAACGCCATCCCCAAGGCATTTTGCACGCGAAAGCCCCGCAAGAGGTTGACCCGCCAGGTCCCCGGGGCTAAAATGTAGGAGGGTTTTGGTTCCGACGGGAGAATGTAACGCTGGTGGCCCGTTCCGCTGGGCTTGCCGGGATCGCTGTCGCGGACGGTGCCCCCCAGGCGGGGTGGCTGGCCGGTCCGCTGTGCCCACGGGGACCCTGTATTGTCCTCGAACATTGTCCTCGAGTTATAGAGGACTCCCTCCTTGGAACGCTCAAACCATGGGTACGTTCCTGCGCGGGGCGTTCGGGTAAGACGCGTTCCGACGCGGAGCACTCCGGCACACAGCGGCGCACAGCGGCGCACAGCACCGTGGTAGCCAAAACCCGGAAACGGGCAGCCAAGACCCGCAAAGGGCAGCGGAGTCCTTGATGGAGTCCTTGATACAGTGCACCTGGGAGGTCGTCGGGCTGTGGAGATTCGAAAGGTCGGCATCGTAGGCGCTGGTACAATGGGCTGCGGCATCGCAGAAAGTGTTGCAGAGAAAGGGTACGACGTGATCCTCGTGGATCGCACTGAGGAGCTCATCGAAGAGGCCCGCAGCCGCATTGAGATGAGCCTCAACAAGAAGCTCGAGAAATGGGCCATCACCGAGGCTGAGAAGAAGGTCACCCTCAGCCGCATCCGCCCCACATCGCAACTCATCAACATTACTCCCGCTGACCTCGTGATCGAGGCGGTCATCGAGGACCCCGACGTGAAAAAGGAGATCTTCCGGACCCTCGACAGTCTCTGCGCTGACGATGTCGTGTTCGCCACGAACACCTCGACGCTCAGCATAACCGAGCTTGCAGCGGCCACCGGAAGGCCGGACAAAGTCATCGGCCTCCACTTTCTCAACCCCGTCACCCGAATCAAGCTGGTGGAGATCGTCCGGGGCCTCAAGACGTCCGACGAGACGTTCGCCACAGCCAGCAAGTTCGTGGCAAGCCTCGACAAGACAGGGGTCGAGGTGTACGAGTCGCCAGGCTTTGTTACTACGAGGGTCATCGTCCCACTCCTTAACGAGGCCATGTACGCCCTGATGGAGGGCGTCGCGTCGGCGAAGGGCATCGATACAGCAATGAAGCTCGGCTTCGACCTCGGCAAGGGACCTCTTGAGCTTGCAGACCGCATGGGCCTGGATACAGTCCTCGCTTTCATGGATCGACTCTTCCGCGACCTTGGGGACCTCAAGTTCAGGCCGTGCCCCCTGCTGCGCAAGCTCGTCCGCGCGGGGCACCTCGGGGTCAAGACGGGCCAGGGATTCTTCAAGTACGACGAGGAAGGAAACCTCATCGAATGATTGGATTCCATCCCACCAGGAGGCAGCGCCATGAAGGTATTCGTCCTCAACTGTGGTAGTTCGTCGGTAAAGTACCAGCTATTCAACATGGATGACGAATCGGTGATGGCGAAGGGCCTCGTCGAGCGCATCGGCTCGGACGATGCGATCCTGACGCACCGGCCCGAAGGACGGCAGCCCGTAAAGCAGATCGGGCCCATCCTCGACCATACCACCGCCATCGGCAAGGTCCTCGCGGTGCTTACCCACCAGGAACACGGCGTCATCCGCGACGTCAGCGAAATCGGCGCCGTCGGGCACCGCGTGGTCCACGGCGGCGAGGCGTTCACGGGGTCCGTCCTCATAACCGACGAGGTCAAGAAGGCGCTGCGCGACTGCATAGACCTTGCACCCCTGCACAACCCGCCAAACCTAACGGGCATCGCGGCCGCCGAAGCACTGATGCCCGGCGTGCCGCAGGTGGCCGTGTTCGACACCGCCTTCCACTCGACGATGCCCAGGCACGCGTTCCTGTATCCCATCCCGTATGTCCTCTACCAGCGTCACAAGGTGCGGCGATACGGATTCCACGGGACATCCCACAGGTACGTTGCATGGCGGGCGTCGGAGATCCTCGGGCGGCCGCTGGAGGATCTCAAGATCATCAGCTGCCACCTGGGCAATGGGGCGAGCATCGCTGCGATAAAGGGTGGCAAATCCATCGACACGAGCATGGGGTTCACGCCGCTCGAGGGCCTCATGATGGGCACGCGCAGCGGCGATGTGGATCCGGGCGTCATACTCTTCGTAATGGATCGCGAACAGTTGACGCTGGTCGAGGCCAACGCCATGCTGAACAAGCACAGCGGGCTCATGGGGCTGTCCGGCTTGAGCGGCGATATGCGGGAGATCGAGGCCGGAATGGCACAGGGTAACCCACGAGCGAAGGACGCTTTCGACGTCTACGAATACCGCATCCGCAAGTACATCGGCGCCTACGCTGCGGCTATGAACGGTGTCGACGTCATCATCTTCACGGCGGGCGTCGGCGAGAACTCGCCGCTCTTGCGGCGGAGGGTGTGCGAGGGGCTCACGTTCCTGGGAGTCAGGATCGACGCCGCCAAAAACGAGGTAAGGGGCAAAGAGGCCGACATCTCCGCGGAAGGGTCCGCGGTCAGGGTGCTCGTCGTGCCCACCAACGAGGAACTCGTGATCGCCAGGGACACCACGGAGATCGTTTCCGCCCTGCCGACAAAAAGCCTGGCATGTCAAGACCCCCGGAGAGAGTAGGCCACCACCAGGTTATTGCAGGTACTGCCGTATCGTCTGGATTTTGCTTTCTATGCTCTCGGCGCGGACGAGGCTCTCAACCAGTTGCTCTCAGGGCATGTTACGGATTTCCTGAAGACGATCCTCCCAGTACTTCACCTGCAAGCGGGCCTGATTTCGGAATTCATCCTCATACCTGCGCTTCGACTCTTCGAGAGCACTCTCGCTGCCTCCCGACGCCCGGACGACAGCGGCATCTACTGCTTTCCAATAGGATGGACCTCGCACCTCAGCGGGGTCCTCGATGGTTTCAGCTACTTGCCAGATGAGCCGCAAATCTGGTCGCTGACCTGCTGAGCTCGCCGTCCTCACCAGGAACTCCACATGAGCAAATGACAAGAGCGTCACGTTGTATCGGATCGCCTCGTCATATAGCCGGCTGATACCTCCCGGAAACTGTGTGTGCGGAGCCACCAGGAATGCGTGGTCCGCTTCCTGGTTCCTGCGCCACCTATCGACGGCCTCGATCTTGTAGTCCTTAGGGTTGAGGGCGGTGCGGCTCGGTCGAAAGGACTTCACATCGCATATTGCTGAGTAACCCGCGCCATCGACATATAGGTCTGCGGCATTACTGCGCACGTTGCTCACGGCCGACTGAAACCCCATTGCTCTGAATGCCTCCGAAACAATAATGTCGCAGTACTTGGCATAGACCTTCTCTTCAGATGAATCGTGGGCGTACATCTCGGGGATTACTCCTGCAAAGCATAGCCGAGAAGTAATCGTATCCACGTTCCATGGTTTTAGCCTCTCGTACAACCTGCTAATCTTCTGGGGAAAACTCCCGCCTGCCTTGCAGACTTCCATGATTGTGCGGGTAGTATCCTCGATCATTGCGTCGAATCTCCTCTCAAAGTGACCTGCGCGACTTGAGGCTGAACTCGGGGATTATCTCTCGAGTGCGCTTATAGCAGGCTTCAACTATACTGCGCACCTTCGTCCCATCATGCAGTTCTGCGGTGCCCAGATCTTCTCGAAGCTGCCAGCCCGTACGCTGCACAAAGAGCGCTAGCCCGATCTCCATTGGAGACCATCCGTCTTCCAGAAGAACGCTCTGCAAAGCGGAAAGCCTGGCCTCCTGTTCCTCCTGGTCGAGCGACCGCCGTGTGCTCGCAACATCTGTCTTGGTAGCGACGATTACAGCAGAAGCGTGCACCGCCCCGTTTGTGAGCCCCCGTGGCCGAGCCTTCCTCTCTATGCAGAACGGCCAGCAGGCCGCGACAGTGAATCCAGCGCCGACAACCGCAGAGAAGACCGCACTCCAGCCGTCAAGAGTGCTGTGTGTAAAGATCAGACTCAGGACGCCGCCGGGCTTCAACACCCGATACCCCTCGGAAAGAGCAGCCCTCAGATTCCTGGAGTAGAAGTCCATGGCACGGTCTGAATCGCCCTGCCGACGTGACGATGCGACGATCTCCTCCTCCGTGGGTGCCCCCGGCAAAGCGAAGTCCTTGGGAAACACATCATGCAGGCAGAGCCGTTTCCACGTGTAGATACAGTTAGACAGAACCGAGTAGTACATATTATCGGCATACGGTGGGTCCGTGACAATCGCATCAACAGACGAGTCGGGCAGGTCGAGTCTCGTAGCAGTACCAGACAAGACAATCGGCTCATGAACGAATCGCGGTATGAGTTCACAGGCGTGCACAATACGTTCCAGCTTGTCCCACAGGTTCGCGGGGCCTCGACCGCAAGGGTCTATCTCGGCGAATGTCCATTGCATGGGCATTCCAGGCCCCGCAAGGGAGCGGCCCACTTGCTCGTTCGTAGCCAACCAGATACTGAACGAGGAATTCCAGTCCACCAGTTGATCTATCAGTCCAGATAGGCAGGCAACGACAGACCTCGCCGTTTCAAGCCCATCTTCCGCAGTGATTTCCTGATACAGGACGCGTAGGTTCCGTATGAGGGCCAGAAGAACAAGAAGTTGTCTCGGGCTAAAGAGATCCCGGTGCTTCACGATCCCGTATACGGTGGGATTCGTAATTCCAGACCACCGCGGCAGCTCTGTGGAGGGCAGCACGCCTCCTATCGCAGACAACTCCTGCTCAATGAGCGTACTGAGAGGCAGATCCTCGCCCCGGTACGGAGCATAGAACTTGCCCTCTCTCCCCACAACACACCTTGCCGCTGGTATATACGAGAAGGTACCGTTTCTCATGCGAAGGTCGTCCTTCTCAAGTATTCGACCGCAAAACGGGCAGCGCGCAAGCCGGTCCGCTTTGTCGGGGTAACGCGACCGTTCCGCCTTCGATGTCCGAATCTCGAAGGAACCCTCATCTTTGCCTGCGGCAAACACAGCACAAGTGCGCGACCCATTCCGCGACCTTAGCAGAATCATCGGCGTCACTGGCAAGACAGCGGCACACCCCTGATTCGGACATCGAGCGCCCCGGGCCCAGAAATAGGCCACAGTCTCGCCTCCATTCGACCGATACGGAAAGAGCGGTGCCGTGTCGGAGTACAGTCGGTTCAACAGCCGCAGACCGTACCGGCTGACCTTGCGGGGCAACTCCTCGGCGCTCTGGCTGTAGTTCAGAAGAGTCCGCTGGACGAATACTGCAAGCGGGTTCAATTCTACAGAGATAGCCTTGCATCCCAGACGAGCCGCCTCAAACGCGATGCTACCACCCCCACCAAAGAGATCGAGGACGACGCGACCGTCCCCGAGCACTTGTCGCGCGCGCTTGATTGCCCTTAGAGGAAGAGGCTGAAAGCGGGCCAGTGCTGCACAGAGATCAAAGGAATCCTGTAGATCTTCCTCGCTGGCAACCCTCGCCAATGAGGCAAACACGAGGGCACGCATGGAGCTAAGAGGCCGCCTTGCCCACCAAACATGCATGCTATGGGGCGTCTTGCCGTGCGAATAGCGCTCCGCGGTTCCTTGAGCACTGATAGTCCGGGAGGGCAATGCTGTCTCGATTAACAACGAGTTCAGCGCCCCGCCAGCTCGCAGACAATCGGAACTCTCACTAGGAGACGTAGCGGCGCCTTCGAACATGCTAGGCTGCTCTTGTTGCACCATTCAAGATCACGCCCTCCTGCCGGGATACCTGCGGTGCGTGTCTGACAAAACCCACATACCCGACGACCGCAACTCACAGCATGAGGCTGAGACCAGGGAGTCTGCTGCGCATGAGATCAAATCCGGGAATGGGTCCCGAAACGCGCCTCGGGCTAAATCGGTAGTCTCACTCGGGAAGCACGACCCACGAGACAGCAGATGTCTCGAAGGCTCGGAAGTCAGGGGCCACATAGCACCAACCAGAACGCATCCCTTGTCTCAATGAGAGCAGGTTCGCGGCCGGATGCCTCGAGCATCCGCTCAACGATCATCGGAACGCCAAGGCCGAGACGGTTCACGTAACCGAGGTTCTCCATGTAACGTGGCAGCATCGGGTTCCGCGCAAAGGACGTCCCGACCTTCATCTTCTCGACCGTCACGGTGTTCGTCAGGAGCCCCAGGCTTCGTACCTCGATTCGATCTGAGAACAGAAACACGCGCACTTTCGGGTCGGCGATACTGTAGTCCCTGTGAACAACCGCGTTGACGAGGGCCTCACGAAGCACCTCTCTGGGATACCGCAAGCCGGCGATTCCGCGTAGCCCATTGAGCCCCATCACCCGCGGCAAGTGGGCTTCGAGGGCAGCCACTGTGGCCTCGACGACCTCCGGCGGGGTGTCTCCGATCTGCCGCTCGTCGATGAGCGGGGCCGTAACCCCAACTCCATCGAATCGGCCTGCGTCATACGCCGCCCCCCCCCCCCCCCCTCTCCCTGGACGCTCCCCCACCTTCCCGCAAACGATATCGCCGATATC
>JAAYXB010000063.1 GCA_012516125.1 Bacillota bacterium | reverse complement strand
GCAACGTGGCCGTTGTAAGGCGCGCGGCGGATATGGAGCTCACTATGGGATTTCCTACCTGCGGCCACTGAAACGGGCACCCATACCTGCGACCACCAAAACGGGCACCTTTGCGTATCTAACAAAACGGTAACAGCTCCAAAACCACCAACGTGGACAGGGACAGGAACACTGATACCGGCACCGACACCGAAACGGACAGGGACAGGGACAGGGATAGGGATAGGGGTAGGAGCAGGGGCAGAGCACCATCCACTGGCGAGACTGAAAGACAGGGTTTGCGGCGGCGGAGTGCGGCCATGCTGGCTGGAGGTCGCACCGCGTCGGGTCGCAATGGCTTATCGGACTACTTGCTTATTCCATGGTATTCGAGCGATCCAGCCGATTTCCTCTTACCTGTTGCCTGCCGCACTGCCGCGAAGCGCGTCCTGCGAGCTGCTTCGCGAAAGCGTCTGTTCGGCAGCGGCAGGAAGACGAGCGATAGACGCGGAGAGATGCACCCCGAAGAATCGAAGGACCGTGCGAACATTTTGCGGGTCTCAGGCAAATATGTGGGTGAGGGTCAACACCGGCTCGTGCACCCGGGCTTGACCGCTTTGGCAAGGCGGTGTTCACGCAGCCTCACTTAGCGCCGATTCCGGGGCAGCCCTGTCACTGGTCTATCCCGTCGACCGGGTCTGCCTGACGATCGACAAAGGCGAAGCCTTCGCCCCCCTCGGCCCAACGTCTCTCCGAGAACACGAATTCTTCGTGATAGGGGATAACCGAAGCGCCGGCGCGGGCACGGTCGTGAAAAAGGAGCAGATCGTCGGCAGGTACCCCAGCTGAGGCTCGCGCTGTACAGGGCGAGCATCCCCACCGTCCTCCAGCTGGGGCATGACGAAAACTAAAGCGGAGGAGGCGACAAAGCCTGGCAGCCCTTCACGGCCGAGCATGCGAAAATGCGAACTTTTCCATCACGATTGACGGCGCAATGATCGGGCAGCCGTTTTGCAAACCTTGCGGCAGGTACCCGGAGGAACCGCCGCGAACCGCACGAAGCATGAGGAAAAAAGGAGGCTGACGCGTACCATGTCTGGCGCCAGACATATAACCTACGTGCTGTGTATCGCCCTGTTTCTGCTGTTGCCCGTTGTCGTCACCGCAGACGGCCCGTTCAGGCTGATAGAAACTCCGCTATACGAAGAGATCAAAGCCAATCGCCCTACCGACCTGGGCGTGCCCCAAGCAGATCTGGAAGCGAGGTTTCGGAAGCTGCTCTATAAGTACGACGACCTTAGCGACGAACCGCAGGAGGACGAGATCGTCATAGACATCGCGGCTTCGTCCCCCTGGCTTATCACAAAGGAGCAGGCACGAGAGGAGGTCGCCTTCCTCTTTAGGGTGCTGAAGTTCGGCTATGCAGGCTACCAGTATTTCGGCGGCGACGAGACTTTCATTGGCGCCAGGAACGCGATAATCGCGGACATAGAGGGTTTTCCCGAAAGCAAGCTCGATTCAAGGCGCTACGTCGGCGTGATCCGCAGGCATTTAGGATTTATCCAGGATGGGCACTTCTTTCTCGGCGGGGTCAGGACGTGTCGTGACTACGAGTACTATTCGAATGAAGAGTATAGCTTCGTCCGGGACGACGCTGGATTCTGCATGGCGACCGGTGGCAAGAGACGGTACCTTCTGAATGTTGACGGACAGGACCCGGCGGCATACCTGAGACTCTCCATAGACGCGGACGGTAATGCCGTTTACCAACCAGGCGTCTTGAGCGCCGACGGCGTAGGGGTTGCCCTTGACCTGTTTTTCGACGACGGGACCAGTGAATCGGTTCAGTTGGAGAAAGTTGTTTCGGGACTTCTCTCCGGGCCAGTGTACGAACGTAAAGAGATTGGCGGCATACCGGTCATAGTGAACCGCAGCCTGGAACGAGCCCCGCAGAACTTCCCAACGTTCGATGCCTTCGTCTCCGACGCCGAGAAGCTCCGCGAAGAAAGAGTGATCGTACTGGACCTCCGCTCGAACGTGGGTGGAAGCAGCGAGTTTGTAGATAAGTGGGTTTACAGCCTGACGGGGGAACATCCCGGCTACGCGGTGCTCGCTGCTCCCCTTATGACGAACACGGCCGCAAAGCTCCGCCTGAACAGCGTAAGGAGATTCGGCGACGAAGCCGTTGAGGCATTGAAGGAGATGTATGAGGGCTGGGAGCAGGAGGCGGCTGAGGCGGGCCGGACGTCGTGCCCCGGATGGGGCGGGATTTACTCCAGTGAGAACGTGACTATCAACAACCGACCCCTTGTGATGGTGCTCATGGACTCACACGTAGCCTCGGCCGGCGAAGGCTTCGTGCGCGCTCTTGCCCAACTGGACAACGTTGTTTTCATCGGGTTGAACACCTACGGCGCACTGCTCACGGGGGATGTCGGAGTATGTCAGCTTCCACACTCGAAGCTGTATCTAGCGGTGGGTACCAGCCTCCTTCAGGAGAAAGACTTCGTGAACCGCGACGGGCTCGGGTATTTCCCCGATTTCTGGGTGGACCCTGACTATGCGCTCGACCGCGCATTGAAGTTTATCGACAACTACTTCAGATAAGGACCACCAGGGCCGGGAGTCACCTCGCTCCCCATGCCGGACAAGTCCGCCGGGTTGCCCTGCCGGACAAGCCCGCCAGGCCTAGGAGGCCGGGCGCATTTCGTATCTGACAAAGCAGTCCCCGTGCCGGCCTGCGGCTGGCCGCCATCGAAAAGTATGATTTGTTTGCGCTTGCGTCGATTCTCACACTCTGTCCGATAGGTCAGAGCCTTTCGGGCCGTCTTCCCAGTCGGTTGGCGATACATTTCGGTCTGAACTTAAAGCCAGACTCCCTTGTTAGTAGACAGGTCGGGCTGGGTCTTATGCTGGGAGTCGAACTGCGGATCTGGTTTATAACGCTGGTGACGGCAATACCTTTTGCATCTCTTCGGGCCTTCCTGGCGGTCTGCTTGACGCTGACGCTTTTCGGCACGATAGTGCTGTGGAACTTGGGCCTACCGAAACCCGGGGCTCTGCTCTCTATAACGTGCGCCGTAAGCTTCGTCGCACGGATAGTCTACCTTTTCGCGCGTGGTTTCTAATAGGCGCGGCGTGTGCGCGTGCAACATCCTGTCGAGCTGCTGCACGCCCGCCCGGGCCTTTGCTATCGTCAGGCGCAGGCGCAGGCGGAGGCGCAGCGTCTGCGCGTACAACGTCCTGCCGAAGGGGGGGCCGGACACGTTCAGATCAGTAGGAGGACCAGCCGCCCATGGGCATCTGGGAAGCAGGCCCGGATAGAATCCTAAGGGCCAGAGTATTGTTGACAGGCCGCTTCGCCGTGGTAAGCGGCGTGGTAAGCCGCGTGGTAAGCCGCCTGACTCTTCCTCTCCTGCCAGCACGTGTGGCTATGTACTTCAACGCGTGGGGCTGGTTAGACGCATGCGTATCCAAACATGTTGGTGTTTTCGTGGTCCTCGTCCTTTCGCTTGCATTTGCACTGCTAGCGGTGCCTTTCAGGAGCATTCCTTCTTGGTCACTTATGGTAGCTAACTTGCTTTTGCTCCTGGCCCACG
>JAAYXB010000007.1 GCA_012516125.1 Bacillota bacterium | reverse complement strand
CGGGTGGGTGGAGGGAGGGAGGGAGGGAGATAGGAATGAATGACTGACCGTAGATGACCAAGCTCGAAATGAGACTATGCATGGCAAAGGAGGTCGCGGTTTGCGAGCGCATAGAGAGACAGCATGATGCTCGTTCAACTTTGGGGTTGGCTATCTATAGCAGCCTATATCAAAAACCCAACTCTCTCGGCGGTTTCACTTGACCATATCGCTCTTATGACATATTCTTCGAAGAGAGCTAGGAATCGCCGAGTCACGCATGAGAGAGTGGGTTGCCCGGCAAGGGCGCACAAGCCGCGGGCGCCAACGCTGACCCGCGTAGTGTATCATGTCTCATTCTGAGAGGTGGTGAAGGGTGGACTGGAAGGAACTTCGGGTGAGGCTTTTGAGCGATCCTGAGGTGCGGCGGCACCACGAGGAGTTAGCCCCGGCGTACCAACTGGTGGCCGCAATGGTCGAACAGCGTAGGAGGCTCGGCATCACGCAAGAGGATCTGGCCAAGCGTATGGGGACCTCGCAATCCGTCGTGTCCAGGCTGGAATCGGGAAGCTTCGTCAACGTGACCCCACGGACTCTGGAGCGGATGGCGCGAGTCCTGGACTGCTCGCTTCAGATAGACCTCGTTCCGGCGACCAGAGACGAGAGCAAGCGGGATCACGACGGGATTGCCTCAGTCAAGGCATGACCAAAACCGGCCGCCGCAGACCCCGAGCTTTAGCTCTAGTGAGGTCCAACCATCCTGCGGAGCACCGCGCCAAGAGCGCCATACCATCCTGGTAACGGCCGCGCACCCTCGTGGTCTTCCAGGCCTTCACTCAACTACGGTGACAACTTCCTCCCATGGCCGTTGAGGGCGCGGGCGCTTGCCCGCAGGGTCGCGCTTCGGGTAACCTATGGGAATCATAGCGACCGGCCACACATCCTCGGAGAGGCCGAGCGCGTGCCTCGCGGCGTCCTCATCGAACGCCCCCACCCAGCAAGCCCCAAGGCCATAGGCCACCACCGCGAGGAGCATGTTCTCGATCGCAGCGGCGGTGTCCTGGATGCAGTACAGTTCCGACCCACGCTTTCCATACCGGGCCGCGCTCCGCTCCGGTTCGGCCGCCACGACCACGACGACGGGCGCGGCAGCAACGAACTCCTGGCCGTAGGCGGCGCGAGCGAGGGCGGTCTTTACCTCAGGGCGCTTTACCACCCAAAACCGCCACGGCTGAACGTTGCCTGCCGTCGGCGCCATGAGGGCGCAGCCAATGATGCGGCTTATCGTCGCGTCGGGGACTGGGTCGGGCTTGAACTCTCTCACGCTCCTGCGCTGTTCGATGGCCTCGACAAGGTCCTTCGTCACTCTGAATCACCCTCCATCCGTGACATCCGGTTTCACGGAGCACCCACTGCAGATACCCCAACTTGCCTGTGACGACACCACCCGCACTCAGGATGCACGGCCAGACCATGCCGCGCCGGCCGGCCGCGCACCCGAAGCCCCGGGAGCTCGCGTCTCCTGGTGGCAACGCTGGGCCACCTCGTGCTCCACCCACAGGTAACTGAGCAACCTGCGGACCGCGTCGCCGCACGTTTCGCCGCGGCCCGTGCGGCCCGTCCCGTCCTCGCCCCGAACGTCCAGCCACAGGCTACGCAGGGCCGGGTCCTCGATGCTCATGGGGATATGCGGCCTGACCACGAGGCGGGAGCAGCGCTCTGCAACATGGCCCACAAGCTCCTTGACCAGGGGCAGGCCGCTCGCCGGTACGAACGCCGGGCTCGTGGCGACCGTCACCAGGGCAACCCTGCTATTGGGCATGAAGAACCTGTCATGCGGCACGATCTCAAGCTCCACCTCGTGGCCCGCACGGCACCGCCCTTTTTCGTGGTAGGGCGGCGTCTTTCGCCGCTTCCGTAGTCGCACGCCAGGGGTATCCCATCGTTCCCATTCGCCGCTGTCGTAAAGCCACCGGGGGACGACCCACACGACCTTTGAGAACAGGCCGTCCTCTACGGCCCTCCTCACAAAGTTGCCGCAGTGGACGAGCCATGGGAAGGTGTCGTAGAAGTCAGAATGGGCGTCCACATGGACCAGCGTGGCCGCGTGAGCGCCCCATTCCTTCCAGACAAAATACGCCTCCTTGTGATCGGTGAAAACGGCAGCCGTGCTTTCGTCCCAGCCGAGCCCCGCCTCTCCGAGCCGCTCCACGAGCTCGCCAGGCGCTATCCAGCAATCCTGCCGGACCCGGGGATTGCCGGCGGTCCTCGGTCGGAACATGAAGTCCGCGTCGATGTCCAGATACACGCTCATACTTCGCACCGCAGTCTCTGATCGCAGGGGACTGCCCCACCCTCGCGGTTGCGCTCTTTACACCAGAGTGTACACAGACACGCGCGGAATTCAAGCCCCTGGCCGCCTGCCCCGAACCACCGCGAGGCCGCGCGGCGGAGGGCTAACTGGTTCGGAAGTCTGCACCGGTTTTCCAGGGGCCTCAGGTTGCCGGTGCTTGCGCGACGGGGCGTCCTAATTTCGCCATCTGCCTGCGGGCGAAATTCCGTCAAGGCGCCCCACCCGGGCCGCCGTCCCCGGAGCCGAGCACCGGCAACCGCGAGTAGCCCGAACTCTGGGAAAGTGGCGGCGATCTGCGACGCTCCACTTAGTGTATGTCGAGCCGGTAGACCTTCCCCTTCGCCTCCTCGGCCTTGGGGATGACCACCTCGAGAACGCCGTTCTTGAAGCTGGCCCGCGCCTGGTCGGGCTTGACCTTCGTCGTGATCGGAAGCGTCCGGGCGAACGTTCCATAGGCGCGCTCGCGCCGGTATACGTTCTTGTCCTCGACCTCCTTCTCGTACTTCGACTCACCCTTTATCGTGAGGGCGGTGTCGGTGAGCGTCACCTCGACGTCCTTTTGGTCCACCCCAGGCAGGTCGGCCCTCACCACGAGCTCGTTCTCTGTCTCGTACATGTCGACCGACGGCTGCCACGCGCGCCCGAGCGCAAAGCCGCCCATGCCGCGCCTCGCGAACGTCTCGTCGAACACCCTGTTCATCGCGTCACGAATCGTCACGAGCTCGTCGAAGGGATCCCATCTGATAAGACTCATTTGTCAGCCTCCTCCTTCCGCTTTCTGTGCCCATTACGCTGCTTGAGGCAGCACGCGTAGTATTCCACGAGCGTGCGGGCACTAAACGGCTTCGGAGGCTAGTCCGATGTCTTGCAAAGCGAACTACACACCGCCTTAACTACGCGCTGTCTTCTCCCTGGTTGACAGTCGACGAGGACCCGTCCTCGCGCACGGGACCGCCCTCATCAGCTCGGTCGAAGTGGATCTCGAGCAGCAGTGCATCGTCGCGGAAACCAAGTCTCCTGTAGAACCGTTGCGCGCGCTCGTTCTTGTACATAGTGCTCACCGAGATTTCCTGGCAGCCTGCGCGCTTGGCGGCCTCTATTGCAGCTACCACCAGCCTTTCCCCGACACCGGCTCCCCGCATGTCGCCGGACACGACCAGCTCTTCAATGAGAGCCGTCGGCCCTGCGTGATAGAGATTTGGATGAATGTAGTAGCTCAAGAAGCCGATCACCCGGCCGTCAGCTTCTGCAGCAAGCGCAGCACATGCAGGAGTACACAGGTACTGCGATACGAATTCAGGCGTGGCCGAGGTCTCCTCTCCGTTCGCTTCGGCGAGTTCACGGACAAGCATGCAGATGGCCGCCGCGTCGTCAGGCGTGGCGGCCCGAACAGTGAGGTTCGTCATGGTATACCCTCCCGACGGTCTCGATCGTCACTCGTTGTAGCTGTGCCCGCCGTCAGTACTCTTGGGGCATGTCCAGAAGCTGCCTGTAGGTGAACACCGGGCCGTCGCGGCAGACGTACTTGCTGCCGATGTTGCACCGGCCGCACTTACCGACGCCGCATTTCATGCGCATCTCGAGGGTCGTGACCACCTGCTCGGGCGCGAATCCGAGCTCAGTCAGGGTGGAGAGGACGAACTTGATCATGATAGGCGGCCCGCAGGTCACGGCGACAGCGCCGTCCGGGCGCGGAGCCACCTCCTTGAGTACAGCCGGCACGAACCCGACGCGGCCCGTCCACCCCTCCTCAGGGCGGTCGATGGTGACGACCTGGTCGATGTCGGCCCTTGCCCCCCATCGCTCGAGTTCGGCTTTGAAGACCAGGTCGCCCGAGCTTCTCGCGCCGTAGATGATCCGCACCTGCCCAAACTCGCCCCTGTGTTCATCCGAGAGAACGTAGTTGATGAGCGAGCGGAGCGGCGCAAGGCCGATCCCGCCGCCTATGAAGATGATGTCCTTACCCTGCATGTCGGCGACGGGGAATGTGTTGCCGTAGGGGCCTCTCACGCCAATGATTGTCCCCTCAGGCGAGTAATGGAGGGCCGTCGTGACCCGGCCTATCTTCTTCACGCTGAACTCGAGATATCCTCGCTGGGTCGGGGACGACGTGATCGAGATTGGCGCCTCCCCCACGCCGAACACTGACACCTCGGCGAACTGCCCGGGCATGTACCTGAACCTTTCCCACGCAGACGGGTCGCGGAACTCCACGCGGAAGGTCTTGACGTCGTTCGCCTCGGTCTCCCGTGTGATCTGCGTTATCATGGCAAGGTACGGCACGTAGGGGTTCACACCGGTATCGCGTATCGTCGCCTGGCCCATGGGTTCATCCTCCCAGATCCTCGCGTGCTGCGGCCAGACGTGCTACGATCTGGCCCGACGCGTTGTTCCTTTCCGCCGTCGCCCTGACAGACCGCCAGAACCGCTCTCCGGCTCTCTTCTCTCCTCGCAGCGTTTGCACACCCGCTTGTCAACGTGCGGTTCATCAAACGCGCGAAATCCGGCCATTGCCACCCTTTCCAGATCTGGGCCACACAACCACCCTGGCCCGTATCAAAGGGGCGAACAGCGGCACACGCGGCACGTGGCCTCACAGCGCAGCAAAGGCCTCAAGGACCTTGCGCACATCGAGGTTAACAGGGCAGTTCTCGACGCAGCGACCACATCCCACGCACGCCACGCGCCCGTTGTTCTCGACGAAGTAATTGAACTTGTGCATGATCCTTTGCCTGAACCTCTCCTTGCGGGACGGGCGCGGGTTGTGGCCCGAAGCATGGAGCGTGAAGAGGGGAAACATGCACGAATCCCAGTTGCGCACGCGCTCCCCGCCCGCCCGAGTCGCCTCGTCACCGATGTCGAAGCAATGGCATGTGGGGCAGAGATACGTGCAGACCGCGCAGCCCAAGCATTTCCGGTGGACGTCATCCCACGCGGCGTCGCCGAACGCACCCGCCAGCTTCGACACCGCCGCGTCCACCGGAACATTGCCGGCCACGCGCGTTGCAGCCTTCGCTTCAGCCTCTCGCGCGGCCGCGAGGTCCGCATCCCCGGCCTCCCGGACGGCGTCGAATCCCCGAAGGAGGCCCTCGCCCTTCGCGGATAGTGGCCTCACGAGATATGCTTCGCCCGCCTCGGCGAACATGAGGTCCGACCCGGTCTCGTCGTACGGGCCGCCTCCCACAGACGTGCAGAAGCACGCGACGCCCGGCTCGGGGCACGCGAACGTGACCACCGCGGTGCTCCGCCGCCGGCTGACGTAGTACGGGTCCTTGTAGTCGGCGGCATCGAACACGAGATCCAGAAGGGTCAGGCTCCGCGCGTCGCACGGCCGCACCCCGAAGGCAACCCGCGTGACCTCATCCACCGGCGCAGCGCTGGCCGCGACCTCCACCTTCCCGCCCGCATCGAAGGTAAAGAGCACCTCTTCCTGCGGGAAGAATATCTCCTTCAGCGGCCTCTTCGAAAGGGCCGGGGCACTCTCCAGGTCCCCGGACCCCCGGATATCATCCGCCCCAGCCGCGGCGAACCGGGTCACGCCTCCCTCATCGATGGGAGCAAGGAGTGTGTATGAGGCCGCCAGATGCCTGACGAACGCGCCGAGGTCTCGTTTGCTCATCACAAGGGCTTTTCCGGATCCGCGCTCTCCCACACCTAGTTCACCTCAAGGCTGCCAAAATCCCTCTCACGGTACCGCCTGACCCGGCAGGCCAGGGGCTGCTCCTCATACCGTCCACCGCGTTGCCGCGCCGCGTTGGGCGCAAGCAAGATTCTCGTGCGCTGGCGCAACGCGCGACCGCCACACCGAACCGAAGCGTCGCGCGCTTGCACCCAGATGCGCGCTTGCACCTAGACGAAGGCTCGTTGATCCCCCGCCTCTCCGACGGCCGGTGGGCAGGCGGCGTTGCAGCCAGAGAAAAAGCTTTGAAAGGACTGCCTCGATAACGGACCGCCTCGATGACGACGGGATCGGGAGCCTTTCTGTACCTCACTCAAAGGATGAAATCGTCAGGGTCCTCACGCCTGTATGTGGCAAGCACCGGCACCGCCTGGAGGTCCGTCCCCGATTCGTGGCCGAAGAACTCCAGCGCGTCTTTCTCCATGCGCTTTGCGAGAAGCCGCAGATCGATCCCCGCCGGGCACGCCCTCCTGCACGCGCCGCAGTCCACGCACCGCCCTGCGGTGTGCAGGACCCGGCCCAGGTGGAACACCATCTTGTCCGAAAGCTCCCGCCACCTGCCGACCCACCTCGGGCTCTCGCGGTCCACGAAGCACTCGGGACAGTAGCAGAGCGGGCAGGCCTGCCTGCACGCGTAGCACTCGATGCAGCGCTCGATCTCCCGCGCGAAGTGGGCGAACCGCTCCTCGGCGCTCCGGCCCGCGAACTCGTCCACCTCGGCAAACGCCGCCTCCCGGGAACCTGCCTCCCGCGCCCACCCCACATCGCCCGCGAGGAAGTCGTAGATAACGGGGGTAGGATGGACGCACGTCGGGCAAGACGGCGACAGGACATCCCCCACCGGTACGGCCTTCTCAAAGCCGTCGCCCCGCACCACGACGACATCCCCGGCCGTCCCCTCGGCGCTCCTAACGACCAGTCCCTCGCCCACGACCGCCGCCAGCTTGCGGCGGTCGATCACTCCCTGGCAGGGCACGCCCACGATCTTCACCTGTTCGCGAGTTATCTGCTTCTCGATGATGAGGTTTACGAGCGTGCGCACGTCGCAGCCTTTCACCACCACGCCCACCCTGCCCTTGAACTTCGGCAGGTAGGTCGCGAGGTTGTTCTCGCACGCATGGCTCCATACGAGGCGCGATGCGTCGTCCGCACGCGTTATGAACGCCGGCGTCGTCCGGAGCGGAAGAGAGCCTTCCTCGTACCCGATGAAGACGTCGACCTCGCCCGTCGCAAGAAGGTCCCTGGCGATGCGCCTCAGCCGCTCCGTTACTTCCGCTATCGAGTCCTGCGTCAGCATCTACCTCTGCCTCTCCTTCACGAGCCTCGTGGGTTTGCCGAGCGCCTTCACGCTCTCGGTCACGCGCTTCACCACGTCAGCAAACTTCTCGCCCTCCGCCGCGGAGACCCACGAGAAATGAACCCGGCCTTTTTCGATCCCGAAGAAGTCCAGAAGATCGGCAACGAGCGCGAACTTCCGCCTCGCAAGGTAGTTCCCGGCTATGTAGTGGCAGTCGCCGGGGTGGCATCCGGAGACGAGCACCCCGTCGGCCCCCCGCTGCAGGCACTTCAGGATGAGAAGCGGGTCCACCCGCCCGGAGCAGGGCACGCGGATGATGCGCACGTTCGGCGGGTACTGGATACGGCTCGTCCCGGCAAGGTCGGCCCCGGCGTATGAGCACCAGTTGCAGAGGAAGGCCACGATCTTCGGTTCCCAGGCCTGACCCGCCCCGCCTCCCTCGCTCTGAAACTCGGTCTTGCACCTGGAGGGTATGCTGGGAGCCTGAACTTGTTCCTCGGTCCCGTTCGTGCCCGCCGCGCCAGCTTTGGCTGCAGGGGTCCCGTGCGGCTCCGCCATGCATCTGCAGGTCTTCAACAGCCGGGGATCCTTCGTTCCGTGGTGGGTGTGTTGCCCCCCGGAGTGCTCAACGTTCAGCACAGAGCGCTCACCTCCGCCAGGATCTCCTCCTCCGTGAACCCCTTGAGCGTGATGGCGCCGCACCGGCACGTCGCGGCGCACAGGCCGCATCCCTTGCACAGCGCCGAATTCACCTTTGCCACGTTGTCCTTCGGGTCGATCTCGATCGCCTTGTACTGGCACGCCTCGACGCACAGGCCGCACCCGGCGCACCTCGACTTCATCACCTCGGACTTTATCCCCTCGGTGGTGATGGCGCCGCTCGCGAGCACGGCACACGCCCTCGCCGCCGCCGCGTGAGCCTGGGCAATGGTCTCGTCGATGGTCTTCGGAGCATGGGCGAGCCCCGCGAGGAACACGCCCTCGGTGGCGAAGTCAACGGGGCGCAGCTTCATGTGGGCCTCCAGGAAGAACCCGGACTCATCCAGCGGCACCTTGAGCATCTGGGCGATTCTCCTGTTGCCCTCATTCGGGACTATCCCGGCGCTCAGGACCACGACGTCCGCGGGGATGGCAAGCCTCTCGTCGAGGAGCGTGTCCGTCACTTCAACCATGAGCCGCCCGTCGCCGTCCCTGTCGCCGTCGCTGTCGCTGCCGCCGCAGCTGCCGCCAGTGCGCTCGCTGGCGCCATCACCCGTCGCCGCGTCGCCCCATCGCGACACCACCGGCATCTGTCCCTCCGGGTACCTCACGAACACGACGCCACGGCGTCTCGCCTCCTCGAAGTAGGTCTCCCTTCCACCGTAGGTGCGGATATCTCTATACAGGATGTACACATCGGCGTCGGGGTGCATGTCCTTCAATCGGATGGCGTTCTTCACGGCCTCGCCGCAGCACACGCGGCTGCAGTAGCTCCGCTCGTCGTCGCGCGACCCGACGCACTGGATCATCACCACGGACCGTCTCCGACCGCTCTCGCTGCCCAGCGGGCTCCGCCAACCTTCCCCTTCGTCGCATGGCCCGGCCTGCGCCTTGGCCCTCGAGAGCGGCCAGGCCCCGGATGCCAGGCGTTCCTCGAGCTCGGACTGGGTCACAACGCCCGGGTGCTCGCCGTACAGGAATCCCGAAGGCCGGAACTCCGCCGCTCCCGTCGCAACGATGACGACGCCGTGCTCGAGCTGTATCTCACGGATGGCCCCCGCCTCGCCGTTGCCCTGGCTCCGGTCGACGATGCGCGACCGGAAGTTCCCGAGGTAACCCCCGATCTCCATTACTTCCGATGACGTGTGGACCTCTATCAGCGGGTTCGACACGACCCTCGCCGTAAGCTCTCGCAGGTACGCCTGGACGTCGTCGCCGCCCAGGGTGTAGTGGATCCTGCGCAGGTGGCCGCCGAGCTCCGACCCCGCCTCCACGAGGTAAGCCTGGAATCCCTGGTCCGCAAGGTCCAGCGCCGCGATCATCCCGGCAAGCCCTCCGCCGATGACCAGGCCAGACCGCTTCACCTCTATGGGCTGCCGCTCCAGCGGCTGCAGGAGCGCCGCCTTCGCCACGGCCGCGCGCACGAGGTCCTTCGCCTTCTCCGTGGCCTTCTCGGGCTCGTGCATGTGGACCCACGAGCACTGGTCGCGGATGTTCGCCATCGCGAAGAGGTAGTGGTTCAGCCCGGCCTCACGGATGGTCTCCTGGAAGAGCGGCTCGTGCGTGCGCGGCGTGCACGACGCCACCACGACCCGCGTGAGCCCGTGCTCTTCGATTTTCTCCTGAATGCGTTTCTGGGTGTCCTGCGAGCAGGTGTAGAGGTTGCGCTCGGCGTACACCACGTTCGGAAGGGTCTTTGCGTACTCCACCACGGCCGGAACGTCCACGACCCCGCCGATGTTGATGCCGCAGTGACATATGAACACGCCTATCCGCGGCCCGACGCCCCGAAGGTCCTTTTCCGGCGGGTATACCTTCTCGCGGATGAGCGTCCCGCGAGCGCTCCCGAGGAGCGCCCCTGCCGCCCCAGCCGCGCCGCTCGCCTGCGTCACGGTCTCAGGGATGTCCTTCGGGCCCTGCATCGCGCCGCACACGAAGACCCCGGGCCTCGTCGTGGCGAGCGGGTCGAGCGTTCCCGTCCTCGCGAAGCCGTTCTCGTCAAGCCGTATCCCGAGGACCTCCGCAAGCCGCCCTGCGCTCTCGGGAGGCTCCAGCCCCACGGAGAGCACCACGAGGTCGAACTCCTCCTTCACAACCCTTCCGTCCTCGGACTCGAACGACACGATGAGGTTATGCGTCGTGGGCACCTCGGCGACCTCCGCCACCCTCGTGCGCACGTACCTCACGCCGTATTCCTTCTTCGCCCTCTCGACGTAAGCGTCGAAGCCCTTGCCGTAGGACCGCATATCCATGTAGAAGATGGTCGCCTGGACGCCCGGCGCATGCTCTTTGGCGATGACGGCCTCTTTCGTCGCGTACATGCAGCACACCGACGAGCAGTAGCGCCCGCCGTGCGCCCGGTCGCGCGAGCCGACGCACTGTATGAAGGCTATCTTCTCGGGGATGTCGCCGTCGGACGGGCGCAGCACGCGCCCCTCATAAGGCCCGGAGGCGCTCAGGATCCTCTCGAACTCCATGCTGGTGACAACGTTCGGATACCTGCCGTAGCCATACTCCTGGCGAAGCGACGGGTCGAACGCCCGAAACCCAGGGGCGAGCACGACGGCGCCCACGGAGATCTTTCGCTCGCGGGGCACATCGTCGTAGCGGATAGCGCCGGCAAGGCACATGTTCTCGCACAGGCCGCACCCCACGCAAGTGTCGCGGTCTATCACATAAGCGAGGGGTACCGCCTGAGGGTAATCTATGTAGATGGACGGCCGCTTGCCGAGGCCGGCATTGAACGTGTCGCGCGCCGCCCCCACCGGGCAGTGCTGTGCGCAGACGCCGCATCCGGTGCACTTCTCAGGGTCCACGTAGCGCGGCCTGTTCACCACGGTGACGGTGAAATCGCCCGCCTCACCCTCTACCTTCTCCACCGTGGAGTTGGTTATCACTTCGATGTTGAGGTGGCGCCCACACTCCACCAGCTTGGGAGACATTATGCACATGGAGCAGTCGTTCGTGGGAAATGTCTTGTCAAGTTGCGCCATTGTGCCGCCGATGGCCGGACGCGTTTCCACCATGTACACGAAAAAGCCGGAGCCCGCAAGGTCAAGAGCCGCCTGCATGCCCCCGATTCCCCCGCCAACCACCAGCACCGCTCCGACCGTTTTTCCGCCAGGACATTTCGTCTCACAAGCCATATCCCGCGCCCCCGGTTGACCCACACGTGCGTGGGGAATAGCTAAAGTTGCGTCAAATTACGTCAAAACCGGCCGCCACCGAAGCCTCGCCTCAAGGGTGGAACCCTACGCCCGCGCGCCAGCCAGCACATACCTCGGCGAGCGGCCCATGACATCGTAAAGCTCTATAATCCCGCGCCGTTTGAGATACGCGGCCTGCTCCAGGACGATCTGCGCCGAAATGCCAAGGCGCGACGCAATGTCCCTCACGGATACCGGCGCCTCCCCGGCCAGCACCTCTATGGCTGCGCGCACGCACTCGTCGGCGATAACGCTCTGCATGAGGGCGCCTGCCTTCTCCGGCGAAACCTTCTCACCGTAGACGTTGCCCTCCTCACTAAGAGCCTTGTTCCGCCCCACGAGCCACCTGAATCTCTCGCCCACCACCACGCGCCTTGAGACCTCGGCCCGGAACGTAAACTCATCGCGCGAGAGGCCTTCCTTCGACGCGGGCCCTCCGCCCGCAGGGCCAAGAGCCTTCACCCGTTCGACGAACTCCGATACCATGTCGGCGAACCTCGCGCCCTCGGCCGCGGAAACCCAGTCGAGATACAGCCGCCCCCGGTCTATCCCGAGGTGGTCGAGGACCATCCAGACCGTGCGTACCCGCTGTTCCGCCTGGTAGTTGCCGCTCAGGTAATGGCAGTCCCCGGGGTGGCACCCGAGCACCATAACGGCGTCAGCGCCGTGCAGGAACGGCTCCATCATGATCTCCGGGTCTACGCGACCCGAACACATCACGCGAATGACGCGGAGGTTCGTCGGGTAAGCGAGCCTAGACGTGCCGGCGAGGTCGGCTCCCGCGTACGAGCACCAGTTGCACAGGAACCCGACCACCTGCGGCTCGAACCCCTCTTGCCTCTCCCCTACCGCGCGCCCTTCCACCGCGAGATCCGCCATTCTAGCTCACCTCCAGCAGCGCCTTCGCCTGCGCGACGATCTGGTCGTCCGAGTAGTGCTTCATCGTTATCGCCCGCGCAGAGCACGAGGCGCCGCACACGCCGCAGCCCTTGCACGCAACCTCTATCGATCTCGCCTTGTAGCCCCTGTCGGTCTTCTCCACCTTGATTGCCCCATAGGGGCAGAGCATTTCGCAGAGCCTGCAGCCGATGCAAAGATCCTCATCGATGACGGGGCCAAGCGGGTCCATCTCGATCTTCTGCCGCGAGCATGTCGCCGCGGCTGCCGCCGCTGCTCCCCCGGCCTGCGCCACGCTGTCGGGGATGTCCTTGGGGAACTGGACGCAACCTGCGAGGAAGATGCCGTCGATCGACGTCTCGAACGGGCGCAGCTTCGGGTGGCCCTCCAGAAGGAAGCCGTCCGCACTCCGCGAAAGGTTCAGGCGCTGGGCAAGCTCCACCAGGCCCTCGGGCGGCGCGAGCCCCACCGCGAGCACCACCATGTCGAAAGACAGGTCCAGAATGCACCCGGAGTCAAGGTCTTCGGAGGTTATCCTGAGCGACCCATCCTCCTCTTCGCGGACCTCGCCCGGCTTGCCCCTGACGAAGACGATACCCTCGCCCCTTCCGCGCTGGTAGAATTCCTCGAATCCCTTTCCGGCGGTCCGCATGTCGGTGTAATAAACATAGACCTCGGAATCGGGATACTTCTCCTTGATCATGAACGCCTGCTTCGCCGTGATCATGCAGCACACGCGCGAGCAGTACGCCCCGGCGCCGTCGAGGCGGTGTTCGTCACGGGATCCAACGCACTGTATGAACGCGATACGCTTCGGCGTCGCTTGGTCGCCCGGCCTTTTCAGCTTGCCGTGGGTCGGCCCGTCGGCGCAGATGATCCTCTCGAAGTCGAGGCTGGTTATGACGTTAGGGTAGCGCCCGTACCCGTATTGAGGCTTCTTCGAGGCATCGTACGGCTTGAACCCCGTGGCCACCACGATGGCGCCGACCTCGATGGTCTCGACGCGGTCGGTCTGGTCGAACACGACCGCACCGCGCTCGCACACTTTCTCGCACACTCTGCACTTGCCCTGCGTAAGATACCTGCAATGCTCCGCGTCGATGACATATGCCGGTGGGATCGCCTGCGGGAACGGGATGTAGATGGCCTTTCGCTCGCCCATGTTGCGGTTGAACTCGTCGGGCACCTTGACCGGGCACTTCGCCGCGCAGTCGCCGCATCCGACGCACTTGTCCTCATCAACATAGCGCGCCTTACGCCTCACCTGCACCCGGAAGTCGCCGACCTGCCCCTCGACCTTCTCCACCTCGGAGTAGCTCAGGACCTCGATGTTCTCGTTCTCGGCGACCTCCACCATCTTGGGCGAGAGGATGCAGAGGCTGCAATCGAGGGTCGGGAATGTCTTGTCGAGCATGGCCATGTGGCCGCCGATGGACGGCTGCCGCTCCACGAGGTAGGTCTTGATCCCCATGTTCCCAAGGTAGAGCGCCGCCGATATGCCCGCGACGCCGCCGCCCACCACCATGACCTTCGGCACCACCCGCCCCTCGCTGCGCGAAAGCGGCGCAAGGCGCCTCGCCCTAGCCACGGCCGCGCGCACGAGCGCCTTCGCCTTCTCCGTAGCAGCCTCGCTGTCGCCCGAGTGCACCCACGAGCACTGCTCGCGGATGTTCGCCATCTCGAGGAGGAACGGGTTCATGCCGCACTTCTCGAGGAGAGCACGGAATGTCTTCTCATGAAGCCTGGGCGAGCACGACGCGATGACCACACGGTCGAGGCCGAACTCCCTGATGTCATCGGCTATGGTCTTCTGCCCGACCTCGCTGCACGTGTACTTGTTGTCGCGGGCGATCACGACCCCATCAAGCGAGGACGCGCTCTCCCTCACGGCAACCACATCGACCACGCCGGCTATATTGAGGCCGCAGTGGCACACGTAAACGCCGATTCTCGGCTGTACCGTAGACGCCTGCATCCCGCGGTCACACCACCTTGCTCCGCACTATCCGCGCTATCCACACTGTCCGTACTGTCGCGCTATCCGCACTATCCGCCGCGCACCGAACCTCGCGAAACGCGGCGAACCAGGACGACGTGGCCACGTGGCAACGCCACTACATGACGACATGATGACATGGTGACATAGCGACATGGCGACGACGGCGCGCGAAGGCCCGGCTCACGAGATCTTCGCCAGAAGGGCCTTCGGCTTGATGGGGTTCTGCGAAAGGCCCAGCTCTTCGGCGTCGATGCCCATGGCAAGCCCCAGGATCTGCGGATAGTATAGGATCGGCAAATCGTACCTGGTGCCGTACTTCGCCTGGATCTTGCGCTGGTTCGCCCCGTACATCACGCTGCAGAACGGGCATATCAGGTTGATGGCATCAGCCTCGTTCGCTTTGATATCGTCCAGCTTGGCCCGGGCCATCTGGAGGGCTATGTTCTCATCGACCCCGAGGATCGCCCCGCCGCAGCACTCCTTCTTCGTGGCGTAATCCACCGCTTCGGCCCCTGTGGCGGCCACGAGCCTGTCGAGGGACTGCGGCACCTCGGGGTGGTCGAAGTGATCGTAGATCTCAGAGGGCTTGAGGTAGTGGCACCCGTAATGGGACGCTATGCGGAACGCATCTAGAGGCCGTTTCACGGCCTTCTTGATGGCCTCGAGCCCCACGTCCTCGTAGAAAACACGCGCGAGGTGTTTCACGCGCACCCTGCCGGAGTACCTCCGCCCGATGGCTCTAAGGCTGCGGTTCACCTTCTCTAGCAGCGCCTCGTTCGCCGCAAGCTCGCGGGAAGTCTCGGTGAGGACCGACGTGCATGCGCTGCACAGCGTGCAGATGTCGAGCCCCTTCTCCTCGGCGAGCGCAAGGTTCCTGGCCGCGAGGAGCAGCGAGGTCCCGTGATGGACCGACTTCACCGGGTACCCACAGCAGCTGAACTCCGGGATGTCGGCAAACTCGATGCCGAGTTCCCCGGCCACGCGCCTTGCCGACAGCTCATAGCTGAGATTACGCACCGGAACCGTGCAACCCAGGAATATCGCGTACTTCACCGCAGATCACGCACCTTTGCCGGAGAGTAGGCTCGCAAGCCCGGTCATCCCGTATATCTCGGCCACCTCGGGCGAGCTTGCGGGAAGCGTGGGAAGCCCGAGCTCGGCGCGCTTCTCGTTCGTGAACTCGTCAACCTCGTACAGCCTTCCGTGCCCGCCTATGAGGTCGGCCTGGGCACGAAACGCCGGATGGATATAGCCGGCCCTCACGGCCATGTTCTTGAGAGCGTTCATGACCTCGGTGATCCGCACGTCCTGCGGGCACCGCTCATAACAGGTGTAACAGGTGGAACACAGCCAGATGAAGTCGCTCGCGAGCACCCGCTCCCGCATCCCCAGAATGGCCATCCTGATTATGCGTCGCGGGTTGTACTTGCTGTCCAGCTCCGACACAGGGCACCCCGACGTGCACGTGCCACACTGGAAGCAGTACTTGATGTTCTCGCCGCCGGGCTCACTGGCGATTTCATACTTGAACCTCGGGTCGAGCACGGTGACGACCACGCGATCCTTCTCCGCACAGGCGCCGGATTCCACGACCGAAAACCTCCTTGGTGCCTCTACTTGGCGTGCTTCTCTATCTCTTCCTCGAGCCACCTGGCCGCTTTTTCCCCCTGCATGAGGTTGGCAAGCTCAGCGGGATCGTCCATCTTGACCTTGAAGACCCAGCCTTCGCCGTAGGGGTCGGTGTTGAGGAGAGTTGGGTCGTCCTCCACGTTCTCGTTGACTTCGACGACCTCACCGCTCACCACCGCGTAGATGCGGCCCACCCACTTGCCGGACTCAACCGCAGCCACGGGTTTTCCCTGTTGCACCTTCTTGCCGACCCCGGGGAGATCCACCGACACGAACTCCCCGGCCAGCTTCTGAGCAAAATCGTTTAGCCCGACCGTTACGACGTCGCCCTCCACCCTTCCCCAGCTGTGATTCGGCTCGTAGTAGAGATCATCCGGGAGAAGGTACCCCTTGACTTCCACCGCTCTTCCACCTCCGAATGCGCTTAGCGAGGTCACACACTGATGACCGCGCCTCAAATCTTTCTACGTTATCTCTCCTGAATCCTCCTCATCTTCGCAGAAATCCCGCAATGTCGCACCATAAGCCGCCCGCCCGGGGTGCAGCCTGCATGCGTCATGCTCCCTCAGATGGGCCCCCGGAAGCAGGTTCGAGGCCGGCCGCCAGGGGCGCGGGCCTTGGCAGAAGCCCGGCCCTCTCAGCGACCACCGGCGCGATGGCTTCCCACATCATGGGCATGAGGTGTATCCCCGCCACCCCTGGGATCTCCCTTAGTTGTTGTATGGTTTCGACAGCGATCTTCACGCCTTCTTCCTTCGGGTCGCCAGCCGCTTCCATGCGCCTTATGAGCTCGTCGGGGACGCTCATCCCCGGCACCTCGTTCTTCATGTACTCGAGAGCGCGCGCCGACTTGACCGGAATCACGCCGGCCAGGATGTAAACCCGCTCATGAAGCCCGCGGCCCCGCACCATCTCCATCCACCGCGAGAACCTGGGGATGTCGAACACCGCCTGGGTCTGGATGAAATCCGCCCCGGCCGCGACCTTCTTCGCCAGCCTCACGACGCGGTACTCGAACGGGTCGGCGAAAGGATTCTCCGCGGCGCCGATGAACATCCTGGGTTCAGCCTTGAGCTCGTCGCCGGATAGGAACCTCTTCTCGTCGCGCATCGTCCTGACCATGTGGATGAGCTGGACCGAGTCGAGGTCGTACACGTTCTTGCTGGTGGGATGGTTTCCGAAGCTCTGATGGTCCCCGGTGAGACAGAGAATGTTGTTGATCCCAAGGGCATATGCCCCAAGGACGTCGCTCTGCATGGCGATGCGGTTCCTGTCGCGACAGGTCATCTGCATGATGGGATCCAGGCCCAGGCCCACCAGGATGGCTGCCGACGCGATGCTCGACATACGCACGATCGCGGTCTGGTTGTCGGTGATGTTGACCGCGTCCACGCAGCCTTTGTAGTACTCCGCTTTCTTGCGTATGACCTCGGCGCTTGCGCTTTGCGGAGGTCCGAGTTCCCCTGTGAGCGCGAAGTGGCCAGCCGCGAGAACCCTCTCGAGATTGCTCCGGGACTTCACAGCATGACCTCCTCCCGCAGTACCTTCCTCGGCCCGCCGTCACGGTTCTTGGACCAGTCCTTCGGCGCGAATTCCGTCTCCAGGAGATCAAGCCGTCCGAGGGAGGCCAGCCTGTCATATATGAGCTGCCAGGCGCAGTCTGTGTCCTTGCTCACCTCGCACTTGCCGCCCTGGGAGCCCCCACACGGGCCGTTCAGGAGGCCCTTGGAACATCTTGCAATGGGGCATATGCCGCCCGTTCGGTCGAGGACGCAGTCCCCGCAGCCCAGGCACATCTCCACCCACATGCCCTGCTTCTCGGGGATGCCGATGAACTTCGTGTTGAGCGCGGGCAGCACCCTCACGCCGCCAAACCGCTGGGCTATCGTCTGCACCCCCGCGCCGCAGCCCATCGAGAGGACAGCGTCGTACCGTCGGATGGCGGGCGCAAGCTCGTCCACGAACTCCCACTCGCACTGACGCTCGATGGTGGCCTCGCCGATCTCGACCGTCCTCCCTTCCCGCTGCGCGGCGAGGCGCAAGAGCGACGCCAGCACCCCGACCTCCTTCTCTCCGCCCGCCATACACACGGTGACGCACGTGCCGCAACCGACAACGAGGACCCGCGAGCACCCCTGCAGCATGGCGAGGATCTCGTCAAGGCTCTTCCTCTCCGCGACAATCATCCCGCTCGCCTCCTCATCACAGGTCCAAGCTCCCGTGCTACCTGCATCGTCTCCTGCACCGCCTCAAGGAACGCCGCCGACATGTCCGGACCGATATGATAGAATCGCACCCGCTCAGGCTCGATTCCCACGGCTTTGAGCAAAGAGGCCGCCTGGCCAACCCGCAACCGCGCCCTTCTGTTGCCCGACAGGAAATGGCAGCCCTCGTCGAAACACCCGGCTACCATCACCGCCTCCGCGCCTCGCTCGAAGGCCTTCAGGAGATGGATGATGTCCACCTTGCCCGTGCAGGGCACGGCTACGATGTTGAGCCCGGCCGCCTCATCCGTGGGCAACACGGCCATCGTGGCCTCCGCGGCGATGAGCGCCGAATGGTCGCAGCAGAAGGCAGTGACAGCCGGGGCCACGCTCGCCAGGATCTCGTCGTCGGAGCACGATTCGAGCGATATGGCCTTCCCCGGGCACTCGGACGCACACACGCCGCAGCCCCAGCAAGCGGCCCTCGAAATCCTCGCCGCGCGCACCTCGTCGTCCACGTCCGCGGCTCTGTGCGGGCAGGTCCTCACGCAGGTCAGGCAAAGCGCGCACTTATCCGGGTCCACCCGCGCCGTTGCCCAGTCCACGTGGAGGTTACCTGTCCCGACGAGCCTCGCCGCGAGGTATGCGGCCACGTGGGCGTCGACCATGGCATCGGCGACCCCGGTCGCCCCCCTGCATCCGCCGATGGTGAATATGCCCCTCCTGTTGGTCAGGACGGGAAGGAGGTTCACGTTATCGTCCTGGAAGAAACCTAGGGGACCCGTGTTTACCCGGAGCACCCTGGCAAGCTCGGATGCATCTGGCGGCGGGTAAGCTTCCTCCGCCACCACCAGGACGTCCGCGTCGATGGCAAGAAGCCCGGAGACATCGGTGGTGGCGCTCGCGGCCGCGCCCCCGGCGCCGAGGCACGGGTCCCTCACGAGGACTCTCAGGGCTGAGCCTGCCTGCACCTCCGGCTCCTCCTCGTATTTCACGAACACCGCTCCTTGCCTGCGCGCCTCGAGGTACAGCACCTCGTCGCCAGTCCCCGCCACGGCCACCTCAGGACACAGAACGTATACCTCCCATCCTGCGGCAAGGGCGGAGAGAGCCGCCGAGATCGCCTGACGGAAGATGGCCCTCGCGGTATCCGGTCGCACGCCGACCCATATGACCGCACGCCGCCCGCCGCCGCCCTTTCTGTGCTCCTCGCCCACAGCCCACGGCACGCCTGACTCCCCGAGCTCAGAAAGCCCGACCACGCAAGCCCGCCCGGCAAGGCCACGAGCGGCCTCGGGGAACTCGCGCCTGTACCCCGTCGCCACGATGAGCGCGCCCGCTCCTATCTCCGACACAAGCCCCCCGGGCCCTTCGATCGTGGCCCTGAAGCCGCCGGCTTGACCGTCCAGTCTCACGAGGCAGCCTCCGGCAAGCACATCGATGGACGAGTCCTCATCGACCCTCGCCAGCAGCGTGTAGGTCGCGCCGGAGTCGCCGTCAGGACGGGTCTCCTCCCCCACGATCACGGTGCGGCATCCGAGGTCCGAGAGGGTCCTCGCCGCCTCCATTCCTTCCACAGTCCCGCCAAGGACCAGCACCGTGCTGGATACCTCGATAGTCTCGGGTTGCCCGCGGAGGACGCGCCTCCCGGGCCACGTACCCGCCGATAGGGACAGCGCGATCCTCTGCCCTGCCCGCCTCGCGGCCTCCTCGCGTAGCACGGCGAGGGCCGCCCGCTCGCCGTCGGCCACCGACTCCGCGATGTCCCGCGGCCCCCTGCAGGTCCCGGCCACGAACACCCCCGGGACCCCCGTCGTCGCCTCATCGCCCGGGTCGGCGGGCGCAAAGAAGCCGAATTCGTCGAGCCCAAGGCCGAACATGTCTGCAAGGGTCCGGGTGTCGCGGCCAGGACCCGTGCCGACCGCGAGAACAACGAGGTCGAACTCTGCAGGGCGGCACGTCCCGCCATCCATGTCCTCGAACCACACCACCACCCTGCCGTCAGGGGCCAGCGCCACCTCGGACGGCCTCGCCCGGACGAAACGAACCCCGTCCTCCGTTTCGGCCCTGCGCCGCAGGTCGCCTGGGTCCTTTCCCGCCCCTTGAAAGTCCATGTGGAAGACAGTCACCTCGGCAGACGGATTTCTGTGTCTTACGGCGCGCGCCATTCGCAATGAATACATACAGCACACCCTGGAGCAGTATCCCCGACCCCGTTGCAGGTCGCGCGACCCAACGCACTGCACGAACGCAACCCTTCCGATCGACCTCCCAAACTTCTCGCCGAGCCCGCGCCCGTCGCGGAGCGCCTTCTCGAGGTCGAGGGCGGTCACAACCGCCGGGTGCACCCCGTACCCAAGCTCGGGTCTCTCGGATGCGTGGAACGGCTCAAACCCGGTAGCGAGTACCACGGCGGAGCACTCCACCTCGTGCCTCTCGCGTCCACCCACCTTCAGCACGTATCCCCCAGAGGAGAGTACCGCCACTCCGTCCACCGTGCACCCTGTCATGATCCCAATATCCGGGCGTGACTTCACGTCCCTCAGAAGCTCGTGGACGAGGCACACGTTGCACTTGTTGCACCGGTCGGTTCCCTTGCACGCATAATCGGCGGCCATGCCCCCGAGTCGCCCGCCCTTCTCCACCAGCGTCACGCGGGCTCCAGCAGCGGCGAGGCTCCGGGCTGCCGACATGCCCGCAACTCCAGCGCCAACCACAACGACCCTCGAAGATTCCAACACGCCCGCCCCCTCATCACGGCCCCAGTGACCAAACTTTGTGAAATCTGTCACAGTCGTCTGGCATGCGCCAATTGTCTACCATATATGTAGGGATTCAACACAACTTGAAGAAGTCCTGCTTACAAGGTAGGTTTTCTGCAAGGTGCCATAACAAGGGCAAAGCATGCACGGCAGACCGAAGGTCCGGCCCAGAAGGAATACGACCGGTACCCCAGAATCCTGTATATGCGCGAGTTTGCAGGCCAGGAAAGCAGGAAGGGAGGATTGCAGGTATGGAAATTACGATCGGGCGGACCTTGCTGAGGCTCGTCGAGGGGGACATAACGCAACAGGAGACGGACGCCATAGTGAACGCCGCAAACTCCGAGCTTGCGGGAGGCGGCGGCGTGGACGGCGCCATACACAGGGCAGGCGGACCCGCGATCCATGAGGAATGCATGAGGATACGTAGAGAAAGAGGACGGCTTCCCGCGGGGCAGGCCGTGATCACCAGCGGAGGCCGACTGAAGGCGAGATACGTCATCCACACCGTTGGCCCCATCTGGCGGGGCGGCGACCACGGGGAGGACGAGACCCTCGCGAGCGCGTACCGCAGCAGCCTCGAGCTGGCCAGGGAGCACGGCCTGCGGACGGTTGCGTTTCCGTCCATCAGCACGGGGGCTTACGGGTTCCCCGTGGAGCGGGCGGCTCGCGTGGCACTCGGCGCCGTGAGGGATTTCCTGCTGCGCCCCGAGGGACAGGGCCTTGAGGAGGTCCGGTTCGTGTTGTTCAGTGGCCGGGACCTCGAGGTGTACGAGCGGGCGCTCAAGGACATGAGCTAAGTGGGGGTGCAAAAATGCTCCCGACTTTTGGGAGGGGTTGCCGGTGATTGCACGAGGGGTGTCAAAATCCGGCTGCCTAGCCGGACGGGCCGGATTTTGGCGAAGCGCGCCCCGCTTGGGGCGCCGTCCCCGAGT
>JAAYXB010000062.1 GCA_012516125.1 Bacillota bacterium | reverse complement strand
TGGAGCTGTTACCGTTTTGTTAGATACGCAAAGGTGCCCGTTTTGGTGGTCGCAGGTATGGGTGCCCGTTTCAGTGGCCGCAGGTAGGAAATCCCATAGTGAGCTCCATATCCGCCGCGCGCCTTACAACGGCCACGTTGCCAATATTTGCATGTCTAACGGTGCGGTACTGTCCTTGTGCAGCAAAGCCATGGCCAGAAGCATGCGCGCACCGTTGCACAAGGTTTCAGCAATACCCAAGTGCGCTCAAAAAACTTCCCGAGTGGGCTGGTTTCCTGCGAACATTTCCGGCCTGTGCGGCGAATCATGCATGGGAGGCACCAGGGTGGTCATCCGGGGCTCGTCTTCGACACGATGCTCACATGTCGGACGTTAGAGATCTCGTGGCGACGTAGAACATTTACCTTGCTCGGGGGGATATGGCGTGGATCGAATCTACTGGTACGTCGGTAGGTACGCCAGATACCTGATGGTCATGATGCTGGTTATTGCAGCACAAACACTGCTCACGTTTCTCGGGCCCATCCTTGTACGGAGCATGTTAGAATACGCTCAGGTAGGCAACGTGCAAGGCATCAAGCTATCCTTTGCCCAGTTCGTCGGCGCCTTTGTAGCCCTCTACGCGTTCAAAATCGCCTATGATTTCTTATATGTCCGCTTTTCATTCAGACTGAAGTCAACAGAGAGCAGGAACCTATTCGATAAGCTCCTGCGCGTCAGGTATGGATTCCTTCGGAAGCTCGACCCATCTTATTTCGTGAACCGGCTCAAGGAAACCGTTGACCATGTCTTCAAGCTTGTGGGGGACAATGTTCCTCGGGCTGCCATCGCTCTGACGAGCATCCTGGTTTCCCTGTACCTGGTTCTGAGGATCGACATGTGGTTTTTGCTGCTGTTCGTCGTGCTGCTTCCTTTGAGCTACATTTCGTACAGGCTCTTGAACGTGAAACTGATGGAGGCCAGTAAGGACCTTCAGAGGGTATGTGCCGAGAACTTCAAGGACATTGTCAACATCGTCAGGAACGTCGAGGACATCAAGCAACTCCACAACTATGGCGTGTTCACGAACCTGATAGGTACACGCGTGGACAAGATCGAGCGCAAGAACAATGAGGTCTTCCTATATGCTCGGGTTGCCTCTGAATTGATCGACTTCGCGATAAACCTCGTCAAGAACGCTGTGCTTCTATTGTCCATTTACCTGCACGTCACTGCGCGTATCAGCTTCGCCGATGTCATGTTCATCAGCCTTGTCCTGGCGATCTACTTCCAGGCTTTATCTGACCTGAACGCAACAAACCTCAGCCTGCGCGACGTGCGTGCTGCGCTTGCCTTCGTTTCAAGCGAAGTGTTATCGCAACAGGAAGACGGCCACGGACAAAACGTCCTCGACGAGGTCAAGCACATACAACTTGCGGTGGAAAGGTTCAGCTACGGGGGCGATCGACCTGTCCTCAATGAAGTCCGCCTGGACATCGTACCAGGCGACAGAATAAGCATTGTGGGTCAGACGGGATGCGGGAAAACGACGCTGGTCAAGCTGCTGACCAGGCTGTACGATGCCGACCACATAGCCATCAACGGGATCCCCATCCGCGAGTACACACTGGAGTCATTAAGGCAGAAGGTCTATCTAGTCACCCAGGACACAAGCCTGTTCCCCGGGACCATCCTCGACAATATCCTTATCGGCCTGGACGGAGTCGGCCCGGATGGATACAGCGACGCGCGACTTGCAGAGGTGTGCTCCCTGCCTTTTCTCGAGGACCTTGTGAGCCTCCCGGAAGGGCTGGACACGCAGGTACGGGAGGGAGCCGCGAACCTATCTGGGGGACAGAGACAGAAGATTGCCATTGCCAGAATGTTGATGCACGACCCGGATGTCATCATTTTCGATGAGTCTACGTCCGCGCTGGACAGCAAGTCCGAGAGCGAACTACTCGCCTCCATCATGCCCTTCATGGAAGGAAAGGCCATAATCACGATCTCGCACCGGCTGTCCACCATACGAGACGCTGATCGCATTGTCGTAATGGACGGAGGAAAGATCGTAGAAGTAGGTTCGTTCGAGGAGTTGGTAGCCCGGTCCGCGAGGTTCAGGGATCTCTTTGCCCAGCAGATATACTCAGACGCCGGCGAATAGACCGTGAGGTGTCGGCACCGGTATATGCTGGCGTTGATGTGGGATAGGCTCCCGACCAGGGGCGGCCCGGCCCTGGGGACCCTTGGGGAGAGGGCGGCCAGCGGGAGAGCCGTCGAGCCGTGGCGAGATCTCACCATCAACAGCCTTGATCCCTGCAGGCGGTGCGAATTCCGGCATGCGCGCGTCAACTGCCGTGCCCTCGAGCGGCTGCTTCAGGGTCTTGCCACCTAAGTGGGCGTGCAGGAGACTGTTGACGTTTCCCACATTATGGCGACACGGCCCGGTTGGATCGCGTAAAACCGCCGCCGTGCTCGGCCGAATTGGCAGCTGCTGGGGAAGTTCAACAGTCTCACGCACCCTCACTTAGTAGCACCGGGTCCGTCTATGTGAAGGCGGGGTCAGGGTTCGCCCGATCCTGGTAGAGCACCTTCGTCCGGCCGACTGGAGGCAGCGAGGCGATGTCCCTGAAGAAGCCCCTGAACACGCAGAAGTAGTGGAGCTCCTCCCTATTCCTCAGTCTCCAGCGCTCGACAGCCTCAGACTCGCGCCTCACATCCTCGTCGCTTACCCTGGACGCAAGCGCCTTTTCGAGCATGTGCATGGACCCCGCGCCCTGCGAGAACATTTGCTTCTTGCGCCAAGCTATGGACCTTGGCAGTTCCTTCTCGAACGCCTTCCGCAGAATCCATTTCTCGACCTGACCGTCTTGGGAGATCTTCAACGAAGGGTGTATGGCCATGGCCGCTTTCACGAACTGCTCGTCGAGGAACGGGGCCCTCGCCTCCACGCCCCAGGCCATCGGCATCCTGTCACAACGCTGTAGACCCGTGTTGTGTAAGGCCTTGAGGAGGTCAGCAAGCTCATCGCGTAAATGAGCAGGCGGGACGTCCTTGAGATGAGCGTATCCCCCGAAGAGTTCGTCACCCCCCTCGCCGATCAGGACGACCCTGACGTCGTGGCGCGACGCCATCTCGGCCACCATGTAGTTGGGGATGCAGCTCCTGATGAGAGGGGCGTCATACGACTCCATGTGGTATATCGCCTCTGGAAGCACCTTCTCCATGTCGGCGAGGGAGAATGTCCGAACATGGTGCTCGACGCCGAGATACTCCGCGAGTTCCCTCGCGCGCGCCACATCCTCCGAGCCTTGCACGCCTACGGAGAAGAACTTGAGGTCGCTGGTGAGCTCGCGGGCCAGGCACGCAATTATGCTGCTGTCGAGCCCCCCGGAGAGGAAGACGCCGCACGTGCCGGAGGACGGCAAGTGACGGGCAACGGCTGCCCGAAGCTCACGACGTATGATCTCCACCGCCTCGTCCGGGTCGGTGACCTCAGGCGGGGCCATCTCGAGGGACGCGAACTTACGGAAAGTCTTTCCGTCGGTCGAGACCGTCCCGCATGGGAACTCGACAATATCTTTCGCAATCCCAACAAGCGACTTGATCTCCGATGAGAAGAGAACCCTGTCGCCATCGTAGCCCAGGTACAATGGCTTCTTGCCCAGCACGTCCCGGGCGATGACGACGTCCCCGGCGGAAGCCGCCGCGCCACTCGGGGCGGCAATGCCCTTGCCTCGGCAAAACGCCACCAGGCTGAAGCCACCAGTCACACCCGCAAGGGCGGTCTGAGGATTTTGTTTTGTGAGCCTTTGTAGGAGGGCCGAGGGGGTTAGCAGGCTCGCGCCGTCCTCGAAGACCCGCCCGTCGAGGAACAACGCTCCCTCGTCTTGAATGGAGTGCTCGGTTACGTCGGTCGGAAGCTCGACGTGGCCGATGGTCACCTGGCCTCGGCTGATGAGAGTTTTCTTTTCCCCCCTGTGCCGCATCTTTTCGAGCATGTGGAGCACGCTCTTATCATCCGCAGCTCCAAGGACGCCTGCGATAGCGCTCATGTTGGACACCACTCCTGATTAGCGTGTTTTTGCCGCACCCGCGCGTGGGACCTGCCGCCTGCTCCCAGGCCCGTCCCCCGGCCGGATTCCGGCTCGAACCCCAGCTCGGACCCTGGAGCAATCGCTGTCGGTGGAGCCTCGACCAATCGGTGTGGGCGGAGCCTGGCAGCATGCGATAACGGAGCCTTGATAACTCGGCCCCATGGCGGTCTCGTTCACCTCCTCGTCTCGTCTGGTGGGTCGCGGCGCTGGTCTCTGCCCTGGCAGCAGGCCTGCGCCCGGCGCGCCCAGTGCGCCCAGGCTGCCCCAAACTGCCCAAAGCTGTGATATCCACATTGTATGGTAAAGCAGCCGGAATGTAAACCTCGCGTTCGCCACTTCCGCACTTCGGCAGTTCCGCACTTCGGCACTTCCGCACTTCGGCTCGGCGGTTCGTTAGCTCTGTAGCTTGGGAGCTCTATAGCCCGGCACCATTGGAGCCTTGTAACCCGGCAGCCATCGCCGCAAGCCGGCTGCGCGCTGAGTTCGTCAGATAGCACAACTTCGGGCGGCCCGAGGGGTTATAGAGAACCAACCTAAGACTTGAACGACTGTGCGGCCATAAGAGTGCGTAATCGCGCGCTGTAGCATACGCCGCGGCATACAACGGCCGCAGGGTTTGAATTCGGTGTTGCGTGTTTTACGCTACCGTAGCAAGCCATCGTAGGGGCATTGATGGCGTCGCCCGTCACCTGCGTTTATACGTCCCCAAGCTCGAAGTTGTAAGATGCGCGCGAAGATGGACGCGAAGATGCGCGCGAAGATGCGCGCGTCCTCGATGGCGCGGCAGCCACGCAATCACAGCATGTACGCGATCATTGCCATGACCTCGCACTCGGCTATCTATAAGTTGATGTTGCGCATTTATAGGCGGGCATGCGCCCGCCGGCAGCCGGGATGCGGGTGATCCCCCCGGGACCAACTTGCAGGTAGACCTGGGCCTGTGGGGATCAGCCCGGCGCAAGACCTGGTCCTCCGGGAACCACCCCTGGCGCCCTCCTTCGCCAAGAGCGGACAAGGTGGAGCACCAGGGAGCAGATCCCGCGTGAAGATGGTCCTCTCGGGACCAGCCTGGCGCGGGTTCTGGTCCTCTCGTGACCAGGACGCCTCGGCCGCCG
>JAAYXB010000061.1 GCA_012516125.1 Bacillota bacterium | reverse complement strand
GTTGCACTCGGGGACGGCGCCCCAAGCGGGGCGCCTTGACAAAATCCGGCCCGTCTGGCCAGTGGCCGGATTTTGACACCCCTCGTGCAATCACCGGCAACCTCTCCCAAAAGTCGGGAGCATTTCTGCACCCTCACTTAGTGCTTCGCGTCGGTCCTTCTGAGCGTATGGCCGCCGGCCGTGTGGCGACCGCGGCTGTAACATGGACCTGACATGGGGCGGCCGAGAGAGACGGGCGGCGTTCTAGGAGGGGTGCAGTCGCCCGACCTGTGCCCCACACCCCGGGCAGGGCACGAACATAACAGTGGGTTCAGGTCAGTGACGAGTTGACCATTGCGAGTGATGAAGCATGACACGCGAAGCAACAGTGCGACGCAGTAAGGCTCCCGAGGAAACGTCCGATTGCTACGGATCGGCGCCGCTTCCGGAGCGTGCCAAGATCCGCGTGTGCGACGTCACCAAGGCCTTCCGGCGGCGGTCCGGCGTCGTGCTCGCCCTCGACCGGGTATCGTTCACCGTAGGCGACGGGGAATTCGTCTGCATCGTCGGGCCGAGCGGGTGCGGGAAGACTACGCTCCTGCGAATACTCGCGGGGCTCGAGAGGCAGACATCTGGGAGGGTGTACATCGCTGTTGGAACGGCCGCCATGCCCGCCGAGGGGGCCGAGGGGCGCGCCGGGGTAACCGCCCCGGACGCCCTGGACATGTGCCTGGCGGACGCGGGTGTGGAGAGGACTGCACGACCCACTCCTGCTGATGCAGGGGCACGGGCGGCTTCGCCAAACAGGGACGAGTTGGCGGATGAGCGGGCGCAGGCGGGCGGGGAGCCGTATGTTCACTCAGACGCAGGTGCCAAGTGGGATGGGGTCGACGCTGGTGCCCAGCAGTATCTGGTGAGGTATCGCACGCTGACGCCGGAGGAGGCCGGGCCCACCGAAACGGAGGAGCAAACGGAGGAGCCATCGGAACGCGCCCGGCGCGCCCGACACGTGCGCCCGGGCGAACAGCTTGCACGCGAGAAAGAAGTCCGCAATCTGGCCGAGGGGCGTCGGATGGCCGGAACCTTCGGCCGAGATAACGTGCGCGGAGCAGGACGGGACGCGAGAGGGCCCCTTACGTCAAGGCCTCTTACGTCGGTAGTGTTCCAGGAGCAGTCCCTCTTCCCGTGGATGACGGTTCGCGAGAACGTAGAGTATGGCCTCAGGGTGCGTGGGGTGCCCGCGGCCGAGCGGCGGAGGGTGGCCGAATACTACATCGAACTCATTGGTCTCTCCGGGTTCGCCCATGCGTACCCGCATCAACTCTCCGGGGGGATGAAGCAGAGGGCGAGCGTGGCGCGGGCGTTCGCGAACGACCCGGAGATCCTCCTCATGGATGAGCCTTTCGGCTCGCTGGACGAGCAGAACCGCATGCTCCTGCAGCAGGAGCTCCTGCGGATATGGGAGCGGTCCTGCAAGACTGCGGTGTTCATCACCCACAGCATTGATGAAGCCGTCGCCCTCGGCGACCGAGTCCTTGTCATGACCGCTCGTCCCGGCAGCATCAAGGCGTCTATCGAGGTGACCCTGCCCCGTCCGAGGCAGGTCGCAGAGGTCCGGAGCGAGCCGGGGTTCCTACCTCTCTTTAACACCATCAGGTCCCTCCTTTCGGAGGAGGTCCTCAGGGCGAGGGAAATCGAGGCATCAGGTAAGGGCGAGCGGGGCAAGTGGTAGGCGGGTGCGATGCATGCTTCATTGTCCCTTCTCTTAATCGCCCACTCCTCGGTAGTCGGCCAGGCTGGCCTGCGGCCGCTATCGTCAGAAAGCTAAAGCTTCTTGTTCAATACGGTCTCTCGCGCACTTTAGGCCGCACCTGACTTTCTCGGGCGCGACCTGTCCGCGTGGTTCCTCTATGTGCGCAGCGGTTGTTCCCTCGCTGGTCTTCCAGGGACCAGGTCGAAGGCCCGATCTGGTCCCGCAGGGACCAGATCCGCTCCGAATCTGGTCCTCTAGGAGCCACCCCTCCCGCGCTCCACAGCCAAGACCGGGCAAGGTGGCGCACCAGGGACCAGATCCCGCGTGAAGATGGTCCTCTGGGGACCAGCTTGGCGCGCGTCCTGGTCCTCTCGTGACCAGGACGCGTCGGCCGCCGCCGGGGGTGGTGCACCAGGGACCAGGTTGCCCGCGAGGGTGATCCCCTGGGGACCATCCGCACGCAGAACCTGGTCCCCTGGGGATCAGGCGTTTTTGGATATCTCGCAAGGTGGTTACGTGGGGACCAGGTGAGGGCAAAGTTGGTCCCCAGGGAACCATCTTCGCGCGTAACCTGGTCACCAGAGGACCAGATCCGGCATCCTCGTGGAGCGAGCGTCAGGAGAGTGGGTCTCCGGTAACCAGATTTCGCACGGAGCTGATCCCCCAGGGACCACCCACACGCAAATCCTGGTCCTCTGAGGACCAGCTGGCTAAGGGCATCCGGGAGAATGGTTACGCGAGGACCAAGTGGCGGGCGAAGTTGATCACGCAGGGATCATCTTTACGTGGAACCCGGTTACCAAAGGATCAGCGTTGGCTTCTCGCCGGGTGAGGCGCGAGGAGGCTGGGTCCTTAGTAGCCACATTTCGAACAGAGTTGGTCCCCCAGGGACCAGCTGCGCGCAAATCCTGGTCCCTCGGGGACCAGCTCTCTATGGGCATCGTGGAAAGTGGCTATGAGGGGACCAGGTAGCGTTCGAAGTTGGTCTCGCGCGGACCATTTCCGCCCGCACTCTGGTCACCAGAGGACCATCGACGCCTCCGCGCCGGCTGACGTGCGCGGGAAGATAAAGCGGGCAAAAGCCAGATGCGGGACGTGCCTCTGCACCTACATTCTGGACCTACGTACTTATGCTGCGCTCACTCTCTGGGACTCCACCGGTGTGTGCTGTGGGGAGGCGGGGGCGCGCTGCCGGAGGGCGGAGGATTAACAAGCTCCTGGCGCGAGGAGTCCTCTCGTCATAGCTCCAGTGGAGATCCAGGCTGAGCTGTCATATGGACCAGTCTACGACGCGGGTCGAGCGTCTTCCGGCGAACCGCTTGCCCGGGTACGCCTGAGTCGAGACTGCCGTTAGGCCACAAGACTGAGCCGCGCGGTCTCGCGAACCAGTTTACGGACTCATGCCCGTGGTGGTAAACTCTTTGCGGGAGGGGATGCGCGTGTACAGCAAGGTCGATGCGCGGATCGTGGAGCTGCTTGCTGAAATCGTGGGACCCGAGGCTGTCGTGACCAGCGAGGAAGGCCTGGAGCCATACTCGCATGACGAGATGCCGGGCTGGCGCTACATGCCCGAGGTGGTGGTGAAGCCGCGCTCGACCGAGGAGGTTGCACGCGTAGTCCAGCTCGCCGCGGAAGAGAACGTGCCTGTCACCCCGCGCGGTCTGGGAACGGGGCTCTCGGGAGGTGCGCTCCCGGTGCACGGCGGGATCGTCGTGTCCATGGAGAGGATGAACCGCCTCATCGAGGTGGACGAGGACAACCTCATGGCCGTCGTGGAGCCTGGCCTGGTGGTCGGAGAGCTACATAAGCAGGTCGAGGCACGGGGGCTTTTCTACCCACCCGACCCGGCGAGCCTCGATAGCTGCAGCATCGGCGGCAACATCGCCGAGAACGCCGGCGGGCCGCGGGCGGTCAAATACGGGATAACCCGCGACTATGTCATGGGAATCGAGGCGGTCCTTCCCGACGGAAGCGTGATACGTTACGGCGGCAAGACCGTGAAGAACGTCACCGGTTATGACCTCGCGAACGTCCTCATCGGGTCCGAGGGGACGCTGGGTATCATAACCCAGGCGATCCTCAAACTTATTCCCCTGCCCCAGCACCGGATCGACCTTCTCGTCCCGTTCCACAGTTTTCGCGACGCGACGCGCACCGTGACCGAGATCATCCGCGCGAAGAGAATAGTCCCGGTGGTGCTGGAGTTCATGGACAGGGAGAGCGTGAAGGCATGCGAGAAATACCTCGAGAAGGAGCTTCCCTTCAGCGATGCCGAGGCTCAGCTCATAGTGGGACTCGACGGCAACAGGCGCGAGGACATCGACGCGCAGGTGGAAGTTGTGGCCGAGATCTGCCTTGAGGGCGGGGCCGACGACGTGCTGGTGGCCGACAGCGCCTTCCAGAAGGACCAGCTCTGGCACGCGAGGCGTGTCCTCCTGGAGACGCTGAAGGCTATCAGCGAGAGGGTCGAGGTCGAGGACGTGGTGGTGCCGAGGGTGAGGATCCCAGAACTCATCAGCGCAGTCGAGGAGATATCAGAGCGCAGCGGCTTTCCGATAGTGAACTGGGGGCACGCAGGGGACGGCAACGTCCACGTGGGGGTGCTCAAGCGCGGGGTAAGCGACGAGAAGTGGAACGCGGAGCTTGACCGCGTGAACGAGGCCATCTTTGAGTCGGCGCTCAGCCTGGGAGGTATGATCACCGGCGAGCATGGCATCGGCATTTTCAAGAAGAGATTCATGCCAAAGGCGGTGGACGAGCCCACCATGGCCGCTATGCGCGCCCTGAAGCGCGCCTTCGACCCCGCGGGCATCCTGAACCCTGGCAAAGTACTCCCGTAAGGGCGTAAGAGGGCAGTGAGAGCACGGCCGGCGCTACTTGTTTCGGGCTGCGCGGGGGGGCGCGCGGAGACCGTGTGCGTGTGCTGTGACCCTTTGGCCCTCGCAGAGCCCGTCGCAGGCTAGTACTACTATGTTACGTATGAATCCCTTGGCAAGACTGCGCCGTCAAAGGCTACCACGCCGAGGGCTTGGTGCATCAAATGGGCTTGCCAGACCTGCCGAATTGGATAGCATTACGCGTCTGGCAAAGTAATACTATGCGTAGAGGAGCAGTTTGCACTGTGCGCGGGGTGCGCGGGCGGTGGGGAGGGC
>JAAYXB010000060.1 GCA_012516125.1 Bacillota bacterium | reverse complement strand
TGGAGCTGTTACCGTTTTGTTAGATACGCAAAGGTGCCCGTTTTGGTGGTCGCAGGTATGGGTGCCCGTTTCAGTGGCCGCAGGTAGGAAATCCCATAGTGAGCTCCATATCCGCCGCGCGCCTTACAACGGCCACGTTGCTAAGATCTGTATGTCTAACGGTGCGGTGCTATACATGGCCAAGCTCAGAGTTGAACCATGTGTGGGTCGCACACAGTCCACTTGGCCGCCAGTGGGTGGCCTGACGGTCTCATCCCTCAACTCTGGAGTTGGCTACCTATAATCCTTTCGCAGCAAAGCCATCGGCGGAGGTATCGCCGCACCGTTGCACCAGGTCTTAGCGATACCCAGGCGCGCTCGAGAAGACTTCGTGGACTAAACTTCGTGGACTGGCTGGTTTCCTGCGAACATTTCCGGCCTGTGCGGCGAATTACGTATGGGAGGCACCAGGGTGGTCATCCGGCGCTTGTCCGAGGGACGAAATCGCAGCGATTCCCCTGCCGTTGCCAGTTTGTTCCGCTAAACATCTCTGGCCCCTCTCGACAGGACGTTGTAGGCGCAGACGCCGCGCCTATCAGCAACCACGCACGAAAAGGTAGACTATCCGTGCGACGAAGATTACGGCGCACGTTATGGAGAGCAGAGCCCCGGGTTTCCGTAGGCCCAAGTTCCACAGCACTATCGTGCCGAAAAGCGTCAGCGTCAAGCAGACCGCCAGGAAGGCCCGAAGAGATGCAAAAGGTCTTGCCGTCACCAGTGCTATAAACCAGGTCCACAGTCCGACGCCCAGCATAAGACCCAGCCCGACCTGTCTGCTGACAAAGGAGTCTGGCTTTAAGTTCAGACCGAAATGTATCGCCAACCGACTGGGAAGACGGCGCGCAAGGCTCTGACCTATTAGATAGAGTGTCAGAATCGACGCAAGCGCAAACAAATCATAACGAGTTAGACTCATCCACCATCCTCCTGGAAGCGCGCAAATAGTCTCGGTGACACAAGGCGAAGAGACCCGGTCACAACTCGCCACTGCTGTCCCAGAGTCTGGGTCACCTCACGGTAGCCGGTGCTCGCTGTCGGCGCCTCAGGCATCCAGCATAGTCTGGCAGTAGTTCCGGATGCGCCGCGATCCCTCGCCAATATAGTAGCGTCAACGCCCGGTCGCCGGGAGGAGGCTCCGGCCTACCGCCTCCGCTTCCTCCCGGCCATGTCTCACATCCATGCCTGCTCCCAGCCACCCTGCGAATTACACCGCCATCTCAGGCTCTAGCCAGGGTAGCAATAGCACGAGCCAGCTTCGCACGTGCACAGGAAGCAAAGCGGTCGCCATCCTATCAAGCAGAAGCAATGGCATACGTACCACAACTGACAATCTGGCTCTACCTCTGTGCCGGCTTTGCTTGGCTTCACTATCCATTCCATCATCTGTCACCTCCTCGTAGACCTTGTGCCGCCAACCCGGGCGTGGTGTGACTGCATGGGTATCGGGTTAATACTCAGCAAGGCTACCATCAGTCCTGGCCCTGTTGAACCCCCATCGAAACACCACCAGCCCGATCGGAAGGGTCAGTGCGGTGAGGGCGAGCAGGGCCAGGACCTGGCTTCTCACCTCTCCAAGCCCGGCATGGACCATGATGGTCTTTCGCAGTGCAATGAGCGCATGAGTAGGGGGAAGCACCGCGGCGATGGTACGCAGGAGCGGGGGCAGAAGCTCAATCGGGAACATGGCCCCGCTCAGGAGACCGGAAAGCGTGCCGAAGGCCCAGGTGATTGGGTCTCCCTGCTTCGTAACCATGATGATGCCGGCGGACATCAGCCCAAACCCGGACATGCACACGACAGAGAGAAGCAATATGAATAGCGCGGCGCCGAGGTTCACGTTGATGTCCATGCCGAGGACGAACACGAGGAAGATGACCGACGTGCTCAGGCACGCGTACAAGAAGTTCCAGAGCGCTGAGTAGATTAGAATCTGGTGCAGCGGGGTATCCGACATGAGGAGGAACTCCAGCGTGCCCATCTGCTGTTCTCCGCGAATCGCGCCCTGGAACGAGTTCAAGGACACCCCCACGAAGCTCATGAACGTCGTGCCGATTATGAGGTATCCCATGAGGTTACCGCCGTAGGGTGCGAGAAGAGGGAACTCGTGCCCTTCCCCGAGGAACTTCGCCATGAAGTAAAACTGCGCTGCGCCGACAAACGTGCCAAGGAGTGTGAGCACGAAGGCCATTCGGTAGCTCAGCATGCTGACAAAGCCACGCTTTACGAAGACGTATGCCTTATACACGGCTCGTTTCGCCCCCTGTGAGCGTCAGAAAGATGTCTTCGAGGGAAGGCTCGCACGTTGTGATGGACTCAACCTCGACCCCGTGCTCCACTATGAGCCGCACGACTTCGCCTGTTACGAATTCCTTCTGCGTCATGATGACTTCGAGCGATGGGTTTCCTTCGTAAACGGCAGTAACCCCGCTTATTGACCTGAGGCCTCCAATGAACCTGGCAGGATCTTTCCCCCAGTTTCGAACGACCAGCCGCAACCGGCATTGGTGCAGAACGCCCCTCAGGTTGGCCGGGGTGTCCACAGCGATGAGACGGCCTTTATTGAGTATGCCGATCCTGTCTGAAATCCGTTCGGCCTCGTCCATGTTGTGAGTGGTGAGAAGAATCGTGCGCCCCTGGGCTTTCAGTTCCCTGATATGCTCGCGGATGTGCCTTGCGGAGGCCGGGTCCACCGAAGCGGTGGGTTCGTCTAGCAGCAAGACGGGCGGGTCGGTGAGAAGAGCCCGGGCAATCCCGAGCTTTCTCCGCATTCCGGACGAATACTTCATAAACCTCTTATCGGCCTCTTCCCCGAGGCCAAGCCGGTCGAGGACCTCGGAGATTCGCCGGTGGAGAAGGGGCGGCCTAAGCCCCTGCAGGGCTCCAAAGAACTCGAGGTTCTGGCGGCCCGTGAGCCGGAAGTAGAACGACCTCTCGCCTCCTGGGCTGAACCCGATCGATGCCCTGACCCTGCTGGATTGTGTCAGGATATCGTACCCGTTTACTGTCGCCATGCCGCATGTCGGCACAATGAGGGTGGAGAGGATCTTCACGAGCGTTGTCTTCCCAGCCCCGTTCGGCCCGAGCAAGGCGAAGACTTCGCCTCTGTCGATGGTCAGGCAAACCCGGTCGACGGCAGTGACAGGGCTGCCCCGGCCATCCCTCGCTTTTGGATAAGCCTTCGTGAGATTATGGATACGTATCACCGACATCATTCTCCTTGGACCCAGTGTCAGGTCATCCTGCGGCTTCCACCTTTCCGGACTCTTTTGCCCGCCGAACGTTCTCCGCGTGGAGCCGTAGCATGTCATCGAGGTAGTAGCGCCATCTCTCGCAACTCTCCCCGGTTGCAATTCCGCCTTTCATTGCCGTGTCAGGACATCCGGCCATACAGATGGGAAAGATCTTGCAGCTCAGGCACTCAGGGAACTTGAACGGATCGAAGCTCAACCACTTCAGGTGGGCTGCGGTCATCTCTCCCGGTCTCGAGATGTGCCCGACCACCTCGTCGCTGATGCCGATGGAGTGCCAGCACTTATACAGGTTTCCTTCAGGATCCACCACGAACACGTATGGCCTGACCGCGCCGCAAGAGCCCATTCGGAGATCTGGATAACGGCTCAGATGGAAGCCGCGCTCACTCAACTGCTTCATTACGTCAAGTTCAAACCGGGAAAACCCCTCGGCATCGAGACAGTTGCTCTCGATGTCCTTGCAGGCTGCTGTTGGCGCATGCACGTGGCCAAGGTAAGCGTTTGCGGTCTGGCCTTCCTGGAGGATTCCCCTGTCCCGCAGATAAGTGAACAGTTCTACGATATGGTCCATGTTGGTCTTGTCCACGTTGACCCTGATAGCGATGCGCAACACATCTCGTGTCGCCTCTATGTTCGCGACGATTGTATCGAAGGATCCCCGTCCGTCGCGATAGCAGCGTCGGCTATCATGGACCTCGCGGGGGCCGTCAAGCGTTATCTGCGCCGTCTCGATCTTGTGCTCCTTCAGCGCCAGGGCAGTCTCGCGCGTCAGTAGCGACCCGTTGGTCACGATGCTTGCGTGGTACGCGCAATGGTTCTCCTCACAGGCTTTCAAGAACTCCTTGCTGAGTTCCTCGATAACATCGGGGCAAAGAAGAGGCTCACCACCGTACCACGTTACCTGAAACGACCTGGCCACCTTGACGATCTGAGCCACATATCGGCAGAGATGCTGTTTGACCTCATCCGTCATCCGAGATGACCGCTGCTCCTCATAGCAGTACGGACAGTTAAAGTTGCAGTCGAGGGTCGGAGCTATCGTAAGACCCGCCGCAACGACGTCGTACTTCGCCCGATTGTACAGCAGTCTGAGGTATTCGACTTCGTCGAAGTCGGACTCGATCACGAAGCGCCCGCGTTTTAGCTCCCGTAACAGGGTCGCGGATTCGCCCTGCAAACGGGATAGGATCAGAGGATCTATGCTCTCAGGCGACCGAAGAGCCTTCAGCACCTCATCATCGATGAGGGCGAGACCGTTGGAGACCGCGTTGTACGCGAGTGTCCTGTTCCCTGCTCGTATGAAATGATTGTAAGCGGATGCCTTCACCAAGCGACCCTCCTTATTACGCTATTTTCTCTCTATGCCACCCTAAGCCACGCTCGGGGAAAGAGACTCTCCCAAGATCTTCGACACCGGATCTTCCCCATGTTCGGTGGGGCAGCCTTGTCTAGGTCCGGAACCGTCACGGTCGCATGGGTGCCGGCACCGACGCATGAGCCCGCCTTGTAACCGATTTGGGAGGGCGCCGCTGCAATGACCGGCCCGCCCATAGCCTCCCCAACGCCGTCGGGTCTGACAACACCAAGCTCGCTGGCAGTGACTCCCCGCTCACGTTAGCAAGCGCTGTGACACCTTCCCTGTATCGCCCGGCCGCATGCCCGGTGGCAACTGATGTGGGTTTCCCCGCATTTCTCTGCTTATTCAGCTGAATGCGGCAGCATCGGCCGCCAGCTGCTTATACATATGCTCCAAAAGATGACTGTCCGCGACGCGGGATCGGCCGCCCTGTCTGCGGTCAGCCTAGTCTGATAGAAACCTCTCGGCTACTCGGTCGAATCCAAGTTCTTTACACAAGAGCAGGAGACATGCTTTGTTGCGGACACCCGTTTTACGATAGATGTTCCCCAGGTGGAATCTGATGCAGGATTTGCTCACGCACAATAAGCGAGCAGCTTCAAAGGTTGTGCGTGCGGGGTCGCCGATGAGAGCCGCAAGCACTCGCAGCTCACCAGCGGTCAACCGTGCAACGAGGTCGACCCAGTCAACCATGTCGTTGCCCCTCTCGACACGCCCGGGCGCACGCGCCACCGGCTGTTGAGCCGATGCAGGAAGGTCAGGACGACGGTCACCAAAACTTGACGACATGGTGGCTTCCTCCCTCCGGAAAGGCTTGGAGCCCGGGTCTATGGACGAGTGTCGACTTCCCACCCATATATTTGCCGGAGACCTCCAAAATGTTCGCGGAGATCGGCCAAGACATACCCCGAATCTGAAGGTGGTGCTGGTGGTGGTGCTGGTGTGACGCCGCCGGTAATGGGAACACCAATTCCCATATCGCTCAGCGGCGTCTGTACGGGAGGAGGTAGACATGGCGGCGGGGTGAGCAAACACTAGTAAGGGATACAGTGAAGTCTATGCATACCTCCAGCAGGAAACACCTGTACTGTGACGAACGTGACCGCGCAAAGAAAGACGATTGCCTGCTTCTTGAGTCTGGCGAAGGCCGAGGAGGAGACGCCGGTTGTTGCAAGGCTGCTTGAGCGGCTGCCTCAAGGTCTGCCACCCAGGTGGGCGAAGGCGCCAGGCGGCTTTCCGGTGGGCAGAGGCAGATCGTGGCCACTCTGCGTGCGCTGTCGCAAGAAGCTGATGTCATCGTTTTCGATGAAGCCACGGCCGGCCCACCTCGATGAGGAGATGCGCGCGCTGCTGAGGGAAGTCGTGCATAGGCTGTTCTCCGGCAGGATCTGCATAATCCTCACCCACGATGCGGACCTTGCGAGCTTGACGAGCTTGACGGATGTGGAAATCCGCCTGGACGGCGGCAGGGCGGTGCGGTACGCGAGCGCACGTTGCTAACTGAGCTTGCCTGCGGCTGAAGCCAGGAACTGAGGCTCTTGTCCTCCTCGCTCCGGTTGCGGCGCCCTGCCCGAGTGGCATTTTGGCCATCTTTGGAGGCTCAGTAGTACCCTGTTAGATACGAAACGTCATCCGGTTTGGCGGGCGTGGCGAGCTTCTCTGGCAGGGCGAGTCCTCGCCGTAGGGTGGCGGAGGAGTCCGAAGAGTTCCGGAGAACAACCACAGCAGTGATTGTACCGGCACCTGCGGCGGCCAAGTACAGCCTGGTCCTTCACTGCCTTGACAATCTCCTGGTCAGATTCGGAGCGGGAAGCACCTTTCGGCAGACGAACGATCGGGGTCGTGGCCGTAAGCAAACGACACCCTCACTCAGTGAGTGAGGCAAACAGGAAAGGACCCCCGGCACTGGCGTCGAATGTGTGACGGTGCGCGTGGTCCCGAGTAACAGCCCCGTGACCACCGCTTCGTCGGGCGCTCCTCTTCAGGTGCTGCTCATGGCATACGAGGGGGTGCGTCATGCTTACCGGACTCTTGTAGACAGTGAACGCGCTCTGTGCGTGTCGTCCTCAACGGAGAAGGCCCCTAGAAGCGTGCTCCGAGAGTTGCGCACGACTCTGGCGACTGCAGGCTCAGGCCACAAATCCGGAGCTAGGCGGCGTACCGGTTGTCCCATGGACGCGGCACCGGCGGTTTCGGAGCGGACTTCTAGTGTTCGGGTATGACGGAAGGGAGAGCGAAATGAACGCTATTGAGGTTGAAAACCTGACCCGCCGCTTCAACAGGTTATGTGCTGTGGACGACGTCACCTTCGCAGCAAGAGAGGGAGAGGTTTTCGGGTTTTTGGGACCGAACGGGGCAGGCAAGACGACCACCATCCGCATGCTTACCGGCCAACTGCGTCCCACAGCGGGCGACATCCGCGTGGCGGGCCTGAGGATACCAGGCGAAGAGAAACGTCTCAAATCTCAGATTGGCGTGGTGTTTGAACACCAAAATCTGTATGAGCGTATGTCGGGCCGCGAGAATCTGGCGTTTGCCGCGCAACTATACTCGGTACCTAAACCCCGTGTGGACGAGGTCCTCGAGCAGGTTGGACTGAGCGAGCGGGCCAAAGACCTGGTGAGGACATACTCCAGCGGCATGAAACAGCGCCTGCTGCTTGCCCGTGCCTGGCTTCATCGTCCAAAGGTGTTGTTCCTTGACGAACCCACGAGAGGGCTGGACCCTCACATAGCCCAGGAGATTCGACACCTGGTCAAAGGCATGGCCGGTGAGGGCGTAACAGTCTTTCTCACTACGCACTACATGGAGGAAGCCGATCAATTGTGTCACAGGGTGGCCTTCCTCAACCAGGGGCGCATTGTGGCGCTGGACAGTCCCGAACAACTCAAACTCGCCCATGGTCAACGGCGTCTGCAGGCAAAACTCGTGGACGGAAGAGTCCTGAGCCTTTCCATTGGCAACCAGACCGATGGACAACGGTTGAGCGAACTCGTCGCATCCGGCGAGATTCTTACGCTACATTCCCTGGAGGCCACGCTGGAGGACGTCTTCATCAAGCTCACCGGGCGAGGGGTGCGAGAATGAACATACGAGCGATTTTGGCGATAATGCGCAAAGATCTGGCTGACGCGATCAGGAACCAGTTTCTCCTTGCCTTTCTGGCATTGCCCGTCGGAGTTGCGCTCCTCCTCAAGCTGGTCTTACCCTCCCATTCTGCAGACCTGCAGCAACTGACCATCGTTGCCTACGACCCGAGTCATTCCCGCCTTGTGGCGGCGCTACGAGAGGTCCCGAATGTGAGGATGCTCGAGGTAGACTCGGGTTCCCAGTTAGCCGAAAGCGTGCGAGAGAATGGCGCAGCAGGAGGGCTTGCGATCCCGTCCGGCTTCGATGCTTCTGTGGAGGCAAGAAAGGAGCCTGAGCTTGCTGCTTACATCAACTACGAGCAGGACGAGGTCAAGCGACGCGCTTTCCAGAGCCTTGTACAAGAACAGATAATGCGCCTGACTCCTCCGCCTGCGCGAATCGCATGGGTCGATATAGGTGCTCCCGCAGAACCCCAGACTCAGGTGCGCAACTATCGGGATCTCGTCTTGATCGTGATAGTGCTGCTCTCTGTGGTGGCAACCGGCATGCTGATAATACCGCTGTTGCTCGTAGAAGAGAAGGAGAGACGTACTCTGTCGTTCTTGCTGGTGTCACCCGCAGGGCCGACTGATATCGTGGTCGGCAAGGCCCTGACAGGACTGATATGCAGCCTGGCGATAACAGGAGTAGTGCTGAGCCTCAACAACGGGTGGAAGGGGAACTGGGATATCACTCTTCTCGCGTTGTTTCTGGGTTCATTGTTCACCGTGCCGGTGGGGCTACTACTGGGCACTTTCTTCAGGAATGTGCTTCAGTTGAATACCTGGAGCACTATCCCGCTGGTGGTTTTGCTGCTGCCGAGCTGGCTCTTTGTGACTCGGGGTCTGCCACCTATCCTGCAGACCCTTGTGCGGCTTATCCCCACATACTATGTCGTGGACACTCTGAGTCTATCCTTGGCTGGCGAAGCGTCTACCGCGAAGGTGTGGGGAAACCTCGCGATTCTGCTGGTAAGCACGGCTGTTGCCTTCATTGTTGCGGTCTGGGCATTACGACGGAGAGGAAGCTACAGCTTCTGAAGGCCGCTGGAGAAGAACATACGGCGGGCTTCTCGAGTGCCTGCCCCGAAAGGATGGTTCTATGCTTGCGATGTGGACATTCCTCAAGCCGACGAAGCTGAAGATGCTGTTCCTCGTGGAGTGGGTTGTCTACGTGCTGATCGAGCTGTCGCGGGCGAAGCTGCGGACGGCGCACCAGTTGATGGTAGCTGGCTATCCGTTCATAGTGTTCTACCTGATCGGCTGCGCACTGGCAGCGGCAGCGCTGGCCCGAACACCGACATGGTTGCCGCGCTGGCGGCACCTTCTGGGACTGGCCGTGCTGCTGGTTGCTCTGGAGCAGCTTATCAAGGCAGCGGTCGGTGCGTTCATTCCATATCGCGGGTCAGTCCCGATCATCCCGGGCTGGCTGCACCTTGCCCACGCGCGAAACATGCACGGATCGTGGCTGGCCAGGGAATTCGGCATTGGTTTCATGGGTCCCGGCGCGCTGGGAGCGATGTGGGCAATCGCGCTACCCTGTTTCGTGCTGGGTTTCCGCTACTACGCTGCGAGAAAACGCAGGAGTCTGTGGCTGGACGTGGCCTTCGTGACCATCGTTGCAGGAGTCGGCGGCGCGCTCTGTGATCTCGCCCTGCGCGGGTACATACTGGATTTCATCAACCTGCCCGGTGTTGTGACCGCAGACCTCAAGGACATCTTCACTTATGTCGGCCTCGCAGCCCTGTTTGCCGAGCTTGTGGATAACCCGGGGACATCCTTGACGTGGCAAGGATGGCGCAGAGAACTCGAGCGCACGTGCCGCCTCATCAGGGACTTCGCAGCGTTCTCAGCCCAGGAGATCCACGGGGTCGCCAGGGCGATTCTGAGTAGATCATCGTAGGAGGTGCTTCGCGCCAGTGTACCAGGTGAGAGAAGGTTACTTGAGGACGCGTTTCTCGTGGTTTCGTGGTCTCGTGGTATCGGAGAAGGCGTCGTGGCTAAGGTTCGGGCAGCAAATGGTGAAGCGAGCATTTGGCATAACTCGCAACCTCGCGCGGGCCGCCGCCCTCAGCGCACCGCCGCCCGACGCTTGACGCATCTGGCCGCGGTCGGCTGGCGGGGTGGGTTCGGTTGACGGGTGGATCAGGATAGGCGGCGTCCGTGGCGTCTGTGCCGATCCCATTACATCGGCCCCCGCGCCGAGGTCGAGCAGGCGCATAGCGAAAAGTGACACGGAATAAGGTGTCTCTTCGTCATTCCAACAGGAGAGCGCGGAATCCCGCTTGACGAAAATGATCGTCGGCAGTCAGTGCTTCGTGTATGCCCATGTCATTCATGACAATGAACGCGCAGCAGTCGGTTAGCCCCCACTCCTTGTCTGGCCGCTCCTGATAGAGAGCAAAAGCACGACGGTAAAGCCTTTCCGACAATGGGACGATCGTAATGAGGGGGTCATTGGCCAGCGACTCCAGGAGAGCGACTGCGGCCTCGCGATGACTTCTCTTGGCAAGGGCGTTACCGATCTCCAGCACCACGGCTCGCGTAGTGATTAGCCTGTTCTTCGACGCTTCTATCTGGGACGCCAACTCCAGGGCCCGGCGATGGTGCCGGTCCTTAGGAACTGAGAGAGCAATCACATAGGAAGTATCCAAGAAATACCTACTTCCCATCTGCCCCTTCTCCGTACAGGTATTCCTCAAGCCGCTGAGACCAATCGCTAGGCCCATCAAGGTTAAGACTACGTGCAGTCTCAATAAACGAGGCTCCCCTGGCTTTGAACTTGACTCGGTCGTCAATAGGTTTGACCGTGACAGTGACCGTGGTCCCGGGCTTCACGTCAATTGACGTTTCAGGCCACAATGCCCTACCGTCGAAGAGGGCTCTAACGGTTTTGCCCATGGCCGGCGACCTCCTCTCAGCTAGCTTTTCCCCATACCGCTGGCTTTTCCCCATGTCCATTATACCCTCACCGTCCTATAGCTTGCAACGCAGGAACCGCGAATATCACCCGGGTGACGAGCGTGTTGAGCACGTCAAGCTCGGTGTTGCACGCCAGAGCCGGGGCTATCGAGCCAAGCGCGATTCGCGCGGCGCTGGCATAGGGCTCCTCATCATCTGTGCAAGGGACGCGCAATGATCGTGTTGAGGGTTCTTCGGAGAAGGATGAAGCGCAACTTCTATCTGTCCGGGCAACAACCAAGAGCGTACGGCGTCAGGCGAGCAGACGGCAGGCAGTTGTACCCCTACAGTAGGGGTGGCACTTTCGTCACCCGTGCGGTTCTGCGTTCGCGCCTTACACTCGAAAGGGAGCACAGGCACAACGAGGCGACTCTCCACTGGTGCCTCGACTCTGCATTCGAGAGGGTACTCCGATACTGGCATCAGCTCCAGAGGATCCCGCCGCATGTGTATCGCAGCGAGGGAGCGGCATCTTTGCGGCTACGGTCGATTCGTGGACCTTTAGTGATGTGCCGGTCAGCACCATGGCCGCAGCGGCCGTGAACACTGCGGTAGCGCGTGCAGGCTGTCCCAACCACTACCTGTCGCTTGCGGCCACTCCCCCGGCGACGAGCGCTATGCCGGCCCACAGCGGCAGCCTCCCTCATCCCGTCCTGTCCGATCCTCCGCTGACAGAACCCATCCCGTCGCCTCGTCCGCTCTAATTCCCGTCATGCCCCAGCCGGAGTATCGTCGGAATGCTGGCCCTGTGCAGCGCGAGCCTCAGCCGCGGGTACCTGCCCAGGATCTGCTCCTTCTTCACGACCGTCCCCGTGTCGGCGCTCCGGTTGTCCCCTATCACGAAGAACTCGTCCTCTCCGAGGAGTGTTGGTTCGAGGGAGGTGCTGCTGGAGCCGGCGCTTGCGACGGCGGCGACGCTAGAGCCAGAACCAGAGCCAGAGCCAGTGCCAGTGCCGGAATCAGAGGCAGAGCTGAGGCGGAAGCTGGAGCTGAAGCCGGAGTTCAAGCTGAAACTGGAGCTGGAGCTGGAGCCGGAGTCAGCGTTGCTGCTAGAGCTGAAGTTGGCACCGGGACCGAAGTCGGAGTCGTGGTCGTAGTCGGAGTCGGAGTCGGAGTCAGAGCCGGAGCCAGCACCGATGCCAAAACCGGACCCGGAAGTCGAGTCAAGGCCAGACCTTGGGCTGGAGCCAAAGCTAGCGCTGGAGCTTGTGCGGGAGCTGTCGGCCTCCGCGCCCACAGCAGGCGAAAAGATTTCGCGGGCGCCGTCAACGTATACGACGCCGTCCCGGAGCGCCACGGTCTCTCCAGGGCAGGCCACGACCCGGCCCATCCTCGCGTCAAACCGAGGCCCCCCGGCCGCCAGGACGGACGTCACGCCCCGCACCGCCAGCCCCGCCAGCCCGGCAAGCCTGGTGAGGCGGGGCACCATCCGCGCGAGGCCGCGATCCAGGCTATGACCAAGGCCACGGCGAAGACTGAGCCCCAGGTCAAAGCCGCTGCCGAGATCGAGATCGAGGTCGAGGTCAGGATCGCTTTCAGGGACGTACAGCACCACGTCGCCCCGCTGTGGGTTTGCGCGCATGTATGGAGTCCTCACGAAGAGGACGTCCGCTTCTCGGATGGTGAAGGTGTGCTTCGCGCCCGGGCCGGGATACGTGCTGAACAGGGTCGGCTTCATTAGCTCGAAGAACGCAAGGTCGCTTGTGGAATAGGTGATCGTGGCGTAGCCCGAATAGAGCCCCCACGGGACGCTCATGACCACCCCGAAGATGAAGACCGCGGCCGCGATCCGCCACCAGGACAGCCCCATGACGCGCTCGAACACCGCGTATCTGAGGGACAGGGTGAGGAGGGCTGCAACCACAAGAAGCAGAAGCACCACGCCGCCTACCGCCGCTATCGGCGCGGTGAGGACTTGCAGGAACCCGTTCCCGACCGCCAGCATCACGATGGCGAGCGGGACGGCGACCGCCGCCACCGGGAGCAGCGAATATCCCCACGCGTTCACGAAATGGGCCCACCCCGCCTTTCCGCCCACCGCCTTGCACGCGATCCACCATAGGGAAGCGTTCGCCAAGAACAGAGCCACGGCAAGCACGACGCCTACGGCGCCAAGGAGAGCGATAGACCTCGCGAACGGGAACGCCACCTCAGCAAGGACGAACCCCACGCCCAGCGAGAAGAAGGCGCCTGTCGCGACGGCCAGGAAGTGAAGCCGCCCACCGGATTTCAAGCGCTCGAAGAACGTCTCGGGCTCGTCGAGGATTCCCTTCACAGACTCCGCTATCCTCTTCATCTTTGAACACCTCGCTCCTGGTCAAGTCGGACGGACCCACAACCGCGGGCAGCAAGCCGGGGTCCGGGGGCTGCCGAGCGACCGCGCGTCGCACCAGATCTTCTACCCGCGTGTCGCGGGAATCACGCGGACCGGGCGGATCGGGCGGACTGGGCGGATCGGGCCGGTCGGGCCGAGCAGGCCGGGCGGGCCGAGCAGGCCGAGCGGGCCGAGCGGCGTGTACGGGGACCACGCCGACCAAGCGGAGCGATCTCGCCTCCCTCCATGTATTCGCCGCTCGACCCCGAAATGTTCGCACAAGATGCCTATCAAGCGACAGAGATCTGGCTCCAAAACAGCCGGGTCTTGCGGCGTCCCCAACCTTTTCTCTGCAGCGCGCCCCGTCCCCGTCGTTTCTCGGCAGCGCGCCTGGCCGCCTCTCTACGGCACATCCGGCTCTTTCTCAGTAGCGCGCCCGGCTGTTTCTCAGTAGCACACCCGGCCGTTTCTCTGCAGCGCGCCCGGCCGTTTCTCTGCAGCACTCGGCCATTTTCCGCCACTTCCTCGGGCCACCTGGTTACAGAGGCGCCGACCGTGTTCGGCCGCGCACCGCACCGCGCGCCGCGCTGCCTGGCCGAGAGCTGCCCGCCTTACGGTCAAAGGCTACTCACGTCACCGCAGACAATCGTCCGCGTCACAGTCGAGAGGCGTCCACGTCTTAGCTCAAAACCGTCCACATTATAGCTGACAACCGTCCACGTCCTGGCTGAGAACCGTCCATGCTGCGCGTAACGAGCGCAAGGCTGACCACCGCGTCTTCGCACACAATGACACGTCCTATACTATACTGTCTCAGGGACAACCGGCCCAGGACCGACGAGACAGCGGCACCACAGCACAGCACAGCACAACCAGGACAGACGAGACGGCAGCACCATAGAGCGACAGGCCGACAGAACACGGGACCAAGGGGACAACGGGACAAAAGGACGACGGAAAAGCGAGAACGCACGGCGGTCCCGGGGCAGGCGATGAGAGACAGCCTCTCCCGAGGGGCTGGGAAGGAAAGGATGTGGTCCTGAAAGTGTCGGATCGCTGCGATTTGTGCAATGGGAACGCGGCAGCGCCCATTCTCGAACTCCCGCCCCACACCATCGTGAGGTGCACGGTTTGCGGGCTCGTGTACGTCATTCCGAGGCCGACGCCGGCGGAGCTGGCGGCGCTATATGACGAAGCCTACTTCAGGGGAACAGGCCCGGTGGGCTACAGGCCGGACGAGGACTACATCGGCAACGACAGCCGCCTTCAGCTCTTCATAGAAAGGACCATCGCCGTGGAGCGCTACCGCCGCCCGCCCGGGGTCCTCGTGGACGTCGGCTGCGCGACCGGCTTTGCCCTGCGCGCGGCGCGCGACCGGGGTTGGGACTGCCTGGGCATAGACGTGTCGGAGTTCGCGGTCAACTTCGCGAGGGAGCACTACGGGCTCAACGTCGTCAAGGGCACGCTCCGCGAAGCCGCTATGCCGTCCGAAAGCGTGGACGCGCTCACCATGTGGGACCTCCTCGAGCATGTCCTTTCCCCAAGGCAGGAATGCGTGGAGGCGAATCGCGTCCTCAAGCCCGGCGGAGTCCTCGCGCTCGCCACCCCGGACGCGGACTCGCCGTGCCCGTCTCCCGAAGCCTGCGACCCGGCAAAAGCCGCCTTCTGGCAGGCCAAGCCGCCGGAACACATTCACTACTTCAGCCCGGCGACCATCTCGCGTCTTCTCGCAGAAACGGGCTTCTACGTGGTGAACCTCACATCCTATGGTCCGGGGGACCCGCGCCTCGGGGCGATGGAGGTATACGCCCTGAAGGTGCGGACGCTTCCGGGGTAGCAAGGCGAAGGATAATGGTAGGAGGGCGAGGGAGCGGCTCTATGCGAAGCAGGAGTATCGCAGGAGCCTTGCCACGTCAGTAAGGCCCGAACTTGCCGCGTCAGTAAGGCCCGAATATTCCGGGACCGGGGACGTCTAATCTGATCGAATGGCAACATCTGGGGATAGATGGGGCAGGGTGCCAGGACGGGCGGGGCGGCGCGACGAGGAGCGGGGCAGCGCGGCTATGGCGGCGCGATGCTCCACTGTCTTGAGCAGCGGGGCCCCGGCATGAGGGTTGTGGCGGAGATGTGGCACAACCATACACGCCGGAGCGCGCCGGCGCGCGGCACCATCACGGCACAATGCGGCGCGGCACCGTGCGGCACACCACCGTGCAACACAGCACCGCTCAGTGCGGCACCGTGCGGCGCAGCACCGCCCAGTACGGCACCGGGCGGCGTGCCACCCCGCGTGCGGTACCAGGCGCCTCGTACCAAATCTCTGCGCAGTTCAACACCATCTGGTACGGCACCGTGCCGGGCAGTACGGCCCAGCGCAACAACAGGGTGCCCAGCACAGATGACCCGTCCGGATGAGGAGGAGGAGATGGGGTTGGGAGTTCAGCAGCACGGAAGCGTCCTGAGCCGGCCCAGGGGAAGGGGGCGGGCAGCGGGCGCGGTCGCAATACGCACGGTGGGCCTCACCCGGGTCTTCGGGTCCCACAAGGCTGTGGACTCGGTGAACCTCGAGGTCCGAACGGGCGAGGTGTTCGGCTTCCTCGGTCCGAACGGGGCGGGCAAGACTACGACGATCAACATGATCCTGGGTCTCATCCGTCCGACCGCGGGTCACGTCGAGATCCTAGGGCAGAAAGCTGACTGGGCGTGCCCGGCGCTGCGGCGCCACGTAGGCTCGCTCCTCGACGGCGTGCGGTTCTATCCGTATCTTTCCGGGCGCGATAACCTGCGCGTTTTCGCGGCGGCCCTCGACGGCGTCCCGTCGCGCAGAATCGACGAAGTGCTCGAGCTCGTGGGGCTTGCGGGCCGGGCGAGGGACAAGGTGAGGGGCTACTCGCACGGGATGCGGCGGCGCCTGGGGCTCGCCCTTGCGCTGCTCCACGACCCGGCGGTGCTGGTGCTGGACGAGCCCGCGAACGGCCTCGACCCCGCCGGGATCAAGGAGATGCGGGATCTCATGAAGGCCCTCGCCGCGCAGGGCAAGGCGGTATTCCTGTCCAGCCACCTCCTCCATGAGGTCGAGATGATATGCGACAGGGTCGCAATTCTGCAACGCGGGGCCGTGCTTGCCCAGGGGCGGGTGGACGAACTCCTGTGCGCGGCGCCCGCCGTGGAGATCGGCGTGGACCGCCCCGATGAGGCCGAAAGGATCCTGCGGTCCCAGGCAGGCGTGGACGCAGGCATGGACGACGGGAGTGGCAGGAGTGACAGGAGTAGCAGGAGCAGCAGGAGCAGCAGGGGTGGCGGAGAGAGCGGGGGTGCTAGGCAAACCGTCGGCGAGTGCGCGACGCCTTGCGTGCGCAGTGTCCGACGCGATGGAGACAGGATCATAGTCGAGTATGACCCGGGAAGGGCCGAGCCGGCCGGGAGCGCCGCGGCGACAGGCCTCGCGGGACGGCGGGAGGCCATCCAGGCCCAGGGGAGCGCCGCCTACCGCAGCGTGGCGAGCCGTCTCAACGCTACCCTCGCCGTTCACGGTGTGTTCGCCCACGAGATCCTGCCGCGCCGGGCGGCCCTCGAAGACGTGTTTTTCGACGTGCTGGGCGAATCGCACGGCGAACAGCCGGTCAATGGCAGGAATGGCGAGAATGGCACGGAGCAGCAACAGGAGGCTGCGGGCCAGGTACACGCAGACGAGCGAGGTGAACGGTTATGAGGTGGCTCGCCGCTGAGGTCTTCAAGCTAAGGCGGATGCGGGTTACATGGGTCCTCCTGCTGATTCTGGTCGCATTCGAAGCGCTCATGATCGCCGGAATGGCCTACTGGGCGCAACGTTCCCCCGACGCCCAGAAGATGACCGCAGAAGAACGTGCGCAGGTTATTGCCAGCACGTCGTTCCCCGGGTCTACACCTTCGACGCTCGGCTTCATAGCGTCGCTTGGACCGCTATTCGCCATCATCCTCGCCGCGCGGCTGGCCGGCGACGAATATGCATGGGGAACCGCGAAGCAGCAGGTCTCCATGGGCGTGGACAGGCGCAGGTATATCGCGTCCAAGCTCGCGGGAGCAGCGGTGGCGTCTTTGTTCCTCCTGGTTGGCGCGGTGCTAGCCGGCGCCGCGATATCGCTGGCGGTCACCATGGCCCTCGGGCGCCCGGTGGAAATCGCCATGCTGACGCCGGCTTTCCTTGTGGAGGTCGCGCGGGGTGCAGGGATCGCCTGGTTCACGCTGGGCCTGTACGCTACTCTCACAGTGTGCGTGGCCACCCTGACGCGGTCCTCGGCGACCGCGACCGCCATCGGAATTCTCGTCCTCCTGCTCGAGGGAAGCGTGGTAGGCTCGCTCGCCTCGCGGTTTGCGACCATCGCCCGGATCGCCCCGTACACCATCGGACACAACGTCAACGTGCTGCTGGCTCTCGTCGAGCGCGGCAGTGCCGCGCAAGCGGCACAGGCTGCCCAAGCCGCCCAGGCTGCCCAGGCACAAGCAGCGGCACTGCCCACGGGGGCCGTCAGAGCCTTCGTGGTGCTGGGCGCATGGCTCGCGGCCTTTGTCGCGTGCTCGTTCTGGGCATTCAGCCGGCAGGAGCTTGGCGTGGAATAGAAGGATGCTCGGCGCTGGCGTCGAACATGTTGCTTGTGAGACTACGCGCCGTGCGCGAGGTTAACGGGCGGTGCGGTGAAGCTGCCCGGCTTGCGCTCCAGGGGGTGAGGGGCGCTGGACTTGGTGACTGTAATTACGGCTGACATCATCCGCTCCAGGGAGGCCCGGGACCTCCTGGCTGCGCTGCCCGACAAGCTCGTCGCTGTCACGCACCCTCTCCTCGCCACGGCCTTTTCCGTGTCCCGTGGCGACGAAATCCAGGCCGTCTGCCGCGGGCCTCTTCAGGCTCCCGAGCTCGTGCGGCAGCTCAGGTTCGCATGCCTCCCGCTGCGCCTCCGCGTCGGCGCGGGGATCGGCAAGATCGAGGCGGGCCAGGGCAGCGCAAGCTCGTGGGACATGGACGGCTCCGCGTTCACGCGCGCCCGCGAGGCCCTGGAGTCGCTCGGGAAGGGCACCGCGCCACGCACCGCCGTGCGCTCCGGCGACCCCCTGTTTGACGAGGCGGCGAGCGCCCTCTGGGCTCTCATGGACGCCATCCAGCAACGGTGGACCCCCGGGCAGTGGGACGCCGTCCACCACTACGAACGGCTCGGCACATATGAGGCCGCCGGCAAGGCGCTCGGCGTCGCCCTCCAGAACGTCCAGAAACGATGCAAGGCCGCTAGCTGGCCTGCGGTCAGGCAGGCCGAGCAGGCACTTCGGCGCCTCGGAGAGGAATGGGGGCGCACTTCACCATTGCGCGGGTGATGCGGCAAGCTTCACCGTTGGGTGGGTTAACGTTAGGGGGGTCAATGCCGATGACCTTCTTGCTTCTTGGCCTGCTAGCGCACGTTGTCGCCGATTTCGTGCTTCAGGCCGACAGCGTGGTCGAGAGCAAGGGAAGGCGGATGATCGGAGGCTACCTCAGGCACGGCGCGATCGTCTTCGCATCAAGCGCGGTCGCATTCCACCTCTACGGGCTCGGTGTGGCTGCGGTGCTGGCTCTTGTTGTCTCTGCCGCGCACGTCGCCATCGACTGGCTGAAGAACCTGGCCGAGAGGGGCGGCGCCGCCGGCGTCAACGTAGGCGCAGGCGCAGGGGCAAGCGCAAGTGCAGGCGTGAGCGCAAGCGCAAGCGCAAGCGCAAGCGTGAGCGTGAGCGTAGGCGGAAGCGCAAGCGCACGCAGCCGCACCAGCCCGCGGAGGAGCCTGCTCGTGTTCCTGGCTGACCAGTGCGCCCACGCGGCGGTGCTAGTTGCAGTCTGGGAGCTTGCAGACACCTACGTTGGCCGCCTCTCGGATAAGGTTTTGTGGATATACCAGGGGGTGCTCCTCCAGAAGACCGTCCCGACGCTTCTCCCTGCGTGCGCCAAGCTCGGGATATCCCTCAACGGGGTGCTCGTCCTCATGCTCGCGTACGTCGTCGTCATCTTCGCCGGCGCCGTGCTCGTGCGGCTGATGCTCGACGCGTTCTCCATCGGCGTCGAGCCCAGGCTCGCCACGAACGCCGGCCGCTACATCGGCATGGTGGAGCGGGCCCTGATGCTTACGCTTGTGCTCGTGGACGCCCTCCCCTCAATCGCATTCGTCCTGACTGCGAAGTCGCTCGCGCGCTTCCAGGAGCTCAACGACATGAGGTTCGCCGAGTACTACCTGGTGGGCACGCTCACGAGCGCCTGCATCGCCCTGGGTGTAGGCATCGTTGCCGGGGCGGTCCTCCCGGCGTTATAGGGAGCATTCCGCAGACCGAGGCCTACACACTAAGTGAGGGTGCGTTAATTCTCGCCACTCTTCCAGTAGTCGTCCATGCCAGCCCGGGGCTTCAAGGTAGTTGCCGGGTTGCCAGTGTCGCACTCGGAGACGGCGCCCCAAGCGGGGCGCGCTTCGCCGAAATCCGGCCCGTCCGGCTAGGCAGCCGGATTTTGACACCCCTCGTGCAATCACCGGCAACCCCTCCCAAGAGTCGGGGGCATTTTCGCACCCTCACTTAGAGGCCTGCGCACCGAACCTCGGTGCCACTCGGAATCCCAATTGTGCATGGGATTTCGCCCTCGGCCTTTGTGAGTCTTCTGCGCACACAGCCGCGACCCGCGCCGCCCGAAGCAGCACCGCATGGCAGACACCGCACGGGAAATGCCACATGCCGAACCTCCACCGTCGGGTCAAGGGCTAAGGCCGCCCGCAGGCGCTGCGAAATCGGGCTTCAGCGCGGCCTGGGCCAGCGTGACCTCGAGGTCGGCCGGCCCGCTCTCCGGCTGGCTGGCTCCCCGGCGGGCGTCCACACCTCGAGAATGGCCGCCCCCGCATTGTCACGCTCCTGCACCGCATCGACGCCGGCAGTCCGCCGGGCGAAGTCGTAGACCATCTCAGAGAGCACTTCCCCGCAGCCGTGGATGATCCTCGCCCGCCCCCCGCCGCGCCGCCTCAGCACATCGACGGTCTCCTGCAGCGCAGCCAGCCCTTCCGCCCTTGTAAGGCCGTGGAGGTCGCGCTCTACGTCAACATGTGCTTGCCTACCCCCGTGCCGATTCCCACGCTTGCCCCCGTGCGTACCCATTGCCGACTACCTCCGTTCTACGTGGACATTCTGCCCCGAACCGGCTGTTTCCTTTCCGGGAGGCGGGAGAGGGGGCCGCCGGCGCACGTCGCGTCAGGAGGGCCGCTCCTCGGACAGGCGGACGCGATGCTAGCGTCCCTGAACCAGGTCCGCGACCCTTTCCGTAAGGTATTCTATTCCTTTGAGCGGGTCGGGGACAGGAGCCTCAACGATCAGGAGCACCGCAAGGACGAAGCCCGCAGAAGTGCTGCGGCTCGGGAATGATCTCGGCCCGGAGGGCGACAGGATCTATTCTCCCAGTCTCGAGCCGCTGAAAGAACTCGTTCAGCATAGAATCCACTACTTCGGGAACCGCAGGCACATTGATGATGCCGTCCGTGACTTGCGTTTAAGCTCAAGGTTGCGTGTCTATGGGCGCGTATGCGCCCGCCGGAGGCCGGGATACGGGTGATCCTCCGAGAACCAGGTTGCGGGCAGACCTGGTCCTGTGGGGATCAGCCCGGCTCGAAATCTGGTCCTCCGGAAACCACCCCTGCCGCCCTCCTTCGCCGAAACCAGGCAAGGTGGAGCACCAGGGACCAGATCTCGCGTGAAGATGGTCCTCTGGGGACCAGCTTGGCACCACGTGCTGGTCCTCTCGTGACCAGGACGCCTCGGCCGCTGCCGGGGGTGGTGCACCAGGGACCAGGTTGCTCGCGAGGTTGATCCCCTGGGGACCATCCGCACGCAAATCCTGGTCCCCTGGGGACCAGGGGTTTCGGGACATCTCGTAAGGTGGTTACGTGGGAACCAGGTGAGGGGCGAAGTTGGTCCTCAGGGGACCATCTTCGCGCGTAACCTGGTCACCAGAGGACCAGATCCGGCATCCTCGTCGCCCGAGCGCCATGAGGATGGGTCTCTGGTAACCAGGTTTCGCTCGAGGTTGGTCCCCCAGGGACCAGTTGCGCGCAAATCCTGGTCCTTTGAGGACCAGCCGCCCATGGGCATCTGGGAAGGTGGTTACCTGGGGACCAGGTGGTGCTCGAACTTGGCTCCCTGGGGACCATCTCCGCGTGGGTCCTGGTCACCAGGGGACCAGTTCCGGCCTTCTGCCGGCTGAACCGCGAGGAGGGTGGATCTCTGGTGATCGGATTTCGCGCGGGGTTGGTCCTCCAGGGACCAGCCCCAGGCAAATCTTGATCCCATGCGGACCAGCTCTCTACAAGCATGTGGGGAAATGGTTACGTGGGGATCAGGTAGCGGGCGAAGTTCAGTCCCTAGGAACGATCTCTGCTTGGACCCTGGTCGCCGGCGGACCGGCGCCCGCCTTCCGCTGAGTGAGGCGCGAGGATGGTGGATCTTTGGTGAGCAGGTTTCGGACGGGGCTGCTCCCCAGGGACCAGCCGCGCATGAGAGCCTGGTCTCCCAAGGTCGTTTTCCGCAGTAGAAACGTCTTCCCAGCTAAAGGGCGCAATGGTCGTGTGCCGCCAGACAGTTCGACGGCTCCGGCAAGTAGCCTTTTAGCAGGCCATTTCTCAACTTGGCCGCGCTCCTAATGCGGAAGATGGGCTTAGGTGGAGCACTTCCCGCTCGCGTCTGGTTCTGGTGGAGTGCTCCCGCTGGCACCGGATTCCGGTGCAGTGTCCCTGCCCGCGCCGGATTCTGGTGCAGCGCCCCCGCCGGTGCCGGGGGCGCCCTCCCCGACCGCTACGTTAGCAGCCTGCCACCTTCTGGAAGGGAGACAAAGACTTGCGCGCCTCCCTTAGAAGCTGGCGATGATCTTCAGCGTCCCGGTGTAGGTGTTGAACCCCTCCGTCATGGCTGTGCTCACGCCGCGGATGTAGCCGAGGGTGAGCGAGGCGCGCCAGACGTCGCTGAAGCGCCAGTCCGCCGTCAGGTCGAGCCTGGCCTTCGTTTCGTCGTAGTCCGCGCCGGCCTTCGTGCCCGAGGTGCGCTCCAGCGACCCGCTCACCGTCGTGGAAAGCTTCCCTCCGGGCGAGTAGGTAAAGCTGTTGCCCACACCGTACGTCACGAGATCGTCCTTCTCGCCACGCCTCTGGTTCCGCCAGCCGCTCAGGGTATCAGTGGCGCCCTGGCTCACCAGCCAGCGCAGCCGCACCGCGGTCGCCAGAGAGTCGGACGTCTTCTCGCCCAGCGTCGGATGGACCTGCGACGACGTCTTCCAGCTCGCCTCGGCGCTGGGCGTGAATCTCTCGAAGCCCGTGTATGTCGCCGTCGTGGATACCTCGCTGTCCGTGTTGACTTTCTCCGACTCGTGGTACGTGGTGCCCGTCCGCCTCAGCCGCAGGTCCGTGCGCCATGCGGCGGTCTCGCCGCGCAGGCCAGCATCCCCGGAGAGCACGGTGCGCACCTCTCCCCGGACGGGCTCGAGGTAGTCCCAGCTTACGCCGCCGGACGGCGTGAGCTTCAGCGTGCCTACCTGGAACGCATCGAACGTCGCCCGCGCCGTGCCGCGCCTCTGGAGCCGGGTGACGTCCTGCGGGACGTCCGTCCTCGAGTACTGCGAGAGCTGCACGTTCATCCGTGCAGGCCCCACCTTGTCGGCCCAGGAGACCGTGGCGCCTATGTCGCGGCTCCCCTTCTCGGTGCCGTCTACCGTGATCACGCGCACCGGGAACCGGTAGTAGAGCCTGAGGGTAAGGCTCTGAACAGGCGCATATGTGACGTCGCCCTTGACGTTGTGGGCGATGTAAGAGTTCCTGGGCTTCTCGTTGTCGTCGTAGATGACCTTCTCGTAACCGGCACCGAGGGTGAGTCTCGTCGCGAACAGGCTCTCCCGCGCCATGATGGAGTAAGTCGTCCGCTGCGCCTCGAGCCCTTCGCGCGCGACCCTGTCCATGCGTTCCAACGTGTAGTCGAGGTCCACCTGGGGCCCGAGATTCCACGTGAGGCCTGCGGAATCGGTCGTCACAGTCAGGAGCTCATCCTCCGCGGCATCCCCACCGCCGCTGCCCTCACCGGTGATGTCCACGGGGCGTGTGGCGCGGACGGCGTGCTCCGCCCGCACGGTCAGGTTCTCCCACACGGTATAGGACCCGCCCAGCCGGAACTGCGTGAGGTCCTGCCGGCCGCGCGCTCCTATCGCGAGGAAGGTCGGCTCCACCCGCTCGTAGCTGCCGTAGACTTTCCCGGCGCCGAGGTCGAAGGTGGCCCCGAGGGCGCCAGCGAAGCCGGTGTAGGTGTGTTCATCGGCCGGGACGTCCGCGTACCTGTGCTCATCCTTGCCGGATATCTTCGTATTCTCCTGAACGTATTCGGTAAAGCTCGCATACGGCCGGGGCGCGCTCCAGAGGGACAGGCGGTAGAATTCGTCGGCCCCCTCGCCCGCCCAGACGGCGTCCTCCGCGCCCGGCACGCCGCCCGCGCCCGCGACGGCTGTGATCTCGCGGCCCGCGGTCACGTCCACCCGCGCGGGGGCGCCGCTGCCATCATACTCGTAAAGCCCGTCCTCGCCGCCCAGCCACAGGACGCCGCCTGCGGCGCGGACGGCGCTCCACCGCGCGCCCTCCGTCCCCGCAAGCACCTGCCACGCCCCGTGAGGCTCACGCCTGAAGCGGACCCCGGAGTCCGTCGCCACGTAGACGTCCCCATCCCCCACCGGAGAGGACAGCGCCGCGACCTCGGCAACCGCCGCCCCGCTGAACTCCGTCGTGAACCTGCCAGTCGCCCCATCGAACGACATCAAGCCGGACGGAGTGCCCACGTACAGGTCCCCTGTCACCTCGGAGACCGCGATATCCGTGATGACTTCGCTTATCATCTCGGGGTTGGTCCCCTCGTCGAAGACCCGCCAGTTCTCGAGGTTGCCGACGCTTGCCCTCGCAAGCCCGGAGTCTGTGCCGACCCACACCGTTGCCGCGGCATCGTCCACAAGGACGGACAGGACGTTCGAGCTGGGCAGGCCGTCGCTCTCGTAGTAGCGGCGCCAGTTCTCCACGCGGTCGAACGGCGGCTCCCCGCCCGGCCCGACCCTCGCCGCAAGCACCGTCAGGCCGGACTCCGTGGCGAAGAACCACGAGTCAGAGCCGGCCGACGCGGCCATGTCGTACACCGTCCAGCCGGCAAGGCCCGACGCGGGCGAATAGTGCCTCCACTTGCCGTCAGCGACACGATACGAAGTGAGGCCGTTCTGGTGGGCGAAGAGCATGTACTCGTTGCCCGCGTCATCCGTGACGAACATTGCTTCGTTTATCCTGTTGGACGTGTTCTTGCGGCTGTTGTCGTCGTATGGGAAGATCTCGTGGCTGTACGCGACGTCCGCGTCTACCGTCAGCCTGCCGAACTTGGCGTCAGCGGACACGCCCGCCACCGTGTGCGTGTTGGGCATGGTGCGCGCCCGCTCCGGCCCGACGAGCGGCGTGGGCTGGTCCTGGGCGCGGATGATGTCCGCCGCCAGCTTGAGGTCGGGCGTGGGCTGCCAGGCCCAAGACACGCCGTAGAAGATCCGCTTGTACTCTACGGGCACCCCGAGGCCGCCGGCGAAATACTCGTATTCGACTTTGATCGTGTCCTGAGGCCCGATGTCGCGCAAGATGAAGAGGACTCCCGCCTCGTAGTCGATGGTGTAGTCGATGTCCCTCTTGAGGAGCTCGCCATTGAGGTAGACCCGCTCGCTGCCCTGGGCGACGGAGATGCCGAGGGTGTAGATGTTGCCGGTGATGGAGTAGTTATATCGCACGCGGATCTCCTCGTAGGCATCGGGCGCGCCCGCTGGGAACGTGAACTCGATGACTCCCTGGTCGTAGTAAACCGTATAGAGCAGGCCTGGTATGGCGTCGGCCTCGGTGTAGGTGCCTCCGACGAGGACCTCGATCTCGACCGACTCCAGGTCTATGCGCTCATGGCCGAGGAGGTAGAACCTCCCCGTCGCGTAGTTCTCAAGGGGGCTATCGAGGACCTTCGTGACGGACTCGGGAAGCCCGGCCACGACCCACGAGTGGTCGTTGCACAGCTCCTCCAGGAAGGCCTTTTCGGAGTCGCTGCCCACCACAAAGGGATACACTTTCTGGTCTGGCCCGGTGAGGCCGTTCTTCGTGTTATACTCCCGGATGAGGTCGCGGACCTGGTCACGGAGAAGGTCCAGGGACTCACGCTGCAGGACCAGGTGGTCACCGTCTGTGCTGGTCACGACGGTGTATTTCCCCCGGTCCACCTCCCGGAGGTCGCCCGCGGCGATGACACCGTCATCGTCCTCGGTCTCCCGGTAGAGGTAGGCCATATCGTAGTTGGTGAGGAGCTCGAGGAGGGTGCGCCGCGCGCCGGGGGCGCCGTCGTCATAGCGCAGCTCGACCTTCATGAAGTCAGGGTCGAACGTGCCCGACATGCGGTACGACTCCGCGCCGCCGATGGAGGCCACGAGCACCGCGCGCTCGCGGGTGGGCGCGTAGGGGCCGTCGTGCCTGAAGACGGTCGTGTCGCTGCTGGACGCGCCCTTGAATGTCTTCGAGGCCGGGATGCCCTTGACGCGGCCGAGGATGGCGCCGACTGTGAAGTCGTCCAGCTTCGCCGCCACCTGCACGCCGCGCAGCGTGAGGCGGCGCGCGACGTAAGGATTCGCGGTCGCGTAGGCGAAGTCGCCGAAGCACCCGGAGATGGTCTCGTTCGAGAAATCTATGCGCACGAGCTGGAGGTTGCCTGAACTATAGTTGTCGAGGGACGCGGACACGCTGAAGCCCCCTGGCAGCTCACCCGATATGGTGAGGCGCAGGGTCTGGGACACGATGAGCGTGTTGATGGCGTACCCCTGCATGCCTTTGAGGCCCTCCGGGTCGCCCGCCGCGTAGGTCCCCGACCAGACCGCCTCGCCGGACACGTCAACGCCCTTCGCAACCTCCGCCGCGCTCGCCGCCGCGCCGCCCCAGGCTCCTGCCGCCGCCAGCAGCGCAATGCAGGATATGAACGCAACCGCAGCCGCCGCTACGGCGGCCCTAGCCGCCCTGCTCCGGACGTGCCTCGCGCGGGCCCCGGCCCGGTCTGTCCCCGCCGCGCCCGGTGTGCGGGAAGTGTCTTGCGCTCGCGTCGCGCTTGTCACGGAGCCTTCGCCCACACGATCTCCCTGGTAGGGACACCACCTCGAAAGGCACAGCGCCCATCGCGCAAGAGCCGATGCGTGCTTCACGCGCTCCACCCAGCCCACCCCCTACGAGGCCGCGCCGCCCGCAAAGCCCAATCGAGCCCCCACCCCAGCCGTCTCATGACCACAACGCAGCCCCCCTCAGTCACTCCCTAAGTATTTGACGCCCACTGCTTCCCCTCCTGCCATTTGCTCCAAATATCCCCCATCTTCATACGGCCGCCCTTGGACCCATTAGAGGTCCTGATCCGACTCGGAAGGCACAGCCCCGGCCCCACGGTGCCACCGCGCCACGCCGGGCCTTGAACACGAATGAGGGAGCCGCCCTCAGGGCGACCCCCTCCTCTCCTTGTGGCCCGATATGCTTGACTCGTTTAGCTTGCCACGTTTGCGCCGGTCGCCGCTTGTCGACGCATCTTGCGCCGGGCAATGGCCGCTCCACCGCCCAAACGCGACTTGCTCAGCGCCATGGAGGCGGCTTTACGCAAACCATCAGCTCGCGGCCTAGAACCTCACGTTGACCGATAGCCTATGCATATCCTGCAGCGTCTCATGAGTTTGGTAAGCGTAGTCGAACTGGAACATGCTGTACTTGAGCCCGAGCCCTGCGGTAAACGACGTGTGTCCCCCCTGCAGAACCGCGCCACCTCTCAAGGTGAACGGGGCCACGGCGTACTCCCCGCCGACATGGAATGTGGAGTTCGTTTCGTAGTCCGCTGCCAGTGTCAATCCTGGGGCGAAAGTGCCAGAAACCCCAACGGCAAACACTCTCTCGAAGGCGTCCGTCGTGCCGTCCGAATACCTGACCGCGCCCCCCAGATTGCGCCCGACAATGCCGGCGTTGAAGCCGCTTCCCCGGTACAGAATACCGAGGTCGCAGGTAACTCCTGACCCATGGAGGTCCGGCAGCGACTGGCTGTAGTACTTGACCGTTCCACCCAGGTGAAGCCCCTGATATGTGGTGGCAGCCGATGCCAGAAGCGCTCTCTCGCCAAGCGTGTACGCCTCAGTGGGATTGGCATACTCGTCGGTCCCCTGGACGTCCGTCGTCAGGCTGAGTATTGCAGCCCCAAACCGCGGTTGTGCGTATGCAAAGCCAAAGTACCCGGCCACCCCGAGCTGGTTTGTATAGAAGGAAGTCGCGTTCCTCCCATCCTGAATGGCCAGGCCCGCAGGGTTGTAGTAGACACACGTGGCGTCATCCGCGATGCTCACGAACGCGCCACCCATACCCATGGCCCGCGCGCCGAGGCCAATATCCATGAACGCCGCCGTGCCCACAAGCTCGCCCTGGGCCATGGCCCCCGAAGCGGGGACCATGGCTATCAGGCAAGCGAGGATGATGGTTACAAATCGCGATTTTCGCATTTCCTCGCCCCCGTTCCGATAAAGTTGGTTACGGCGATGTTACCTAACGCCTTATGATGAGACGCACGGGGTCTGACTTAAGCCCGCGATCCGTGACAAGGATTGCGATGTAGAGGCCATTTGCCAGATCCCTGCCTGCGCCATCAACAAGGGACCACACCGTCGCGCTGCTGCCCGCCGGCAGGTTTGCGCTGTAGACCAGTCTGCCAGTTATGTCATACACGAAGAGCGTTCCGTTCTCGGGGATGTTGTAGTAGAACGTCACCCTGGTTGACGCCGGATTCGGGCCCGCCAGCAGCATGTTTGACCCCACCACGAGGGTTATCTCGTCGCTCGTGGCTGATCCCGTGGCGCCCTGCGGGTCGGTCGCGCTCACTCTGATGAGTGCCTTACCGCCTTTCTTGACGCCCTTACCGTCCCAGACGTATGAGCCGTCGTTTGGCTCGCCCTCAGCTATGAGCGTCCACGTAGCTCCTCCGTCCAGTGAGTAGTCGAGGCGGATGGTAAGCTGGCGATCGAGGCCGTCCGGGTCATGCGCGGTCCATCTGATGTCGACTCCTCTGCCTGCGGCGCACACCGCATTCTCCGGGACGCTCACCGTGACAACAGGAGTCTCGTTCACGAGCAGCCACTGATAAGCTCTCGATAGGAGGGTAACAGCGACGTTTTCGGTTCCCCCCGGGACGATCTCGAATGGGAAGGCCAGGAAGACCACTTTGTACCCGTCCCCACCATAGCGCAGCGCCCTGAAAGTGTCGTCAGGTGCGGTAAATATCCCTATGGCGTCCCCGTCGGGGTATATCTCGTCGATCCAGTTGTCTTCAACTGGTAGATCCCTTGCCTCGAAATCGACCTCGAACGATAAGCCGTCCGTGATGGGGTCTCCTTCCACTCCGGTAAACACGTCCCCTGCCTCACTGCAGACGTCAGAGTTCGCGTCACCGACGTGCAGGTACTTGATAACGAAGTCGTCAGGATTGCTGAAGTTCATCCCCACCCCGTAGATGAGCTCCTGTCCTGCGACGAACAGCCTGCCGCCGTTCTTCAGGTACTGCTTCAGGGCCGCAACCTGATCCGGCGTTGGGTAGCCGAGCAAACCGCAGTTCCAGAACATGACGAACCGCTCCGCCCCTGGGGCGAGCAAGCCATCGCTCATGACTTCATCGGGCAGCAGGAGCACATACGGGATCCCGGCCTGGCTCATGAGGGGCTCGATGTAACCCGGAGTGGTCTCCAGGTAATCGCCGCTCACAAGCAGGACGGTCTCCGGTGACTCGACCGCCACAATGGTGAGCGACCGCGACACCGACGCACCTGCACTGTCAGTCACTCTGAAGGTGGCCGTATAGACTCCTGGCTTCTCATACTTGTGCTCGGCCGTTGTTCCGTTGACAGGCGGCGTCCCGTCGCCAAAGTCCCACTGAGCCACGACGTCGCCCTCAGCATCATACGCGGCGCCCGCAAATGCGACCTCAAGAGGTGCGACCCCGATTTGAATGTCAGCAGAGGCGCTCGTTATGACAGGCAGGAGGTTCTCACCGGTCTCCTCGGCGGTCAGGAACCGAAGGATCCTCTCCATCAGCACTGCGGAGTTGTTCGGGTTCGGGGCGTCCGCCGGCACCGCCTCGAACGGGAACCCCAGGAAGACTACGCGGTATGCGCTGTCTGCGTATCTCAGGGCCACGGGAATCGCCGGATCGCCCTCTACAGCCGGAGGAACCTCGAACATTCCGACGGCACCGTTGAAAGGTATCATTCCATCGACGAACCCCGGATCGTAGGAGCCCGGATACGCGAGTGTAATATCCATGCCATCCGATACCGGGTCATTCGCCTTCCCCACGACCTGGCTGACCCCGACGCCGTACCAGTAGTCTAGCAGCTGGACACACTCCCAGGACGGCTCAACGTGGAGGTATCCGGCCACGAAATCCAAGCCATTCCCGCGGTAGAGAAGATCGTAAAGTATGTCGTACCCTGAGAGGAACAGCCTGCCGCCGTTGTCCAGGTATCGAGACAGGAACGCCTGGTCTGCCGCCACCAGGGTCCCGCTGTACGCCTCTCCGCAGTTCCAGATGATGGGGTTCGGAATGTCAGACGGTAACGTGACCACGATAGAGGGGGTCACTGTCACATAGGGCTTCCCGGCAGCTGCCAGGGCAGCTGTGAAGAAAACGTCGTAGTCCGTGCCTTCGTCGTCGTCCACGAACAGGACGGTGTCTGGGTTCGCGACCACAACTCCTACAGTGGCCCTTGCCTCATTGCCGAGATCGTCCACTACGTGGAAGGTTGCAGTGTAACGGCCTTCTTCAGTGTACGTGTGGGTTGCCGTTGCCGCATGGACCGGTGCGCTGCCGTCCCCGAAGTCCCACCACTGGTCCGCGATGGGTGTGGCATCGCGCGTACCCAGCCTTGAGCTGGCTGACCCACTGAACGTAACGGTCAGCCCCGTCTCCCCAGGAGAACCGTACGTCTTGTCTGCACGCACTTCATGGATGACAGGCGGCCAGATTCCCATCAAGGCATTGTAGGCGTTCAGTCGACCTCCGGTGAGCACCTTACCTACGAAGGCGGGACGGACGTCTGAGGAATTCAGAATCATGTCCTTGATGGTCACTGTCCCTTCCTGCCAGCCTTCAGCCCCCGCGTACTGAGGCACGTCAGGACGGGCCGCCGCAAGCAACGCAGCAACTCCGGCCACGTGGGGCGTTGCCATGGAGGTTCCGCCCGCCCACGCGTACCCTGAGAGACTATAATCCGCCTTATTGGGGTACGTGGACAGGATCCAGTGCCCCGGTGCCGCGATGTCAACCGATTCCTCGCCCCAGCAGGAGAAGCTTGCCATTTCATCGTTCCAGTCGCTCGCAGCGACAGCTATTATGTTTTCTGACACGTACGAAGAGGGGTAGTGTGGTACGGCATCGTTGTCACTGGCGGAGTTACCCGCTGCACATATGGCAAGCATCCCCGAGGCCTCTATAGCTTCCCTCAGGGCCTTTCCGTAACCGCCGCCACCCCAGCTATTCGAGGTAAGAGTGGCACCCATTTCGGCCGCGTAGTTGAATGCCTTGATTGCATCCGAGTCATATCCACCGCCAGGCCCTAGGAACTTAAGGGCCATGATCTTCACGTTCGCCTTCCATGCAACGCCGACCACGCCTATCTCGTTGTTACCAACCGCGGCGATGGTGCCCGCGGTGTGAGTGCCGTGGGACTCCTTGTCTGTCACGTCATACACGGTGTTGTCGTTCCAGAAGAAATCCCACCCGTACACATCGTCGACGAAGCCGTTCCCATCGTTATCTATGCCATCATCGGGAATCTCGCCAGGGTTCACCCACATGTTGTCCTTCAAGTCTGGGTGATAATACTGAATCCCAGTATCGATTACCGCCACTATCACTGGTTCGCTGCTGTCGAAAACCTGCCATGCTTCCGGAGCATCGATGTCTGCGTCAGGTACTCCTGCAATGCCCGTGCCCGGTATAATCTCCTGCCCTGTGTTGTGAAGGCCCCACATATACTGGAAATACTTATCGTTCACCGGTGGCTCGCCGTCTTGATATGCGTAACGCTTCCAGTTTGGCTCCGCGTACTCGATACTCGGGTCCTTTTCGTAGTATGCAATCGCCTCTTCCACCGAGGTGCCCTTGGATGGGTCGAGCTTCACGCGGTATATAGGTACCCCATTACGGAGTTTGATAACCTCCACGGTTCGTGCCCCGAGACCCCTCGTCAACGCCTCTACGGTTTGAGTTACCGCTTCTACTCTTGCCTTTGAAGGAAAAGGCTCAATTTTCGGACGCACAAGTAGCTCGCCTTCGGCGTATTCAGCGCGAGGTTCGACCCGCTCCACGTCGACCACGGGAAATCCAATGGCTTCCTGTTCTCCTCTCCTTGGCTGCTGAGCGCCTGTTCCGGCAGCCCAGCAAAGGACAAGGGCAAGGGCAAAAACCAGACTCCAAAACACCCATCTTCTGCAGAGTCTCAACACACAATCCCTCCTCTCGCTAATTCGACCGGCACGACGCAGAGTTCTCTGTCGATATCGATCTTACCCGTTCACGCCGCAGACACTTTCGAGCGGTTCTTCTCCATCTTTCCTTCACCCACTCGCCGGGCCCTGTCGTCATCGCATATTACACCGTGTTTCACCTCCTGACGTATCGCACTCCCAGCGCCCTTGCAAATAGGCCCCCTTCATAGCCAGCAGAGGACAGGCGCCCGCTGCGCTACAAATGCTAATCTCGTTTGCGGTCGAGTGCTGCAAAGCCGACGGTGCGGAACGTGCGACAATCACTGCGGCAGGATTACGGCTGGCTTAGTGCCTAAGAGTCTCTGCTCTCGACGCAGGGCTACGGTGGTTCATGTCCCTCAAACGTGATTCGACGTAGTCTCCTCGATTCCTTCCAAGATGCCCACATCTTGGGACAATACGAGTGACGTAACGGGACCCAACGCATTTGCCCCGGCAGTCGGGTTTGCACAGCTCTAAGTGAAGGTGCATTAGTCCTCGCCCCTCTTCCAGTAGTTGCCGGGTTGCCGGTGTTGCACTCGGGGACGGCGCCCCAAGCGGGGCGCCTTGACAAAATCCGGCCCGTCCGGCCAGTGGCCGGATTTTGACACCCCTCG
>JAAYXB010000059.1 GCA_012516125.1 Bacillota bacterium | reverse complement strand
GACCTGGTCCCCAGGTAGCCACCTTCGCAGGTGCCCACGGGCGGCTGGTCCTCAAGGGACCAGGATTTGCGCGCAGGTGGTCCCTGGGGGACCAACCCCGAGCGAAACCTGGTTACCAGAGACCCACCCTCCTGGCGCTCGATCCACGAGGATGCCGGATCTGGTCCTCTGGTGACCAGGCTACGCGCGAAGATGGTCCCCTGGGGATCAACTTCGCCCGTCACCTGGTCCCTACGTAACCACCTTGCGAGACATCCAAAAACCCCTGGTCCCCAGGGGACCAGGTCTTGCGTGCGGATGGTCCCCGGGGGATCAACCTCGCGGGCAACCCGGTCCCTGGTGCACCACCCCCGACGCCGGCCGAGGCGTCCTGGTCACGAGGGGACCAGGACGTGGTGCCAAGCTGGTCCCCAGAGGACCATCTTCGCGCGGCATCTGGTCCCTGGTGCGCCACCTTGCCAGGTTTTGGCGAAGGAGGGCGGCAGGGGTGGTCCCCAGAGGACCAGATTTCGAGCCGGGCTGGTCCCCACAGGACCACGTCTGCCCGCAACTTGGTCCTCGGGGGATCACTCGTATCCCGGCTGTCGGCGGGTGCGTGCCCGCCTATAGATGCGCAACATCAAACCTAAACGCAAGTCACGGACGACATCATCAGCGCGCCTACGGTAGCCTATGAATACGCAACATCGAATTCAAACCCTCGGGCGGTTGTATGCCGCTGCGCGGCTGATTACGCACTCGTATGGCCGCACACTCATTCGAGTTTGAAACTGGCTATCTGTATCCGGGCGCCGCCTCCTTAGCACCTGAGACCTGGACCTGGACCTGGACCTGGAGCTCGACCTCGACCTCGACCTCGACCTCGATCTGGACCTGGACCTGGACCTGGCCGGTGGGATCGGCGACAGCGGCGATGCGTCCCTCGAACCGCGAGAGCGTTCACTACGCGCGCGGCACGACACAACACGGCGCGACACGACACGACACGACATGGGAGGGCACGGGGGGACAGGACGGAACAGGACAGAGGCGCAAGCCCTCACTCGTCAGGTGTCCCGAACCCGCACTGCTCGAACGCCTTCCTGGCTTCCGGCGAGCGCAGGTAAGCAAGGAACCTCTGCGCTTCCCGCTCGTGCTTCGTCCCCTTTACCATGGCACCCTCAAATACCACGCTCTCATGGGACCCGGACGGTGCCTCCGCGATCGCCCTTGCTTTCGTCGACTTGTAAAGGGTGCTACCGTAAACGAGTCCGGCGTCGGCATCTCCCAGCTCCACGTAGGTCAGCACCTGCCGTACGGTCCTCGCGTACACCAGCCGTTCTGCGAGAAGCTTGTCGAGTCCCATGTGTTGCAGGACCTGCATGGCGTATGCTCCCGCCGGCACGATTTGGGGATCGCCTATCGCGATCTTCCGGACCGAAGGGCTCGAGAGCCATTTCCAGGGGTCGCCGGCTACCTTCGCGTTGCTGGGAACTGCGAGGACGATCTTGTCAAGGGCAGCAACGAACCGCGTCTCCGGAGCAATAAGTCCCTCGTGCTCGAGTGTGTCCATGTGGCCCCCGCCCGCAGGGAATATGACTGCGTCCAGCGGGGCGCCCTGTTTCACCTGCGCCGTTATCGCCCCACCGCTTGCAAACGTGAAGGACACCGCGATGCCGGGGTTTGCAGCCTCGAACGAGCTCTTGATGAGCTCGAGAACATCGAGCAAGCCAGCTCCTGCTCCAACGGTTATCTCTCTGCGCGCGCTACCCATGGCACCGGCGGCAGCGGTGATCAGCGCCACGACAATAACACAAAGCACACCGAGCCTTAAGAACACCGACGTTGGTGGCGCGGCAGTTAGTCGCGCACCTCTTGTGATTCGCTGCATTTCCATCCAGCCTCCGCCGCCGTGAGCATTACTAGCACATTCGCCCCACTCCAAGATTTGTGTAATCAGTTATCAGTTAGAGGAACGCCCCCGGCTACGTTGCACGCGCTGCCGGGCCGGCCGCGCTGCCGGGCCGGCCGACGGGTTTTCAACAAGTTCTCCTGCCAAAGTGGCCGAATCCTGGACGCCGCCACCCTCCCCTTTACGCCTGAGGCCCGGCAACCGGTCCGTTCTATGGTAGGCGGTTCAGCAAGGTGGTCACTCCGTTGCAGCTCTCATGCGCGTGGCGCTTGGTCCCTCGGCATACGGATCAGGCCAAACGCAAGGGTGTCCGACCGGCGTTCCTTGGGGGTGCACTGACACCGGCACTCCTACTGACGCCGACGCCGGAGCGAGTGTCAGTGTCAACACCGGCGCCAGCGCCGGCGCTAGTGCTAGTCCTAGTGCTAGTGCTAGTGCTAAGTGAGGGTGCGTTAGTTCTCGCCCTTCTTCCAGTAGTTGCCGGGTTGCCGGTGTTGCACTCGGGGACGGCGCCCCAAGCGGGGCGCGCTTCGCCAAAATCCGGGCCGTCTGGCCAGTGACCGGATTTTGACACCCCTCGTGCAGCCACCGGCGACCCCTCCCAAAAGTCGGGAGCATTTCTGCACCCTCACTTAGTGCCAGTCCCAGTGTCAGTGTTAGTGTCAGTGTCAGTGCGAGTGCCAGCACCCGCACCAGCCCTGACCTGTAGACTCTGCTTTCCGCGATTCAGATAAAGGATGGCATCGCCGAGCCTCTCGGCCTCCTGCCGGTCGTGGGTCACGAGGACAAACGGAATCGCCCACTGGCGCTGCAGGGCAAGAAGTTCGTCCTGTACCGCGCGGCGCGTGTCCTCGTCGAGGGCGTTCCAGGGTTCGTCAAGGAGCAGCACCTCTGGCTCGGTCATGAGAGCGCGCGCGATCGAGACCCGCTGCTGTTCACCTCCGGAGAGCTGGCACGGGTACCTGTCCTGCAGGTGCACGATGCGGAGCATCTCGAGTATGTCCAGGACCGTCAGGCGAAAGCCGCGGCCCCGCTTGCACCGTCCGCCGATGCCGTACATGACGTTCTGCTTCACCGTCATGTGAGGGAAAAGAGCGTAGTTCTGGAACACGTAGCCGACCCGCCTGCGCTGAGGGGGCAAGTTTATCCCGCGCTCGGAGCAGTAAAGGACCCTGCCGCCAAGCTCGATGGTGCCCCTGTCGGGCCTCTGCAGCCCTGCTATGCAATCGAGGACGGTTGTCTTTCCAGCACCCGACGGCCCGAAGATCACGATAATGCCTGAGTCCCACGAAAACGATACCTCAACCGCAAAATCCGCAAGACGCTTGGTTATCTGTACCTTCAGCGAACCCATCCCCTACTCGCACCATCCCGCCCCGCTTTGGCTCATGCCCTCGAACCCTGGCCCCCACTCTCATCCTGCTCTCTGGTCTGCTCGCGACCCCTACCTTG
>JAAYXB010000058.1 GCA_012516125.1 Bacillota bacterium | reverse complement strand
TCCCTGCCAGAAGGGTGAATGGCAGGGATGGGGTTTCGGGGGAGGGGTCTGGATGGGAGAGCCAGCGAAAGCGCCGGGCGACATCGTGAGGGGGCCTGCGGGAGCGGCCTGCCCGCAGCCCATGGTCGGGGCGAAGCCGCAGGCCAGCGTGGTCGAGGACTTCGCCAGGTATGTGTCCCCCGGGAGGGTGCAGGTGTACCGGGCCCTCGGGTTTGACGCGGTTCCTGGCAGGCGCGAAGGGGTGTACGTTTGGGATCTCAATGATAGGCGATACATCAACTGCCGGTCGAGCGGGGGCGTGTTCAACCTGGGGCACCGGCCGCCCGCAGTGGTGAACGCGCTGAAGAAGGCGCTCGATGTCCTCGACATCGGGGACCACATGCTCCTGAGCGAGCAGCGGGCCAAACTCGCTGCCCGGCTCGCCGAGCTTACCCCCGGCGATATCACGTACAGCTTTTTCACACCGAGCGGCGGCGAGGCGTGCGACGTCGCTATCAAGCTGGCCCGGGGTTACACCGGCCGCCCGGGAATCGTGTCGGCGATCGACGGTTACCATGGTCACACGGGATTTGCCCTTTCGGCAGGGGATGCCCGCTTCAAGAGGCACTTTGAGCCGCTCATGCCCGGGTTCACCCAGGTGCCTTTCGGGGACATCGACGCCGTAAGGCGCGCGGTTGATGAGACCACGGCCGCCGTGATATTCGAAACCATCCCGGCCACGGCGGGCATCATCATTCCGCCTGACGACTTCTACCCGGCTGTGAGGGAGATCTGCGATAAGAGGGGCGCGCTACTCATCCTCGATGAGGTGCAGGCCGGGCTCGGGCGGACGGGCCGCCTGTGGGCCATCGATGAGTGGGGCGTGGTCCCGGACATTCTGGTCCTCGGCAAGGGGATGAGCGGCGGGATTTACCCTCTATCTGCGGTATGCTACAGGGAGCACGTGGATGAGTTCTTCAAGCGGAACCCGTTTGTGCACCTGACCTCTTTCGGCGGCGCGGACCTGGGGTGCGTGTGCGCCCTGGCGATGCTTGACGAGATCTGCCGCCCTGGGTTCCTGGACCACGTGGAGGAGATGGGCGTGCGTTTCGAGGGCGGGTTCGCGCTGCTGAAGGAGAAACACCCGGAGACCGTGGCGGGCTGGAGGCGGCGCGGGCTGATGATGGCCTTCGAGCTTGCTGAGGACAGGCTTGGCCCTATGATGACTTATGCCCTTGGCAAGAACGGTGTGATCGCCGTGTTCTCCGACTTTCGCCCAAGGGCGATGCAGATAATGCCGCCCCTCATAATACAGCCTGTCGAGGTGGACGAGGTGCTCGACGCGATGGACCGGGCGCTTGACCTGGTGGAGAGCATGGTCGCCGCCGGAGTGCCGGCCCCGTGCATCCCCTGAACGTGACTAAGTAGATCGCCACAAGTAATCGCCGGTTTCGGAGAGCACACGTGCCGTGCAGGGTTGCCGGTGTTGCACTCTCTCTTTGAGTCACCGGCAACCCAAGACCTCGGAAAACGGAGAAAACTAATGACCTCATACTTAGAGCCATGGAGGAAACGTCCAGGTGGATCCCTACGTTTTGAGGCTTGACGAGATCGGACCTGAGCATGATGCCCTCGTGGGCGGGAAGGCGCGCAACCTCGCCAGGCTGCTCCGCGCAGGGTTGCCGGTGCCCCGAGGGTTTGTCATCACGACCGCAGCCTATCTTCGGCATGCGGCGGGGGACCACCGTGATACGCGGGGGATAGCGGAGCCCGGGAGCAGAGCGTTGCTCTCGCCTATGAGCGTGCCAGGCGACTCAAGCGCCCCGGGCGGGGAGCTGCCGACCACGGATGCCGGGTGCGGGGCCGACTCTGGGCCGCAGCGGGACATGGCGTCCAGGCTGTGGAGCGCGGTCCGCGAGGCCTACGAGGAGCTTCTCCGCTTTCATCCGGCTGCGTCTTGTGCTGTACGGTCCTCTGCTAACGTAGAGGATGAGGTGGGGTCTTCGCATGCAGGACAGTACGACACGGTCCTCGGGGTCGAGGACTGGGATGCTCTGGTCGAGGCCGTCCTCGCCTGTTGGGGATCGCTGAATGGGGAGAGAACGCACGCGTACTCGCCGCATCGCGAGACATGGCGCGGTCGGGGCCACCTGGAACAGGCTATGGCCGTAATCGTGCAGCTCGAGGTGCCCGCGGAGGTGAGCGGTGTCCTCTTTAGCCTCAATCCTCAGTCTGGCAAGGAGAACGAGATGCTGGTTGAGGCCACCTGGGGACTGGGCGAGACGCTGGTGGCAGGGCTTGCTACCCCTGACAGGTTTGTGATAGATACCTGGGCGGAAGCGGTTGTGGATGTGCGGGTGAGCGACAAGAAGGTTATGGTGGCGTCCGGTGGTGCGGGGCCAACACCTGTGCCCGACGAGATGCGGACGAAACGCACACTCGATGACGGGGCTCTGCTACGCCTTGCGCGACTGGGCGAGAAGATCCAGGAGGAGTACGGGCTGCCCCAAGATATCGAGTGGGCCCTGTCTGGTAACGAGATCTTCATACTTCAGGCGCGCCCCCTCACAGCTTTTTCTTTCGCGGCAGATTTCGGTGAGTGGACGTCGGCGAACTTCAGAGAGGTGATGCCCGGGTTTGCCTCTTATCTGAGCCAGTCCATGTCTTTCCACCACGATTTTGCCCGAGCGATGGACGAGGTCTTCAAGCGCATAAGGCTGTACCGTAAGGAGGACGCAGGCACCAGGTGGGCAGCGACATTCTTCGGCCACGGCTACTGGAACGTGGGGGCGGCCAAGCGGGTGGCGGCGCGGGTCCCAGGCTTCAGGGAGCGCGCCTTCGACAGGACGGTCGGGATCGTCCCCTCGTATGAAGGGGACGGGGCCGTGACCCCGTGGACGCCTGCGACGGTCCTGCGCGCCCTTCCGTCGCTTTTCGCTCTGAAGAAGCATTACCGGCTCGCGGTCGAGGAGGCTAGACGTTTTATCTCGTGGTTTGACGCAAATGAGCGCAAGTGGGACGAGGTGAAGCCGGAAGCGCTTGACGACGCGGACCTCAAGTCGTGGGCGAAGTTCGCCATCGACCTGCACTGGCAGGCCAACCGCTGGGCCCTCGTGATCTCTCTCCTCGGGACGCAGGCCCAGGACGACTTTCATGCCACGGTAGAGAAGCTAAACAGGCACGCGAAAAGAGCAGGCAGGGCGGTATCCGAGGCCCGTCTTCTCACCGGCATCTCCCGAATGGCCACGGCGAGGCCCCTGGCTGCTCTCTGGGAGCTTGCCAGGTTTGCCGAGGCAAGGCCCGTGGTTGCAGACAATCTGAAGAGGCTGTCGCCCTGGGAGCTCTCGGAGGTGTTCAGACGATGGGAGGCCGAGGCAGGGGACGGCTCGTGTACCACGGGCGGCGAGCCGCCCGATTTGGGGGAGTTCTGGAGACGGTTCGCCGCGTGCATCTCGGAGTTCCGCTATATGTCGGAGGTTGACGAGGACCTCGCTGTTCCAAGATGGTCCGAGGACGTGGCCCTCCCTCTCTCGATGCTGCAGGCATGTTTGTCTGGAGAGGTCGGGGAGGACCCGCGGCTGCAGATAGCCCGCCAGGAGCAGGTGCGCAGGGAGGAGGAAGAGGTCGCCGCCTGCATGCTAAGGTCGCCGGGGTGGGCCGCCTGGCTCAACGCCTTCCGGCTTCACGGCTTCCGCGCGCAGCTCGAACTGGTGAGGCATCTTGCGTGGTGGCGCGAGGAAACGCGTGTGTATCTGAGCCGCGCAAGGTACCATACGAGGCGCTTCCTCAAGGAGCAGGGGAGGCGCTGGGCGGCAAGGGGCATGGTCGACGGGGACGACGATATCTTCTGGATGTCCCGCGATGAAGTGCTCGGCTTGCTTGAGGGGTCAGCTGACTTTCGGAAGGTACGTGAGACGGTGAAGAGAAGGCGCCGCATCCCCGTGGCGTACAGGAACTTCGTCCCTCCACCTGTGATCCAGCCGGGGCCTGCTCGCATTCTCACGAAGCGTTCTCTGGCTCCTCGCGCACGCAGCACGGAGGATACAGTCGCCATGGTATACCTCAACCGCCAGAATACCGGGCCTCCTCTCGTGAGGGAGGCTGAGAGCGCGCATCAGACGTACAGGGGCGTGGGCTGCTCGGCAGGGGTGGTTCGCGGTGTCGCCAGGGTGATCCGATCTCTCGACGAGGCGGGCACCCTCCGGAAAGGCGAGGTCCTGGTGGCGCCCTTTGCAAACCCGGGTTGGATGCCCCTTTTCAACGTCGCGTCTGCCATCGTGCTTGAAGAGGGAGGCCTTCTGTCCCATAGCGCTGTGGTTGCCAGGGAGTACGGAATTCCAGCGGTGCTGCAGGTCGAAGGGGCGACGACCAGGCTGCACACCGGGGATCTCGTGGTTGTCGACGGCGGGCGGGGCGTCGTTGAGGTGCTCCGAAGGATCCGCGAGGAAAGCTAATGGCCAGGCTGGTTCCGCGGAGTTCATCGCGGGTAGACGCTGCTCTATCCGCCGAGGCGTAAACCCGACCCGGCCCGGTCCAAAGTCGCGGGCCGGGTGAGCGACTGGCGATATGTGCCCCTGGCGCGTTCAGTCCGTCGCCGGCTCCCAGTCGAAGAGCTCTTCGTCTGGGAGGCCGAAGATGTGCTCCGCAGCGGCCCCCTCGTTTTCATGCTTGAGGACGTCGGGGAGGGACCGCTGTACAGCGGGTTTGAGCCTGACGACCACGGCTCTCCCGCCAGATGTGATTCTAGCGCATGGGTCGCCGGACGCGATATTCCTGATGTTGCCCTTACCGAACGTGCATCCCGTTGAGAGCTGCAGCCCGTCGTTCATGCAGGAAACCGGGGGTATATCTCCTGCGAATGACTCGACCGTGATGCCGAAGTACTTCTTCGCGCGGAGCTGTTCGAGGGCAAGGAGCCCCATCCTGTAACCGATAACCACGTACGGACCGAGATGGCCGTGGAACTCTCTGATCCGCCCCAGAACCTCGTTCATCGTGCTCCCCTCCCTGGGACTTGAGGCCGCTGCCACGAGCAGGCGTCTCGGGGCCTCCCCGGAGGCGGCGCCGCCGGCGTGTCGCGCGCCGCCGCGTGGGCAGCGCGTCGGCCGACAAGACCGACAGCGCGCCGCGGCGTGCGTGCTGCGACCACGTGGAGAGCGGCGCGGAGGCGCGTCTTTGCATTTGCCTGTGGTTTCTCTTTTGCCTTACGATATTAGACAGCGGGCTTCCGAGTCCTTCTCCAGGCTCTCCAGCCGCTCCTCGAGTTCCTCTATCCTGTGGCTGAGGGCTTCAAGCGCCGACTGGACGGGGTCTGGCAGGTTCTGGTGGTTGAGGTCAATACCCGGAACGCGCCTGCCGTACCTGGCGACGACCCTGCCCGGCACGCCCACCACGGTCGCGCCGGCCGGCACCGGCCTCAGCACCACGGCTCCGGCGCCGATCTTCGCCTCGTCACCGACCTCGAACGACCCCAGCACCTTCGCTCCGGCGGCTATGACCACGCGGTTCCCAATGGTCGGATGACGCTTACCCTTCTCCTTGCCGGTGCCGCCAAGGGTCACCCCCTGGTAGATGGTGACGTCGTCGCCGATCTCCGTGGTCTCGCCGATCACGACGCCCATGCCGTGGTCGATGAAGAGACGGCGTCCGATGCGCGCTCCAGGGTGGATCTCTATCCCGGTCAGGAAGCGCACCACGTGTGAGATGAGCCTTGCGATGACGAACATCTTCTTCTCATAGAAGAAATGGGCGATCCTGTACCCTATGACAGCATGAAGCCCGGGGTAGCACAGGATGACCTCGAGCACGTTCTTGGCTGCGGGGTCCCGCTCGAATACGACCTTGATGTCCTCGCGAATGCGCTCAAACATGGGAAGTTCCCCCCAACTAGTATGAATTCAGGAATCCGTGCGGCTTTGACGTTGCGGCCAGCACTCGGCACGCGCACAGGGTCCACGCAGCGCACGTTCCCGTCCACAGGCCGCGCCGGCAACTTCCTATAATATCCTAGTATTTCACTTGGGTTTGCTGTATTATAGCACATGAGGACGCCATGCGCCAGGGGTTGGACGCCGGACCGGGCTTTGGATGCGCCGGGGCATTCGGAGCGCAGGCCGAGCTTACACGGAACGCGGCCGGAAGCAGTCGGCGGCTAGAAAAGCTACTCTGCGTTCAGGACAAAGCGCTGGAATGCAGAGGTCTGCCCGCAAGGCAGCGCGCACAGCACGAATGATGCGGCTGGTGGCGGCGCGCACCGGCAGCAGAAGCGTTCGAGGAGAGTGATTGTCGTGGCGAGAATCGCCGAGAACGTGCAGGACATTATCGGGAGGACACCCCTTGTGAGGATCCGTCGGATCGCTCGAGGGCTACGGGCGCAGATCGCGGCGAAGCTGGAATTCATGAATCCAGGCGGGAGCGTGAAGGACCGCACCGCCCTCGGGATGCTCCTCGCAGCTGAGAAGGATGGCAGGCTTGGACCAGGGGCGGTCGTCGTGGAGCCAACCAGCGGCAACACGGGGATCGCCCTTGCGATGCTCTGCGCATCGCGTGGCCTGCGCCTCATCGTGACCATGCCTGAATCCATGAGCGTCGAGAGGCGCAGGATCCTCGAGGCTTACGGCGCTGAGGTTGTCCTTACCCCCGCCGGCGAGGGGATGGCCGGAGCAGTGCGCCGGGCCGCCGCTATCGCGGGTTCGACGCCTGGGGCGTTCATGCCCCAGCAATTTACAAACCCCGCAAACCCTGACATTCATCGCAGAACGACGGCGAGGGAGATCTGGGAGGACACTGACGGCAAGGTGGACGTGGTGGTCGCGGGGGTGGGCACAGGCGGAACCATCACGGGGGTGGGCGAAGTTCTCAAGGCCAAGAAACCTTGCCTGCGCGTTGTCGCGGTGGAGCCGGAGGAGTCCCGGGTGCTCGAGGGCGGACCGGCCGGACGGCACGGCATCCAGGGCATCGGCGCAGGGTTTGTGCCTGACGTGTTGAACGTCGGCATCATAGACGAAGTCGTGCCTGTGTCAACCGCTGACGCCGTTCTGATGGCCAGCAGGCTTGCCAGGGAGGAGGGCATCCTGGCAGGCATCTCCTCAGGCGCCGCGCTTGCAGCCGCCGTGCGCGTCGCAGGCCGGCCGGAGAACGAGGGGCGTCTCGTGGTCGTGGTCTTCCCTGACGGCGGCGAGAGGTACCTATCAAGTGCAGGCTGAGAAGCGCTTCATCACGAGACGCAGCCGCTGCATGCTTGTTGGTCCTTGTTGGTCGAAGTCCTGCCGTTCCGCCGAGGCTTCTCTACTGACCACGGCTGCTATGCGTCCTCTGTTCTGCGCATAATAGCCACAGAGCAAAAGAAAGTGGCAGCACAAGGCTAAGTGAGGGTGCGGTAATGCTTCCCACTTGTGGGAGGGAGTGCCGACGGTTGCACGAAGGGTGTCAAAATCCGGCCACTCGCCCGACGGGCCGGATTTCGGCGAAGCGACCCCGCATGAGGTGCTGTCCCCGAGTGCAATACCGCTAACCCACCGGATATGGGCACACGGCGAGGAACCACCGACACCTTACTTAGCTGCGCAGGACGGAGGCTGATAGAGGTGGCTGGCAACAGAAACAGGAGCTTGCTCTGGCTCGGAATCGGTCTTCTTGTCGTGGTGCTCGTGGTGATCGGAGTGTCAAGAGGCAGGAGGGTGGCCCTCGCGAAAGAGCCTACGATACGGGTCTACCTCTCGGACCAGAAGCGGGTCCAGGCGATGCCCATGGAGGAGTACGTAGCCGCCGTGGTGGCAGGAGAGATGAAGAACTACTGGCCGAGGGAGGCTCTCGCGGCCCAGGCGATCGTGGCGCGCACGTTCGCGCTCAAGACCCTTGAGGAGAAGCGCGGGAAGGGACCGATGGGTTCGGACATTCAGGCAGGGTTCAAGCAGGCCCAGGAATTCAAACCGGAGAACATAAACGACGCAATCAGAGCGGCCGTCCGTGAGACGCGGGGCAAGGTCCTCACGTACGGCGGCAAGCTCATCGACGCGTGGTTCCATTCGAACGCCGGGGGTATCACGGCCCTCGCCAAGGAAGGCCTGAACTTTCGCGGTCCCGAGCCGCCCTACACCGTGGTCAAGAAAAGCCCCGATATGACGCCGGACGTCCCGGCCGAGGACCGCGTGTGGACGGCGACGTTCAGCACGGCTGAGATCGAGGCTGCTCTGAATAAGATCGGAATCCCGGTCAGGGGGATAACCGGCATGACTATAGCAAGGCGTGGTCCTTCGGGGCGTGCGCAGACGATAACCATCCGCCATTCCGGCGGGGATGTCACGATCGGCGGCAACGACCTCCGGGTGGCCCTCGACCCGATGCGCATGAGGTCTAACTTCATAACGAGTCTTGACGTTCGTGACGGCCAGGTGCGCATGAGCGGCAAGGGTTTTGGCCACGGCGTCGGGATGAGCCAGTGGGGCGCCCGCAACATGGCGAAGGCAGGGCGTCGGCATGAGGAAATCTGTACCTACTATTTCAAGGACGTGAGGGTGGAAAAGCGCTGGGCGTAGCCTGTGGCGAGGAGGGAATTCCATCGTGGGAGCGGAAAGAAGAGGCCAGGGGGAGATGTTCTGGAGCGAAGCATCACGCGGGAGGAGGATGCGCTGGTGAAAGAGGAGTGCACACTGGTGGAGGGCGGTGCAGGCGACGCTGCGTCCGCCGGGTCAGGGCCCGTAAGGAGCGCAGCCGAGGAATGCCCCGTGATGCCGCCTGAAGCGCAAAGGGAGGGAGGTCAGGACGGCGCTGTGCCAGGGGGGGCACGGATGCCGGGGCCGAGCCCGGGGGCTGCTGGGTCTCGCGGTGGCGAGAGGCGCATCACGCTCCGCATCACCGGAATGACGTGCGCGTCGTGCGCCGCCAGGGTCGAGCGAGCGCTCGCGAGGTCCGAGGGCGTGCTCTCGGCCCGCGTCAACCTTGCCACCGAGCGCGCTACTGTTGTGTACGACCCGTCCCGCACTAGCGCGTCCGTGCTCGTCGACAGGGTCCGTGAGGCTGGCTATGACGTGGGCCTCGCCACTGCCACCCTCGCTGTTTCGGGCATGACGTGCGCCTCGTGCGTGGCCAGGGTGGAGCGGGCGCTTCGGCGCGCCCCGGGCGTCATCGACGCAGCAGTGAATCTTGCCACCGAGAGGGCTACGGTCCGCTACAGCCCCGACGAGACCTCTCCTGCCGATCTTGTGAGAGTCGTCCACGATGCGGGGTACCAGGCCCGCGAGGTCCGCGAAGGTGAAGAGGCGGGGGCGACGAAGGACAGAGAGGAGCGCCGTCGCGAAGCCGAGATAAGGCGCCAGAGGGCCCTTTTTGTCCTGGCGGCGGCTTTGTCGGCCCCCCTCCTCACTCTCATGCTTTCCCACCTCTTGGGCGTACACCTGCCCTCGCCTTTCACCGACCCACTCTTCCAGTTCGCCCTCGCCACGCCGGTGCAGTTCGTGGCCGGGTGGCAGTTCTACAGAGGGGCCTTGGCGGCTCTTCGGGCGCGCTCCCCGAACATGGACGTGCTCGTTGCCCTGGGCACCACGGCAGCATACGGGTTCAGCGTATACCAGACGTTCGTGGGCCGAGGCCACGTCTACTACGAGTCCTCAGCCGTGGTCATCACCCTTGTGCTCCTTGGGCGGCTCCTCGAGGCCCGGGCGAAGGGCAGGACCTCTGAGGCCATAAGAAAGCTCATGGGCCTTGCGCCCCGGGTTGCGCACGTGGTGCGCGATGGCAAGGAGGCGGACGTGCCCACGGACGAGGTGCGGGTGGGCGACGTAGTTGTCGTGAAGCCCGGCGAGAGGATACCGGTGGACGGGGTTATACTCGAGGGCACCTCAGTCGTGGACGAGTCCATGCTCACCGGCGAAAGCATTCCTGTGGAGAAGGGCCCCGGCGACGAGGTCACCGGGGCGACGGTCAACAGGCACGGGTCGTTCAAACTCCGTGCGACCAGGGTGGGAAGGGACACCGTTCTTTCCCAGATCGTACGGATGGTGGAAGAGGCGCAGGGGTCGAAAGCGCCCATCCAGCGCGTCGCCGACGTTGTTGCGGGGTACTTCGTCCCGGTGGTGCTCGGGGTGGCGCTCGTGGCGCTCGTGGGGTGGCTCATCGCCACGGGTGATCCCGGCCGCGCGTTCTTTGCGTTCACGGCGGTGCTGGTGATCGCGTGCCCGTGCGCCCTCGGCCTTGCCACGCCGACCGCCATCATGGTGGGCACGGGGAGGGGGGCCGAGGCCGGCATCCTCATCCGTGGCGCGGAGCATCTCGAAAGGGCGCACAAGATCGATACCGTGGTGTTCGATAAGACCGGGACCATCACCAGGGGCGAGCCGGAGGTGGTAAGCGAGGCAACGGCCCAAGCTGCTGGAACGTCAACAGCCGCGGTTGTGGCAGGGGCTGCACCTACGGCGGCGGCAACGGCCGGGGTTACGACCGCGGTCGGGATCCCAGCTGGGGTTGCGCTCACGGCAGAGCAGGCAGCAGCAGGAGACGCGTCGGCGACACCACGGGCGCAGGTCGGGCCTCGCGGCGGGCGCGAGCCGGCCCGCGAGATGCTGAGGCTGGCGGCGTCGGCCGAGATGCGCTCTGAGCACCCGCTTGGCGCGGCCATCGTGCGGCGGGCCCACGCCCTCGGGATCGAGCCGACGGAGCCCGCGCAGTTCGAGGCGATCCCGGGGAAGGGCATCCGCGCCCAGGTGGACGGCACCGTCGTACTCGTCGGGACGCGACGTCTCCTCGAGGAGAATAACGTCAACGTGCCTGAGGATGTGGACAACGCGCGCCAGGCCATGGAGGCGGAGGGGAAGACCGCGATGCTCGTGGCGGCGGACGGACAGGCCCTCGGTGTCATCGGCGTAGCTGATACTGTGAAGGAGACTTCGCGTGAGGCCATCAGGGCCCTTCGTGCTCTGGGCGTGGACCTCGTCATGATAACGGGCGACAACGAGCGCACGGCCCGGGCCATCGCGCGCCAGGTGGGCATCGAGAGGGTGCTCGCAGAGGTGCTCCCGGGCGATAAGGCGAGGGAGGTGGAGCGGCTGCGCGCCGAGGGCAGGGTCGTGGCCATGGTCGGCGACGGCATCAACGACGCGCCGGCCCTCGCCGCCGCGGACGTCGGAATTGCCATGGGCACGGGCACTGACATAGCCATGGAAGCCGCGGACATCACGCTCATCCGGGGGGACCTTCGCGCCGTGGCCGCGGCCATCCGCCTCAGTCGACGCACCATGGCAACCATCCGCCAGAACCTGTTCTGGGCCTTCATCTACAATGTAATTGGCATCCCACTCGCGGCTTTCGGCCTTCTCTCTCCGGTGATCGCCGGGGCGGCCATGGCGTTCTCGTCGGTGTCGGTCGTGACCAACTCCCTCAGATTGCGCCGCTTCGACCCGCTCAGGTAGGAAGCGCAGCGATTATGGCATCTACCATTTGCTCGGTGGTGGCGGCGCCGCCGAGGTCTGGCGTAAGGACACGGCCTTCGGCCAGGACCTTCGCCACCGCGGCTTCGACGGCGGCGGCGCGTTCGGCCTCTTCGAGGTGTCGCAGCATCATGGCGCCGGACAGGATCGTGGCGATGGGATTTGCGATCCCCCGCCCCGCGAGATCGGGAGCGCTTCCGTGGACGGGCTCGAAGACGGCTATTTCGTCCCCGATGTTGGCCCCGGGAGCGAGTCCCAGCCCGCCTGCAAGTCCCGACGCGAGGTCCGACACAATGTCCCCGTACAGATTGGGCAGGAGCAGCACGTCGAAGCTCTCTGGTGCCATGACGAGCTGCATGCACAGGGCGTCGATGATGCGATCGTCGAACTCGATCTCCGGGTACTCGCGGGCCACCGTGCGGGCGCAGTCGAGGAAAAGCCCATCAGTGAGCTTCATGATATTGGCCTTGTGGCCGCAGGTCACCCGACGTCGTCCCTCGCGCCTGGCGAACTCCATCGCGGCGCGGGCGATGCGTTCCGAGCCCTTCCGGGTAATGACCTTGACCGTTTCTGCCGTGTCCTCGTCCACCCATCGCTCCTTGCCCGTGTATACGTCCTCAGTGGCCTCTCGAAAGATCACGAGGTCCACTCGAGCATACCTTCCGGGCACGCCGGGCAGCGTTCTAACCGGGCGGACATTGGCATAAAGGTCGAGAGCAACACGCAGACCCACATTGACGCTGCGGAACCCGCTCGCTACAGGCGTCGTGACGGGGCCTTTGAGCGCGACGCCGGTCCGTCGCACCGACTCGACGACCTCGTCGGGGAGCGGAGTGCCGCAGCGCGCGAGCATTTCCGCACCAGCCTGCACCTGCTCCCACTCGATCGCAGCTCCGGTGGCTTCGAGCACTCGCTTTGCCGCGAGGACCACTTCCGGGCCGATGCCGTCCCCAAGGATAAGCGTTACTCTGTGCGACACGGTCTATCCCCCCGGCGGACCGGCTTTGATGTCGTCGGTCGCACGTAGTCGCGCGTAAGTAAGTCCTTACCCGTCCGGCGGATTGGCGCGATGGTGCTTGCAGTTCACGCAAGGTCACAAGCCAAGGTGGAATCCGCCGTGCTTACGGATGTGTGCCGCAAGACCGCCGTCCTCGAAGATTCGCTGCATGAACCGGGGCAGCGGACTTGTGTCGACGGTGATGCCGCGGGTGAGGTTGAGCACGGTGCCGCGGCAGAGGTCGACCTCGAGCTCGTCCCCGTCGAGGATGCCGCTGGTGTCGCACTCCACCACAGGCAGGCCGGTGTTCACCGCGTTTCTATAGAACAGCCTGGCGAAGGATGCAGCGATGACCGCTCCGACCTTCGCGTGGATGAGCGCAAGCGGCGCCTGCTCCCGAGAGGAGCCGCACCCGAAGTTCTTTCCCGCCACGATGAAGTCTCCAGGCTTGAGCCTGGCATGGAACCCGGGGTCAAGGTCCTCCATCACGTGCTTCGCGAGTTCGTCCATGTCGAGCGTCTTGAACTTGTACTTCCCGGCGATGATGTAGTCGGTATTGATGTCATCGCCGAACCTGCGGGACCTTCCTCTCAGGACCACCTGGCTATCACCCCTGTCATAACCGACCGTCGGCCGGGCCTTTTTTTGACTTGTTACCCAAGAAACTTCCTTGGGTCCGTGATCTTTCCTGTGATGGCCGAGGCCGCCACCGTCGCGGGGGAGGCGAGGTATATCTCGGCCGAGGGATTGCCCATTCTCCCCTTGAAATTGCGGTTGGCGGTGGATATCACGACCTCGCCGTCCGCGGGCACGCCGGCATGGGTGCCAACGCACGGTCCGCATCCAGGGACAAGTACCGTGGCGCCTGCTTCCAGGAGGATCTTCAGCACTCCCTCGCGAAGCGCTCCCATGAGGACCTGCTTGGACGCGGGCGCAACCACGAGGCGCACGGACCGGTGTACCGTCTTTCCTTCCAGGATCGCGGCGGCGACGCGGAGGTCTTCTAGCCGGCCGTTCGTGCAGGTCCCGATGAAAGCCTGGTGAATCTCGACTCCTGAGAGGTCTTGGGCATCACAAACCTGGTCCACCTTGTGCGGACGAGCTACTTGCGGGACAAGCCGCGAGACGTCGAACTCTCGTGCGTCAGCATAGCGAGCATCCTCGTCGGCGAAGACCGGGTGGAACTTCTTCTTTGACCGACCGCGCGCCCACGCGAGGACCTCACCACTGGGCGCCACAATTCCCGCTTTGGCACCCATCTCCACTGCCATGTTGCACAGCGTGAACCTGGCGTCCACCCCAAGGTGGCCCACCGCCTCGCCGCAGAACTCGCAGGACATGTATGTCGCACCGGAGGCTGTAAGCCTGCCGGCAAGGTATAGCGCCAGGTCCTTGCTATATGTGCCCGCCGGCAGCCGGCCTCTGCACACGATCTTCATGCTCTCCGGCACCTTGAGCCACGTCTTGCCCGTAATGAGGGCTGCCGCGAGGTCCGTGGACCCTACGCCCGTGGAGAAGGCACCGAGGCCGCCATAGGTGCAGGTATGGGAGTCCGCTCCTATGACAAGGTCTCCTGGCACAACGTACCCGCGCTCCGGGATCAGTTGGTGACACACGCCCTCGCCGATGTCATACAGGATGATACCTTGCTCCCTGGCGAAGTCCCTCATGAGTTTGTGCAGGTTCGCCGTGCCCTCGTTGGGGCTGGGTGCGCCGTGGTCTATCACCATGGCGACCTTCGCGGGGTCGAAGACCCTCTCGCCGCCCATGTCACGGAAGGCTTTGATCGCAAGAGGCGATGTCCCGTCCTGCCCCATCACGAAGTCCACGTCAGCGAGGACGATATCTCCGGCGCGCGCATCGATGCCCGAATGGCTTGAGAGGATCTTCTCGGCGATGGTCTTACCCAAGCTGACGATGCCTCCCTTGTGCGCTGGCGCCGCTTGCTGCTACTTGTGAGCGGACATATCCCTCTTGGCGTCTTCGTATATATATACAAGTTCCTTATCGAAGAGGGGGCGTTTGAGGTTTACCGCAGCGGCGCGCACTGCGGGCAACATGGCTGCCGCCTCCTCGTCCGTGAGGTTGATGCCGTATTCAAGGAACTTCGCCTTGAGCGCATGCTTCCCCGAATGCTTCCCGATGATGATCTGCCTCTGGAGCCCTACTTCCTCTGGCGGGAAGACCTCGTAAGTCTTGGGATTCTTGAGGACTCCGTCCGCGTGGATGCCTGACTCGTGTGCGAACGTGTTTGCGCCGACAATAGGCTTCGAGGGAGGTATCTCCCTGCCTGAGGCCCTCGCCACGTACTCGGAAATCTCCCTGAACCTGGTGGTTTTGACCCCGAGGTCAATGCCGTAGATGTGCTTGAGGGCCATTACGACCTCCTCGAGAGCCGCGTTGCCCGCACGCTCGCCGAGACCGTTCACAGTGACCCCGACGTACCTGGCACCCGCCTGCACGCCTGCCAAGGTGTTGGCGGTCGCCATTCCGAAATCGTTGTGGGTATGAGTCTCGATGTCCAGCCCGGTCTGCTCGCGAAGAGTCTTGACACGGTCATACATGGTCAAGGGATCCAACAGGCCGACGGTATCGCAGTAGCGGAGCCTGTTCGCGCCCGCGCCCTTCGCTGCCATGGCGAACTCGAGGAGGAAGGCCGGGTCAGCGCGGCTCGCGTCCTCGGCGTTGACCGATATGTACAGGCCATGCTGCGCTGCGTACACCACCGCCTGCGTCATGGCGTCGAGGACCTGCTGACGCGTCATCCGGAGCTTGTGAAAGATGTGTATGTCGGAGACCGAAATGGATATGGCTACGGCATCCACTCCGCACTCGATCGAGGCATCTATGTCTGAGATGACGGCCCTGTTCCACGCCATGATGCTGGCCTCGAGGCCCGCGTGGGCGATCGCCTTCACTGCTTCCTTCTCGTCGCCGCCCATGGCAGGGATTCCGGCCTCGATCTGGTCCACACCGATTTCATCCAGCATCCTCGCGATCCGCAGCTTCTCCGTGCGAGCAAACACGACGCCTGCTGTTTGCTCACCGTCCCGCAACGTTGTGTCAACAAGCAGCACCTTCTTGTCTCTGTCCTTCATTGCTCCTTCCCTCCTCTTTTCCAGTAGCGGGCTTGCATACATATGCACACGCTGCCGCGGCCGTATCGTAACTCAGTGCTGTGTCGCCTGCTGACGACCGATCAGCGGTATGCATGTGTATGTATATGGTATTACACTACACTCTCGAGTGCCTCCCTGTCAAGAGCAAATTCAGACCATCATGCCTTTTTCGGGAGACGACAGCAGAGAAGTCGGGCGTCCTACAACCTCTGTCAGCATTCATGATCCCGGCGTGAGGATTCCGGGCAGGAGAGGGCGTAATTCGCGAGAAGTATAAAGAATATAAAGCAGGGGCCGCGATGAACGGATCTATGGTGGGGGGCTTGCTGTGGTTCTGGTCTCGTGCAGTTATATACCACTCGAGATCCCGCTCGCCCTCGGGATACCTGCGAAGAGGGCTGTCTTCCGGGAGGTGGGCGCTTCCTGCGAAGCGTATCTTCCGCGCGACTTCTGCCCCTACGCGAAGGCGTTTGCGCGGGAGCACGGGCAAGACTGTGTTGTCGCTATAGCGGGGTCTTGCGATGCCATGCGGCGCGCCTATGACGCGCTGCGATACTTTGGACTCGCGCGCCAAGTGCATTTCGTGGATGTGCCGAGAAGCTGGGGTGGCGGAGCAGAGGCGTACTACGCCGGGGTTCTGAGAGACTTTGCCCTCGAGCTTACGCATGCCGTCCGGCGCGAAAGAGGCGATGCCGGAGCACTCGCGGACAATGTGGACGGGCCTTTGTTCCAGCGACGACTCGTCGCGGTCATGCAGTCCATGAATTCGCTTCGCCACGGGCTTTCACGCCTGTTCGAGCTTGTGGCCGAAGGCCGGATATCGGCCATGGATGCCATCGGTACAGCGCTCAGGGTGAATGATGCCCTTGGTACCAGACCGCAGGGCGACCGGGACACGCCTCCAGATGTACCGGCTGACGCCGGAGAGGCGCGCGCACGAGGAGGCGACGAGAGCGGAGGATTCTCGGGCGCGGCGGCGGTGCTGGAGGGCGCGATGCGCCTCGCGGGCCCGTGCGGGCCGGGCGCCGACGGAAGCGGGGGAAGCGGCCAAAGCCGTAGTGGCGGCCGTCCCGGCGGAAGGGCGTGGGTCGGGGTCTCGGGGACATGCCTCCTGGAGCCTGCGCTTCTCGGCGTGCTCGAGGAGGTGGGGCTGGCGGTGGCCTTCGTAGATTCGTGCCTTGGTCCGCGCAGCTTTGATTTCCGTGTCCCGACGGACGAAGGCGTGGGCCAGGCGGAGAGAGACCCGCGTACGGACGCGGGTGCTGACGAGAATGCAGCGGCCGGTGTAAGCTCCAGCGTAATCCGCGGCGGGAGTCTCGACCCGTTTTACGCGCTGGCCCACGCGTACCTCGGCAAACCCGCATGTCCCAGGATGTTCGTGGGGGACATGCGAGCACGGCATCTTCGGAAGCTTGCTCGGTCATCCGGGGTGCAGGGGATCGTGTACTTCGCGCCAAAGTTTTGCGACCACGCGTACTACGATTTCGCGGAGCTGAAGAGGCACGTGGGAGAAAGCGAAGGGCTGCCCATGCTTCTTCTGGAGGGGGAATATGGGTCGGCTAGATCCGGGCAGACCCTTACCCGCGTCACCGCGTTCAGGGAGATGCTGGAAGGACGGCTGGGGCTGGGATGATGCACTTCGGCACCCCATCAAGGTTCCGGCAAATGGTGGGCCGGGCTGCCGGGGGCGCGGCCCGCCAGACTGCCACGCGAGGGGCCCGATGGACGGTGGTCCGTCCGGAGGTCCTGCTGCGCCGGAAGTGGGCATACAAGGTCGCTTCAGCGGCGCTTCCGTTGCTCGAGGCGCGCGGGGCGAAGGCATACCAGGTTGCGGCGATAAGGTGCGTGCTCTCTGACTTTGCCGATGCCTACCTCGGCAGGAAGCCATGCATATTTACGAGCGCCTTCGTGCCGACCGAGCTGGTTTACGGCCTCGGCGGCGTGCCGTTCCTCCCCGAGGCCGCAGCGGGCCTTGCGGCGGCCTTCGGGCTTGCTGCCAGGAGCCTCTCGGCTTGCGAGGCCCTTTGGTACTCGCCGGATCTTTGTAGCTTCCACCGGGCTGGCCTGGGCGGGGCCGCATCGGGTCTTCTGCCGCGACCGTCTGCTGTCATCGTCACATCCCATCTGTGCGACGGGGGCAAGAGGTCGCTCTTTCACATCAGCAGGCTCGCCGGATGCCCGTTTTACATGCTGGACGTTCCGTACGTCCCCTCCGACCGGGCCACGCGGTGGCTTGCTTCCCAGATCGAGCACGTGGCAGGGGACCTCGCACGGCGCGTGCCGGGGCTTTCCCTTGAGGGGCTGGCGCAGGCGCTTCGCCGCTCCAACGAAGCTCTTGCGGAATACGAGCGAGTCTCGGCACTGAGGCGAAACGTGCCGGCCCCGTGGCTCGGGTCCGAAGCGCTGAACTACGTCCTTCTGTTCCTGTGGTCGTGGGGAAGCCCTTCTCTTGCACCGTTCTATCGCGCGCTCCGGCTGCATCTCGAGCGGATGATTGCCGCAGGTGACTTCCCGGTCCGTGATGAGCGGCACAGGCTCCTGTGGCTGAACCTCAGGCCCTACTATGATACAAGGGTGTTCAAGCATCTCGAAGGCGACCGGGCTTCGTCGGTGGCTTTCGAGGAATACAGCTTCGCATACTGGCCCAGCCTGGACCCCTGCGATCCCTTCGCGAGCCTTGCGGAGAAGATGATGTCAAACTTCGGCTGGGGCCCGATCGAGCGCCGGCTCGAAGTCATCGAGAGGCTTGTGGACGACTATTCCATCGACGGGGTGGTGCAATTCGCCCAGTGGGGGTGCAGGCAATCCAACGGCGGTGCGGCAATTATCGCCAGGGAGCTCAGGAAGAAGGGCATTCCCTTCCTCAACCTGGATGGAGACGGGGTCGACGCGAGATGCGGAACCGAGGCGCAGGCCATCACCAGGCTTGGGGCGTTCATAGAGCTTCTCGATGCGCGGAGGGGCGGGTGATACAGGATGTTGGTGGCGGGAATAGACGTGGGGTCAACAACCACGAAGGCTGTCCTCCTGAATGACGGGAAGCTTGCGGGGACGCACGCGATGCCCACGGGGGTGGACCTTGCCGCCGCGGCTGACGAGTGCCTTCGTATGGTTTGCCGCGCGGCTGGTGTGGACCCTGACAGGCTTGCGGCCCTTGTGGCGACCGGGTATGGCAGGGACAGGGTGACCGATGCCGCGAGGACGGTGACCGAGATCACGTGCCACGCCCGCGGCGCGCGGGCCCTCGTCCCGTCGGCGCGGGTGGTGGTGGACGTCGGAGGCCAGGACTCGAAAGTCATCCGGCTGGACGATGACGGCATGGTCGCGGACTTCGTGATGAACGACAAGTGCGCGGCGGGCACCGGGAGGTTTCTCGAGGTGATGGCCGCGAGGCTCAACGTTCCGCTGGAGGAGTTTGGCATAAGGTGGCGAAAGGCGAAGGAGGCTGCGCGGATCTCCAGTACGTGCACGGTGTTTGCGGAGTCGGAGGTCATAAGCCTGCTCTCGCATGGCGTGTGCCCCGAGCCCATAATCAGGGGCCTGTGCGATGCGGTGGCGGATAGACTCTCAGGGATGGTGCATCGAGTGGGCCTTGGCGGAGGGCTTGTGATGACAGGCGGGGTGAGCCGGAACGAGGGCGTCAAGAGGTCGCTCGAGGAGAAGCTGTTCGTCCCGGTGACCGTTCCGGAGGCAGCTCAGTTTGCCGGGGCGTACGGGGCCGCCCTCATCGCCTTCGAGCTTATAGGTGGCCAGGTCCAGAATTGAGGGGTAGGGCCGTCATATTACAGCCCGGCGGCCGACCACGCGACATGCGGCCAGCAGATGGTTTACGTTTGAGCTTGGCCATCTATGGTGAGGGTCCAGAGATGTTCCCGACTTGTGGGAGGAATTGCCAGTGGCTCAAAGAGGGGGTGCGATACCGGGGGTGAGGTCGCAGCGGCTGGAACTCTCGCCCGCGCGCGACCGTTCTAAATGAGTGGTCTCCTTCCGACCGCCCGTCCCGGACGTAGACGCACGCCGTGCCATCGCCTGTGACGGGCTTTTCGCCGGCTCATCCGGGGTCGTGATTGGTGGATTGTTGCAGAGCGTCCCGAGGCCGCTCGCGCTCCCGCTCCCGATGCCGCTCCTGATGCCGACTGGCGCGACCATGAATCGGCGGCGGGCGAAGGGTACCCAAGCGGTCGGCTTGGGCTAAGTGACGGTGCAGAAATGTTCCCGATTTCTCGGAGGGGCTGCTGGTGACTCAAAGAGAGAGCGCAACACCCGCAACCCGGCAACCACTGGAAAAGGCACGAGAACTAACACACCCTCACTTAGCACCATAGACATACAACTCCAGGCGGAAAGGGGGAACGCGTTGCCGTGATCGAGGTGGAGAATCTCACTAAGATGTACGGCAGGGCAAGAGGCATAGAGGACCTCACCTTCTCTGTGGAGCAAGGCGAGATCCTCGGATTTCTCGGGCCGAACGGCGCCGGGAAGACCACGACGATGCGGATCATAACAGGATACCTGGCGGCGACCTCGGGCACCGTCAGGGTCGCGGGGTACGACGTGTTCGAGGACCCCATGGAAACGAGACGGAGGATCGGGTATCTCCCTGAGAACCCGCCCCTCTACCGTGAGATGACGGTCAGGGGCTACCTGCACTTCGTGTGCGAGATCAAGGGTATTCCGAAGTCCCGGCGTGCCGGGCACATCGCCAGGGTCGTGGAGGCGTGCGGCCTGGGCCCGGTCTACGGACGTCTCATCCAGAACATCTCGCGCGGGTTCAAGCAGAGGGTGGGGCTTGCCCAGGCGCTCCTCGGAGATCCGGACGTCCTCATACTGGACGAGCCCACAGTTGGGCTTGACCCGAGGCAGATCATCGAGATCCGGGAACTCATCCGCAGCCTCGGCGGCAGGCACACGATAATACTTAGCTCGCACATCCTGCCCGAGGTGAGCATGGTGTGCGGCAGGGTTGTGATCATCAATAGCGGCCGCCTCGTCGCCATGGACACGCCGGAGGGCCTGGGGCGCAGGCTGCGCGGCTCGCGATGCCTTGCTGTGCGCGTGCGCGGCCCGAGGGACAGGGTCGTGGCGGAGGTGGGCGCGCTTGCCGGCGTGAGGTCGGTTTCGGTCGAGGGGGCCGAGGCAGGAAGGAGCGCTGACACATCGCGCGGGACGGACGGCGAGGTGCTTCTGTCAGTCGAGACGGAGCTTTCGGCGGATGTGCGTGAGGCCCTCTTCTTCAAGATGGCCGAGCGCGGATGGCCCATCCTGGAGATGAGGTTCGTCGACCTCAGCCTCGAGGACGTATTCCTCAGGCTCACCACCGAGGAGAAGCTGGAAGACGCATCGGAGGTGGCGGTAGGTGCTTAAGACGTGGTCGATCTTCAAGCGTGAAGTCGCGGCGTACTTCCTCTCGCCCATCGCTTATGTTATGGGAGCGGTGTTCCTCGTGCTCTCCGGGTACTTCTTCTCCATCCTCCTGTTCGCGACCAGGACTGCGAGCATGCAGGGGACATTCGGAAACATGGCGGTCACGTTCATCTTCGTGGCCCCGGTGCTCACCATGCGACTCCTTGCCGAGGAGAGGAAGCTCGGCACGGACGAGCTTCTCCTGACTTCCCCCGTGACGATCACCTCGATCGTGGTGGGGAAGTACCTTGCGAGCGTCTTCACCTACCTCGTGTTCCTGGCGGTCACCCTCATCTACCCGGCCATCCTCGGACACTATGGCAGCCCTGACATGGGCCCCATCTACTCCGGCTACCTCGGCATGTTCCTGTTCGGCGCAGCCTGCCTCGCGGCAGGGACTTTCGCATCTGCGCTTACTGAGAATCAAATGGTCGCCGGGATCGTGGGGTTCGGCATCCTTCTTCTCTTCTGGATTCTGGGCTGGGTCAGCGCGGCTGTCACAGGACCCGTCGGGCAAGCGATATCGATGCTATCCATTCTGAAGCACTTCGACGATTTCCAGAAGGGAATCATAGACCTTTCGCACACCTTGTACTATCTCAGCTTCGTGTTCGTCTTCCTGTTCCTTGCCGTAAGGACCATCGACTCCAGGAGGTGGAGCGCATGAGACTTGCGATTCCTCGCGCGTGCCCGGCGCGCAGGTTCATGCTGAGCCGCAGGATGCGCTATGGGTCCAATGCTCTGGTGCTGACATGCGCCGTAGTTGCGATAGTTCTCATGGTGAACTTCATCGTGGCGCGTCACCCAGCTAAGCTGGACCTTACGCAAAACAAGATGTACACCCTCTCGGAGGAGACGCGCCAGGTCCTTCGCAAGATCGACCGGGACATCAAGATAACGGCCTTCTTCCCTGAGGGGGATGCCATGGGCGAGATGGTGAAGGACCTTCTCAAGGAGTACACGCGGCTGTCCCCCAAGATATCCGTGTCGTTCGTCGATCCGGACAAGAACCCGTCGCTTGCGAAACAGTACGAGATCACTGCGTATGGCACGTCCGTGGTTGAGTCGGGGTCGGAGTCCCGCAAGGTGATGCAGTACGACCTTGTAGAGTACAGCGGCGAGTCCCAGATGCCGGGGTTCGCGGGAGAACAAGCGTTCACTCGCGCTATAATCGGCGTGCTTCAGGAGGAGAAGAAGTCCGTCTACTTCCTCGTGGGTCACGATGAGCGCGACCTCGTGCAGGACTACTGGCAGGCCAGGTCGTTCCTCGAGGGCGAGGGGTACACCACGAAAACCGTCAACCTGGCAACCGAAGGCAAGGTGCCCCAGGATGCGGCGCTCTTGGTGATAGCGGGCCCTCAAAAAGACCTTGCGCCGAAAGAGGTCGAGGCGGTCCAGGATTATGTCAACCGTGGCGGCAGCGTCATGCTGCTCGCCGAGCCGCTGCGGCAGAAAGGGCAGCTTTCGAACCTTAAGGCCATGGTTGCCAGGTGGGGCGTGGGCATGCACGATGATGTGGTCATCGACCCTGCGAGCCATTACTTTCTCGACGCAGGGAGCCCGATTCCCGGGGTGCGGTACCACGACATCACCATGAAACTCGTCACCGAGAAACTCGGGTGCGTGCTGCCCAGGAGCCGGAGTCTGTATGAGGTAAAGGACACGAGAGACTCAGGAGTTACTCTGACGGCGCTCCTCGAAACCTCCGGTGAGTCGTGGGGCGAGACGGACCTTACGGCGAAGCGGGTTTCGTTCGACGCGAAGGCTGACATCAAAGGGCCCCTTGTGCTGGCGTACGCCGTCGAGCGCGCCCTTGAGCCGAAGGTCGAGGCTAAAGAGGCCACGAAGACGCAGGCAGGCTCGGCGGGCGACGGTGCGAAGGAAAAAGCCGGGGCGACGGGCGCAGGCAGCGCAGGGTCGAGGGCGAGGATGCTCGTGGTGGGCAACGCGAGCTTCCTTGACAACGACGTGGTGACGTTCCAGGGGAACATCGACTTCTTCATGAACTCCGTGGGCTGGCTCGTGGGCAAGGAGGAATCCATCACCATTCGGGCCAAGTCCCCGAGCTTCAGCCAGGTGTACCTCACGGGCCAGCAGGCGAGCCTCGTGTTCTACTCCACGGTTGTCGGGCTGCCGCTGTTGTTTGTGCTGGTGGGAGGCGGTATCTGGCTGAGGAGGCGTAACCTATGAAGAAGTTCGCGAGCACTTTCGTCGCCCTTGCGGTGCTGGTGGTCCTTGGGGCGTACATCCTTTTCATAGAAGGTGTGAGGCCCCCGGACCAAGACGCGGGCAAGGTCCTTATCAATGTGCCGGCTGATGACGTTACGCACGTAGCCATAGAACAGGCGTCGGGCCGGGTGGAGATCGCAAGGAGTACCGGCGACGGCGAGGGCAAGTGGGGGATCACGTTTCCCAGGCCCGTCGCGGCGAGCGAGGCTGCGGTCAAGGCTCTCGTCGACGCTGCTTCGAAGCTAAAGTGCGAGAAGAAGGTGGCGGAGAGCGCTGGTGCCGGTGGTCTCGAAGCCTTCGGGCTCGAATCCCCGTGGCTCAAGGTCACCCTTGATACAAAGCAGGGGAAAAAGACCATCCTCGTGGGGGCGGAGACGCCTGTCGGAAGCGCGCGCTACGCGAAGCTGGCTGACTCCGACCCGGTCTACACCCTCGCGTCGGGCACCGTGTCGGCCCTTGCCAAGAGCCTCGACGATCTCCGCGAGCGGGAGATCTTCGGGGTTTCGAGCGATTCTGTGACCGCCCTCCGCCTTGTGGCGCCTGGAGGACTGGATATCAGGCTGGAGAAGAAGGACGGGGCGGAAGGCGAGTGGCGCATCGTCCACCCCTTCAACGACGAGGCCGACAGATGGAAGGTGAGCGACCTCGTGTGGGACCTTACCGGTCTTACCGTTAGCGAGTTCGTTGACGACGACGGCAAAGACCTTGCGCGGTGGGGGCTCGACCGCCCGAGGCTGCGCGTGGACGCTCGTAGCTCCGAGCGGACCTCGCCGCTTGAACTCTTCGTGGGTGCTCCCGGCCCGGACGGCAAGGGCTTCTACGTGCGCACTTCCGATTCACCCTCGGTGTACCTGGTCAACCCGGCGGCATTCTCGCCTCTTGAAACCGGGGTGCTTGACCTCGTGAAGAAGGAGCTCCTCTCGTGGAACGACGACGACCTGATACGCGTCACCTGCGTGGACCAGGGGAAATCCGTGGTCTTCCTGAGAGACAGCAAGGAATGGAAGACCGTGCCGCCTGACCTGGGTGGCGGGACGGCAGCCGGACTCCTGCCCCACGGCACGCCCGCGCCGCAGGCGCCCGAGGTCGTCAAGGAGGGCGAGAAGTGGCAGCTCAAGGCGGGCGAGAAGAGGTATTCGTCCGAGGACATGAGTAAGCTCTGGTCGGCCCTGCGCGATGTCACCGTTGCGATGGTGGTCCAGGGCGCGGTGGCCGGGGCCGACGATGCCCGCTACGGCCTCGACCGGCCGCGGGCGCGGGTGGAGCTTGACCTCGGTGACGGCAAGGTCCTCGAACTCAGGATAGGGGGAAGGGCCGATCGGGGTGAGGGATACTACGCTGCCGCGACCGGCAGAGGCCTCGTATACGTTGTCGAGGAGAAGAAGGTGCAGGCGCTGGAAACCGCGATCAGAGCGTTCTTCTAGGTGTACCTGTGACGCTCCTTGTGCCATGCCCACGGAATCCGCGGCCCGCTGCGACGTGTGGCGGGCCGCAAGTTCTTCGCATCTGTGCAGGAGTTCGGCGTCCTGGTGATGAAGTATTAGCCCGGGGCTAGCGCAAAACGGCGAGCCAACACCGCAGAGGGAAGAGGCTGGCACATGAGCGCCATCACGTTCACCGAGGGCATCCTGACGAGCGTTCGGCCGTGCCGCAACCGGCCTCCCGCGATCCATCCCGGACAGGCAAAACGGGCGGGCACAGCCAGGGGCGTCTTGATCGCCGCGATCCTTGTGGGGCTCGTACTGTTGCTCCCGCTGACGGGAGCAGACGCCGCCAGCCCTGGGAGCGGGGGCGCGCATCTCGCGGTCCACTTCATCGACGTGGGCCAGGGTGACTCCATTCTCGTTCAGGCTCCGTCCGGGAAGACGATGCTCGTCGACGGCGGCCCGGTGGACGCGTCCGACCGGCTCATCGCCTACCTGAAGGCGCAGAAGGTCTCGAGGATCGACGTGCTGGTGGCGACGCACCCTCACGCGGACCATATCGGTGGGCTCATCGAGGTGCTCCGCACCTTCGTGGTGGGCCTCGTGGTGGACTCGGGAAAGGTCCACACGACAGCCACGTACGAACGATTCCTTACCCTTATCGATCAAAAGAACATCAGGTTCCGCCTGGGAAGAGCGGGGGATACCATAGACCTTGGCCCCGGCCTCGACGTGAGGATCCTTCACCCGTCCGAGCCGCTTCCTGAAAACATGAATGACTGCTCCGTCGTCATCAGGCTGCAGTACGGCAAGGTCGGCTTCCTCCTCACGGGGGACGCGGAGACAGAGGCAGAGAACGCGATACTGCGGAGCGGAGCGGACGTTCACGCGACTGTCCTGAAGGTCGCCCATCACGGGAGCAGGACCTCGTCGAGCCCATGGTTCCTCAAAGCAGTGAAACCTGTCGTTGCGGTGATTCCGGTGGGAGCGGGCAACCCTTACGGTCATCCTCATCGGATAACCCTTTTGAACCTGGCTGACTACATGGACAGGGTGTACCGTGCCGATCTGGACGGCGACGTGGTCGTGACCACGGACGGGACGACGTTTCAGGTGGACGCTGCGCGCAGCAGGCCATGACCGCAAGGAGGAGTTTCGGTCCACGAGCGAAACATATACACGATCAACGAGGAGGGAGGGTGACGGAATGCTCGACCTACTGAAGTCAGCTGTGAGAGAGGCGCCAGGGTATGCGGAGATTCGATATCACCGGCGCCTCCAGACGGCCATCGACGCCCGCAACGGCGCGCTGAAGCGCGTGGAGCGGCGCACGCTCGCAGGCGCGGGAGTGCGGTGTCTCGTGGATGGGTCGTGGGGCTTTGTGTCGACCACCGACGTAACCCGGGAGGGGTTGCGGAACGCCATCGCCGAGGCTTCCGATGCAGCCAGAGCAGGTGCCCGCCTGCGGCGTGAGAAAGCGAGGCTTGCCCCGGCTCGCCTTGGGAAGGGGGAGTTCATCTACCAGACCTGCGACGACGAGCCAGATATCGCCACGAAGATCGGGGTCGTTTTGGGGGCGGAGAGGCGCATGCGCGCCTCGTCACCGCTTGTGGTGGGGAGCATTGTGATCTACACCGAGTATGCGGATGAGAAGTACATTGTGACCTCCGACGGTGCGGAGGCGCACATTGTGGACCGCAAGCCCAGCTTCCACGTGTTCGCCACGGTCGGGCGGGGAGAGGAGCGCGAGACTGGCGGTAAGGGATGGGGGGTCACCGGCGGCTGGCATGACCTCATGAGAAAGCGCGACCTCGAGAAGATGGTTGACGAGGCCGTCGACCTCGCTGTAAGGAAACTCGACGCAGGCTACGCCAAGGGCGGTCAGTATACCGTGATCCTCGACCCACAGCTCGTGGGGGTCCTGTCCCACGAGGCGATAGGCCATACGGTGGAGGCTGACTTCGTGCAGAGCGGGTCTGTGGTAAAGGACAAGATTGGCGAGAAGGTCGCATCCGATCTCGTGACGCTGGTGGATGACGGCACGATGCGGGGCGCGGCTGGCATGGTGCTCGTGGATGACGAGGGTGTGCTGGGCGAGCGGACGGTAATCATCGACAAGGGGGTGCTTCGGAGCTACCTCCACAGCCGCGAGTCTGCAGCGGCGTTCGACACGGTGCCTCGTGGCAACGCGCGGGCGTTCACTTATCGCGATGAGCCCATCATACGGATGACCAACACGTTCATCCTTCCGGGCGATTCGAATCTTGAGGATATGATCGCGGGTATCGAGGACGGCTTCTTCCTCAAGGAAATGGGTCAGGGAGGCCAGGCGGACGCCACCGCCGAGTTCATGTTCGGGATCGCGGAGGCGTACAGGATCAAGAATGGCAAGATCGGCGAGCTTGTCAAGGGCATAACCATCTCCGGCCAGGCGTTCGAGGTGCTGAAGAGCGTGGACGCGGTCTCCGGCGACTTCGAACTCGACCTGGGCGCGGGTCACTGCGGCAAGTGGCAGCCTGCCAAGGTAGATGCAGGCGGGCCTTACGTGCGGTGCCGGGTGACCATCGGCGGACGCCATGAGTGAGGGAGGGCGTGGCATGAAGGGCCTGGAACTTTGCGATGAACTGGTGCGGCGCGCAAAGGCGAAAGGGGCGGACGAAGCCGAGGTTTACTACCTCAGGACGCGCAAGCTCGAGGCGGTGTTCGAGAAGAACGACCTCCAGGTGCCGAAGGGCGACACCTACGAGGGGATCGGTGTACGCGTGATCCGCAGAGCAAGACAGGGATTTGCCGCAACGAACGTGCTGACGGATGAGGCGATGGGCGACACCATCGCAGCTGCGCTTGCCATAGCGGCGGCATCGCCGGAGGACCCGAACCACGTTCTTCCGGAGCCGTCGGAGGCGAGGCCAGTTCCTGGCATCTACGACGAGATGGCAGAGAGCCTTGCCCTCGATGACGCGCTGGAGCTCGGGCGCAGGTTCGTGGAGGCGGCGAGGGGATACGACAGTCGAGTCACCATTGACTCCGCCAGCTTCGTTGTACAGATCGGTGAGCGCGCCGTCGCGAACTCGAGGGGCGTGCTTCTGTCGGAGAAGGGGAGCAACTTCTCATGCGTGGGCATGGGGTTCGCCCGCGAAGGCGACGATGTTTCGTCGTTCGACGTGGAGTACTCCGGGTCGTGCGCGCTCGCTGACATAGATCCGGAGGCAAGCGGGCGGCGTCTCGCCGAGAAAGTGGTGAAGGCCCTCGGAGCGACGACCATCCCGAGCTTCAAAGGGACCGTGATAATCACGCCTTATGCCGGCGGCGACCTCATCGCCGAGCCCATCGCGTTCTCGGCGAGCGCCGAGAACGTCCAGAACGGAAGGTCGCGTTGGAAAGGGAAGCTCGGAGCGAGTGTGGCGTCGGCGCTTCTCACTGTAACCGATGATCCGCGTATCCCCGCGGGCGTAGGGTCGACTTCGTTCGACCGCGAGGGCGTGCCGCCCGAGCCTCTTGAGATCATCAAGGGCGGGGTGCTCGGCCACTATCTTTACAATTGCTACACTGCGCGCAAGGACGGGGTGCGGTCTAACGGGCGTGCGATCGGAAACGACCAGACGACGCCCGGAATCGGCACCACGAACCTCATCGTTTCGCCCGGCGCAACCTCCCTTGATGAGATGGTCCGGAACATCCCGAAGGGCCTCATAGTCAACAGGTTCTCGGGCAACCTCGACCCCGTGAGCGGCGACTTCTCCGGCGTGGTCAAGGGCGGCCACTACATCGAGAATGGCGAGATCGTAAAGCCCGTCAAAGAGGTGATGATCGCGGGAAACATCTACGAACTATTCGCACACATAGTAGCCGTATCAAGAGAAGTAGTAACCATCGGCGACATGAGGCTGCCTTACGTCCAGCTCGAGGGTGTGTCAGTGACGGGCAAGTGAGCGCGGGCGCTCCCTTGCAAGCGCCCGACGGGCATGGGATGAGGGGTGGCCGGATCCAGAAGGATTGGAGGCGATCGTATGGGTTGCAATGGGTTACGGGAGATCCACGTATCGGACGTCACAGCTGCCGTCAAGAAGCTGTGTGTCAGCGCGAACTGCAACGTTCCGCGCGAGACCATAGGCGCGCTCGAACGTGCGGTGGAGACGGAGGAGTCCCCGGTGGGCAAGGAGGTTCTCAGGCAGATCCTGGAGAACCACAGGATCGCGCGGGAAGAAGGAGTGCCTGCGTGCCAGGACACAGGGGTGGCGATGGTCTTTCTCGAGGTAGGGCAGGATGTCCACTTCGTCGGTGGTGACCTGTACGCGGCCATCAACGAGGGCGTGAGACAGGGCTACACCGAAGGGTACCTTCGCAAGTCGCTTGTAAACGACCCCCTTTTCAAAAGGGTGAACACCGGGGACAACACGCCTGCCATGATCTATGTAGATATCGTTCCCGGCACGCATGTCAAGATAACGGTGGCGCCCAAGGGCGGCGGCGCGGAGAACATGAGCGGCGTCGCCATGCTGGCGCCGGCGGCTGGGGTGGAGGGCGTGAAGAAGTTTGTGGTGGAGCGTGTCCAGAAGGCTGGCTCCAACCCCTGCCCCCCGGTGGTGGTCGGGGTCGGGATCGGAGGGACCTTCGACCGCGTAGCGCTACTCGCGAAGAAGGCGCTCCTGCGGCCTGTAGGGTCCCGCAACCCTGACCCGGTGTACGCGAAGCTGGAAGAGGAACTCCTCACAGAGATCAACAAGCTTGGCATCGGGCCGCAGGGGTTCGGCGGGAGGACCACGGCGCTCGCCGTGAACATCGAGTATGCGCCCTGCCACATCGCGAGCATGCCCGTGGCGGTGAACCTCAACTGCCACGTTGGCCCGCACGAAACCATTGTGCTCTGAGCGCCCAGTTGAAGGAGGCATCACAGGTGGCCATCGAAATATCTACTCCGCTCACTGATGAAGTCGTTGCCAGGCTCAAGGCTGGCGACAACGTGAGGATATCGGGAATCCTGTACACGGCGCGGGACGCTGCGCATAAGAGGCTGGTCGCGCTGCTTGCCGAGGGGAAAGAGCTCCCCTTCGACATCCGGGGGCAGATCATATACTATGTTGGTCCGACACCGGCGCGCCCTGGCCGGCCCATCGGCTCAGCAGGGCCGACCACCAGCTACAGGATGGACTCATACGCCCCGATTCTGATGGAGCACGGGCTCAAAGGGATGATCGGGAAGGGAAGCCGCTCCCAAGACGTGAGAGAGGCCATGGTGAGGTGTAAGGCGGTGTACTTCGCTGCCATCGGCGGCGCCGGCGCGCTTCTCGCGAAGTGCGTGAAGGCGTCGGAGCTCGTGGCGTACGAAGACCTCGGTCCCGAGGCTATCAGGAAGCTTACCGTAGAAGGCTTCCCGGCCGTCGTGGTGAACGACATATATGGAAACGATCTCTACGAAGAGGGAGTACGCAAGTACCGTGTGAGCTGAGCTGGCGGCGCTTGGGCGGTTCGGCTCCTCCGCCCAGCATGCCCGGACGACCGGCGCCGTAAGCCGCCCTCTGGTAAGGTTGGCGCGCCGGGGCCGGTCGTTCGCGGGCATGTTTTGATGTGCGCGCATGCATGGAGATTGCTGGAGGGTGTGAACGTATCGATGTTGAAGCCCATCGTATGGACCGGAAGGTTCCTCGAGCTCCTAGACCAGACCCGGCTTCCGCTGGAGAAGAGGTATGTCAGGTGTCAGAGCTATCGGGACGTTAGAGACGCCATCCGCATGATGAAGGTCCGAGGGGCGCCAGCCATCGGGGTGAGTGCCGCGTACGGTATGGTCCTCGCGTCCCGTGAGCTCGGAGCGGATGACCACGGCGCGTACATCGAACGACTGAAGGCCGCGTCCAGGGATCTCGCGGATGCAAGGCCCACCGCCGTGAACCTCGCGTGGGCGGTGGAGAAGATGCTCGGTGTTGCCTTGGGGTGTTTGGACTGGCGGAAGATCCCTGAGGCCATGGAAGCGGCCGCCCGCGCCTTGGAGGCGGAAGACGTGGAGGCGAACCGCCGGATCGGGCAGAACGGCGCAAGCCTCCTTGGAGATCCGGTGACGGTTCTGACGCATTGCAACGCTGGCGCCCTCGCGACGGCTGGGTACGGTACTGCGCTGGGCGTGGTCCGGGCGGCGGTGGAGCAGGGGAAGCGCGTACACGTTTTCGCCGACGAGACCCGGCCGTATCTCCAGGGTGCGAGGCTCACGGCGTTTGAGCTCCTGGAGGACGGCATCCCGGTGACGCTCATCACCGACAGTATGGCCGGTTACGTGATGAGCCTGGGGAAGATCGACTGCGTCATCGTTGGGGCCGACAGGATCGCAGCCAACGGCGACGTGGCGAACAAAATAGGCACCTACAGCCTGGCGGTGCTCGCGAAGGAGAACGGGCTTCCGTTTTACGTAGCGGCCCCCATGTCAACGCTTGACCTCGCGTGTCCGACCGGTCGGGACATCCCCATAGAGGAAAGGGATTCAAAGGAGGTTACGGAGATATTCGGACAAAGGGTCGCCCCGAAAGGGGTTGGGGTATTCAACCCTGCGTTCGACATCACCCCGGCGCGATATGTTTCTGGCATCATCACGGATAGAGGGGTAGCTTATCCTCCGTTCGAGAAAAGCCTCAGGGACCTCGTGGAGGGCGGCGTCCCGGAGGCGCGCGGCGCGTGCGGCGGGACCCCGGAGGACCTGACACCCCCGGAGGATTCAACACACTCGTAGCACAGAGACGTAGTACAGAGAGTGGGGTGGGGTGGGATGGACGAAAGGAGAATGTTGCCTATATTGAAGATCTATCCCGGACAGATCTCCTCCTATGTGATCGTCTGCGGCGACCCCCGAAGGACTCATGTTATCGCGCGCTACCTCGAGGACGCGCGCGAGGTTTCGTACAACCGCGAATATCGCGTGGTGAACGGCGTATACCGGGGCACGCCGGTTACAATCGCGTCCCACGGCGTTGGAGCAGCCGGGGCGTGCGTGTGTTTTGAGGAACTTATCAAGGCCGGCGCCAGGGTCCTCATCAGGGTCGGGACGGCCGGATCGCTCAGCCGTTCCATCGTGGACGGGGATCTCATCGTCGCCACGGGCGCCGTGCGGGAGGATGGGGTGACGGACCAGCTTGTACCGCTGTCATTTCCTGCCATCGCGGACGCCGATGTGGTGGATGCCCTGTACATGGCGGGTGTGGAGCGCGGCGCCAGGCTCGCCAAGGGCGTGGTGCTCACGGTGGGAGCGTTCTATCCGGGTATCCTGCCGCTCCCGAACGCAGAGATGAGCCGGGCTGGAGCCATAGGCGTCGAAATGGAGGTGTCGGCCCTCCTCATCGTGGCTGCGCTGCGCGGCGTGCGCGCGGGCGCGATTCTCGCGGTAGATGGCATGGCCATTGAGTTCGATGGCGACGCCTATAACCCCAACCGCGATGTGGTGGCAAAGGCCGTCGAGCTCGAGGCGGAGATCGCCCTTGACGCCCTCGCGCGACTTGCGCGCGAAGAGGGATAGAGAAGACGGGCAGAGGAAGGAGGGATGGAGAAAAGAGACAGGCAGAGAAGGGCGGCAGAGAGAAGCGAGGTGAACGTCTTGTGCGTGCGGTCATTTTCGACGGCAACCGGCTTATTGTGCGGGACGACGTCCCCGCGCCCGTGAGGGACGAGGGCGAAGCCCTTGTGCGGGTTCGGCTCGCCGGAATATGCAATACCGACCTCGAGATCACCCGAGGATACCTCGGGTATACCGGCATCCTCGGCCATGAGTTCGTCGGGACCGTGGAGGATGCGGACGACCCCGGTCTGGTCGGCAGGAGGGTCGTCGGCGAGATAAACATACCCTGCGGGGAGTGCGCTATGTGCCGAATGGGTTATCCCCGCCACTGCGAGCGCATCCGCACCATGGGGATGCGGGCCTGGCCCGGTTGCTTCGCTGATTACACGGTGCTGCCGTGCGAAAACCTCCATCCGGTTCCGGGGTCCGTGAGGGACCGGGAGGCTGTGTTCACCGAGCCTCTCGCGGCGGCGGTGGAAGTGCTGGAGCAGGTGCACATCCGGCCGTCCGACAGAGTCGTGGTGCTGGGCGACGGAAAACTCGGCCTTCTCGTGGCCCAGGTCGTTCACGCCTCGGGGCACCCTGTGGTCCTCGTCGGACGACACGAGGAGAAACTGGAGATCGCGCGAAAGGCCGGCATCGAGACAGCGCTCTCCGGGTCGCCGGTCTTGCCACCGAGGGCTGACGTGGTGGTGGAGTGCACCGGAAGCCCGTCGGGGCTGGGAGAGGCAGTGGCTCTTGTGCGCCCGCGCGGCACGATCGTCCTCAAGAGCACGTTCCATGGCGAGGCCCCTACGAACCTCTCGCCGGTGGTGGTCAATGAGGTCACGTGCGTCGGCTCCAGGTGCGGCCCGTTTCCACCTGCCATGCGGCTTCTTGAGGGACGGAGGATCGATACCGCGAGCCTCATCGATGGGGTCTTCCCGGCGACCCGTGCGATAGAAGCGTTCGAACAGGCAGGAAGGCGGGGAAGCCTCAAGGTCCTGCTGGATTTCGGTAGCGACATGTTGTAGCTTCGCGGCCGGGCGAGGCCGAACGCAGCGGCAGGGACACCATGCCTCCGCACCGTGCATGGGTGTGAGCCTTGGTAGCGCTACCCCAAACGTGCTAGAGAACTCGTGGGGCCTTCTGAGCGAAACCGTCGGTTTTGCTTAAGTAGCTGGCAGTATGTATGCAAAGCAGCTGTTCGCCTGACCTTTACCCTGCGGCGTTGCCGCGAAGTGGGGAAGCCAGCCGCTTCTTGAACCCGTACTTAAGATGGGATGGTGAACACAGGATGAGCAAGGAGGCAGGCTCAAACCTCGGTTTTGATACTCAGGCGATCCACGCCGGGTGGGATGGGAAGCATGCGCTCGGTGCCCTGAACCCCCCGATCTACCAAACGTCAACGTTCGTGTTCGACAGCGTCGCCCACGCTCAGAAGGTGTTCTCAGGGGAGTCCGCGGAGTACGTGTATACTCGCGGCAATAACCCAACCCTGCGGCTCTTCGAGCAGAAGATGGCTATCCTGGAAAAGGGGGAGAAGGCGGTGGCCTTCTCATCGGGGATGGCGGCGGTCTCGTCCGTGCTGCTCTCTCTGCTCAAGGCCGGGGACGAGCTCTTGACCTCCCGGACGCTCTACGGCTCGACCTACCACGTGGCGACACAGTTCCTTCCGCGATACGGTATAAGGGCGAATTTCGCGGACCTTGCTCATCCCGGCGCGGTTCAAACCGCGCTGACCGATGCGACGAAAGTTGTATACCTTGAAACCCCCGCCAACCCAAGCCTCGAGCTCGTGGACATCGCCGCCACCGCCGAGGCGGCCCATCGCCGCGGCGCCATAGTTGTGGTGGATAACACGTTCGCGACGCCCTACTTCCAGAACCCGCTTGCCCTCGGTGCCGATGTGGTGGTGCACTCGTGCACCAAGTACATTGGCGGGCATGGCGATGCTCTGGGTGGGGTGGCGGTTGCGCGCGACCCTGAGTACATCCTTCGGCTTCGCTTTGATTTCCTGTGCGACCTCGGCGGCGTGCTTTCTCCGTTCAACGCGTGGCTCTTCCTGCGGGGTCTCAAGACCCTCGGCGTTCGGATGGAGCGTCATGCCAGCAATGCGCTGGCCGTCGCGAGGTTTCTGGCCGGACACCCGAAGGTCGAGCGCGTGCTGTATCCAGGCCTCGACGAGTTCCCCCAGCGCGAGCTCGCCAGGCGCCAGATGCGGGGATACGGCGGCATCGTATCGTTCGAGGTGAAGGGTGGCTACGACGCTGCGGTCCGCCTCATAGACGGCTTGCAACTGTGCACCATCGCGGTGAGCCTTGGAGACGCGGAGACCCTCGTGGAACACCCGGCGTCCATGACGCACCGTGAGTATCCCAGGGAGAGGCTGGCGGAATTCGGGTTCAGCGAGGCGCTCGTGCGCTTGTCGGTGGGGCTTGAGAACCCGGAGGACATCATCGCCGATCTCGACCAGGCGCTTCGGCGCATCTGATGGGGCTAACACTGCTAATCCTTCACCCGGCGCCCAGGAACCGCCCGGCCGAAGCCGCAAGGAAACACGCCACGCACGCCACCGCAAGCGGCAGGAGCGCCGCGACCGCGGTCCACTTCGCGCTTCGCGTTTCGCGCCAGATGGTCCATAGGGTCGTGGCGCATGGGTAGTGGAGCAGGGAAAACAGAATGAGACACACGGCCGTGAGCGGAGTCCACCCCTTCGACACGAGCAAACCTCGAAGCGCGTCCAGCCCGCCGAGGTCCACCATGGCTCCGGCGCCAGAGTACTCCATCACGAGGATGGGGATGACTATTTCGTTTGCGGGCAGCCCGAGGAGGAACGCGGTGAGGACGTGACCGTCGAGCCCGATGAGCCGTCCGAAGGGCTCAAGAAAGCCCGCAACGTGGGCGAGGAGGCTCGCGCCTCGTACCATCGAGTTTCCGAGTATCCACGTGAGGGCTCCCGCGGGGACTGCCACCGTTGCCGCCCTCACGAGCACGAACAGAGCGCGGTCGAGAAAGGACCTCACGATCACCCTGATGACCTGCGGTTTTCTATATGGCGGGAGTTCGAGCACAAAGAACGACGCGATCCCGCGGAGCAGGCTGCGCGACAGGACCCATGACACGCCGAGCGTGACGGCAACGCCCAGGAGCACAGCGCCGAGAAGCGACAGAGCGGCAGCACTTTGCAGGCCAGCTCCGAAAAACATGGCGGCCATCGCTATGAGCATGGGAAATCGCCCGTTACACGGGACGAAATTGTTGGTGAGGATAGCGATGAGCCTTTCTCTTGGCGAGTCGATTACCCGGCACGAGACCACCCCCGCTGCGTTGCACCCGAACCCCATGCACATTGTGAGGGCCTGCTTGCCGTGGGTGCCTGCTCGCTTGAAGAAAGCGTCGAGGTTGAAGGCCACCCTCGGCAGGTAGCCCAGGTCCTCAAGCAAGGCGAAACATGGGAAGAATATCGCCATCGGCGGCAGCATCACCGACACGACCCACGCCAGAGCCCTGTATGCCCCCATAACGACGACGCCTGTCAGCCAAGACGGGGCGCCGGCCCATGAGAACAAGTCCAGGAGCCGGTCCTGCCCCCAGAAAAGCGCGGCGCCGAGGAACCTTGACGGAACGTTCGCGCCCACCAGCGTTATCCAGAACACCACACCGAGCAGGGCGAGCATGATGGGGTACCCGAGCAGCCTCGACGTGAGGATGTCGTCGAGGCGTGTGTCCCAGTCGCGCGTGGGTTCAGTGGCGCGGCGCACCGTCTTCTGGCATATGGCTCCGGCGACTTCGTATATCCTGGTTACCATGAGGTCCCGGATGTCTCCAGGTATCTTCGATCCCGCCTCCCGGGCCGCCTCCACAAGATCCAGAAACTGCCGGGCGGCCATGCGGTTCACGCCGGGATCCCGCTCCTCGCGGCCACGGAGCGGGCCGCGCTCCTGGGTCTCGTGTCTTGCGGCCACTGTCTGTTCACCCTCTCACTGATAGCTTCGACCAGGCCGGGGTCGCCATCGATGAGCCGTAGGGCTACCCAGCGGGGCGAGATCGTCGGAGCGACCTCGGCCATGACAGCGGAGAGACGTGGTTCGATGTCCGCGACCAGCGCCTCCACCTCCGGGCTGTACGTAACCCGGAGAGGCCTTGTGGCCAGTCGTCCGCTCGCGACATTGGCGATGGTGTCCATGAGCGCCCGAAGGCCGTGGCCGGTTCGCGCCACGGTAGGCACGACAGGAACTCCAAGCTCAGAGGAGAGACCGTCTACATCAACGGAGATCCGCTTGCGGCTCACCTCGTCCATGAGGTTCAGGCACACCACGACCCTCGGCGTTATCTCCATGACCTGGAGGACGAGGTTGAGATTGCGCTCAAGGCACGTCGCGTCAGTCACCACGACCGTCGCGTCGGCCGCGCCGAAGCAAATGAAGTCCCTCGCAAGTTCTTCCTCCGGAGACGTGGCAAGGAGGGAGTATGTGCCAGGGAGGTCGACAACACGGTAGGTCATTCCGCAGTGCGTATAGATACCCTCCGCCACGACCACGGTCTTGCCGGGCCAGTTGCCGGTGTGCTGGCCAAGCCCGGTGAGGGCGTTGAAGACGGTGCTCTTGCCTGTGTTGGGGTTGCCCGCCAGGGCGACGGTACAGCAGGTAGACGCGGGCGCATGTCCCGGTCGGACGTGCCAGGGCATACGAAGGCCGCGCGGTACATGCAATGACAGATGGCGCATGGATCCCATAGGATTCACCTCCATTACAGGCGGAGACGCCGGGTGCGTGGGCAGGTAGCCTGTCAGGGATCAGGGTTCGGGGTCGGAGCGCTCGAGACGGGCGAGGGTGCGGCCGGGCGGGTTGCGCGCGCATGGAACCATGGACACCGGCGGAGCCAGGCCAGGGTCCCGGTACCAAAGGCGGCTGCTTTCTCGACGGGAGCAGGCTCATACGGGGGGAAGACCTCTACTATAACCTGGTTTGCTTCCCGCGTCCGCAGCGCGATGAGGGTTCCTTTCACGTGATACGCCGTGGGATCGCCCGCAGGGCTCCGACGCACCGGCCTTACGCCCGCTCCTGGAACGAGACCCACGTCGAGGAGTCGCCTCCTGGAGAGGCCCGTGGCCAACAGGCTCGTGACGCGGCACGTGGAGCCAATGGGGGCGTGCGAAAGCGGAACATGACCTTCATTCCTATTCCATGGACCACTCATGTAGTATACTATGAAGTCTCGGGTAAGATCGGTGACCGAACAGGGTGCCTGCGGTGTCGGGCGCGCAGTCTGCAAAGGAGAAGGCGAGGTGCTGTTGCCAGGCGAGCTAGCGAATGGTAGAATACGTATGGACGCACAATTGGACAGCATTCGAAACTGGCGGGTGCCCCATCTGGGGAGAATAGGGAAGAGGCGGCAGGGTAAGCCCTGCAAGCCCGCGGTTCCCGCCACTGTACCCGGGGAGCGGCCTTGCACGGCCACTCCAGTCTGTGTCCCTGCGTCCTGAGGTGCGGCGATCTGACCGTGCCTCGGATGGCGGGGCGCTGGGGGAAGGCGCAAGGCGTGTGCTAGGATCCGGAAGCCAGGAGACCTGCCTGCCAGTGTGACCTTGCGCCTTCGGTGAAAGGGAGTGGCAGGTTGTTTTCTTGCGAGCGACAGGCCCCGGCCGAAGGCCGGGGCCTTGCCATGCTAGCATGCCGCATTCGGCAGGGTCGCGGGCTCGGCCTGCGCCACGACGGGGTTGTGCGTGCGATCATGCGGTGGCTTTCGAGAAAGTGCCGCGATCCGACGGTGGCCCATGCGACAAGATGACTTCGTCGCACCCAACGTGTCCAATCGTACGAAGGGAGGTCCCGAAGCATTATGATTTCGCTCCAGAGACCGCGGACGGCACGTCACGAGATAGGTCTCGCTCTTGTCGTGGCGCTGGCCGTTGTTGTGTGTGGAGTGCGCATGTCGCAGGCCGCCGGACCATCGGCCGGCGGAGGGATTACCGTGACCGACGACCTTGGCAGAAACGTGGTGTTGCCGCGCCCACCCGAGCGCATCATCTCGATCGCCCCCAGCAACACGGAGATCCTCTTCGCTCTCGGTCTTGGCGACAGGGTCATCGGCGTTACCGATTCCTGCGATTACCCCGTGGAAGCGAAAGCCAAACCGAAAGTGGGCTCCGTCCAGCTCGACTACGAGAAGATCATAGCCATGCGTCCTGACCTCGTGGTGGCGGTCGGAAGCCTTCAGCGCCAGGCGGTCACAAGGCTATCCGAGCTGGGCGTCACGGTTCTCGCGGTGGACCCAAAGACCATCGAAGGAGTCCTTCGGGCCATAACGCTCATCGGGAAGGCCACCGGCAGGGAGGATCGGGCGTCTGAGATCGTGAGGGGGCTCTCGGCCAGGATGGAGCGTATCACCCAGAGGCTAGCCAGCCTCAAGCCATCCGAGAGGCCGCGCGTCTTCGTGGAAATCTGGAACGAACCCCTCATGACGGCGGGTCCGGGGACTTTCATCGACGAGCTGGTAACGGCGGCCGGCGGTCAGAACATCGCCCACGACGCCAAGTCGGAATGGCCCGAGTTCAGCCCCGAGGCTGTGATAGAGCGCGACCCCGAGGTGGTGATCCTGACGAACTTCAACAGGTCTGAGGCCCTGGCGCGTCGCGCGTGGCACGGGATATCGGCTTACAGGACGGGGCGGGTGTATGAGGTGCACCCGGATCTCTTGGTGCGCCCCGGCCCCAGGCTTGCGGACGGGCTCGAAACCCTCGCGAGGCTGTTCCATCCCGAGCTGTTCAGGTAACGTGCACGAGACGGCAATGCCACTAGCTGCATGGCCAGCCGCATCGCCAGGCGCAATGAACTCGTCTCCGACGGGGGGCTTGTGGCAGCGACAATCCGTGAACGCCTTCATGGCAGGTGCGGCCTCAGGCGGATACCGGGAAACGAGAGGCAAGGAAAGGCGGATGTATCGATGACAGTTACCACGCAGGGTGGAGGCCGGGTGTGCCCTGATGGGTCGGGACCCGGCGACGCGGCAGGTGCCGGTGCGGCCCGACCGGCCGGAAGGGGGCGGGGCATGGCCCATTTGCCCGTCCTTGTCCTGGGCCTTGCCCTGGTCATGCTGATTGCCGCCGGCACAGGCTCTGTGCGGATTCCGCCGACCGAGGTCGCAGGTATACTGATTCAGCGAGTACCCTTTGTGCGCGGGGGAGGCGCTGCCCTGCGGGAGGGGTGGCCGGCATCCCACGAGGTCATCCTCCTTCAGGTGCGCCTGCCCCGGATACTGCTCGCTGCCATGGTAGGCGCTTCCCTGGCCACCGCTGGGGCGGCGCTGCAGGGCCTTCTCAGGAATCCCCTCGCCGATCCGTACGTTGTGGGGGTGTCAGCGGGCGCGGGGCTTGGCGCGACTATCGCCATGGTAGCTGGTGTACCCGTCTCAATCCTGGGGGTAGGCTCCGTCCCGATTCTTGCCTTTCTCGGCGCTGTTGCCACGATGGTGGTCGTATACTCTCTCGCACGGGTATCGGGCAGACTTCCCACGGACACGTTCCTGCTTGCGGGCGTGGTCGTGGGGTCGTTCCTCTGGGCGGCGATATCGTTTCTCCTCGTCGTGTCCGGCGATACCATCCGTGAGGCGATGATGTGGCTCATGGGGAGCCTTTCGAATAAGGGATACGCCCACGTGAAGCTGGCCTTTCCGTACATGGCGGCCGGCATCGCCGCCCTCGTCGTGCTGGCTCGCGACTTCAACCTCATCAGCCTGGGCGACGAAGAGGCGCGCTACCTCGGCCTCGACCCCGAGGAGTTCAAGCGCGTCGCGATACTTGCCGCCTCGCTCGTTACCGCGGCGGCTGTTTCGGTCGGCGGCATCATCGGGTTTGTGGGGCTCGTGGTTCCTCACACTGTAAGGCTCGTCCTGGGGCCAGACCACAGGGTCCTTATACCGGCGTGCGCCGTCGTTGGGGCAGGCTTTCTGGTGGCGGCGGACACCCTTGCGCGCATGGTCATAGCGCCGGGGGAGATCCCGGTGGGAGTCATCACAGCCCTCGCAGGGGGGCCGTTCTTCCTGTACCTATTGAGGCGTCGGAAGACGACCGGGGTGCTGTAGCATGAGATTGGACGTGTTTTCCATCCGTTGCATGTACGGTATAATAACGGCGTTGGACGGAGTATCCCTCTCCGTTTCCGGGGGGGAACTCGTTGGTGTGCTCGGCCCGAACGGGTCCGGCAAGACCACGCTCCTGCGGGCGATGGCAGGGGCGCTGCGCCCGGTGAGTGGCAAGGTGACCCTGGACGGGCTGGACATTCAGAAGATGAGTGCAAAGGCCGTTGCGCGGCGCCTTGCGGTCGTTCCGCAGAACGGACACACGCCTTTCTCGTTCAGCGTGAGGGACATCGTGCTGATGGGCCGCTGGGCCCACCTCGGGAGGTTCACCGGGGAGACGCAGCGGGACATCGAGGCCGCAGAGCGGGCCATGGAGGCGACGCAGGTGGCGCATCTCGCAAAGCGCCCCGTCACGGAGCTGTCCTATGGGGAAAGACAGCGAGTTATGGTAGCCCGGGCGCTTGCCCAGGAGCCACGGATTCTGTTGCTCGACGAGCCCACGTCGCACCTGGACCCGAGGCATCAGGTGGAGATCATGGATCTTGTCTGGAGCCTCTCGCGGCACGACGGCCTTGGTGTCTTGGCTGTGCTGCACGACGTGAATCTCGCCGCCCAGTACTGCGACAGAATAGTGATGCTGAAAGGTGGACGTGTTGCGGCGTCCGGCTCGCCCGGCGAGGTCATCACAGCCCAGGTCATCGAAGAGGTATACGGCGTAAGGTCTTGCGTCGGGCCGCACCCCGTGAACGGAAGGCCCCAGGCGGTGCTGGTGTCGGGTCTGGCGCGAACGGAAGTACGGTGAGCGGGTCGCGGGCAGGCCGATGATGGCGCGGGCGTGAGCCGTTCGCAGGAGGGGGTGGAGTCCGGTTGGGACTGGGTGTTGTCGAGGAGACCAGGGGTTTTCCTGAGGCTTGCGCCACGCCGGTGGGCCTTGAGAGAGGTCTTGTGCAGGTCTATACCGGTGACGGCAAAGGCAAGACCACGGCAGCGCTGGGGCTTGCCCTGCGAGCGGCGGGGCACAGGTTCCGCGTAGTTGTGATTCAGTTCGCAAAAGGGGCGAGTTACACGGGGGAACTTCTTGCCGTGGAGCGGCTCTATCCCGAAATCCGACTCTTCCAGTTCGGACGCGACTGTCGGAGGGCCTCAGCGATAAGACAGGGGCTCGCCAGGTGTTGGGGATGCGCCGAGTGCTTTCTGCGGGAGGGCGAGGTGACCGATGAGGACCGGGACCTTGCCCGCAGGGGGCTTGCCATGGCGCACGACGTGGCTTCCAGCGGCTCGGCGGATGTTCTCATCCTCGACGAGATCTCACTTGTAGCGCATTTTGGGCTCGTTTCGGTCGAGGAGATCTTGAAGGTGATCGATGGCAGAAGCCCCAATGTAGAGCTTGTGCTCACCGGCAGGAAGATGCCTGAAGAAGTGCTCGCCCGCGCAGACCTCATCACGGAGATGCGTCAGGTGAGGCACCCCTTCGAGCAGGGCGTCATGGCACGCCGGGGGATCGAGTACTAGATGGCCAGGCAAGGTGAAAGGGTGGCGAATGTGAGCCGCATCAGGTTCGGCACAGACGGCTGGCGTGCCGTCATGTGCGAGGACTTCACTTTTCCAAACGCCCGCGTGGTGGTCCAGGCCATTGCGGACTACTTGAATGAGACGAGCCTTGCAGGCAAGGGGGTCGTGGTCGCCTACGACGCCCGGTTCCTGTCAGAGAGGTTCGCGCAGGAGGCGGCCTCGGTTCTTGTGGCAAATGGCATAAACGTCTGGGTTACATCGCGCGATACACCCACGCCTGTTGCCGCTTACGCAGTTGTCCATGGGAAGCGAGCCGGGGCTGTCATGTTCACGGCGAGCCACAACCCTCCTGAGTACAACGGCGTGAAGTGGATCGCGGAGTACGGCGGTCCGGCCATGCCTGATGTGACTTCTGAAATCGAAAGGCACATTGCGAAGGTCGAGGCTACCGGGGGGGTGGAGCGCACCGGAGTTGCCGGCGGTGGGCGCGCGGTGGACGGAACCATCCCCACCGCCTCCATCACCTCCTTTGATCCAATGGGCGATTATGTTGACCACGTCTCACGCCTAGTGGACCTTGACGCCATCCGCCGTGGCGGGCTACGTATCGTGTACGATCCGATGTATGCGTCTGGCCGCGGGTATCTTGACCGGATCCTGCAATCTCGCCACGTGGTTGTCATAAATCATAGGCGGGACCCGCTGTTCGGCGGAGGCTCTCCCGATCCCTCGGAGCAGAGGCTAAAGGACCTTGCCTCAAAGATGAGGGAGATCGGCGCAAACCTTGGGCTTGCGACGGACGGCGACGCGGATAGATTCGGTGTCATTGACGAGGACGGGACGTTTCTCTCGCCAAACCAGGTCATCTCGCTCCTCGTCGCGCACCTTGCCCGCAATCGCGGGATGAAGGGCGTCGCCGTGCGGACTGCGGCCACGAGCCACATGGTGGACGCCGTTGCTCGCGCTTGTGGGCTCGAGGTGCGGGAGACGCCCGTCGGCTTCAAGTACATATCGGCGGAGATGAGGCGCGCGAAGGTGGTCATTGGGGGCGAGGAGAGCGGGGGCCTCAGCATCGGCGGTCACGTCCCCGAGAAGGACGGTATTCTCGCGTGCCTGCTTGTGGCCGAAATGCGCGCTTTCACGGGGCGGCCCCTCAAGGAAACGCTTCGTGCCCTCGTGGACGAGGTCGGCCCTTTCTACAGCCAACGGGTGGACCTACACGTGGAAGGTCCGGCCAGAGAGAAGATCGTCGGCATGCTGTGTGATAGTCCTCCGTGCAAGGTTGCGGGCGCGCCGGTGTCGCGGGTATCGACCGTGGATGGCGTGAAGATCGAGCTTGCCGACGGAGGCTGGTTCCTTGTCAGGGCGTCGGGCACAGAACCAGTGGTCAGGATATACGCCGAGGCTCCAAGCAAAGAACGGCTCTCGGCCATCCTGGACAGCGCCCGCAGGATCGTTGAGACCGGAGGCGCGGCAGCGGCAGAGGCGTAAGGTGCGGGTATTCGGGAGTCACGTGCGCGGGTTGAGAGGCGCGCGGGGTATGACGCTCGGCACGAGGTGAGGGCAATGGGTTCCTTCGGCTACGGGACGAGGCGTGGGCCTTTCGCGGCGTACTTCCTTGTGGCGCTCGCGGGAGCAGTTGTCGGCGGGCTTCTTGTGGGCGCGATACTCCTGAGCGCCGTCGACAGGCGGATGGCCGCGCTGCCGCAGGCGCCGGGGCCGGAGGGAGAGGCGGGGTCCGCCGACAGGGCGCCCACAGAGGATGCCGCGCCTCCGTCGCTCGGTGGGCCGACTTCCATAGTGGCGGCTATCGCGAGGGACGTCGGTCCGTCGGTGGTGAAGATTTCGACTCTCCGTGAGAGGGTGTTCTACAATTTCTTCTTCGAGCGCATGGTCCAGCGGGAGGAGGGCCTGGGCTCAGGGGTTATCTTCGACCCTCGCGGCTATGTGCTCACGAACTATCATGTGATCGAGAAGGCGACGCAGATCGGCGTGGTGCTCAGCGACGGCCGCGAGTTCACTGCGAGAGTCGTGGGCGGCGATTACTATACTGACCTCGCCGTACTGCAAGTGAAAGGCGATAGCCTTCCCGTGGCACGGCTGGGTGACTCAGACGCGCTCCAGGTGGGCGGACTTGCTGTGGCGATCGGAAACCCGTTCGGGTTCGACCACACGGTAACGGCGGGGGTCATAAGCGCCCTCGGGAGATCTCTCCCCCTCGACGAGGAGCAGGGGATCTATCTTGAGAACCTCATCCAGACCGACGCTCCCATCAACCCGGGGAACAGCGGAGGAGCGCTCGTGGATGAGACCGGTGCTGTCGTCGGGATCAATACCGCTATCATTCCGCAGGCTCAGGGCATAGGGTTTGCGATTCCCATCAAGACCGCAAGAAAGATTGCGTCGGAGATAATCGAGTACGGCAAGGTGAGACGGCCGTGGATCGGCATCACGCAGGTGTGGGCGATAACCCCCGAGGTCGCGCGTGACTATCGCCTTCCAGTCGACAGCGGCCTCGCGGTCGTGAGCTACGTGCGGCAAAGCCCCGCCGCCGCTGCAGGTCTCCGTCGCAGCGACATTATCCTCTCCGCTGGCGGCAAGAGGCTCAGAACCATCGCCGATCTCCGCGAGGCGGTGAACTCGGCCGGGATCGGCGGGCGCCTTGATCTCGAGGTTTATCGGGACGGTCGCGTGGTCAAGGTGACGGTCACGGTGGGCGAGGCGCCGTAGCTCGTACGTGCGCTGCGAGGGCGCCCTTTCCTGTCCACGCGGCCCTGTCTCGTCTGCGCGCCTGTCTTGAGATCGGGGGAATAGCCCGGCCCGCTGCGTCAGCGGACCCACGGGGCGTACCGAAGGGCCTTCACCTCGTACACGCGCCGCGTATCCTCGTATTCCTTCGCTGCCTTCATCGCCTCGTATGTACGCCTCGTGGTTTCCTCGGCGTTCGGACGCGGCACCCTCGTTATCTCGATCCTAACGTCGCCCAGCACAATGAACATGGCCGGCACCTCCGCGTTGGGTTTTGGGTAATCTCAATAAGGTTAAGCAGTGCATTAATATCATAAAGCCCGCGCATCATAATGTCAATATCCAGATCAACAAAAGTTATCATGGTCCCAGAGATCTCTGTATGACCAGGGTATGCCAATGAGGGCACCCTTCGTCCGAGCGGGGTGCCCTCACCAAAGGGGCTTCGCGTGTTCTGGGGAGCCTACAGGCCGGTGGGGCTTTCGATGAAAACCGTGGGTATGCCGAAGGTGTCCTCGATGTGCTTTGCGAGCGCCCGCGGGCCCAGGGTCTCCGTGGCATAGTGCCCGGCGAAGATGACATTGATTCCGGCGTCCCGCGCAAGGGTGGCCGCCCCGTGGCTGGTCTCTCCGGTCAGGTACACGTCCGCCCCAGCCTCCACTGCCTGCACCAGATCCGGTCCGCCCCCGCCGCTGCATATCGCTACCCGCGTAATCGCAGGCCTTCCAAAGTCGAGGAGTTTCACCGGAGAGCCGAGGCGACGCTCGACCAGAGCGGCGAAGTCCTGCGCGCTCGTCGCTTTCACTTCGCCAATGAGGCCGATGAGCGAGCCTCTGTACCGGAGGAAGGGCTTTATGTTCACCAGGCCGATCATCTTCGCGAGCTGGGCGTTGTTGCCTACTTCCGGGTGCATGTCCAGTGGGAGGTGGGCGGCGTAAAGGCCGATACCATTTTCGATGAGGAACCTGACCCGGCGGTAGAGCGCTCCTCTAAGGGGCGCCTTCTCCCAGAAAAGCCCGTGGTGAACGAGGAGGAGTTCGGCACCGGTTTCCTGCGCGCGCGTGAAGGAGTCAAGGCTCGCGTCCACCGCCGCTGCGATGCGTGTGATGTCCCTGTCCGTCTCCACCTGAAGCCCGTTCACTGAGGAATCGTCGATTTCGGCGACACGGAGATAAGAATCGAGGTGCTCCGCGATTCGGGAAAGCTGCATAATGGTCACCACCTGCTTCGTTCTTTGTGGTGCCGCCGAACGTGACCGCGATCTGGGCGAGCCGCGGGATCCGGCCGCTTCGGGCAGTCTCGGCACTCGTACAGGTCGCGACCGTTGCGGCGGTCACGGGTTGATCATATCACACCGGCGGGGGCCTCAGCCACTCCGATTGGCAACTGGCCGGGTCTTAGTATCGCTCTTGCGAAGACCGCACGCTCCCCCCAAAGGGGAGCGTTTCTGGGCCTTCTCTCAGGCCGACAACTGGGACGCTGGGCTCGGGAGGGTTGTGCACAAAAATGTTGACACCGGTCCTCGCCCGGTGGTAGACTAACCTCAGGGTGTTTTCCCACAACCTGGCCGCGCCCTGGCCGCGAGGAGGCTGTGTCATGTCAGTGTCCACGAATTCCCTTCAGAGAAGGATCAACGCCTTTTCCAGCAGGCTTACCAAGGTGAAGAACGAAGACCTTTACTTCTATCTGCAACAGGTCGACGCCCTCGACGGCGCGAGGGTGGAGATCGGTGGCAGGTGGAAGGTGATATTCTCCTCTTACTCGTATCTTGGCCTCATCACTCACCCAAGGATCAACGCCGCTGCCAACAAGGCGACCGAGGAGTTCGGGACGGGCACCCACGGCGTGCGAATCCTCGCTGGCACCACGAAGCTGCACGTGGACCTCGAGAGAAGGATGGCGGAGTTCATGAGGACCGAGGACGCCATCGCTTTCAGCAGTGGCTTTCTGGCGAACGTCGCCACCATCGCGTCGCTCATGGGAAGGGGGGACGCGGTGATATGCGACAGGCTGTCCCACGCGAGCCTCGTTGACGGGTGCAGGCTCTCGGGGGCGGAATTCCTCTGGTTCGAGCACAACAGCCTCGAGGACGTCGAGCGCATCCTCGCGGATGCAAAGGACAAGTACCGTGGGAAGCTGGTCATAGTGGACGCCGTGTACAGCATGGACGGCGATGTGGCGCCGGTGCCAGAGCTCATCGAGCTTGTCAACAGGTACGACGCGTGGCTTCTCGTGGATGAGGCACATTCCCTGGGCGTTCTTGGAGAGACGGGACATGGCATCCAGGAGTACTTCGGGCTTCCCGCGGGGGCGATACATATCCTTACAGGGTCGCTATCCAAAACCATCCCTGCGGTCGGAGGATACGTGGCGGGCAAGGCTGACTTCATCTCGTTCCTGCGTCACAACGCCCGCGGGTTTGTGTTCTCCGCGGCGCTTCCCCCGGCGGCGGTCGCGGCCGCGCGCGAGGCCTTCGATGTCATAGAGGAGGAGAAGTGGCGCATCGGAAAGCTGCGCCACAATATCGAGAGGTTCGTGGGTGGGCTCAACAAGCTTGGTTACAACACGCTGCACACGAAGAGCTCCGTGATCCCCATCGTTATCGGGGACGAGGAAACCACTCTCAAGCTCACCATGCTCCTGCACAATGAGGGCATATTCATCTGCCCGATCCTGCCGCCGGCGGTTCCGCCGAAGACGTGCAGGCTCCGGGCGAATGTGCTCGCGTCCCATACCGATGAGGACATCGATTTCGCGCTCGAGTGTCTCGAGCGGGCCGGAGAGAAGCTGGGCATCATCGGGGCAAGGAGGCGCGCCGCATTATGAAGGCGGTCCAGTTCCTCGGCACCGTTCCCCGCTACCTTTTCTCCAAGGCGGCGGGCGCGTTTACGGAGAAAGCCTTCTACGGCCCGCTCTCCGGCGTCGTGCTGCGCGAGGTGGACGAGCCGAGGCTTCCCAGCACGAACTGGGTGAAGGTGAAAACTCGATATTCCGGGATATGCGGGAGCGATATCAACCTCATCCTTCTCCATGATAGCCCAAGCTCGTCGCCGTATGTGTCGTTTCCGTTCACGTTCGGGCACGAGAATTGCGGCATAGTCGTGGAGGTGGGCGCCAACGTGGACGAGATCCGCGTCGGCCAGAGGGTGCTTGTGGACCCGGTCCTTTCTTGCGGTCCCCGGGAGATATCCGAGCCGTGTGAGTTTTGCAAGCGGGGCGACTACTCGCTGTGCCGGAACTTCACCGCGGGCGTCGTATCGCCTGGCTTCGCCATAGGGCTCTGTCGTGACACCGGGGGCGGCTGGAGCGAGCATTTCGTTGCCCACAAGTCCCAGATCATTCCGCTCGACGACGATATCTCCTTCGAGGACGCGGTGCTTGTGGATGCGTTCTCGTCGGCGCTTCATCCGGTCCTCCGCAATTTCCCGGCTGATTCAGATACCTGCCTCGTTATGGGCGCGGGGGTCATCGGGATATCCGTGGTCGCTGCCCTGCGCGCCCTCGGTAGCCGCGCGAGGGTGGTCGTCATGGCCAAACACCCGTTCCAGGCGGAGCTTGCGCGTAGCTTTGGGGCGGATGCCGTGGTATGCTCGCGGGAAAGCGACGACTACTTCAAAGACCTCGCGGACATCCTGGGCGGCAAGGTGCTAAAGCCTATGGTCGGCAAAAGGATCGTACAGGGTGGGGCCGACCTCGTGTTCGAGTGCGTGGGAAGCTCAACCAGCATCGACGACGCTTTGAGGTTCACGCGGTCCGGAGGCAGAATGGTGCTCGTGGGTCTTGCGGCGTTCGCGAAGGGGGTCGACTGGACGCCCATCTGGCTCAACGAGATCACGGTCCGCGGGTCGTTCTGGTGCGGCGGCGAGACCTACCAAGGGGAGAGGACGACCACCTACAGGCTTGCGTGCGCGCTTCTCAAGGAGCGGAAGGTGTCGCTTGCTCGTCTCCTCACGCATACGTTCAGGATTGAGGATTACAGGAGGGCCATCGAGGCGAACCTGCACAAGTCTGCGAGTAAGGTGGTCAAAGCTGCCTTTGCGTTCGACTGACGGCTGACGGTCCGTTCCGTTCGCGCGCCGCCCGCGGCCGTCGGCACGTCGCAAGACGGGCCTGTGTGGGGAAGCACGAGGGCGACATCTCCGGCTTGCTTGCGCCGAAGATGTCGCCTTCGAAGCGTCAGGGCGCAGGGCCTCCGGGTCCGTGCCGCGGGCCCGTGTTATTTGCCCCCAACGGGGCCCGGAACCCACCACATATTGGCAAGCTGGGAAGAACTAACGAACCCCGACCTGGGCTTACTTTCAGGCGAAATAGCGCTTCAGGATCCCCTCGAGCATTTGGGCGTGCCTCGCCTCATCGCGAGAGGACTCATCGAAGTAGTCATGGGCGTGGTCGATGCCAAGTTCCTTGGCCTTGACGGCTGACTCTCTCTTGCCCCTGTTCGCGGCCTGCTCGCCCCGGAGCATCTTCTCGATATTCTCCTTTGTGCTGGCCGATATCATGCCGTTGAGCTCGGCGAAGTGGGCCGCGTGCCAGGCTTCCTCGTTGGCGATCTTGATAAGCGCCGCTGCGACTTCAGGGTAGCCCTCGCGCTCCGCCTGCCGGGCCATGGCAAGGTAAATTCCGACCTCTCCGGTCTCACCCCTGAAGTTCATGTTCACCGCTTCTTCGAGTTCCGTCCCTTTCGCGACCCCCAGCTTAACCTCGTTAATCAGCTCTGCCATCTTGTGACTCTCCTTTCTTCCGGTTCTTTGGGCTCCCTTTATGGCAGGGATCGGCCGTGTACGACCGTCCGAGCTCTGCCTCGCAATCCTCGCAGTACCCGTAGAAGTAATGCTCGTAGTCGGTGATCCGCCTCGGAATCTTCGCCTCGAGACCCGACTCGATCTCGGCGAGGTCCTTATCCACTTTGGCTGGCACGTCCTCCACCCGTCCGCACTTCGTGCACACGAAGTGCGCGTGCGGCGATGCGTTGGCATCATATCGAAAGACGTTCTCGCGCATCGCAAGCTTCCGGACGAGCCCCGCGGCCACGAGAGCCTGGAGCGTGCAGTAGACCGTATTGAGACTCATAGCCGGAAAAGCGTGTCTTAGCGCTTCGTACACTGCCTCAACACTGGGGTGAGTTGTGGTGCCCTTCAGAACCTCATATATGGCGACTCTTTGAGGAGTAGGTTTCAGCCCTGCCCCACGGAGCTCATCCACAATGGATTGTTTCGTCGTTCCACTCACGATTTCGTCATCTCTGCTTTCCAGCCCTTGGGGGCAGCCAGATATCCCGCGGGCGACTCCGGACACGGGCCGGCGCTAGATCGGCTGCGGGCCCTGTTGTGCCGTGGGCTGGGTATTCATATTCCGTGGAGTTATAGTATGCCGAACATTGCACAGTCATCATGGAATGATACAAATGATAGTAGATACTGTGTAGTAATGATTACTGTCACTTATAGTATCCTCGCACTGCCCCCCAGGCGCAAGGGGCGTGTACGGCCAGATCCGGCAGAAATGAGGAGAAATCGGCGATACACATAGGATCAGAGGCATGTTGTGTAACCACGCTTTCCCGTTGGCCCCCGCGCATGTCTCCGCGTCGGGTTGAGTCGGGCGTGCGCCTCGCCGGCGTGGGCCGGGACACCAGATGCCGTGACACCCGCTCGCCGCCGCGGCGCATAGCAACCACTTCACGCGGCATAATAATCCCGAGCTTTTAGTAGCTGCGGGGGTGGCGGTGAGTGTACAGAGCAGGCAGGGCATGCGCGGGACTTCTCATCCTCGTGGCCCTCACGGCCGTCATCTGGCATGCTTATCCAGACGGGCGCGCGGCGGTCGCCGTCCGCAAGTGGAGTATGGCAGCCGGCACAGCCGCGGGCGCGAGCGCGGGCGCGAACGCGGGCTTGAGCGCAGGCACAGACACAGGCACGGCCGCGGCGCGGGCATCGTGGGAACTTGCCAGACCCGGGCAAGCTTACGACTACAACTTCGACCTCATGGCCCGCGTCATCTCGGCGGAAGCAAAGGGCGAGCCCTACGTGGGCCAGGTGGCCGTGGGAGCCGTCATTCTCAACCGAGTGGAGCACCCACACTTCCCCAAGACCATCCCAGGGGTCATCTTCGAGCCTGACGCCTTCACCGCGGTGTCCCAGGGGACCATTTGGTTGCCGCCAACGGCGTCATCCATGCGCGCGGCTCAGGACGCTCTTGCCGGATGGGACCCCACAGGCGGGGCGCTTTACTACTACAACCCGGCAAAGGCAACCAACTGGTGGATCACGACCAGGCGTTTCCTTGTGCAAATCGGGAGTCATATCTTCTTCAGGTGACCTAAGGTGAGGTGGAGCGCTTGAGACGAGAGTGGTTGCGCTTCGGAGGAGTCGCCCTTGTCCTCCTCCTGGGACTGGCGGCCTTTCGTGAGTACCGGCTTCGGCGCGAGATCGAGCTGAGGACGGAAAACCAGTACCAGCGGGCATTCCAGGAAGTAGTCTACCACCTGGACGGCCTCGAGCAAGAGCTTGCGAAGGCTCTCGCGGCGGGCTCGACGACGCAGACGGCGAAGGCGTTCGCCGACGCGTGGAGGCACTCGGAGTCCGCGAGGTCCGCCATAGGCCAGCTCCCTATCGGGACCGTACCCCTTTCTGCCACAGAGGACTTCGTGGGCCAGGTAGCGGCTTTTACCTACACGCTTGCACAAAAAGGCGCCTCCGGCGGGACCATCAGCGACCGTGAGTGGACGATTCTACGGGATTTCCGCAGGCAGGCGAAGTTCGCCGCTGAAGAGCTTGCGAAGATGGGCAGGGCTTTTGCCTCCGGCGCTCTACGGTGGACAGACTTTCAGCGAGACACGGTGGCGGCTGCAGCCACCCGGCCAGACCGCGCGCCGGACAGCGCGCCGTCAAACCAGGTCACCAAGGGGTTCAAGATGCTCGAAGACGGGATGACGCGGTTCCCGTCCCCAGACCTCGAAGGTGTGCTCCCTCCGCCCAGCAAGAAGCTGCCGCAGGTGCCCGGTCCCGTCGTCAGCACAGATGAGGCCGTGCGGGTGGCCGTTGACTTCATTGGGCCGTCAGTAGTTGCGGGCAGGCGAGCCAGGGTCGTCGGGAGGATACCGTCCAACCCCGAAGCGTACAGGATCGAGATCCCGGCAGGCAAGGGCCGAGGCGCCGTGTGGGTCGATGTGTCGGTAAAGGGCGGGCGCGTCCTGTGGATGATGGACGAGACCCCAATCGGGCCGGCCACGATCACCCCTGCCATGGCCGAAAGGATTGCCGCCGATTTCCTCGTTTCGAGGGGCTTCGAGAACATGCGGCCGATATCGAGGCAGGCCCATCAGGAAGTCGCGGTGATAGGGTTTGCCCATGAGCAGGACGGCGTGCTCGTGTACCCGGACCTGGTGCTCGTGAGGGTGGCGCTCGACACGGGAAGAGTGGACGGGTTCGAAGGTACGAACTACCAGGTGTTCCACAGGACAAGGCGGCACGCAGCACCTCGCGTGACTGAGGGCGAGGCAAAGGCTGCGCTCAACCCCAGGCTCGACGTGACCGCGTCGCGGCTCGCGGTCATCATGGACGACTTCTACAGAGAGACGCTGGTATACGAGTTCCGGGGCACGATAGACGGCGAGACCTACCTCGTCTATGTCAACGCCGACACCGGCGAGGAGGAGAAGATAAAGAGAGTGGGCCCCCAGGGTATCGAGACGATATGATGCGTGACTACGATGTCGTGGTAGTCGGAGCGGGACCAGCAGGCTCGACCGCTGCACGGGTCGCGGCCGACCGGGGTCTCGCCGTCCTCCTCATCGACAAGGCGAAGTTCCCAAGGGACAAGCCCTGTGCCGGCGGGGTGACAGCGAAGGCCCTGCGAGAGCTGGGATTCGATCTGCCCGACGCTGTCGTGGAACGCGACATCATGGGGATAAAGCTGATTTCGCCCAGCGGGAGGTCGGTTTCGGCGAGGGATTCGAAGAGGCTTGGGGTCACGGTTCGACGCGCGGCTTTCGATAACTTCCTGGCCACGAGGGCCGTGGAGGCAGGCGCCGAGTTTCTCGATGATGCGCCTCTCATGGGCCTCGAGACGGAGGTGGGGGCCCGGGGCGAGCGTTACGTGGTGACCACGGGCCGTGGCAGGTTCAGAACGAGGGCTGTCATCGGCGCCGACGGAGCATGCGGCAGGACTGCCAGGCTCGCGGAAATTCGAGACCGGTGGTCCAGGTGGGAAATGGGTGCGTCGGTTTCCGCGGAGGTGGACTTTGCCCCCGGCCCTGTCACCGAGGGCGCGAGCGAGCTTGACCTCATCGAGCTGTACCTTGTTCCGCCGCTGCGGGCGGCGTTTGGCTGGGCCTTTCATCGCAAAGGCGGGCTGCACGTGGGCGTGGGCGCGACAGCACTCGACGCACCCAGGCTTGTCGGAGCCTTTCGCACTCACTTCACCCGTGTCGCCAAGATCCATCACCTGCACATTCCGTGCCCCAGGGCAAGAGGGCACATGCTACCTGCAGGCGGTATCAGGCGGGCCGTTGCCCGCGGCGCGGTGCTTCTGGCGGGGGACGCTGCTGGGTTTGTGGACCCATTCTCGGGCGAGGGGATATACAGCGCCGTCCGGAGCGGCAGGATGGCTGCGGAGGCCATAGCCGACGCCGCAAGGTCCGGCGACTTCTCGGATGCGGCACCCGTGTACACCCGAAGATGCCGCGAGGAGTTCTCGAGAGAGTTTCGCCTCTCGACGCTCCTCGCGGCCGTGCTCGGGGTTAAGGACGGCCTTCCGTTTGATATGGTGGAGGCGAACCCGGATCTTGTGTTTCTCCTTGTGGACATCCTGTATGAGCCAGGCTCTTACAGGCGTCTGTTCGCGGCAAGCCTGCTCAGGTCTCCCAGGGTTCTCGCGAGATTCCTCATGGCACGGCTCGGGTTTGTGCCCACCGGCAGCGTGCGTATCTCGCGATGAGCGTGGTCATGCGCCCTCCATCATCCCGAGTCTCAATTCCTCTGCGACCCGGGCTATGAAGAACGAATTGGTGGGAGCCTTGCCTTCGCGCAGGGCTCCACAGTAGCCGAAGACCTTCTTGAGGTATTCCACGTTTCCGTGCTTCCAGGTCTTTTGTATGGTGTATCTGATCGCTGCTTCTACGATGAGCGGAGTGGTCTTGTGTTTCTCGGCGATTCTCGGATAGAGGCTCTTGGTGATGACCGCGAGGAGACCGGGGTCGGATCTCACCATCTCGATGGCCTCCTTTAGATACTGGTAGCCCTTGAAGTAGGTCGGTGTGCCCATCCTGAAGAGGACTCTGGCCACTTGGTCACAGGTGCCACTGTACGCGGCCGCAGGCGCCGTGCTTCGGGTTCTTGCGGGGAGAGTCTTATCGACGCCGGCGACCTGGCGTATCCGGCTGAGGAGGCATGCGCCGTCGAACGGTTTCAGAAGGTAGTAATCCGCGCCGAGCCTTGCGCTCTTCTTCACCATGCTCTCCTCCTCGAACGCGGTGACGATGATGATGGCGGGCTTTCTGGCCAGGTCCATTTCGGCGAGGCGCTGCAACACTCCAAGCCCGTCAAGATAAGGCATTATGATATCGAGGAGGACCACGTCGGGCTTCACCTGGACGATCATGTCGAGCGCCTGCAGGCCGTCTTCTGCTGCTCCGGCCCACTCGAGATCCGGCTCTCCCCGGACAAGAGCCTCAAGGACTTCGCACATGTCCCGATTGTTCTCCGCCGCCATGACTCTTATGGTACCATCCATGGCGCGCCGCTACCTCCTTTTCCCGGCTTGGAAGATAGTATTGATAGTTCTCTATCTTTTGCAATTATCCTCTAAGTGCTGCGTGGGGCGGGGTTGTGGGACTACTCTTCCGATGGCTGCCGCCTGGGGAGGGCGGATGACACCCGCGCTCGCCGCGCCACGTCTTGCGGGAACGTGCGGAGCTCGGGGGCGTTTGTGCGGCGTAGCAGTCTGGCGGTCTAGCAGCGTAGGGGCACAGGAGCGTGTGGAGTTGCGCACCCGGATGATGAACGAGCCCTCCGGCGAATGAGCACTTGCACAAAGTGTCACTCGTTGACAACGGACGCGTGAGCGGAAAAAAGAGCATGAAATGGTGCGCCTAGCAGGACTCGAACCTGCGCACCCGGCTCCGGAGGCCGGCGCTCTGATCCTCTGAGCTATAGGCGCACTCCCGCTTATAATAATAGCAGCCTTGGGGCGGCGTGTCAAACGTACCGAACTGCCCGGCCCGGGGCGAATACGCGACGCTGAAAGCCTAGACGGACTTTCCCGGTGAACCTTGCTGTTTGCGCAGCTCCCACGCTCCGCTGCACAAAACCGCGCGCCCCCACCTAGTATATGTGTGGGATGTGTTTTCCAAGAGAAAGCGGGGTGGCCGGCGTTGAAGTGGCTGAAGGTGCTGTGGAACGTGATCACCAGCGACGCGGTGATGGAGCCGCTCATCATAATCCTTGTGGGCTATGCTCTTCAGGTGTACCAGAAGAACCGCAGATACCAGATAATCCTCGATACCACGGTGGACATCGTGGATTACATCGAGGAACACTACAAGGAGTGGGGGATAAAGGGCGAGAAAAAGATGGAGAAGTTCATAGAGCTTTTCGTGAAGGAGTTCAAGAAGGCCACGGGCAGGCCTCCACGCAAGGACGAGGTCGAAACGGCCATTCTCCGGGCCGAGGCCCACGTGCAGCGAGCAAGGCGGGGTGGGACGCTGCGCCCGCACGACCGCAGGGCGGCATGACGCGGAAGCTTGCATGGGGCCAGCAGAGCCAGCAGGTCGGCCGCGACAGGTCATCTCAAAGGTTCGCGCGTCCGCCGCAACCCGCGCTGCCCACACGATGCGGGCCTGCGCTCTCCGTTGACAGGACCTGACGCCGTGGTATAATTTAACCGTCGTACGCGCGAGATACCCGGGAGGGTGGACTTGTGGTTTCCGCAATTTCAGAGGCATATTCGGCCGGGCGGCGCTGGTTCCTGTCTCGGGTGAACGCGGCGAGCCCGGCACAGGTTTTGGTGGCGGGTTTTGCAGCTCTCATTCTGATCGGCGCCGTCATCCTTGCTCTTCCGGTTTCGTCGAGGGATGGCAAGGCGCTTCCATTCGTGGACGCCCTGTTTACGGCTACGTCAGCCGTGTGCGTGACGGGCCTCGTGGTGGTCGACACCCACGACCAGTTCTCCCTCTTCGGCCAGCTCGTCATATTATGTCTTATCCAGGTCGGCGGGCTCGGCATCATGACAGTGTCAACCCTCATCTTCCTGCTGCTCGGCAGGAGGGTAACGCTCCGGAGCAGGCTTCTCATCCAGGAAGCGATGAACCAGCTGACTCTCGAAGGGATGGTCCGGCTCATCAGGAAAGTGCTCCTCGTGACTGCGGTCGTCGAAGGCTTCGGTGCGCTCCTTCTGGCTATCCGGTGGTCATTCGACATGGGCTTTCCCAGATGCCTTTATTACGGGGTATTCCACGCGGTTTCGGGATTCTGCAACGCGGGCTTCGACCTTTTCGGGGGGTTCAGGAGCCTCACGGGTTACGCGGCCGATGTCTGGGTCAACCTGGTGATGACCGGCCTCATCATCATTGGGGGTCTCGGGTTTTCCGTGGTAAGCGAGGTCATAGCGCATCGCAGAGGCTGCAAGCTCAGTCTTCATGCCAGGGTGGTGCTTCTCACCACCGCTGTTCTCATTGCCGCCGGGACGGTCGTCATATTCCTGCTCGAGTTGGACAACCCTGCGACGCTGAAGCCGCTGAGCCCACTCGGGAAGGCGCTGAGCGCTTATTTCCAGGCTGTGACCCCGCGCACGGCCGGGTTCAACACCCTGCCCATAGGCGACATGCGGGCCGCGACGCAGCTTTTCATAATCATCCTCATGTTCATTGGTGCGTCCCCGGGATCAACGGGCGGCGGGATAAAGACATCGACGTTTGCGACGTTGCTCCTTGCCGTGCGGAGCGTGGTGAGGGGAAGGGAAGACGTGGAGGTCTTCGAGCGGAGGGTCCCCCATAGGATCGTATACAGGGCCCTCGCGGTGTCCATGATATCGCTTGCCCTTGTGATCGTCATCACGATGGCCCTCTCGATAGTCCGCCACGACGGACTTCTGCCGGTCCTCTTCGAAGCGACATCTGCGTTCGGCACGGTCGGTCTCTCCATGGGGATCACGCCGAGCCTGTCGGCGCTCGGCAAGGTTCTCATCATATTTACGATGTTCGCAGGTCGCGTCGGCCCTCTCACGGTGGCCACGGCCATCGCCCAGAGGCAGCATGCCGCCAATGCGGTCAGGTACCCCGAAGAGAGGGTCATGGTTGGATAAGAAAGACATGTTGCAGCAGACACTCGGGTTAGCATACTATGTAGTCGATTCGAGGTCTACTAGAGTGGGGGGATCAACGCATGCTGCCGACGCCTCGCAAGTTCACCCTGGTCGCCGGGAGCGCTGAGGGCGACACCACCCTGACCGCGTTCGACAAGGCGCTTCTCGCCGCGGGAATCGGGAACCTCAACCTCTTGAGGGTATCCAGCATTCTGCCGCCTGGCGCCGAATACATGGACGCGCTGGACATACCGCCGGGCTCGCTGACTCCGACGGCCTACGGCTCCGTCACGAGCGACGTTCCGGGAGAGCGTATCGCCGCTGCTATCGGTGTCGGCATCGTTTCCGGCAGCTTCGGGGTGATCATGGAGTTCGGAGGAAAATGCTCCAAGGAGGAGGCCGAGAGGACGATCGAGAAGATGATCCGTGAAGCCCTCGCCTTCCGGAACGCTGTCCCTGACAAGGTCCTCATAAAGAGCACGGAGCACGTGGTGCAGAAGATCGGGTGCGCCTTCGCCGGGGCAGCCCTCTGGTACTAAGTGAGATTGGGGTTGGCGGTGCTTGCACGAGGGGTGTCAGAATCCGGCCGCTCGCCCGACGGGCCGGATTTTGGCGAAGCGCGCACCGCTTGGGGCGCCGTCCCAGAGTGCAACACCGGTAGCCTCCCGGTGTTGGCGAAGCGGGGGAACCAACGGACCCCCATGTAGGAGCGTCTTGTGCGAGCCTGTCCGGGAGCGGGGGCCAGAAACCCGCGAAGAGGCGGCCATTCGAAGTTGTCGTCGGGCTGGAGATGCTGCATATGAGTATCCTGGTCGAGAAAAGGGAAGGATTCCTCGGCGCAAACAGCGACTACGAGCGGGCCGACATAGTCATCCTAGGGCTTCCCATGGACTTCACCACGAGCTGGCGACCGGGTGCGCGGGGCGGGCCCGCCAAGATACGGGAGGTCTCCTTCTCGCTTGAGGAATACAGCCCCGCCCAGAGGCGGAGCCTCGCGTCAGTAAACGCCGCTGACATCGGCGATGTCTCCCTCCCGCTGGGCAACACCGAGAAGAGCCTGGACGCCATCGGAGAGGTGGTGGAGGGGATCGTTGGAGACGGCAAGATCCCGTTCGCCCTCGGAGGCGAGCACCTCGTCACCCTTCCCTGTGTGCGGGCGGTTGCCGGGGCGCGCGAGGACCTCGTCGTCATCCATCTCGACGCCCATGCGGACCTCCGCGACGAGTTTGCAGGACAAAGGCTTTCCCACGCCACCGTCCTGCGGAGGGTCGCGGAGATCATTGGGATGGACAACCTCTACCAAGTCGGCATCAGATCGGGGGCGGCTGAGGAGTTTGTGCTCGCTTGCGGCGGCCCGCACAGGATCGACGGGCCAGTGCCCGCGGCGGTCCGGGCGGCGCTGGGAGAGGTAGGGGACCGGCCGTGCTACGTGACGCTCGACATCGACGTGGTGGACCCGGCGTTCGCGCCGGGCACCGGAACCCCTGAGCCGGGAGGGTGCTCGTCCTCCGAGATCCTCGAGGCCGCCCAGCTCCTAGCCCGAGCCAACGTCGTCGGCTTCGACCTGGTGGAGGTCGCGCCCCCCTGGGATTTCTCCGATATTACCTCGCTCCTTGCAGCGAAGATCGTCCGCGAGTTGCTCCTCGGGGTAAGCGCCCGCCTTGCGTCGGGAAGATGGACCTGAAGGAGGGCTATAGCGCGGAGCTCGGCCGGAATTGCCGTAGACTGGCTCCTGCGTGTATAATTGGATCGTCGGCGCGGCGTGTACGGATCGCGCCGGCCTCATAGAATGCGCTATGAACGAACGCGCTTTGAGCGCGCCTTTGAGGTCGGAGCCTGTGCAAAGTAGATTTGCGCTTCTGAAGGAGTTTTTCGCGCGGTACAGGTCCAGGTACATCCTGGGCGTTCTTTTCCTTGTGGCCGTCGATGCCCTGCAGCTTCTGGTTCCGCGAATCCTGGGCAGGGTGACCGACGATTTCCGCGCGGGCAGGCTTGATGGTGCCGGGCTCGTCCGCTACGTCGGTCTTGTCGTGGGTATCGCACTTCTGGTTGGCATCGGCAGGTACTTCTGGCGGATGTACATAATGGGGACCGCCCGGCTCATCGACTACACCCTCAGGAACAGGTTCTTCGCTCACCTTGAAACCCTGTCCGCGAACTTCTTCAACAACCACAAGACGGGCGACCTCATGGCCCACGCCACCAACGACATCCACGCGGTGCGACACGCTTTCGCCCAGGGCATCGCCCTGTCGGTTGACGCAGCGTTCCTCACGGTTGCCACCGTCGCCATCCTGGTGCGCACCATTGACCTCCGCCTGGTGGCGCTCGGGCTTGTGCCGCTTCCGTTCGTCGCCTTCGTCGTCACGCACTTCTCACGCCTTATACACTCGAGGTTCCGGAAGGTCCAGGAGACGTTCGCCGCCCTGACCGACCGCACTCAGGAGAACCTGAGCGGCATACGTGTCATCAAAGCGTTCGTCCAGGAGGAGGCGGAGATAGAGAAGTTTACCGAGGTTGCCCAGCGTGTGGTTGACGCCAACATGCACCTTGTCAAGATCTGGGGGCTGTTCTGGCCGCTGGTGCAGTTTGTGGCGGGGTTGAGCTTCGTGGTTGTGCTAGGCTACGGCGGCAGGCTGGTGATCTTCGGCGATATCAGCCTTGGCGACTTCGTTGCGTTCGGCGGATATCTCGGGATGGCCATCTGGCCCATGATGGCCATCGGCTGGGTTGTCAACACCCTGCAGAGAGGCATGGCTTCCATCGACCGGCTGAACGTGATATTCTCCACGAGGCCAGAGGTGCAGGACGCGACCGACGTAATGCCTGTGAGCGAACTAGAAGGGGAGGTTGAGTTCCGGGACCTCGTGTTCGCATACCCGGGCGAGAGCGAGCCGGTCCTCAGAAACATCGATCTTAAGATCCCAGCGGGGCGCACCGTCGGCATCCTGGGCCGGACGGGCAGCGGCAAGACGACCCTGGTGAACCTCCTCCTGCGCCTGTACAACCCGGGTCCGGGCGAGCTCCTCATCGATGGCATCGACATCAACAAGATCCCCCTTGCGGTGCTGAGACGCGATATCGGATACGTGCCGCAGGACAACTTCCTGTTCTCCACCTCCGTCCAGGGGAACATCGGGTTTGCCAGCGACGACTTCTCCATCGAGGAGATCGAGAGGGCTGCGGAGGTCGCGGGGGTGGCCGGGGATGTGCGCGAGTTTCCCAGGGGATTCGACACAGTGGTGGGGGAGCGCGGCGTGACCTTATCCGGCGGCCAGAAGCAGAGGGTTGCGATAGCAAGGGCGCTCGTGAAGAACCCGAGGATACTCGTCCTCGATGACTGTTTCTCCGCGGTGGACACCGAGACCGAGGAGAGGATCCTGAGGTCGCTGCGAGGGATCATGCGGGAGAGGACGACGATTCTCATATCGCACAGGATATCGACGCTGAAAGAAGCGGACGAGATCATCGTGCTCGACGGCGGCCGGATCGTGGAGCGGGGGAACCACGAGTCGCTTGTGGCCGCAGGGGGCATTTACGCGGACATCTACGAGCGGCAGTTGCTCGAAGAAGAGCTGACTTCCGCCGGGGAGACGTGAGCCATGCCTGATTTTCACGAGGAAGAGGCCCTTGGAAAGGCATACGACGCCAGGTTGATGAGGCGCCTGATCAAGTACGCCGCCCCGTACTGGCGGCTTCTCCTCGTGTGCGTGGTGCTTCTCTTCGTCATCACAGGCACGGACCTGGTGCAGCCGTACCTCACCAAGATCGCCATAGACGATCACATCAACGCGCTGGACGCGCCCATGCTCGCGTTCACGCCAGGCCGCGAGCCGGTCCCCGGGGTCGCTGTGCGCGGCATGGTCTTCGTGCGAGAGAAATGGCTTCCAAGGGGCTTTCAACGCGAGACCCGGGAGGGGGCTCCGATGCCCGCGCGCCCCGCGCGCATAGAGCGCGTGGATGGACGCTACTTTCTCGTGATGCGCGACGTGGGCACCGGGACCGTGAGCAGGCAGGAACTTGCTCCTGAGGAAGTACGCAGGTTCAGGGAGCGCGATGCGGCGAGCGTGCTGAAGCTGGCGCTCATCCTCCTTGGCGTCATGGCCCTTGGCTTCGTCCTCAACTACATTCAGGTTTACATCCTGCAGTACACGGGCCAGAAGATCATCTTCAACATGAGGGTGGAGATATTCCGCCACCTGCAGGGGCTTTCGCTATCCTTCTTCGACAGGAACCCCGTTGGCCGGCTTGTTACGAGGGTGACCAACGATACCGACGCCCTGAACGAGATGTACACTGCGGTCCTGGTGAACCTCTTCAAGGATCTTTTCCTGCTCGTGGGGATCGTCATAGTGATGCTCAGAATGAACTTCGAGCTTGCGCTGGTGAGCCTTGCGACGCTCCCCGTCATTCTGGCGGTGACGGTGGTGTTCCGAGTGCAGGCGCGCGAGGCCTACCGGCTCGTCCGCACGAGGCTTGCCCGGATCAACGCGACGCTTGCTGAGAACATCTCGGGGATGAGGATCATCCAGATATTCGGGCGCGAGAAAAAGAAGTTCGAGGAGTTCGACGCGATAAACAGGGATTACCTTGCAGCCAACATGCGCGAGCTGCGCGTGTACGCGATCTTCAGGCCCGCGATGGACCTCATATCCTCGCTTGCCCTCGCCCTCCTCATCTGGTATGGGGGCGGCCGGGTGCTCGCAGGAAAGCTGGAGTTCGGAGTCTTGTACGCGTTTATAAGCTATATTCAGCAGTTCTTCAGGCCAATCAACGATCTCACCGAGAAGTACAACATCATGCAGTCAGCCATGGCGGCGTCCGAGAGGATATTCATGCTTCTCGACACGAATGCCCGCGAGCCAGACCCGGTAAGGCCGGTCTCCCTCGGGCGGCCGCGCGGAGAGATCGAGTTCCAAAACGTGTGGTTCGCCTATAACGGTGAGGACTGGGTCTTGAAGGACGTCAGCTTCAAGGTCGGGCCCGGCGAGACCTGCGCCTTCGTCGGGGCGACAGGGGCCGGCAAGACTTCGATCATAAGCCTCATCGGGAGGATGTACGAGATCTCGCGGGGCCGGATCCTCATTGACGGCGTCGATATCCGGCACATTCCCAGGCACGAGCTTCGCCGACACATAGGTGTCGTGCAGCAGGACGTGTTCCTTTTCACCGGCGACATAGAGAGCAACATCAGGTTGAATAGCAGCGAGATCGCCGAGGAGGACGTGCAGGAGGCTGCGAGGTACGTCAATGCGGACACGTTCATAAGACGCCTGCCAGGAGGCTACCGCGCCGAGGTGAAGGAGCGGGGCGTGACGCTCTCGGCAGGGCAGCGTCAGCTTCTCGCGTTCGCAAGGGCGCTCGCATTCGACCCTGCCATCCTCGTGCTGGACGAGGCCACGGCCAACATCGACACCGAGACGGAAGCGCTCATCCAGGACGCCCTCGCGAAGCTGGTGCGGGGTAGGACGACGCTCATCGTGGCGCACAGGCTGTCGACCATACAGAACGCTGACAAGATAATCGTGATCCACAAGGGCAGGGTACGCGAGGTCGGCACCCACCAGGAACTTCTCGCGAAGCGCGGCATATATTATCAGCTCTACCTCCTGCAGTACAAGGAACAGTTCGGGCGAGGGGCGGCCCGCGAAAGCCGCGAAAGGCAGAGCGGCTAACCGCCTTTTGGCGCGGGGTCGCAGGACCGCGGGGTCGCATGCTTGCGGGTTCGCATCTGTTCCGAAGCGGCTTCGTGGTTCCCTCTCTTTGAGTCGCCGACAAGCCCTCCCAAGAATCTGGAGCATTTCCGCGCTCTCACTTAGCTTGTTGAGGTTTGGCGAGGTCTAGGTATGAGGTCGTTAGTTTTCTCTCGTTTTCCGAGGTCCTGGGTTGCCGGTGATTGCGCGAGGGTGTCGAAATCCGGCTGCCTGGCCACACGGGCCGGGTTTTGCCGAAGCGCGCCCCGCTTGGGGCGCCGTCCCCGAACGCAACACCGGCGACCCTGCACGGCGCGTGCGTTCTTTGGGACCCGCGATTGCTCATGGCGATCCAGTTAGCAGGCCGGAAGGCGCGAGTCTCCTGAGGGGCGGAGGAGTGAGCGATAGAGGAGCGCCGGGCTATGCGCTATGCGGCCTGGACGATGTGGTGTATAATTGCCCCGGAGGGAGAGAGATGCCGGGGCATGTTTTCGTTGATGCCGCAAAGTGCACCCGATGTGGGGAGTGCATAGCGAAGTGCCCGGCGGGCGCCATGTCAGGCGCGAGTGGACGGCCGCCGGTCGTGGACCCGTCGAAGTGCGACGGGTGCGGAGAATGCTTCAGGGCTTGCCCTGAACGCGCCATGGTTCTCTCCGGGGGCGCAGAGGGGGTGCTCTGGCTACTTGCCAGGGGCGGGCGCGCGGCGATGGAAGCCGATGAGGCCCTGGCCTCGGCATTGCCGGGGCTCGAACGTGGAAGGCTTGTGCGCGCCGCGCGCGAGATCCTCGACCGGGGCTATGCGGGCCGCCGGGCGCCTGCGCCTGCAGGTGCGCGAGCCGAGGGAGCGGGCGGGGCAGCAGGGCGGGAGAGCGGCGCGCCTTGCGCTGACCACGCTGACCAGCAGGAGGGCCCGAAACCTGCCCCTCCAGCGGTGATCGCGTACAGTGTGGAGATGGGCCGCGTGTTGCAGCTTGCCGCGAAGGTGGCGCCGGTGAACACCACCGTCCTCATCCTGGGGGAGTCGGGCGTCGGCAAGGAGGTCGTTGCGCGATTCATCCACAGGACGAGCCCGCGCCGGGACGGCCCGTTTGTCAACATCAACTGCGGCGCAATTCCCGCCACTCTGCTGGAGTCTGAGCTTTTCGGCTACGAGTCGGGGGCGTTCACGGGCGCGAGACGCGAGGGCAAGCCGGGGATGATCGAGGTGGCCTCCGGCGGGACCCTGTTCCTCGATGAGATATCTGAGCTGCCGACCGATCTTCAGGTGAAGCTGCTCCAGGTCATCCAGGAGCGAAAGCTCGTGCGGGTCGGCGGGGTGAAGCCTCTAGACGTGGACATCCGCATAATCGCCGCGACAAACCGCGACCTCGCGGCCATGGTTGCGAGGGGGGAGTTCCGCGCGGACCTTTTCTACAGGCTGAATGTTGTGCCCATCACCATACCACCGCTGCGCGAGCGGCCGGACGACGTCATCCCCCTCATCTACCACTTTCTCGACAGGTACAATAGGACCCACGGTTACCGAAAGACCATAAGCGAGGAAGCGCGGGAGATCCTCACGAGATACTCATGGCCCGGGAACGTGCGGGAGCTTGAGAACCTCATCGAGCGCCTGGTGGTCACCGTTGAGGGCGACGAGATCGGCGGGGGCGACCTGCCCCAGCAGATCCTCGAGGAGGGCGAGGAGCACCGGCCCAGGGTCGTCGTGGGCGGGATCATGCCGCTGCGCGAGGCGATCGAGGAGGTCGAGAGGCAGATCATCGAGCGCGCCCTCGCGGAAAAGAGGAGCACGTACAGCATAGCAAGCCTCCTTGGTGTGAACCAGTCCACTGTGGTCAGGAAGATCAAGAAATACGCCTGCGGCCGCCGCGGGGGCCAGAAGGCTGCCGCGGGTACGGAAGCGGCTACGTGAGGGTGGGTTACCGGGAGTCGGGAGCATTCCTGCGCCCCCATTCAGCAGGACCCTGTTACGGGTGGAAATCCTGGTGTGTCGTCACTTGCCCTGACGGCTGAACGCGAATAGCCGACCCCTGACACCTGGCGCCTGATGCCTGACGCCTGACCGCTGGCCGCTGACGGCTGATATGGGTCACGGGTTTCCGGTCAAGCGTTCCCCACGTCACCGATGCGACTCGACCGGTGACGTACGTCGCCGGTTCCTTCGCAGGATAATGCGCCGGTGCAGTGATTGATGCGTGAGTGCATTACTCTGTCTGGCGAAAGCTCAAGGCCCGTGCGCCAGGGGGCGCTAGGGGGCACCGGGGGCGGCGTAAGCTTGCTGCTGGATCGCCTGGGGCGGCGCGACGTACGACTGCTGGCGGCGGGAGAGGCGAGGCATGCGCGCAATCATGGCCGCACGGCTCACGGCCTGCATGCCGCGGCGCACGGCCAACGGGCAATGGGCGTATCCCGCCAGGTTCACGCCGGACCTGTGTCACCGGAAAGGGATGATGCACTGGTGCATTAGTCGCGGGCGACCTGCGTTGGGTGTGCTCGAGGTGTGGAGACCCGATTGTGACAGGCGGCACAAAGGGTTCAGGGCTTTCCCTGTCGGGGTATTGTGACGGTATTCACAAACGGCACGGTTCTTGCTATGGAGTGCTGGCGGCAGTTGCGAGGCAGGCGTGCGTGTCTCGCCACGCCCGCGAAGGAGGAATCGGGATGGCGTGCGAAGAGTGCACATGTTTCGGCAAGGTGACCGAGGAACAGAAGAACAAGGTGAGGGAGATCATCGAGCACTACCGGGGGAAACCCGGCGTGCTCATCCAGGTTCTCCACGAGGCGCAGCAGGTGGTGGGCTACCTCCCCAGGGAGATCCAGGTTATGGTCGCCGAGGGGCTTGACATCCCCTTGAGCGAGGTATACAGCGTGGTCACGTTCTACGCGCTGTTCTCGCTCAAGCCCAAGGGGCGGCACCAGATCAGCGTGTGCAAGGGCACTGCCTGCTACGTGAGAGGCGCTGAAGACATCCTGGAAAGGCTCGAGCAGGATCTCGGGATCCGGGCGAAAGACACCACAAGCGATGGCAAGTTTTCCATGGAGGTCGTCCGTTGCATGGGCGCGTGCGGCCTCGGCCCGGTCGTGAGGGTGGACGATGACATCTACGCACGGCTCAAGCCCGACAAGCTGAAAGAGATCCTTGCGAAGTACGACTAGGCGGAAGGTATGAGAGGGAGAGTTTGCCGGAGCGTTGCGGCGTCGGATCGCCGCCAGAGAGTTAAGGAGGCTGGTCACATGGATTCTTACCGTGCGCATGTCCTGGTGTGTGGCGGCGCAGGCTGCGTTTCCTCAGGATGCAAAGAAGTCGAACAGGCCTTTCTAGACGAGATAGCCAGGCATGGCCTTGCCAGCGAGGTCAGAGTGGTGAGCACCGGGTGCATGGGCCCCTGTGAACTCGGCCCGGTGGCCATCATATATCCGGAAGGGGTTTTGTACCGCAAGCTCAAAGCCGAGGACGCGCGAGAGATCGTCGTCGAGCACCTGCTGAAAGGCAGGATCGTCCAGCGCCTGCTGTATGAAGCCCCCGATACGCAGCAGCGTGTCCCCACGTACGGCGATATCACGTTCTTCAACAGGCAGGTCCGGATCGCCCTGCGGAACACGGGCAAGATCGACCCGCTCAACATAGAGGAGTACATTGCCGAGGATGGCTACGCCGCTCTGGCCAAGGTCCTCACGGAGATGACGCCAGAGCAGGTGGTCGACGTTGTGAAGCGTTCCGGGCTGCGGGGGCGCGGAGGAGCAGGGTTTCCGACGGGCCTCAAGTGGGACTTCACGCGGCGCGCAAAGGCCGACCAGAAGTACGTCGTCTGCAACGCAGACGAGGGTGACCCCGGTGCGTTCATGGACAGGAGCGTGCTGGAGGGCGACCCCCACAGCATCATAGAGGCTATGGCCATCGCGGGCTACGCCGTCGGCGCTTCCCAGGGGTACGTGTACGTCAGGGCGGAGTACCCCCTCGCCGTCAAACATCTCAGCCACGCGATAATGCAGGCCCGCGAATACGGGGTCCTTGGCAAGGATATCTTCGGCAAGGGATTCGACTTTGACCTGGACATCAGGGTCGGGGCCGGCGCGTTCGTTTGCGGCGAGGAGACGGCGCTGCTCGCCTCCGTCGAGGGCAGGCGCGGCGAGCCGCGTCCGAGGCCGCCGTTCCCGGCGAGCGAGGGTCTCTGGGGCAAGCCCACCCTCATCAACAACGTGGAGACCTACGCGAACATCCCGCCCATAATCCTGAAAGGGCCGGAGTGGTTCGCCAGCATCGGCACGGAGAAGAGCAAGGGCACGAAGGTGTTCGCCCTCGCCGGCAAGATCAATAACACCGGCCTCGTCGAGGTGCCCATGGGGATACCGCTCGGCGAGATCATCTTCGACATCGGCGGCGGCATCCCGGGCGGCAAGAAGTTCAAGGCCGCTCAGACCGGCGGGCCGTCGGGCGGGTGCGTGCCGGCGGAGTTCCTGAACACCCCCGTCGACTATGAATCTCTAAAGGAGCTCGGCACGATCATGGGGTCGGGCGGCCTCATCGTCATGGACGAGGACACGTGTATGGTCGACCTCGCCCGGTTCTTCCTGGAGTTCACCCAGGACGAATCGTGCGGCAAGTGTGCCCCGTGCCGTATCGGGACGAAGAGGATGCTGGAGATACTCACAAGGATCACCCGCGGCCAGGGGCGCGAGGGCGACATCGAGCGCCTCATAAAGCTGGGCACCTGGATAAAGGAGACCGCCCTGTGCGGCCTGGGCCAAACGGCTCCCAACCCCGTGCTCACGACGATACGCTACTTCAGGGACGAGTATGAGGCCCACATTCGCGATAAGAAGTGTCCCGCGTCGGTGTGCGCGGCGCTTTTCGAGGCGCCGTGCCAGAACGCGTGCCCCGCGGGGGTTGACGTGCCGAGGTACATCAGCCTGATTAGGCAGAAGAGGTACCAGGACGCCGTGAAGCTCATAAAGGAGAAGAACCCGTTCCCCGCGGTGTGCGGCCGGGTC
>JAAYXB010000057.1 GCA_012516125.1 Bacillota bacterium | reverse complement strand
TGGTATGGAAAAGACGGGACTTTCAGACTTGCAAGCCGTCGGCGCACTATCAGCTGCCCCTGGTCTCCGGGTGTCCGGGACTGTGCGAGTACTGTTACCTCAATACCAATCTCGGGCGAACCCCCTATGTCAAGGTATACGTAAATGTCGATGACATTCTAGACCGAGCCCGGGAGTATGTGGACGAGCGTAGGCCCGCAACTACGGTGTTCGAGGGCTCCGCCACATCGGATCCTGTCGCAGTGGAAGCATGGACGGGCTCGCTGCGGCGAGCGATCAGGTTCTTTGCCGCCCTGGATAACGCCAGGTTTCGGTTCGTGACCAAGTATACCGACATCGGCGGGTTGCTTGGGATCCCACATAAAGGAAAAACCGAGGTCAGGTTCAGCGTCAACTGCAACTATGCGCTTGAGAAGTTTGAAACGGGAACGCCGCGGCTTCAGAACAGGCTCAAAGCAGCACGGGAAATCGCGAGGGCCGGGTATCCCTTGGGCTTTCTCGTGGGACCCATCTTTGTGTTTGAGGGATGGCGAGAGGAGTACACCAAGCTACTGCACGCGGTGAGGGACTACGTACCTGACAACATCGGGGTCACCTTCGAACTCATAACGCATCGCTTCACGGCGAGGTCAAAGAAGGTCATCGAGCAGGTGTATCCTGACACCCAGGTCCCTCTCGACGAAGAGGAGCGGAGATTCAAGCATGGTCAGTTCGGGTACGGCAAATACGTCTACCCGGATAACGTGATGGCCGAGATCCGAGAGTTCTTCGAAAGGCAAATCGGAGCGATACTACCTCATGCCAGGATTGTCTACTTTGTCTAGCGTCGGCGGTCCCCACCGCAGACTCGTCACAGACTCGTCACAGAGTCGTCACAGATTCGTGTAGGTACCGAGCGGTCTGCCTGCGGCGACTGCAGCGGCTCTCGGCACCGACTATGACGGTCTTGTCTATTGAGCTAGCCTCGCCCCGCAAATCTCAATCGCGTCCCACGCCCGTGCTCCCGCAGTCTACGGCGCAATCCGCCCATTCGAAGCCGAAATCGCGCAACATCTCCAGGTACTCGCGGTTTCCCTGGGGCATGAGGTCGGCCCGATAGTGGAGGCCGAAGTATCTCTGCGCCGCGTTGATGAACCCCTCCGCCTGGATGCGTGCGAGGCACTTATCCGCCAGCGCCTGGCCGCCCACCGCACGGCAGACCTCGCCGATCTCGCGCAGCCGCTCAGGCGTGGGCGTCACCTTGGCCCCGGGATACTTGGCACGAAAGGCCTCGATCAATCGGGCGTCGTCCATCTCGTGGTAAACCTCGTCGTGAACCACCACGTCGACCCCAAGACGCTGCGAGGGACGAGACTGTCTGGCAGGGTAACCCAGGCACAGAAGCACCACCGGGAACACCCCGTCCGGCAACCCGAACATCTCGCGCAGCTCGCGGAAGCACTCCAACACGCTCCCGACATATACCGATCCAAGGCCGAGCGCATCCGCCGCCGTGCAGACGTTTTGCGCGCAGATCACTGTGTCCTGGAAGGCGACCCAGAAGTGCCGAAAGCTCTTTGTGGCAGTGAAGGGCGCGGCCTCGAGAGTTGCCCAGCGCTCCAGCCGGTGTAAATCGATGCAGAAAAGCAGGTCTACAGGCGCGCGGGCGATAAAGGGCTGGTCTTCGCACAGCTTTGCCAGCCTGTCTTTGGCAGCCTGATCTTCTATCTTGATTATGGTGTAGGGCTGCAAGTTTCCTCCGGTGGGCGCCTGGATGCCTGCCGCCAGCACTTGTCGCAAGAGGTCTGGCGGGATCTTGTCGTCGGTGAAGTTGCGGCAGCTCGCCCTCTCCATGAGAAGGCGCAAGGTTGCATGCTGCACAGATTCC
>JAAYXB010000056.1 GCA_012516125.1 Bacillota bacterium | reverse complement strand
CGAGGGGTGTCAAAATCCGGCCACTGGCCGGACGGGCCGGATTTTGTCAAGGCGCCCCGCTTGGGGCGCCGTCCCCGAGTGCAACACCGGCAACCCGGCAATTACTGGAAGAGGGGCGAGGACTAATGCACCTTCACTTAGCGCGTGAGATTCTACGTTCCCCCTGTGTTGCTGTGCGAGCATGATCCAGAGAGGCGTATGCGGACGATACTGGCGTCCGGTTAGAGCATCGTAACGGCTGATTCTCCACCGAATTCTTACAGCGGCGCCAGTACACCCGCCATTTTGAACGCCCGTAGGCATTCCAGTGTCGTGTGAATGCCCCATGAAGGACCATCTCCCGATGTCCAGCGCTCATCGGGCTTCTGCCTGAAGGCCAACAGCATGAGCGCCTCCTTGAGTAGTTCGTGGTCGAATGGCACGCCTGTCGACAGCAAAGAAACCGCCATCCAGGAGATGTTGTTGTCAGGGATCGACGGGACGAGCCTTGTCAAGATGTAATCCAGGGCCGTTTCTGCGGGCCCCGCGTGCCGACTCCCCACCATAGTGCTGCTGCGAGCCGATGAGTATGGAGAAACGAAGGCAGACGACCAAGGGCGTCAGCATGACTTGCAAGGAAAAGGCCGGCTCGGCGGGCCGCTTGTTCCCCATCGCCGTCCAGCGTAACAAGCAGGCGCCCTGCGCAGGCAGTCAGATATAACCCGGACGCGAGATCGCCAGGCTTCGCCCAGGGCGGAGAGACTGCCGCCAGAGATACGTGTTCGCCCCATGACCCGTCCGTTTCCTGGGCTTGCCGAGGGAAGTCGCATGCCCGTCTGACTCTCTCGTGCCCGGCATCAATCCCCGCTACCTCAGCCAACGTAAGGTGCCACAGTGTCTGGTTCACTGAGCTTACGTCGTCGTGGCTACTGACGGACCATCCTCCGTCGGTCCGTTGATCCCCTAAGTGAGGGTGCAGAAATGCTCTCGACTTTTGGGAGAGGTTGCCGCTGATTGCACGAGGGGTGTCAAAATCCGGCCACTGGCGAGACGGGCCGGATTTTGGCGAAGCGCGCCCCGCTTGGGGCGCCGTCCCCGAGTGCAACACCGGCAACCCGGCAACTACTGGAAGAGTGGCGAGAATTAACGCACCCTCACTTAGCACGGATTGAATAAGCTCGTCCGAAGGCTGTCGGGATTCCAAAAGAACACCGAGAGACTCTCTGTGCCGCGTATCCCCATTCGCACGGATGAACTCAATCGGTTTTGCGTAGTTTACAGCGGCTCTCACGTCATGGCTCCTCTACCTATTCCAACACATCGGAACGCGCCGTCTACTTGAGTTGAAAAAGTCCACCAATGGGCTGCAGCAGCAAACTTCACTGCCCTGTGAGCAGTAGTGACCGCTGCAACGGCACCAACAGCCCTCGTAAGGATGAAGCGACCATATCCGCCAACCCCGGTGCCAGGAACCCCATTGCGCCTGTCACTGTGGCCAGGATGACCGGGACGGCACTCCAAGCGACAGGGACCCGTGGTAACAGCCGTATGGCCGCGGTCCTTCTGGATGCGCACAACGCTGGAGAAGAACCTCTGTACGACCATCGCTACTGGCACATGAACCCAGCATCCACGGGGACGATGGCTCCTGTCATTCCGCTTGCCTCGTCGGAAGCGAGGAATGCGACGACGCGAGCAACCTCATCCAGCTTGGTGACGCGCCCCATGGCAAACCTGTCGAGCCAGGCGACATGCGCAGGATCCCCGGGATCGAAAGCATTCTCGGCCCAGGTCAGCATGACTCCGTTCACTCTGACGCCGCTTCGCCCGACCTCCGCCGCGAGGGCCCGGGTCAGGGCCATGGCGCCCCCGTTTGTCACCGCGTACCCCGTTTCTCCTGCTCCACCTCTCACCCCTACGGTGGACAGAAGGTTGACGATGGCTCCCGACCCTTTACGGATCATCGCGGGAAGCACGGCTCTCGACGTCAGGAAGTATGCCAATGCCTTGTACTCAAGTTGGGATCTCCATTCCTCGACAGTGAATTCGAGAAACGGTTTGAGCAGCGCATAGGCCGCGTTGTTCACGAGGATGTCTACGTCCCCTAAGGTGGAGGACACCGTGGCTATCATACGCTCCACATCCTCCGGCACCCGCGTATCCCCGGTTACGAGGACTGCTCGCCTCCCCAGATGCTCCACTTCTGCGTATACCGTTTGCGCTTGCTCTGCGGAGGTCCGGCAGTTTATCGCTACGTCCGCCCCTCGCCTTGCCAGTTCAAGAGCAATGGCACGCCCGATCCCCCTGCTTGAGCCTGTTACGAATGCAACCTTCCCGTGCACTCTTCTCCCTCCTTGCGCAGCGTCTCGCGCAGCGTGACAGCTTGCCTCGGAACCGGCGGCCTCCGTTCCCTCATTCTGATTCGCCATGGCCGAATCCATCAACGTGACAGGGGTGGCCGAGGGAACTCGAGCGCACGCGCTGCCTCATCAGGGATTTCGCAGCGTTCTCAGCCTGGGAAATCCAGAAGGTCGCCAGGATGTTGACAGGGCGCTGACAAAGAAACTGCGCAGCGTGTTCCTCGGTGAGCGGCGCCCCGCCTACTCCGCCTCCTCCGGCCTGCAAACGAAGAGGCCGTCTCTTGCCGGGTAGGCTGAGAAGAATCTCCTGCCGCACCGCGGGCAGGCGAGCGGCTCAACCGCGTTGGTGGCGAGGTTATAGTAGACCGGCTGCGCGTAGATGCTGTCCTTGTGCTCCACCTCCAGCAGAGCCTTCACCCTCGGCATGACCTGCAGGGTCACGCTGTCGAGCCGCGCGTGGGCTGTCATCTTATACTTACCCACAACGTCTGCGATGCGGCGCTCCCGGTCCAACCGGCAGGCCTCGATCTTCGCGTCTATGCGCGCCTTCTTGTCCGGGTCACCGGTCGCAGCATCTCGCCTCGCGATGAGGTCCGCCATGGTCTTCTCGTAGAAACCCAGGACCGTCGTGAGCTCCTTCTCGCAGTATCCCCGTACTTCGGCTTGATACACGGCCAGCCTTGGCCTTGCCCTTGCCCGCAGGCAGGCGACGGCTTTGCGAACCACTTCATCATAGGAGTGCCGCCTGACGACAGCGGGGGGTGACGACCCATCTGCAATACGATTCCCGGCCCCCTGCGGCGGCTGGGGGCTGAAGTACACGCCCCTGGCCTCGTCCAGGAGGTCCGTGTCGTCGGCAAGCGTGGATGTATCGACGGCAACCATCAGGGCTTCAACGAACCTCTCGTCGGAGATGTATGAAACCACGAAACGAAACACAGCTCTCTCATACACCTCGATGTTCGCTGTCCTGAGCGCGGGCCTCCTCGACCGATTGAACCCGATCTTTGCCTCGATCCTGTCCATCAGGTTCGGCGGCACTCTGACGCTGGGGACGACGGCGTACTGGCGCGTCACCCGTCCGAGCTGGATGCCCAGCGAAGTAAGCCTGTCGAGCACGGGACTGCCAAAGGTGACGAACTCCGCCTCCGGAGTCTCCTTTGCGGCGTCGTAACCGAATGCGAGCACGGTAAACTCCGGAAGAGACACCTTCCTTGCCATCTCCCCGGGCAGCGCGACGTGGAGGATGTCGTCCTCTGGGGTCTCGACAATTCCTCCTGCGGCTGCCACGAGATCTGTTACGAACCTCCTCAAGTCTATGTGGTGCCCTCGGCCGCCATCTCGGACTCCGGTGAGAGTCCCTTCAAGCAGATGGGGGGAGCTAGGTCCTGGCACTTGCGCTGCCCCCTTTCAGATCGCTGGTCTTGCTACCGCCGTTGCTATTACGGTCGCTGTCAGCGTTGTTGTTACGGTTGCCATTCCCGTTGCTGCTTCCGCGGCTACTACAATTGCTGCTTCCCTTGCTACTGCCTTTGCTGCCGCTCTTGCTGCTGGCCGTGCTATTGACGCCTGTATCGAGTTCGGAGCCGAAAAGGCTGTCCTCGTATTCCTTCGTGCGGTCATACCGGGCCTTTGCCTCGGCAAGTTGAGCGCCGAGGCCGTCGAGCCTGGCCCTGAGCTCGGCCTCGGTCCTCGAGCTTGCCCAGAGGTCCATTATCGTGTCCTCGAAGTCCGCTTCCTCCTCGACGTTGCCCAGGATCATGTCGAGCTCGCCCACCACCAGCTCGAACATGTTGATCTTCGCGTCGAGCAGCTCGAGGATGTGGGCCTCAAGGGTGTCAGCGGCCGACAGGTTGAACACGAGGACCTCGTTCTCCTGGCCGATCCTGTGGATGCGCCCGATCCGCTGCTCTATCTTCATGGGATTCCAGGGCAGGTCGAAATTCACCATGACGTGGCAGAACTGCAGGTTGCGGCCTTCGCCTCCGGATTCGGTCGAGAGCAGCACCTGCACCCCGTCCCTGTCCCCAAAGGCCTTCACCGCGCGTTCCTTGTCGAGGCGTCCCATCTCCCCCGAGAACGTCGCAAATGAGACCCCGGCGCGCTTCAGGTATTGGGCCAGGAATTGCAGCGTGGCGGTATAGCCCGTGAAGACCAGGACCTTATCGCTTGTAGCCTGGAGCAGCCTGAGGAGGGCCTCTGCCTTCGCAGATTCTCTGATGGACCGGCCCAGATCGAGGATGCGTTTGAGCTCTCCCTCGCCGCTCGGGAACTGCCCGGTCGCGAGCATCTGCTCGATCGTCGGGACGGCGGCGAAGGCGGTCGACCCGGCCTCCTTCTGGAGGGTCTTCAGGGTGAGTCTGGCAGGCCCTTTGTAGCCTCCGGCCGCGTATTGCGTCCTGATGAACTCGGTTACTTTCCCGTAGAACTCGCGCTCCTGCGGCGCAAGCGAGATCCGCACCGTTTCCGCCCTTCTCCTCGGGAGTTCCAGGCCGCAGGTTGCGCGGCGGTTTCGCACCATGACCTCCTTCATGAGGGCACGCAGGTCCGCAACATTCTTGGGCTTGAGCCTGTCCCCCCTTGTGATGAACCTGCGGGAGAAGTCCGATGCCGTCTCGAGCTGGCCGGGCCGAAGGAGCGTTATCAGGTTGAAAAGCTCCTGAAGGTCGTTTTGCACGGGCGTCGCCGTGAGAAGCAGGATGTACTTCTTTTTCAGGCCGTTCACGAGCTTCCAGTTGAGTGTATTCCTGTTGCGACACCGGTGGGCCTCGTCCACTATGACGAGGTCGAATGGAGCCGCCTGCACCAGCCTTGCGTGGGGTTCGCGCTTCGCGGTGTCGATGGAGGCGACGATCCTGTCGAACTCAAGCCACGGGTTTTCGCGGGCCATGAACGACGGGTCGTCGGAGGCCACGAAGTCCATGTTGAACTTGGACCTCATCTCATCCATCCACTGGGACATGAGCGGAGGCGGGCAGAGGACCAGGACCCGCCTGGCAAGGCCTCGCAGGACGTATTCCATCATCACGATGCCGGCCTCGATGGTCTTGCCGAGTCCGACCTCGTCAGCGAGGATGGCGCGGCCACGCATCTTCCGGAGGACGTCCTTTACCGCGGCCACCTGATAGGCAAATGGCACCACGTTGCGGACGACGTCCAGGGAAATGAGCGTGTCGAAGCCGGGGCTCGTGGACAGGACGAGCGCCTGCTCGTGCACCTCGGCGCTCTCCAGGGTATCGAACTCGCCGGCGTCGAGACGGGCCAGGATCGTGTTCATAGACTCCTCGTCTACCGGGATCGCGATGTCATCGGGAACTGAGAGAAGCTGCTCCCTGATGATGCGCTGTGCCGTCCTTTCGAGAGCCGAGTCCGCGGAGCCGGGCTCTCCACGGCCTGGCGTCTTTCCGGCCTGCAGGCCAGCGCGTCTCTCAGCGTCCTGCTCTTGCGCAGGCGGTGGGCCGAGTACGGCCCTCATGGAAGCGGCATCTGTATCGTTGTGCGATCCGGACCCGACGTCCGCTCTAGCGCCAGCTCGAGCGCCAGCGCCAGCAGCAGCGCCAGTGCCAGTGCCAGCGCCAGCGCCAGCAGCTGCGCCGTCCCCAAGACCGGCAGCTCGTGGGGCTGGGCTGGTTCCTCTGGCAGCTCTCCTGGCGGAGGCGGCGGTGCTGCGCTCGTGGCTTCCAGGAAGCGCTGGAGAGACCAGGCTGCCTAACGGCCAGGCGGTGCCGGTCTCCATGGTGCTCTTTCTGCCCTGAGCATGCCTGGAACCACCGCGCTTCCCTTGCTGAGATACGAGTGCTCTTTGAACGGAGAGGAAAAGCAGGGCGGTGTCGACCTCGCCCGGCTTGATACCGAGCGCATCAGCGAGGTCATCTTGGGTTGCAACCACGAACGTGTTCGCCATCTTGCGGGACTTCGCGATGTAAAGGCGAAGGTTCTTCGGGACGCGCGATCTGCCCAGGACGCTTTCGATGAACCCGCGCAGTCCCGGGGCGTGAAGGGCGCCATGTCTTCGATGGAACATCGCCTCCACGGCGACGCCATGCGAGAGGCTGACCAATGTGACAGGTGCGACGTCGGGCCTCTTTGGCAGGAACTCCCTCAGCTCCGGGCTTGCGATCACGATGTCATAGTCAAGCCTTGTAGTATCGAGGGCGAACTCCAGGAAGTCCGCGAAATCCACCGGAGTCTTCACCAAGCTCAGAGATCACCTCACCAAGCCCAGAGATCAGTTCTGCCATTGGAGGGTCAGTTCTGCCATTGGGGTAGCCCGCTCGTGCGAGCGTTCCCCAGCATCATCGAAGCGTGAAGACGCATTGTGCATTCTCAGGTTGGACCTAAGTGAAGGTGCATTAGTCCTCGCCCCTCTTCCAGTAGTTGCCGGGTTGCCGGTGTTGCACTCGGGGACGGCGCCCCAAGCGGGGCGCCTTGACAAAATCCGGCCCGTCCGGCCAGTGGCCGGATTTTGACACCCCTCG
>JAAYXB010000055.1 GCA_012516125.1 Bacillota bacterium | reverse complement strand
TCGCCGGTTTCAGAGAGCACACGTGCCGTGCAGGGTTGCCGGTGTTGCACTCGGGGACGGCGCCCCAAGCGGGGCGCGCTTCGCCAAAATCCGGCCCGTCTGGCTAGGCAGCCGGATTTTGACACCCCTCGTGCAATCACCGCAACCCAAGACCTCGGAAAACGGAGAAAACTAATGACCTCATACTTAGTCTGCACTCTCCAGACTCCTACGGCAGGACGAGGCGCATGACCACAGCCGATTGCGGGCACGCCCCCTGGAACTCAGAAGACCGCTTGATTTCTGGAAGGACATCATCTCTCGAGATCGTCTGGAACCCTAGCGAACGGAAGTATGCTTCGGCAGTCGTCGTGAGCAGGTACACAGGGATCCCGCGCCCCAGCCTGGCAAGCTGCGACGACACCAGGCGCCGGCCCACCCCAAGGCCGCGCCAGCGTGGCAGCACCGCCACCGACCGCAGCAGAGCAGAGGACGGGTACCGCTCCGCGCCAGCCACCCCGACGATCGTGCCATCCGACGCGCACGCCACAATGAACTCGTCGAAATGCTCCTCAACTCCGGCGACGGGCAGCCCGGCAGCCTGGAGGATGCGAAGCACGAGGTCCAGGTCCGCCCGCTCCGCTCTTCGTAACTCGACGGCGCCATCGGGGAAGCCAGGTTTTCGTGCGGTCACAAGGGCACTTGCAAGCGCGAGTCCCTCTGGCAGGGCAGCGCAGCATAGCGGCGGGCCAGACGTTCCATCCCTGCTCCCGTCCTGGCTCTCGCCCTTGCCCGCATCGTCGCCCTCGGCTTCAGCCTTGCCACCAGCCTCGCCTCTGTGTTTTTCGTCCTCGCGCCGGGCCCTGCCGGGTCCGGCACACGGTGAGAGGCTTGCAAGGTCCAAGGTGTGCAAGATGTCCACTCTGGCATCGGCAAACCCCGCCTCGGCAAGAAGCTCCGGATACTCATCCGCTTCAAGCGCTCCCCCGATGCACGAGGCCCACGCCTGAGCGCTCGCCCTGGCCCATACAGGCGGAGTGCCCAGCCAAACGATGTCGGCGACCGCTACCCGACCTCCTGGGCGAAGGACCCGCATCATCTCGCTCATTGCGCGCTTCTTGTCGACGGACAGGTTGATGACACAATTCGATACAATAACATCGACGCTCTCGTCCTCCAAGGGGATGTCCTCCATTGACCCGTTCAGGAATGTGACGTTCGCCACGCCAGATCTCCTCGCGTTCTCAGACGCCACTTGAACCATGCGGGGGACAGGGTCCAATCCGAAAGCCCGCGCCGGCTCCACGCGGCGGGCAAGCGATATGGTTTCGAGGCCCGGACCGCTCCCGATGTCAAGAAGCGCCTCGCCCGGAAAGAGAGGGACTAGCGTCTCGAGGCGCGCGCACCCGAGGCCGCTTTCTCCCGTGTCCTGCTGCGCTTTGTCCTCCTCCTCTTCCTCCTGCTCATGGGTCGGCCGTTCCCGTTGAGCAGGCCCGCAGCAGACGGTCTGAACGCAAGACCCGGTCGGACCCCGGTCCCCGGGTCCCTCTGCCGATGAGCCGCATCCACAACACGGTCTTGCGCCGTCCGCAAACCTCTTCGCCACGGCATCATAGCGGGCAAGCACCACCCGCTCAAGTTCCTTCTTCTCCACGGTGGCATCCCCCTTTCGCCCGCGACCGGGGAAGGAAAACCTCGTCCCCCAACGCCTCTACGAGGCGCTCGAGTGCCGCGAGCACCGCTGAGCGCTCATCTTGAGGTATTCGCCTCGCCAGCGCACAAGCCCGCTCCATGATCGCGCTCTGCACCCCGTTCCAAACGGACCGGCCTTCCGAGGTCAGGTAAAGGCGCACCTGCCTGCGGTCCTCGGGGTCGCCCTCCCTCCTCAACAGCCCGCCCTGCACGAGGGTGTCGGTTATTCGCGTCACAGCGCTCGGGTCCACCCGAAGGCGTGCGGCCAATTCCCCCGGGGTCAGCCCTTCCTCGCCCGCGATTTCACCCAGCGCGTGGCACTGGGACAGCGTGATCCCGCAGCACGCAGCGTCCTCGCGATCAAGCACTCCCATCCCGCGAACCAACATCTTCAGCAATTCCCGGAGGCGTGAAGCGTACGTGCTATCGTCCATCCCATCTCTCTCCAACTGTATGATAGTATCAATAGTTGATAGTGTCAAGCATATTTCACGCCCTCATCGGCCCGAACCGAGCGACCTGTCAATGACGCCGATACGCGACGCTTACATCCGTCTGGTGCTGAAGGTGGAGGCGGCTACCGCCGGAAAGTCCGCGGTACATGGAGGCTGACACTGTCCTCGCTATCTCCCGGCAAGCACCAGGTTTGCCTCATCCTCGGAGTACCGCCTGTACAACCCGACGCATTCGTCCTCCAGAACGCCGCCGAGGTAGTTATGGACGCGTTGCCTGACATAGGGGCTCATTTCTACGAAATCGCGGGGTCGCAGGTGGTTGTCGTACATGCCGAAAACGATGTTCCGGATATTGGCCATTACGATCGCCCCGAGGCACATCATGCAGGGTTCGACCGTGGAATAGATGATGCACTCGTGGCCGTGGTCGTAAAGGTATGATGCGCACGCTATCAGCGCGTTCATCTCGGCGTGCGCGATGTGGCTCCGGCTAGTCGCAAACGTATTTGATCCCCTGCCGACTACCCGGCCGCCGTGTACGATCACGGCGCCGATAGGCCTATCACCACGCTCAAGAGCGTGTTCGGCCTCCTCCAACGCCGCGCGCATGTACTTCGCGTGGTCGATGGACTCAAACCGTTGCATGGGACCACCCCTTTCACCTCTCGTGGGTCGTCCCATACAACTTCTCTTTATCACCCATTTCTCCTCTCGCTATCACCATCCTGAAAGCCGTTCGAAGAGGTACACTCTGGCGGGCGCGGCGTCGGTTCCGATGCGCTTGAGAGGTGCCATGACGCCTGAGCGTGATGTCTTCTTGATGGCAAGGTTGAGGGCATCCTCCCGAGGTCGATAAGACCTATCTGTGATTCGCGCGTCCTTCGCTCAGGCGGCTTATGTGTGCCACGCAGCCGAATGTGCCGGGGCGCTAATAGGGAACAATAACCTGCAGGTCGCCCATGGGGAAATGCCGCTTGTCTCTTGTGACCAAAGGCACTCCAAGGTGTGTCGCGGTCGCGGCCACAAGCGCGTCCGCGACCCCGACGCCATGGCTTGCTCCCCACTCTCGGACATATGCACCTGCATGACGAGCTATATCTTCCCCCACGGGGATGACCTTCATCAGCGACAGCAAGCCCTCAACCGCCTCCTGGCCTTGGCAGGATGTCCTGGGCAGCCCGCTGATGAGTTCTGCCAACGTAATTGCGGAGCACGCAAGATCGAGTGCCTGGGACTCGTGGACTGCGTTGCCGAGCCACTCGCGAGCCTCAGGATATCCTCTGAGATGATCGACAAGGATACACGTATCCAGGACGTAGAGCACTCCGGTCGCTGTCGCTGTCCGCACCCCTCCGATCTTATTCCTGGTCCCGGTCATTCTGGACTACTACTCCTCTCGCAAGCCGATCGCGCCTTGCCTCCCATCCAGACCGAAGCCTGCGGACGTGCTCTACGCCGTCCACGTCATGCCACTCCGGCACGGCCGCGAACGTATCATCCAGTACCCTCAGACGATGGTCGGACGTCTTTCGAGCGAGGTACTCAGACACTGCTTCACGCACCACATCTGCCATTGGTACCGATTTACGCCTGGCTAACTCCTCAAGTGCGGCTTTCTGCTCGGCCGTAAGGTAAATCTGTGTGCGCTCCATGCCCGCTCACCCCTCGGTGCACTGTATACATCTACATTATACATCGCCCGTCTCAAATGTCAACATCCTTCAGTCCACCTCTGCGACGGCAAGCCATCGCTGCGCCATAGTTTCGTCTGCAGCGACCTGATCATATCGCGATCTTCATCGATCCACGATCACCCAAAGGAGTGAAATCGAGCCTCGCCACCTGTCAGCCCGGCTACCCATTGCACGATGAGACTCTTGCCCGTATACTCCTGTTGGGAGAGTCTCGAAAGCGGAGGCAAAAGCGGGGCACGGCCGAAATGTACGACAAGACTCTTTATCATAATGCGGATATCTATACCATGGACCCACGGTATCGCCTGGCATCAGCCATGGCTGTGGTGGGCGACAGAATCATTGCCGTCGGAACGCGCGAAGAGGCGGAGGCCGCCCTGTCCGGACACTACCGCGTCGTTGACCTGCAAGGCCTCACAGTGGTGCCGGGATTTGTCGATTGCCACATTCACTTCCTGTGGTACGCCCTTGGGGCGCGCCGGCTGAACCTCGACGGAGTCGCCTCCATTGGGGACGTCGTCCGAATGGTCGCCGAGAGGGCAGCTCAGGCGAGGCCCGGCGAATGGATTCTGGGCCACGGCTGGAACAGGAACCTCTGGCCGGCTGCCGACGTGCCGACACGCGCACAGCTTGACGCTGCGTCTCCCACACACCCCGTTGCGCTCACCAGCAAAGACGGCCACACCATGTGGGTGAACTCACTCGCTCTGGCCGCAGCAGGCATAGGCAGGAGCACACCCGACCCCGAGGGCGGCAGGATCGAGCGCGACGCGCGCACGGGCGAGCCCACAGGCCTCCTGCGCGAGAACGCCCAAGCCCTTGTGGACGGCGTCATCCCCGCCCCTGGCCCTGATGCCTGCGAGGAGGCCATCGCCGCCGCCATCCCGCGCATGCACGAGTTCGGCGTGGTCGGGATCCACGACTGCGAGGACGACCTCGCGTTCAGGGCGTTCCAGGACATGGCAGCCAGGGCCGAGCTGGGCCTACGAGTGTACATGATGATCCCCCGCTCCAACCTGGACCACGCCATTGGGCTTGGCTTGCAAACAGGGTTCGGCGACACCACGCTGCGCATCGGGCCGCTCAAGGTCTTCGCCGACGGCGCGCTGGGGTCTCAAAGCGCAGCCCTGCTCGAGCCCTACGTGACGAACCCTGAGAGTACGGGGATCCTCACCGCGTCCGGGGACGAGCTCGTCGATGTCATCTCCCGTGCATCAAGGGCAGGCATCGCCGTCGCCGTGCACGCGATCGGCGACCGGGCGAATAGGATGGTCCTGGATGCGTTCGAGTCCGTGGCCCGGCAAGCACCCAAAGGAACGGTATCCCATCCCACTCCTGAGAGCGGGAGCGGGAGCAGGAGCAGGAGCAGGACCGAGACTGCGGCTAGAACCACGATCCAAACCTGGACCGGGACGCGGACCGGGACGGCAGCCGAGCCCGGGACCGTCGCCGGCCCGGCAGACGTAGCTGCAGCCGGAATGCCACACCATGCGGGGCTGAGGCACCGTATAGAACACGCGCAGCTTGTCCATCCGGACGATCTTCCCAGGTTCGCGGCCCTGGGCATCATCGCGTCCGTCCAGCCGGTCCACGCCACGTCGGACCGGTACATCGCCGACCTGCACTGGGGCCGGCGGTCGTCCCTCGGCTACGCGTACAAGTCTCTCGCCGCCGCAGGGGTGCCCCTTGCGTTCGGCTCGGACGCGCCCGTGGAGGCACCCAACCCCATCCAGGGGATCTTCGCGGCAGTCACGCGCAAGCGCGCTGACGAGGTCGTGCTGCCCGGCTGGCACACAGAGGAGTGCCTCACGGTGGAAGAGGGGGTTCGCGGATACACCGTCGGCGCCGCGTACGCCTCCGGCGAAGAGGCTGTGAAGGGCTCGATCTCCCCGGGCAAGCTCGCAGACTTCGTTGTACTCTCTCAAAACATTTTCGCCATCCGGCCCGATGAGATCATCCGTACGAAGGTCCTCGCCACGATCATAGGGGGCGACGTCGTATTCGACAGAATAGGGATCAGAGCATAGCCTCGTATCCTAACTTGGGACGCAAAGGCAGGCCCGACAGCCGGAGTAGCGCTAAGTTAGGGTGCGTTATTCTCACCCCTCCGGCAGTAATCACCGGGTTGCCGGTGTTGCGCTCACTCTTTGAGTTACCAGCGACCCCTCCCAAGAGTCGGGAGCGTTCCTGCACCCTCGCTTAGTGCGGGCTTCTGAACCCACGCTCAGCATTCGCTGTACCCGCACGCCATGCATTTGAGGCAGCCTTCCATATGCACCAGGTTCCACGTGCCACACGACGGGCACAGGCTGAAGAGCTTGGCCGAGGCAGCCTCGTCGCCGGCAGAGGCAGCCGCCTCGCCTGTCGGCCCGTCCAGCTCGTGCCGATCCCTTGCCTCGCCGCGCAGCTCTCGCAGGTAGCCGTCGAGGAATTGCCCGATGGCGTCCGGGACCGACCGGACCCTGTTGGGGCCGAACCCGATGCTTCGCGAACCCCCGATGCCCACGAGCTGGTCAGCGACCTCCTGCGGGTCGACCCCGGAGCGCAGCGCGATGGACACGAGCCTCGCTATGGCCTCGGTGAACGCCGCCACATCACTGCCTGCCTTCCCTATCTGCGCAAACAGCTCGATGGGGTGGCATTTCACGGTATTGAGCGTGAGGAAGAGCTTCCCGAGGGGCGTCGCCTTGACATCGGTGAATCCCTCCAGCCTGTCGGGCCTGTCTATCGGGCGAATCTTCCCCCATACGCCGTTGATGCGCTGGCCTGCGGCCCCCCTGTCCTTCTCTGCGGCACCTGTCCGCGCGGCCTCGCCCGCCGCGGGGCCCGGCCGGAGGCCGCCGGCGCCGCCTTCATCCTGGGTTGCGCCCTTCTTTGCTCCGACGGTGAGCACTTGCTCCTCACGGCTTCCGTCCCGGTAGACGGTCACTCCTTTACAGCCCAGCTCGTACGCGAGGCGGAAGACCTCCTCGACGTCTTCGCGTGTGGCATCGTGGGGGAAGTTGACGGTCTTGGAGACGGCGTTGTCCGTGTATCTCTGGAACGCGGCCTGCATCCTTACGTGCCACTCCGGTTCGATCTCGTGGGCGGTCACAAAGGCGCGCCGAAACTCGTCCGGGATGCCCGCGACGCCTGCCAGACTGCCGCAAGAGGCGATCTTCTCCATGAGTTCCGGGGTGTAGATCCCAAGCTCCTTCGCCCGGGCTTCGAGCACGGGGTTCACCTCGACAAGCTCCTTACGGTCCAGCACGTGTCTTGTGAACGCGAGGCTGAAGAACGGCTCTATGCCCGACGACGCCCCCGCGATGATGCTGATGGTCCCCGTCGGCGCGATGGTGGTGGTGGTGGCATTGCGCACTCGAAGACCCTGCTCCTCGCGCCTGCTCCCCTTCCAGTTCGGAAACACGCCGCGATGCCGCGCCAGCTCGATGGAAGCCTTGCGGCTTTCTTCCAGGATGAAGCTCATAACCTCCTCAGCCAGGGCGACCGCTTCGTCAGAATCGTATGGGACGCCCATCTTCGCGAGGAAATCCGCCCAGCCCATCACTCCAAGCCCGACCTTGCGGTTGCCCTTGTGCATGGCCTCGATCTCGGGCAAGGGATAGCGGCTCGCGTCGATCATGTTATCCAGGAAGTGCATCGCCGTGCGGACCGTCTCGCGTAGCTCGTCCCAGTCGACGGACGAATCGCGGCCATCGCGCTCTGTAACGAACTTGGCCACATTGATGGAGCCAAGGTTGCACGCCTCGTAAGGAAGCAACATCTGCTCCCCGCAGGGATTGGTGGCCTCGTACATCCCCACATTCGGGGTGGGATTGAACTCGTTGAGCCGGTCGATGAAGATGATGCCCGGCTCGCCCGTGCGCCACGCGCACTCGACAATGAGGTCGAAGACCTCCCGCGCCTTGAGACGCCCCGTGACCTCGCCGCTGCGCGGGTTCACAAGCTCATACTCGTCATCGTGTTCGAGAGCCTCCATGAACTTGCTGGTAAGCGCCACCGAGATGTTGAAGTTCGTGACTTGGCCGGGGTCGTTCTTCACAGTGATGAACTCCAGGATGTCAGGGTGGTCGACCCGGAGGATGCCCATGTTGGCCCCGCGCCTCACGCCGCCCTGCTTCACGGCCTCGGTGGCGGCGTTGAAGACCTTCATGAACGACACCGGCCCGGACGCCACCCCGCCCGTGGTCCTCACCACGTCATTCTTCGGGCGCAGCCTGCTGAAGGAAAAGCCGGTGCCGCCGCCTGACTGGTGTATGAGCGCCGCGTGCTTGAGCGTATCGAATATGCTCACCATGGAGTCCTCGATGGGAAGCACGAAGCACGCCGAAAGCTGCTGAAGCTCCCGCCCGGCGTTGCTGAGCGCAGGCGAGTTGGGCATGAACCTGCCCTCGACCATGAGGTTGTAAAACGCCACGGCCGTCCTGGCCAGTGATCGCGAGGAGCGCGCCACGACCCGCTCAATCTCATCCCAGGACACAGCGATGAGGCCGCGTGCGACCATGTCCTCGAACGCATGCCTGAGCGCCGCCCAGTCCCAGCGCGTCAGGTCCGACATGAAAGCGCCGCCCTCGACATCCTCCGTGACCTCGTGGCCCGTACCGGCGCTCTCGGGCGGCGCCCCGCGCTCGCACGCCTCAGAGCCCCTCCATCCCGCCTCTTCCTGCCCAGCCCTCAAACCCACGGCGCTCCTCGGCGACTCCGCGAGTTCGTCGTCGGGCCGCCTGTAGACCTGCGGATCGTAGAGGGCGTCCATGAGCGCGATGTTCTTCGCAACGCGCCAGAACATCTCCTTCGGAGTCTCAACCACCCTGCCCGTCTCGTCCTTTTTGAGATACCGGCTCTCAAGGACGGCTATTGCGTTGTTGGACAGCCGCGGCTCCGGCAAAGCCAAACACAAGCTCACGCCAACCCCTCCCGCAAAGCCTACCATCCGGCGGCCACCACATGGCTCGTGGTGACACGTTGCCGTCTGTCACCGCGAGATTGCTCCCGGTCCACATGGACGGCAGGAACCCAAACCGGCAGCGGGATTCCTACGTGCCGGACGGTCGCCTGTCTGTCGATTGATGGTAGCGAATCGATATATAGTGGGTAGATCTAGCATTCCACACAACATGTAGGTTTCCTTGTGGATAACTTACGTTGCGGATGACTCGCGTCGTGGGAGACTTCCGCTTTCAATGGGCACTGGAGCCTGTGAAAGGTAGCGACAGCAGTCCAGCGGGGAGAAAGCCGCACCTGTCGCGAAGGCTGAAGGCGCGGCTCGCCCGCAAGGTACTGTGCGAGAAGCCGAACGTCACAATAGAAAGGACGCGGACTCGCCCCGCGGTCATCGGGGCTCCTCACGTCTCATCCTGTTCGTCCTCACGCTCAAGCGCCGTTCTCATCTCTCGCATGAAACGGTCCAGATCTCTGTCAAGGGCCGCGACTGCTTCCGGCAGACCCCGTACCAGATCGAGGACTCTCCCGGGGTTGAGCTGAAAGCCATACAGGTTTCTAAACACATGTCTGAACCCCCGGTAGGGTTCCATCAGCCGCGCCGTCGCGGCCGATATCAGGCTCGGTCGAAGGCCCGGGATCGCGAGGGTCATCTGCGTCAGTAGCTCCTTGTGCCATTCATCGCCTGATGGCATGCTTCTGTCAAGGCGCGACGCAACGCTCTTCGCCATGTTCTCAAAAAACGTATAGAAGTCACTCAAGATCGAGCCCAGGATTCTCAGAGCCTCGTCGTCGCTGAGGTGGAATCCGCCGATCTGGGTAGACCTCACTTCGGGGTAGAGGCCATGCTTCTCCAACTCCCCCAGGACTCGTGAAAGGTTTTCCCGTTCCCGCTTTATCCTGGCCTCCACCAGGAGATACTCCTCTGGTTTCACATGACTACCCCCTTCTCGCGCACGTGCTCCAGGAGTGAGGCGCACGCGTCCTCGACACACACGATACCCAACTGAAACGGGCCTGCCAGTCTATCCGCCCGTGAATACATCTCCCAGAATTGCCCCTTGAAGCCCTCGACGAGCAGGTCGATGTCAGACCCCTCGTGAAACCCGCCCTCCACAAGTGAGCCATATAGGACGACCCTGGACGCCCCGTACTCGCCCTTGAGCAGCTCTGCTATCCTCCTCGCACGCGCTTCGGCGTCCTTCCTGAGTCGCGCAAGCTTCCTGGCACGGCTGCGGAGGATGAGATCTGCCAGTTTCTTCGACTTCCACGCCCCGCTGCCCGTCTCTCTCATCCGATACACCCCGCCTGCCCCATCTCAACCTGGTTAGCAGCACTCGAACGGGGACCGAGGAATCAACGACTTACCGAGTACTGGTGGATCCTGAGGACCCACACACTCATATGATAAAGCCAGATTCCCCCATGTGCAACACCGGGCACGCCGCTTCCGGCGCGCCCTCCTCTTGAGTCACCGGCAACCCCTCACAGAAGTCGGGAGCGTTTCCCCCTCACTTAGAATAGCCGCCCACTGCAACGCCATTCGCCGCCTCCGCAAGCAGTCTACGGACTCTATCTTTCTCGTCGAGCACGGTGTCGGAGCCCGGGTCCCACGCCCGGCACGCGCCGGCCGTCATCCTCGTGACCACCTTGCCCCGCGCGATAGGATTTCCGGCGAGGTGGGGCGCGTCGAGAAGCCCGATTCTGACGGCCCTGCCGAGGGTAACCGGGTCGGTCCACGGGTCGTCGCAGCCTGGCCTTGCGATCTCGCGGATGGCATCCAGGATCACCCGCGCCTCAGCCACAAGCTCGTCCTTGCGCGCCGCGACCTTCGGATCGCTCGCCATGTCGGGCAGCCCGAGAAGGCCCTGCCGGATCGCGCCGCGCGCGATCTTGACTGCCTGGATGATGTCTGCGGGTGTGGCCGCGTGGTCAGCCTCCACGAACGACACCACGTGTACGATGTGGGGTCTCAGGGCCATCTGCACGAGCACCGACGACCCCAGCTGGCCCTTGGCTACGTCGAGGTCCGTGGGATAGCTGAGGAGCCCCGTCCGCGTCTGCCGCCAGATGCGAAAGCCCTCGTCCTCGAGGGAGGACATGAGCTCGAGCTTGGCCAGCATCTTCGCCACATCCATGGCAGGCGAAGTGGACGGAGGCGTGTTGAACATGAACTGCGCCACATAGTCGCGCACCCCAGCCGCTTTCGCGTTGTATGCGGCAAGATACGCAGCGGCGACGGCCACGCTGTCCGGAGCATCCCTCAGGCTCCAGTGGTGCGCCTCGTTCACTTCCACCGGGATACCGTTGTTCGCGTGCCACATCATCGCCCGCTGAGCCTCGGCTATGGAGTCTTCCAGCATCCTCGAGCTGCGACCGTCAAGCACGTTGTACCAAAAGAGAGGCACCGCGCCCCAGGCGAGGTTGATCGTCTCCTTCAGCATCTTGGCCATGCGGATCTGGTCCCGCGTCCCGCTGTACGAGCGCATGAGCGGGTAGTTGCCCGTCCGCGATGCCTCGTAGAGCCGCCTGAAATCGTCCGCGCTCCTCACAGGAACTCCACCCGCACCGTCCTGGCCAGGGTCCATCTCCTCCGGCCTGAAGAAGCTCTCCTGGGCGTTCTGGTCCGGGCCGATGGATATCACATCCAGAAGCCTTGACTCGGCAAGCTCCCTCACGCCCTCGATGGTCGCCGCAAGCGAGGGCAGGCCGAAGTGGTGACGGATAAGCGGGTAAGGGTGCTTTGTCATAATGCGCTCGACGAGGCTGTCAGGCCAGAACCCGCCGGCGCCGGTCGCGGACGCTGCCCCGCTCATGGACGCTCCCGTGGCCCCCGCACCGCCGCTGCGGAGGTAGCCGATAGTGGCCTCATCGTCTTCGCTGCCGTCGAAGACGCGCTCGAAAAGGCCCGTAGCCTCAGCCACTCGCGCCACAGGCGGAGTGCCCCCGAAGACGAACCTGCGCGCGAGAAGCCCTTCCCGCGATAGCATCTCTTTGAGCTCCGAAAACAGCCTCTCGGCGGCCTCGGGCGTCAGCCTGTAACTTACCCCCACGATGAGCGGGTCCTCTTGCTTTATCGCGTCGACAAGCCTCTCAACGGATACCGCCGGCCCGAGAAACACAGTCTCGTAGCCCTGGGACTCAGCAAGCCTGAGGAAGTTGTACGCGCCTGCAACGTGCACGCAGTCACCGATCGCTGCGCCGATGATCTTTTTCTTGCGCGTCATGCCACCGCCTCCCTTCCTTCGAGGATGAACCTGTGGAGGTCCTCAACGTCCATCCCGTCAAGCCCGAGGTTCCGAAGGGAACGCCCGGAAGCCCGGAAGTCTTGCCCCGTGATGACCGAAGCAAGCTCGATCACGGCGTCCATCGTGGGCGTGGGAACGCCGGCCATTTCTCCCAGAGACGATAACGGTACAAGCCCTGTCGGAACGTCCTCCAAGATATAGCGGGTATTCACCTCGCCAGGCGCCCTGATCCCTTCGTACGCCCTGGTGTTCCTGATGGCCTCGTGAAGGTCGTGCCCGGACGATCCGTAGACATCGGCAAGCCACTCCCTGGCGCTCCTCGCGACCATCCCAAGGCCACGGGCCACCCTGAGGCGCTCCTCGTCCATACGGGTGAGTACCCTCGCCACGGCAGGGCTAATCCCATCGTGGTAGTAATCAAAGGACTGGCCCTGCTCTATTCTGGCGAGATTGAGGATGGTTGGAGTCGGATGGAAGATCGCTCCGATGTTGTCGAGCCCGGTCTCGAGGAGGTGGGATGCTGCAACGAACTCGGGAAACGCGCGCCTCAGCGTGCGGACGACGTCAATCGTTCGCCACGCAGGAAGGGCGGCAACGCGCACCGAACGCTTGACGCTGAAAACCCGGATCCTGCCAGGCGCTACGATCCTGCACGCATAGAGGAGCGACTGAGCCTCCGCAACCACGACGCGCGCCAGGCAGCCGTGCTGTCGCAGGGTGTGCTCGAACTCGATCGCCCCCAGCGTGCGGCCGGGGTTCAGGACCACGATGTGCCCGTCATGAAGGTGAGGAGCGAGCATCCGGGCTACGTCCCGGTGCGCGAACGCAGGCACCACCACCATGAGCACTTCCGCGAAGGCTGCGGCCTCCTCGGGCGAGCCTGTTAACTTTACGCCACGCGTGAAGCCCTGGATTGCTCCATCAAGCTTGAGCCCACCAGCGCTCTCAAGCTCCGCCAGTTTCTGTCGGTCCCGGCTGTACAGCGTCACCGGAAACCCCATGAGGGCCAGATGCCCGGCCATCGCCTGCCCACCGTTTCCTGCCCCCAGCACCGAAAACCCTCTTTCAAGCCTCATCTCGTTCCCTCCCTGCTCTTTCGCCGGGGACCAGACGCCGCTTCGTTGCAGGGTTTCGCATCCGAAGCAGAGGTGCACGTAGCAGACACGGCGAACGCGGAAGGCGCGCCAGATGCAGGCGAGCACCTGGAACCCTGCGGATGTCCAGAAGAATGCTTGGGCAGTTCAGATGCCTCGCGCTCAACCGGCCATCCCAAGCTCAGCAGGGCAAAGGCACGGCTCGCCATCCGGCGCGTAACGGCGCGCGAAGTCCAGGTGGGGCCAGGGCCCGGTCCTCTGCGGCCCCGAAAGGCCCGCGCACCACCGGTTCGACGCCCCGCGCTACCTGCGCCTCACGAGAACACCGGCCTCTTTGCACCATCCGCTGAGGAAAGACAACGAAGTGGCAGAGGGAAAGGGAAGAAAACACCCAGGGTGGGTACTCCCCGGGTGAAGCCACAGTCGACGGACATGGCCAAACCATGCCACGGTCGCATGACTTCCACCCAACCCACCTCCTCTTCCCACGCTTGCGAGGTTAGCTGACGGGCTCGGATCGAAAGAGTGTGACCCGTCCCGGGTGGCGCGCCGCGGTGCCGTCGCGCATCATCCGGAGAGACATTGCAAGACAAACAGCGTCATTGTCTCGCCGGCGCACGGCCCGCCCGCACCGACCGCCGAGATTAGCCCCAAAAGTTGGGTCCCCCGCTTCCCATGACAGGGAATTCAGCGTTCAAGCGGATCGGCTGGTCCTCATCGGCCGTTTTTGGTTTTGGTTATCCTTAACTGATTTTATTCTACCATACGACCTTTGATGCGTCAAACTTCGCAGAATCGCCGAATCGCCATGGGCGTCGATCCTTCACCTCAACCAACCACGGCCAGGTTCAGTGCACTCTTACCTCTTGCCACCTGCCAGCGCGGAAGTGCCTGGCGGCGAGGGCGGAGCGGACGGCCCAGTCGAGGCAGGTTATGACCCAGACGGCCGAAAGGCCGAGGTGGAAGACGTAGATGGCGAGCACGACAAGGGGCATGCGGACGAGCCACGTGCCCGCGGCGGTTATGCGGAGCGCGGTGCGCGTGTCCCCCGCGCCCCGGAGTGAGCCGCAAAGGGTGTCGTTAACGCCGATGAACACCTGCTCGAAAGCGCCTATCCGCAGGCACACCGACGCGATCCGGACGACCTCCGGATCGTTCGTGAACATCCCGATGATGAGGCGCGGGACCAGGAAGAACGCCAGGGCAACGCTTCCCATGACCGCCACCGAATGGCGCAGTGACCTGTAGCCTACCTGCACCGCCCGGTCGACCCTCCCGGCGCCGAGGCTCTGCCCCACCAGGATGCCGGCGGCCACCGCGAAGCCGTATCCCGGCATGAACGAAAGCGACTCGGCAGCCACCGTAACCTGGTTCGCAGCGAACGCTGTCGTCCCGAGCGTGGCGATAATGAAGGACGAGACGAGACGGGAGCCATTCATGAGCGCCTCTTCAGCCCCGGCAGGCACGCCGAGCCTGACCAGGTTCCGGAGCGTCGGCGCGTCGATGCGCAGAACGTCACCCGCGTGGAGATGAGCCGCGCCGTTTCTGCGAAAAACGGCCCTAAGCGTCAGCAGGCCACCCGTGATATGGGCCACAAGGGTAGCAATGGCCGCGCCCCGCACGCCGAGCGCAGGGAAGCCGAGGACGCCGAAGATGAGCACGTAGTCCCCGACAAGGTTCACAGAATTCGTCACTATTGTGATGTACAGCGGGGTGCGCGTGTCGCCTGACCCGCGGAGGATGGCGGATCCGACCTGCAACGGTATGAACAGGAGCGCTCCTGTTCCCACGATCCGCATGTACTCGCTGCCAGGCGCGCTCACGTCTTGTGCGAAGCCAGCCAGCCGGTAGACCCATGGGGCGGCCACGATGGCGCCTCCGGCGAGCACGGTGCCCATCGCGAACCCTGCCAGAAGGCCCTGCCCCGCAGAGAGCGCCACCTTTTTCGCATCCCCAGCCCCGACCGCGCGCGCCACCATGGCCTGAGTGCCTACTCCGACAGCGGCGAAGATCCATGCGCACGTCCAGTACACGTTCCCGCCGAGGCCTACGGCGCTCAGCGCCTGAGCGCCGAGATGGCCTACCATCGCGGTGTCCGCGATCCACACGAACATATGGAGGACCATCTCGGCGATGGCCGGCCAGGCAAGTCTACGGATCTCGCGGTCTATTTCGGTCCTTTCAGCGGGCAGGCGCAAGGCGCCAACCGATGTCGTCATCTCTGTTCCTCCGTGTTCCTCCGTCGCAGCGTCCAGTATGCACGATCGCTCAAGACCGGTCCAAGGAGGCAAGAAGGCGGGAGGGCACGCACGATGGGCAGGTGGATCACACTTGCAATCGCTTCCACCTGCCGGCGCTGAACCTGTGCCATACGTAACCCCCACGCACCAGCCAGTCTGCGACCATCGCGAGCCAGGCACCAAGGAGGCCGAGCCCGCCAACCACTACCAGCAGGTAGGTGGCGCTGAGCCTGACGACCCACACCGCGAAGGCCGTGACATAGAGAACGGACCGCGTGTCACCCGCCCCGCGCAGGGCCCCTGAGTAGATGAACGCCGTGCCCATCGGGACCTGCCCGAAGGAGATCACACGCAGCGCAATGGACCCCAGCCTGATTATCTCGGGGTCAGACGTATAGATCATCATGAGATACTGCGGCACCGTAAGGAACACCAGCGCCATGGTGCCCATCACAGCCAGCCCGAGCCTCAGCGCCTCCCTGGCGCTCCGCTCAGCAACGTCGGGCCTTCCGGCGCCAAGACCCTGGCCCACAAGGGCGGTCGCGGCCGTGGCGAACGCGAGACCTGGCATGAAAGACAGCGACTCGGCGTTGTTGGCTATGTTGTGGGCGGCATATACGACCGTTCCCAGGCCTGCCACGGCCCTGATGTACACGAGCATCCCTGAGCTTATGACGAGCCTTTCGAGAATAGCGGGCACTCCAATTCTAAGCACCCGTCCAACAAGCACCGTGTCGATCCTGAGGCGATCCACGAGAGGGCCCTGCCTCGGCGGCGCGATGGGGGACCCGCGGCGCCACGCCGCCCACAGGAAAAGCGCGCCGCCGATGATCCTCGACACGGTCGTGGCTATCGCCGCCCCGTCCACCCCCAGCGCCGGGCACCCCAGATGCCCGAAGATGAGCATGTAGTTGCCGGCAACATTGATGAGGTTCACCAGCACGTTGATCTTCATAGGCGTGGTCGTGTCACCGGCGCCCCGCAGCGCACCTCCGACAGTCATTGTAGCAAGAAGCACCGCGAACCCCGGCATAAGATACCTGAGGTATGACGTGCCGAGCAAAACCACGTCCTGCTCGGCCCCCATCAAGCTCACGATGTCACGCGCGTATACGTACGCGGCGGCGCACATTAGGAGCGCCAGGCCCGTCGATACCAGGAGAGACTGGTGATTCGTGCGTCCGGCCATCCGCCGATCCCCCGCCCCGGTAAACCTCGCCACAAGGGCGGTCGTTCCCACGGACAGCCCCATGAACACGCCCTGCCCCAAGAAGAGCGGCTGCATGCTCAAGCCCACCGCCGCAATCGCGCTCGCGCCCAGCCGCCCGACCATCGCCATGTCCACGACTTGGGTCAAGGTCTGCAACACGACCTCGGCGAACACCGGCAGTGACAGCTGGATGACCCTCCGCCTTATAGCAACAGCATCCCCCGGCGCCGTATCCGGCGTCGGGGGAGCCTTGCGCAGCCCTATGCTGACGGCTTGCTCAGCCAAGCAACTCCCTCCATCTTACGCTATGTCGCGTTATGTCGCGTTATAGCCAGGTGTCGTCGAGGACCGCGGTTGCCGACCGCCCACCGAGGAACAGGGCTCGGCAAGCGCCGCAGGTCCAGCCTGGCCCCGCGTGTCATCGCGCAACGCAAACTGGAATGCCAACCCGTGTCGATACAAGTCGCCCGCGCCATGTGTCAAATGAGTCGCTCCAATCCGAGATTGTCGCAGGCAGACTTTGACCACCCGACAGCTCGCCGGGATTGGGTACACCCAAGGATTGTGAGGCGAAACACCGCGCTTGCACACCGGGCCTAAGTAGATAAAGGCGCATGGGAGGATTTCTGCGCCCTCACTTGGCGGTCATGCCCATTATTGCACAGACGAGGCCGCCGCGTGCACGGGCCTGTAATAGTCCTCGGATACCAGCTCTCTTGTAGTTTCGCCACCTGAGGAGAAACTCCTCCAGACCGCGACGCGGATGCCATTCTCGCCTCCGTAGACAGGGCCCTCTGGCTCGGCCAGCGCACCCGAAGCCCCCGCGCCCACCCCGCCGATGAGCCTCGGTCTCTCGGTCTCCTGGACCTCGGTGGTCACGCGCACGTCCGGGGCATCCGCGAGAGGTGCGCGAGCCTCCATCACCAGTCTCGTCCCATCAACGCGGGCGCTGAGGGTGAGCGGCACCCCGAGCGTGTTGCGGAACCTGAGATCATACTGGCCTTCAGCCACGGTCGCATCCAGCCCTGGCGGGACGTAGTCCACGGGCCGCGAGTGCGGGTGGCGCTCCACGATCTCAAGCCCAGCTAACAGGGCCACGTTATAAAGGGTTGTCGATACCTGGCATATCCCCCCGCCGATCCCGGGCACGCTCTTGCCCCCGGAGATCACCCGCGCCTCCCGGTAGCCGGCCTCGGCGAGCCTCGGCCCCACGACACGGTCGAACGAGAACTCCTCGCCCGGCAGAAGCACCAGCCCGTCGACAGCGGCCGCTGCCAGGGCAACGTTGTGGTTGCGGCTCTTCTCCGGATCCTTGAGCGTTGTGGAGAAGCTGGCGAGGACCGGCTCCGCGCAAGAGATCTTCGAGCTTGCCGACTGGCCGAAGACGTCAGGCGAGTACATGCCCCACACCCGCGTCGGCATGACCCGGTAATCTCCAGGCCGCTCGGCTCGTATGGGGTACACGATCTCGTTTTCGCCTTCCTTCAGGTGGCCACTGAAGAAGACCACTTTCTCGTCGTGGACTTCTTTCCTGCCGTACCAGAAGTCCCAGCTATAGGCGTCGATCGGCTCGTCCGAAGCCTCAAACCCCGACGGCAGCGGGTCCTCGATAATCACGTACCTGTAGGGATTATCAGCCTTGATGCTCATACGGACGTATATCTCCTCGCCTGGCTTGACGGGACCGGCCACCGGCTCATAGACGTGCCCCGTCCCTTCCTCAGACCCGGCGCCCGCGTCGCCGTCGCCGCCGCGGCCTCGCGCCCTGCCGTCCCCGCGCGCCTCGCGTCCTGTGCCTGTGGCTCCGGCCGGGCGTGCCGCCGCCCGCCGGTAGTAGCCCCGGGTCACCGTAATCCCCTGACCTTCCGGCGCCACGGACTCTGCAGCGGTGTAATACTCACAAGAGAAGGTGTAATAGAGCCTGCCCTTCCCACCATCCTTGGAAATGGTAAGCTCGTTCCGCCCGCGCACGAGGTCGCGTGCGTCCACGATCACTTCAGCCTCTTTCTCGAAGACGCTCTTCCCGGTGAAACGCAGCTTGCCGATGTTCTTCCCGTTGATGCCGACCGCCGCGGTGTAGTTGGGCGCCACCTCGTCACGCAGCTTGAGGTATTCCGCCAGCGCGAACACGGCCACGGCGGTGTCCTTGGTGGAGAACCATGCCTCGCCCTGCCGCGCGTCCGCAAGCCACCTCACTACTCCAGGGATCTTCTCGTTCCTGGAGTCCACCGCGAGTAACGCCATCAGGGCGTACGCCGTCGTCTCCACGCGGTTGTCCGCCCAGTACCGCTCTCCATCCGGGGCGTCCCAGTAGGTGCGCATATCGTCGCCCCGCGCCGACGCCAGGAGATCCCGGAGCACCAACCTGGCATCGTCAGCCCGGCCCACGTTGCGGAGGGTCAGCGCGAGGAGCGCGAGCGAGTACTCGGACAGCTCGAGCCGCCTCGCCACCATCTCATCGAGCCTCGGCAGACTCCTCGCGCCCACCTCGGACATGACATAGAGCTTGTAGACGAGGTCGTCTACGTTGCGGGGCTTATTGACAAGCTCAGCGAGGGCTCTCTTCCCGCGCGCGAGCACCTGCTCATCCACCTCGAACCCGGCCTTTCGCGCAAGGTCGAGGCCGTACACCACATACGCGGTCATCCTCGGGTCCGTCTCGTCATACTCCCACCAGCCCCATCCGCCGTCGTAGTGCTGGTAACGGTAGAGCCTGGCAAGCCCTGCCGAGACCATCTTCGGCAGGTCCTCCTCAATCTCGGGGGCCTTCACGCCAAGGTCTCGCAGGGTCCGGGCCACCACGACGTCAGGCAGGAAGGAGTTCATGGTCTGCTCCACGCACCCGTACGGGAACGACGCCAGGTATTCGAGCGCCCCGAGGGCCGCTGCCGCAACGGACGGCGCGAGCCGCACTCTCACGCTCACCGTCCCGGCGAGCGCTTCCGCGGGTACGTCAAACTGCACCACCGCCTTCGCCTTGCCGTATCCCGCGCCGGCGCCGGCTCCGCCGGCACCACCAATACCACCGGCACCGGCAGCACCACCGGCCCCGCCCGCGCCGTTGTCGTCGCCACCCACTTCGCCGGCTTCATGTTGCTCATGACGCACCCCGAAGGCGAGCACCGGCACGCCTTGCTCGAGAGCGTCTAGCACCCGCCCGCCATCGCTCAGGGCGGATGCCACAAAGCGTGCAACGCCCACCTCGCCGCACTCAACCTTCCAGTCGAGCGATGCCTGGCCCATCGGGCCAAGCTCCACCGTGCGCTCGCGCGCGTCTTTCAGTGTGATCCCCTCGGCCTCGAGAGCGACTTTCGCCGTGATCTTACGCCCGGTATAGTTGTGGACGATCGTAGTTACCGAGGTCCGGTCCCCGAGCGTGAAGAAGCGGGGCGTCGCGAGCCTCACGACGAGGTCTTTGGTGGTCACGACATCCCGGGTCGCCGACCCCACCTGGGTCCTGAGGGTGTGGGCCCGCGCCGTCGCCCGCCACGTCGTGAGGTTATCCGGCATGGTGAACTCGATTTTCCCGGTGCCGTTTCGGTCAGTAACGATAGTGGGGTTCCAGAAGGCCGTATCCTCGAACTTCTTCCGCACGTCCGCCGACCCGCCGCCCTTGTCGGCGCCTCCGTAATACCACTCCGGGAACGAGTAGTTCGTGATAACCCTGTTCCAGATGGACCCGTAGAACGCCTTCTTTATGTCGGGTGCCATCTCCGGCTGAATCGCGTATATGGACGCGTCCACGACGCCGAGTGAAACCTCCGACTGCACCGGGCGGCCCGCAGCATCAGTGGTCTTCACCACATAGGTGGCCTTCTCGCCGGGACCGTAGGTCTCCTTGTTCGGGATGATCGCCACGTTCAGGTAGTTGTCCCTGGTCGACACGTAGATGGTCTTCTCCCTGGCGAACAGCCTCTTCCCGTGGACCATCGTGACGGTGAAGAAGGCGTTCGGCACGTGCTCCCGCGTCACCGGGACCTCGAAAAGCCTGGTATGCCCGGTGATATGGACGACCTCGTGCGAGGCGATGTCACGCCCTTCGATGGCCACCACCGCCCATGCATCATCGAACGTCGTGTTCACGAGGATCTTCGCTGTGTCCCCGACCTCGTACACGTCCTTGTCGGTCACGATCTCGATCTCGGTGCCGCCGTAGCTCGGCCAGCGGCCAGCTCCGCTCGTGACCCAGAGGTACGCTTCGGAGGCGATACGGTTGCCGCGCCCATCGGTCCCGGCCACCTCCACCACGTAGGAGCCTTCCTCGCGCGGCACGAACTCAAAACCCCCCTTCCCATCGGCCGCTGTGCGTAGCTCGCCCGACGCCTCCTTCCACTGCCTGACCTTCCTGTCCTCCCATGTCTGGCGCATGGCCTGCCACTCGAGGCGCGTCGCAAGCGGCTTGCCCTCTATGGTTTCAGCTTTCACCTTCACTACGGCAGGTTTGCCCGGCTCCACCACGTAAGCTGCGGGCTGCACGCTCACGTCAAACAACCCCCGCGCCACGATCACCGAGGTTCTGCCAGTGACCTCGCGCCGGCTCTCGTCTACTACGACCGCCTCGATGAACATCCTCCGCGTCGTATCCGCCCTCTGCGTCTTTATGGTAAATGATGCGCGCCCGCCTGGGTCCGTCACGCCTTCACCAGACATCACAAGCTCGCCGTAGTACCCGAAGTCCTCGTCGCCGACCGGATAGTAACCAAGGTCCTCTGAGGAGTAGTACGAGAAGTAACGCGGCTGGGAGTAGGCAGCGTACTTGACCTTTGCACCCGGGACCGGCGCACCGAAGTAGTAGGTGGCTTTCACGCTCACTGGAATCTCGTCGCCCGCCACGTATGTGGTTTTCGGCGCTTCCACCTGCACCTGGTACTCAGGCTTGCGGTACTCGGCCACTTTAAACATGCCGGAGTGCGTGCTCCCCCTCACAGTGGCGAGCACCCGGTAGGTCCCGAGGGCCGGTTCGTCGCCCAGCACAAGCTCGCCGGTGAACGAGCCGAAGCTGTTGGTCGTGGTCCCCTCCTTGTAAATGCATGCGTCGCGCGCGTCACGCACCTCCACCCGCACGGGCTCGCCCGCGAGCACTTTATAGTCGCCGTCTGCCTCCTCCCGGAGGATACCCTTGAAGAACACACGCTGGCCCGGCCGGTATATGGGCCTATCAGTGTAGATGTACGCCTTGTAGCGGGAGTCCTCCCAGTAATAGGACGACGTCACCTGGGCGAAGCTCTCGCCCGCTGTCCCGACGACCGAGAGGCCCTTTGGAAGGCCCCGAGCGTTCAGGACCCACAGGCCGCCGCGCCCGGTGGTGCCGCTTCCGACCTCCTTGCCCTCGCTGTATACGCTGACCTTTGCGCCCTCGCAGGGCGCATCGCTCGTGAACGTGTGGGCGTATACGAGAAGCTTATCCTGGGCTTGCTTGGTTACAAGGCCGAGGTCGGTCACGAGGATCCACGTGGCATCCTCGCGGCCCTGGCTATCGCGGGCTTTTATGACGTAGCCCGCGACTCTATCGGCGGGCACGGACACCCTCAACGTAAAGTCCCCGCCGCGCTTTTTCGGGCGCGGGTACTCCGTAAGCCTCTTCACCAGCACAGCCCCGCCCTGAGGCAGAGCCTCCACAGCTGAGTGGAGCGACCCATGCGCCTGGTACTGGCTCGTCGGATTGAACCTCCACACCGTGAGGTCAACCCTGGTCGCGCCCCGTCCCCGCACTATCACGGAAGGGTGCTCAGAGGGCGCCCAAACTCGTTCCTCCGCGTACATGTAAAGATACCCCTTGTCGGCGCTGTCCGCCGAAAGCGGCTTCGCGAGGAACACAAGCACGGCCGCTGCTGCGAGTACCAGCGTCGCCGCGTAAGGTATCGAGCGGGGCAAGCGTGCTCTCATCGTAGCCTACCTCCTCTGCCTATCTTCGTAATGGCAGGGCCTTCCCGAATCGTTCGGTCTCGAAGACGAACAGCTCAAAGTGGTCGCCCGGCCCAACGCCAGCCTCGCGCTTCGCCCAGGCTATCTCGTACGCGCCCGTCCTGGCCTCACCCGGAAGGATCACACCGGACCGACCGTGCGTCTTCACGATAACGCCCTCGATTCGGGGATTGACAGGCGCTCCTGGCTCGTGCCGCCTGAGCCTGCCGACCACGGATACACAGTAGTCGAGCCGCGCCACCTCCTCGGGTCGCACGGGCGGGCAGCGCGGGTCCGACGTCGCCGCCATCCGCGCCGCGCTTGCGATCTCCTCGGCGAGCGACGCCTCCATCGGATAGACCGTCCCCATACACCCCCTCACCCTACCATCGAGGATGAGCGCGACGAACACGCCGGCCGGCGCTCCAAGAACGGACCCACTCCGGCTATCCCGGGCGAGGGTGCCTGACGTCGGCACAGATTCCGGACGATCGGTCCGATCTCTTCCCGGTTCTGCTGCTTCTTTTCCTGCCGTCGCACTCACGACGGCGGCGCGCGCGATCTCAAGGATCTCCCTCTCAAGTGCGGGGGTCCGGGCTGCCCGGAGACGGTCGAGAACGTCGCCGTAGCCTGCCGCCGAAGCCGAGGCTTGCTGCGGTGCTTGCTGTGGCGCCGGTGTCACATATGAAGCCGCCGGAGCCAGCCCCGGCGTCGCGACATCGCCCCTCGCTCCTCCGGCAGCCGCCACAACCGCGAGGCCAGCCGCCCCCGCTGCCATGAGCAGGACGGCGGCGCGCGTGGGTCCCGTGAGGTTTCGCAATCTATCGAACAAGGTTATCCGCTGCCCCCTTTGAGCGCGACCCCAGGAATCGCTGCCGCGTCCCCAGAGGTAGCCAGCGCTGGACAACAGGTTCGCAACCGCAAGGGGTCTCACGGTCCCAATGGGTCCTGTTCCAGACGCACGTATTATGCACCCCCGGACGCAACCGTGCGTTCCCTCGCCTGGGGCCGGTTCAGCGATACGACCGCAGCACAGTCCCGGCGGAGCGCCTCGACGACATCGGGCTCGCGCAGGCAGACCAGCCATACTCTGGTCTATGCGTGTTACCTCCGGGTGATGTCAGATTCCTCTACGGCTGTTGTTCGACTCTTCTGCGTGTATTCCTTTAAGGGGATACCAGGTCACATCCCCGCTCTATGCCCGGGCAACAGGCAACACCACGTTGCACATAGAATAACATGTTGTGAGAGATTGTCGGCCCTCGCACCGGGTGATCCCGGTTCAGGGCATACGACGCCGGGAGGGAACTGCCATGATCACGTATATAGTCCAGCCTGGCGATACCCTTGCCATCATCGCGGAGAGGTTCGGGACCACCGTGGCAGCCATCGTGGAGGCAAACAACATTGCGAACCCCGACGTGATCTTCGTCGGACAGGTGCTCCAGATACCCGTGCCCGGGGCGCCGCCCGTGCCCACGCCTGCTCCGCCGCCGTCCATCACAGTGCCGGTCGGCTTTCGGCTATACATCGTCCAGCCCGGGGACACCCTCGCGGAAATCGCCGCGAGGTTTGGGACCACCGTGGAAGTGCTTGCGGCAATAAACCGCATCCCGAACCCCGACTTCATCATCGTCGGACAGGTGCTGCTCGTGCCGATAAGGCCGACGATCGTGATCCCGACGCCACTGCCGCCGCCTCCACCACCCGTGGTGCCGCCCGGACCGCCGGTCACGCCGCCTCCCGTGCCGCCTCCACCAGCACCGCCGGCCCCGCCGCCAACGCCGCCCGTGCCGCCCGTGCCTCCAGTACCCCCTGGGCCTCCACCGACGCCACCGGCACCAGTGACCGGGGTGAGCCAGGTCTCTGTGGTGCAAGACGGCTTGCGACACACGTTCATGGTGAACAAGGTCAGCTATGCCCGGGGCGAGCCTGTGCGCATGAGCCTGACGAAAACCAACGTTACCAGAAGCCCTGTCACGATCACGTACCGGTCCAGCCAGAGGTTCGATTTCATCGTGACCCGTGACACGAGGGAGATATGGCGCTGGTCGGCGGGAAAGTTCTTCACGTTCGCAATAGAGCGGGTCACGCTGCCGCCCGGCGAAAACCTCGTCTTCCTGCAGACCTGGAATCAGACGACGAACGAAGGGGTGCCGGTTGGGCCAGGCGTGTATACCATCACAGCGGTCAACACGGGGACCGGCGTCAGGCTGAGCCTCCAGATTGAAATAAGATGACGACTCGAATCGCCCTGCTCGACTCCTGCCATACTTAAGGTGTATAATCTTGCCGAAGAGACGCTCCGGCAACTTTGACCAGGGAGGCGCAAGCGGTGCAGGAAAGGATCGAAAAGGCTCTGGAGAAGATCAGGTCCGCTCTGCAGGCGCACGGCGGCGATGTCGAGCTTGTCAGCGTTCACGATGGCGTGGTGAAGGTGAGGCTGACCGGCGCCTGCGTTGGATGCCCGATGTCGATGATGACCCTCAGGAACGGCGTGGAGCGAGCCCTCAAGGAAGAGGTGCCCGAGGTCAAGCAGGTGGAGGCAGTCTAGACTTCAGTTTACCAGTATGTGGTGGGTTGCCGGTGTTGCATCCGGGGATAGCACCCTAAGCAGGGCACATCTCGCCAGAATCCGGCCCGCCGGGCAAGTGGCCAAATTTTGACACCCTTTGTGCGAGCACCGGCAACTACTCCAAAAAGTCGAGAGCGTTTCTGCGCCCTCACGAGGTATGGGACCACAGCTACATGGGACGACGTCGGTCTCGACAGCGCGCTGAAGGCACAGGTTGCGGACGGCGCAGGATCATCAGGAAGCTACTAGCGCGCGCAGGCCGACGACATCCTTCACCATGCCAGGATAGGACATCCTTCCTCGCAGTAGGTCGCCTTTGATCCGAGCGACGTCAGACCGCCGCGCAATGAGGCTGCGGAGCACCCCCGCCGTCTGCACGGCCCGGCCGATTAGCACGGCCCCCACGAGGCGGCTTCCGTGGAACACAAATCGCGCGTAATCACTGTCATCGCTGCCCCTGGTTGTCAGGGTGTAGACCTCGTCACCATCCGCGGGTCGGGTCTTCCCAAGCGCCACGATGCACCCGCCGCGGAAAGCAACGGAGTTCATAGCCACGTCGCCTGCGTAAGTTACGTCCCGACCCGCCATGTTGTAGCCTGCGACTGTGCCCTGCCATACCGCGCTCGACCACAGGGCGTTCACCGCGGCACTCCCCCGGGCTATGTCGAAGCCCTCGGCAAGGTCGCCTGCGGCGTATATCCCCGGCACGCTGGTCTCCATCCTGTTGTTAACGATAACCCCTCGCCCTGTAGCGATGCCCGTGCCGCGCGTGCAGAGGAGGTTTGGCGTAACGCCCTTACCGACCACAACCATGTCGCACTCAATTCGCTGGCCCGTGCTGAGGAGGACCCTCTCGACCCGGCCCCTGCCCTCGATCCTGGTGACATCGCAGTTCAGGAGGATGTGAAGCCCCGGCGCCCCCTCGAAGATCCTGAAAACCGCCGCGGCGTCTTCAGGCGCGGTGATCTGCGACAGCAACCTGCCCGAAGACACGACTACCCATACCTCAAGACCTCGGGCGAGAAGGCCTTCGGCGGTCTTGAGGCTGACGAGACCTCCTCCTATCACGACGGCTCGCCGGGCAGAGGACGCCGCCTGGGCGATCCTCTCCGCGTCGTCGAACGTCCTCAGGTAGTGGACTCCAGGAAGTCTTAGCCCGCGCACGTCAGGCACCTGGGGAGAGCTTCCCATGGCCAGGAGCAGCCTGTCGTAGCCGAGCCTCTGCCTGTTGGACAGCTCCACAACCTTCCTTGCGGGGTCGATGCGGGTCGCAGCCGCCCCGAACACGGTCTTTGCGCCGTTTAGCTCGTAGAAATCCTCGTCGACCAGGAAGAGATCTGGGAACCTTACCTTTCCGGCAATCCAGTGGGTCAGGAGTATCTTCGAGTAGTAGCGCCAGGTCTCGGGCGACACTACTGTGATGTCACCGGTCCGGTCCACCTCCCGGATCGCCTTAAGCGCGCTCACCCCCGCCGGCCCGTTTCCGAGGATCACGTACTTCATAGAGGTTTCCCCCCCATACCTTACGCGCGGCATGCGCTGCTCCGCGTCCACTTCTTCGGAGCAGGCGTCCTTCTCAACGTGGACCTGGTCGTCCTGAATCTGTGCCGCTGCCTTTTGGACCGGGGCTCGACGCCGGTTGCGCCAACCCCGTCACCCGCCGGCGACCGCCGAAAGAAAGCTCACGGTGTCCTCGTCTTTCAGCCTGGTGTCAGCCCCCGACAGGAACTGGACGTTCCGGCCGTTCACGAGGATGTTGATGTCGCTCCGGATCTCTCCATCCGCCGTGACGAGCTGCCGGGCAAGGCGCTCCCCGAACCGGCCCACGAGAACCTGGACGAGCGTCCGGAGGTCAGGAGCCGATTCTGCGCGTATCGTAACCTCGTCCTGGCCCGCAGCATCTTTCAGAAAGAAGAAGAATCGAACGCGCAAGGCGTGCCC
>JAAYXB010000054.1 GCA_012516125.1 Bacillota bacterium | reverse complement strand
CGAGGGGTGTCAAAATCCGGCCACTGGCCGGACGGGCCGGATTTTGTCAAGGCGCCCCGCTTGGGGCGCCGTCCCCGAGTGCAACACCGGCAACCCGGCAATTACTGGAAGAGGGGCGAGGACTAATGCACCTTCACTTAGTTCCTATGGCTGCAGGACATCCGTGCAGCTTAAACTTGACGTCTACAAGTTTCCTGTCCTTGACCTTGATATACACCCTTAGATAATCACCACACGTCGGGTCGCCGATTGTCCCAACTCCATCTGCATCCGGTATCTCACCCACGTTTCTGGGATTGAGGAAGTGCTCAAGAACCTTCTCGTTGTAGAACATACCGTAGCTCATCCTTGCTTCTGGTCCTCCGACATGGCACATACACGCAGCGGCAGCTCTATTTCAGATAGGATGAGACTTTCATCCAAAGCTCTCGTATCGCCTTTGAGGCCTTCCCTTCCCTCTGATTGAAGCCATTGTCCGCAGGCGCTACTGCGGGCAGTCCTCTTGCCAGGGCATTGACCACTTCCTCATCGAACGGGATCTTTCCTGCGACTTGTATTCCCTCGTCGCGGCAGTAACGCTCGATCTCTTCGGCCTTCCCCTCGTCGAGATCGTACTTGTTGATGCAGACCATCGTCTTGGTGTCAAAGTGCCTCGCCAGCTCAAGGATTCTCTCCATATCGTGCGTACCGGCCACCGTGGGTTCCGTGACGATGAGGGCCAGATCTACTCCTGAGATCGAGGATATCACCGGGCAGCCTATCCCCGGCGGCCCGTCTGTGATGATATAGTCCAATCCCTGATCTTCAGCTATAGACCGCGCTTCACGCCGCACCCGGGTCACCAGCTTGCCCGAGTTCTCCTCGGCGACTCCGAGTCTGGCGTGGACCAAAGGCCCGTAAGGTGTATCTGAGATGAACCAGTAGCCTGAGAGGTTGTCTTTCATGGCTATTGCGCCCCAGGGACATGCATGGGAGCAGACGGCGCAACCCTCGCACGAAATGGGATCGATCTGAACCTTAGTGTTGCCGCGGCCCTTGCCCATGTTGATAGCGCCGAAACGACAGGCTTGCACACAGACGCCGCACCCGGTGCACCTTTCGTGGTCGAGCACAGCCTTTTTGGAGCCATAGAATTCCCTGGTCTCGCGCACCGTGGGCTTGAGAAGAAGGTGCAGGTCAGCCGCATCCACGTCACAATCAGTCAGAATCTTGTTCTCGGCCAGAACCGCAAACCCTCCGACCAGGGAAGTCTTGCCGGTACCTCCTTTGCCACTTATCACCAGTAGCTCTCTCACCTTCGCGCCATCCCTTCAATTCCAGCTCGCTCCGACACAAGAAGTCCACGCTCTATGCGAACCGCGCGAATGCCATCGAACCTCTCTATCTCCTGAACATGGTCAGAAGCCTCGCTCCGCGCCCGTGCAACTGCCACAACCGTCAGAAAACCATTCCCTGAGAGACGGAGCGCAGAACGGCCTCCGGATGGACTACGATGGTCCCCGAAACTCGGTTTGCCCGGTTGTCGCCAAAGCGCGAATCCTTCGCCAGAGCCCCCAAAAAGCCTCCTTTAACTCAGGGAACTCCTCCACGAGCCGTCCTCCTCTGGCATAACATGCTGCGTATCTTCGGTCAAAGGGGATCTCCAGCAGTACGGGTACCTTCTCCCGCCTGCAATAGGTCAGGAGGTCCTTGTTGCCGAGCCCAGACCGGTTGATCACCACTCCGAAGGGGATATCTAGTTCTTTCACCACATCGATGGCCAAAACGAGGTCATTGAGGCCGAAAGGCGTGGGCTCGGTGACGAGCACGCAGAAGTCGCTATCTTTGAGCGATGCCACTACAGGACACGATGTCCCGGGCGGAGCATCTATGATGACCACCTTGACCTGGCGGGCGTCTATCTTGCTCTTTACCGCCCTTACCACTGGGGGAGCCAGAGGATTGCCCACGTTCACTCTCCCCTGGACAAATTCGATCTGCCCTGCACGCCCGCTCTCGACGACACCTATCTCTCGGGGCTCTTCCGATATAGCACTCACCGGGCAAAACCGGCTGCATCCTCCGCACCCGTGGCACAGCTCGGGGAAAACCATCACGTGGGTGCCGATGGCGATGATTGCGTTGAAAGCGCAGATCTCACTGCACCTGCCGCATCCGTTACACTTGCTCTGGTCAATGACCGGCACAGGCAGGGCGACCTTCTCCGAAACATCGAGCAACGGGTGCAGGAACAAATGTGCGTTCGGTTCTTCGACATCGCAGTCCAGGAGTTGGACGGGCATGTCTCTTTCAAGAGTCAAGGCCAGGTTCACTGCGATGGTGGTCTTGCCAGTTCCGCCTTTTCCACTTGCTACTGCTATAACCATCAGGTATCTCCGCCGTTTCGGTCTTGCCGCGGAACCGGTCTGTCTTCGAGCGCTATCGCGCCAGACGGACACTCGTCAGCGCAAGCCCCACACTCGGTACATTTATCCGGATCAACATGTGCAACCTCGTCTACAGTGACGGCACCAGCAGGGCACGTCTCTTGGCAGATGCCGCACCCAGTGCATAGTTCCTCGTCAACCACTGCCGCCATGTTCCATCCCTCCGGCTTCCTTGCCAATTGCTTGCTCACAGGGTGTGTTCCCCGTGATGCTCCTCGTGTCGGTCACATCTCTGGTGATGCTCTCCGTGTTCGCACAGACTCTCCCCGGCCTCGAGCGAACCTGCGAGGTATGAATCGACTACCTCACTTACAGGCCCCGAAACCCCCGTCACAGTCCGGATGTTCTTTTCGGCAAACAGCCCCTGCGCCCTCGGGCCCATGCCACCGGCAATAATGCACAAGACCCCGAGTTTCGAAAGGTACTCTGGCAGGAATCCTGGCTCATGCCCCGGGTTGGGGATCACGACCTTATTCGTTACCTTTCCGTCGTCCACGGTGAATATCGTGTATTCGGGGCATCGCCCGAAATGCGCCGCCACCATGGGACCGTCTGTTGCTACCGCGATCTTCATGCTTCCTGCGACCTCCTCGTTACCACAAGCTTCTGTTAGCGTCTGCTAGCGCCTGGGTCCCATCCCGAAGTGTGAACCTACCGTGGGTCCCGATACCGCGCTAAGCTTTCCTTCTTTGTATGCCTTGACGGCCTCGCGCACCGTTCCTGAGGTCATGGTGTAAACCTCGATCCCTGCCCCCCGCAGGGCACGTGCCGCGTTGGGACCCACGTTCCCCGTGATCACAGCATCGACCTTGCGATCCGCGAGAAACTGCGCGCTCTGGATGCCCGCACCACCGGATGCCGTAAGGCTCTGGTTGGCGATCGCTTCGAACTCCTCGGTATGCAGGTCGATGATTACAAAATACTCACACCTGCCGAAGCGCGGATCTATGGCCGAATCCAAATCAACGCCTTGAGCCGTAACTGCTAGTCTCACCTTGCTCTCTCTCCTTCACGATGATTGATCTCTGCCTGCCTGACTATCTATCTGGCCGGCTGGCTAGCTGGCCTGTTGGCTTTGGGAGAGGGGGCGGGTTGAGGAATTCCCGCCTCCTCCCTCCCTCACCGCGTGGGAGTGGTAAGTGGCATGTGGAGTGGCAGGTCTCCGAGTTTGAAGCAGCCTACTTGCCCTCTTCGGCCTTGCCCTTTTCAAGACCAGACAGGTCTTTCAGGCGCTGTTCAACCGCTTCAAGCTCCTCCTTTAGGAGCTCTGCCTGTTCCTTCAGGAACGCGGTCTCCTGTTCGGCCGCGGCCTTGGCCACCTCTTCTGGATTCCGCCCTGTGTATGGGGCTCCGTAAAGGGGAGCTCCATAGAAGGCCGGGTAAGGGGCAGCAGTCGCGGGCCAGTATGCCGGGGCCGCCCAGCCGGGGTAACCAAACCGTGCCCATCCTGGCAGGCCGGTTGCGTAGTACATCCGTCTCCAGCCCCTGCCCCGGCCGAATCCGGCTCCCCAACCAAGATATGGCCTGCGCCAGAATCCTACGCCCCTGAACCGGACGGGGTTCATGTACCCGGGCACGGGGTACCCAGCACAGTAGCCCGCAGCCCTTCCCGTCATCGGGCCAAGGGCCCCAGGGCCTGTTCCATCGCCTCCTGGCATCTTCCACACCTCCTATCTCCTTGTTTTCCGTTGGTGCTTTCGCCTTGCTTTGCTACCACCATCTTGCGTGACCTCTTGCGCCGGCTCGCCTCCTTCCTCACATACCAGGGTCTCGACCAGGACCTCGACTGAGGCCTGCGCCGAACCATGCCGCTGGCCACCGCCAAGGCAAACCAGATGGCAGTGCGGCTCTGGGTGCATAAGAGCAAGTTCGTAGGTCGCGGGGCCGCTCCCCGGATCAAGCCTGGTGACAAGCCCCAGCTTCTCCAGACCCGAAAGAGCTCGGTACACAGTAGCTATGCTCAACTTGGAGCCCTTCGTCCGGGCACTCCAGTGGATCTCTTCGGCGGTCAAGGGCCTGCCCTGGTGACTCCTTAGGGTTTCCAGCACGGTCCGACGCTGAGGCGTGATTCGGAGACCTTTCTCTGCCAGTTTCCTTTCTGCGCGACGGAGACGACCGCTCATCACGTTCACACCCTGCTTCTACGTGGGTAATGGTCATCAGCTCATTATTAGTATATCCGCCATTATGGTCATATGTCAATAACCAAGACAAAAGAGCACCCCAGGCTCGCCAACCTGAGGTCCATTTGCCACGGCCCCAATAAAAGTGGGCCTTTCCGTCTGCAGACCTACTAACATCGATAAGTAATCGCCGGTTCCAGAGACCGCACGCGCCGTGCAGGGCTGCCGGTGATTGCACGAGGGGTGTCGAAATCCGGCTGCCTAGCCAGACCGGCCGGGTCTTGGCAAAGCGTGCCCCGCTTGGGGCACCGTCCCCGAGTGCAACACCGGCGACCCTGCAACTACTGGAAAAGGGGCGAGAACTAACACATCCTTACTCAGAACGATGTGTGGGGCGTTCCACGGCCTAAAGTGCGACCCGTTCGATAAGAGCGCTGATATCTCCAGCTCAGCACCCACCCTTTCCGCGGGAAATCCGCCTGGAGCAATGGGGACCCGGGGAGCTTATACATACTCCGACCTTCCAGGGGTGCCAGTCGCAGGCACCTCGGGATGCGTTCTCGCAGGCGATTTCGCCGCAGGGGCATGACCTGGCATTACGGCAGCCAGCTTTTCGCCCGGTCCCCCGTATTCTCGCCCGGTCCCCTGTAGGGCAACCAACCCTTGCAACCCATCGTCGCTCCGCCGTGCGGCCCTGCAGACTCCGCCAATCGTACCCGCTCTGCTGCAGGTAAACGGCGAAATTCGTGGAATACACGTGGGTAATCACAAGTCGAGGAAGAAGGAAGAAGATCATACACATATGTCCGATATGTCCGACCTTATTTCATCGCGTACGCCAGGGACGGGTGCTCGCCGCAGGGCTCGTCGCACGGCCCTGCCCCCAACTTTCTCTGCGCTGCGGCATCGAAACTTCCGTCTGTTCTGGACCGGGCAGTGTGTGTCGTTGATGGGAACCTGGATACAGAATGCGAGCCAGTCATGGCTTGTGCTCGAGCTGACCAATTCCGCGTTCTTTCTGGGCTTGGTAAGTTCGGTGCAGTTCATCCCGACCCTCCTCTTTTCGCTGTTCGCGGGTGTGATGATTGACAGGCACAACAAGCGGGATCTGATTGTGGCCACCCAGACCGCCCTCATGGCCTTCGCGTTTCTGCTGGCAGGACTCATCTACTTCAAACGAATCCAGTACTGGCACATTCTTCTCATAGCGTTCCTGACAGGTGTGGCGCAAAGCATCGATACCCCGGCACGCCAGGCGTTCGTGATCGAGATGACAAGCCCTGAAGACCTGATGAATGCCGTAGCCTTGAACTCCGTCATCTTCAACCTCGCACGCATTGTCGGCCCAGCGGCCGCCGGCCTCCTCATCGATCGAATCGGCTTCTTCATGTCCTTCTTCCTGAATGGTGTGAGCTTCATAGCGGTCATCGCAGGCTTGCTCCTCATGCGGGTCAATAAGCTGACTCTGAAACGCGAGTCGAAGAGCATGACGCGAGACCTGGCGGAAGGCCTCAGGTATATTCGCGGAAACCGGAAGCTGGCTACGATAATCGTGACGGTCGGAGTGATGAGCCTTTTCGTGCTGAATTTCAACGTCCTCGTGCCCGCCTTCGCCAGGGACGTACTCCATCAGGAGGCGTCGGGTTACGGCTTCCTCACCTCAGCCATGGGCCTTGGTGCCTTCGTCGGTGCGCTCACCCTGGCCACCTTTGCTTCCCGTGAGAGGAGTACAACTCGCTTTCTGGTAGGAGCTATCCTCCTCCCCCTATTCACGATCGTCCTTGCTCTCACCCGGCGGTATATACTGTCTGCAGTGACCATAGCGTTCCTGGGGTTCTCCATGATACTGTTCACGACCACAGCCAATGCCACCACCCAGCTCGCCGCGCCTGACGAACTGCGGGGCCGCGTGGTGAGCGTATACATGCTCATTTACATCGGTGTCACTCCCGCAGGCGCTTTCCTCGCAGGCTGGCTCGCCTCTCGCCTCGGGCCGGGCGCCGCCCTGGTGATCCTGGGCTCGATAGGTCTCGGCTTCGCAATCTGTGTCGCCAGCCGCCGGGCTGCGCTCCTCGAGGTCTCTCACCGTCCTGGTCCGCGGGGCACCCCGGATGCCACAGCGTGATCTTCATCTTCATCCTCGTCCTCGTCCTCAGCCTCATCCGACAACCAGGAGGACACTTACCTCGAGGTGCAGCCCGCACGGCACATCATCGACAGCGCGAAGCCAACCCGGTCTCAACATCCTCGACACCGCCAGGCCACGGCATTACGTTACGATGTCCGTTGCGTACGTGTGGTGGCGCAACGCCACGATGGTAAGCACCATGATAGGCAACCGGTTGGACCTGGCAGATGGGTTCACGAAAGGAAAGTCGCCGTCAATGGCGTCAGATGCGCAAGGTGGGATCGAATTTCTCCCTCAGCCAGTCGCCAAGGAAGTTGGTCCCGAGCACCGTGAGGAGGATCGCAAAGCCTGGGACGGTCGAGACCCACCATGCCAGGCTCACGTAATCGCGCCCATCCGCGGCGATGCTCCCCCAAGTGGGCGTGGAAGGCTCCACGCCGAGTCCCAGGAACGAGAGAGACGCCTCGGCAAGGATGGTCCGCCCCACTTCCACGGTAGCAACCACTACGAGGGGTGGAAGGATGTTCGGCAGGATGTATCGCACGAGTATTCGCAGGTCGCTCGCCCCAGCCGCCACGGCCGACTGGACGAACTCTTTTTGCTTGATGGCCAGCACCTGCGCTCTCGCCACCCGTGCGTAGACCACCCAGCCTGTGAGCGCCAGCACTATGATGACGTTGCGCAGACTCGGGCCGAGCACCGCCATCACGCCGAGAGCGAGCAGCAGAAACGGGATGGCCATCTGGAAGTCCACAAGCCGCATGATGATCGCGTCCGCGACTCGCCCGTAATAGCCCGCGATCACCCCGAGGGTCACCCCGATCACCCCGGCTATGGCCACCGACACGAGGCCGACCAAGAGCGAGACCCGCGCCCCGTATACCACTCTGCTGAGCACGTCCCTGCCCAGTGGGTCCGTCCCGAGCAGAAACCCGTCCGGCCCGCCCAGCGCCGCAGGCGGCCGCAAGCGCAAGCTGGTGTTCTGCTCGTTCGGGTCGTGGGGCGCCAGCAGTGGTGCGAACACCGCCGCCACCATGACGATGCTGAGAAGGACGAGACCTGGTATGGCCTTCTTGTTACGCGCGATCACCTTTCGCAGTTTCGTTACCTTCATTGCGTAAACCTCACGAGACGCCAGCTTAGCTTAGTCATGCTCGAGATGTTCGTCCCCGCAACAGCCGATACCGCCCACAACCGCCGCCTCGGAGCTCGCTCGGGCCCTCTGGTTCCGGCGCTCGAGCGCAGCGGTCCGGCCTCGGCAGCGCCTTCTGCGGACCCGCCGGCCGCTCATACGTCGGCCTTCGTCGTTCGCCATCTGTCACCCGTCCGTCATCCGTCATTCGTCTCTCGCTATTCGTAGGTGATCCTCGGATCGAGAAGGACGTACATCAGGTCAACCACCAGGTTGATGACAAGGACCGTCACCGCCGCCACAACCACAAAGGCCTGCACCACCGGGAAATCGCGGTTGTTTATGGCCTGCACGGCAAGGCGCGCCATCCCCGGATACCCGAAGATCTGCTCGGTCACAAGGGCGCCGCCGATGAGCGTGCTGAGCTGGTAACCGACTATCGTTACCACCGGGAGGGCGGCGTTCCGGAGCGCGTGCTTGTAGAGGACCATTCGCTCCGCAAGCCCCTTCGCCCGCGCCGTGCGGATGTAGTCCTGGCCCAGCACCTCGATGAGGCAAGACCTCACCATCCTCGTGGTGAGACCGGCCGTGTATCCTCCGAGCGTGACGCCGGGAAGGACCAGCGCCCTCCAGCCCTCGCTTCCCGACGTGGGAAACCAGCGCAGCGACACGCCGAACACGAGTATCAGCACTATGCCAAACCAAAAGGTCGGCATGGACTGGCCAAGCAGCGCAAGGCCCGTGGCGATCTGGTCGAAGGCGCCGTTGCGCTTCACTGCGGACACCACCCCAAGGGGGACCGCGACGATGAGCATGACCGCGAGCGCAACCGCCGTGAGCTTCATCGTCGCCGGGAACCTCTCGAGGACGAGCCCGAGCACGGGCTGGTTGTACCTCAGGGACGTCCCGAGGTCCCCCCTGAGGGCGCGCTTCATGTAGTTCACGTATTGCCTCCAGAGCGGCTGGTCCAGGCCGAGCTGGTGGCGAATGTTCTGGATCTCCTCAGGGCTCGCTCCTACGGGAACCAGGAGGTACGTTGGATCGCCGGCAAGATGCAGCAGCACGAAAGCTACGCTGAGCACCGCCAGCGTCACGAGCACCCCGTGGCCGAGCCGGGCTGCGAGGTACCTCGCCAACGCGGATCATCCTTTCACCGTTATCCCCTTGAGATCGATCTGCTCGTCTGGCCTAGGGGACCACCCCTCGACGCGCTTGTTCACGCCGTAGATGTCCACCTGCTGGTAGAGGTAGATATAAGGCGCGTCGTCGTGAAGTATCCGCATCACTTCTCCGTAGATCTTCGCTCGCTCCGCCTGGTCCACGGTCTTCGATCCCTTCAGGATAAGCTCGTCCACCGCCGGGTTGCTGTACATGGAGTAGGCAGCTCCACTGTACACCATGCCGCTGAGCCACAGGTCCGCGTCGGGCTCGGTGGCCGCGCCCCAGAAGGCCATGGGGTTGAAGTCCTTTGCGACCAGCCTATTCAGGAACAGGCCCCAGTCGAGCACCTGGAGGTCCACCTTGACGCCCACCGCCTCGAGCTGGCCGGCGATGACCTGCGCGACCTCCTTGTCCTGGTTGTAGCGCCCCTGAGGAGCGTACAGCGTAAGCGCAAGCGGATTATCTGGCCCGTAGCCCGCTTCCGCAAGGAGGCTCTTCGCCTTTTCCGGGTCGTACGGGTAGGCCTTTATCTCCTCGTTGAACCCGAAGTACTCTTTGGTGAGGGGCTGCCCCTCGCACTTGCGCGCGTAGCCGCGCAGGATGTCGTTCACGATAGCGTCCTTGTCCACCGCGTAGTTCAGCGCCTGGCGCACGCGGCGATCCTTCAGGGCGTTGTCCTGGGTCAGGTTGAACTGGACGAACATCACCCGAAGGCCCGGCACAGGAAGGATCTTGATGTTCTCGTCTTTCGACAGCGACTCGGCCTCGTCAGTTGAGACCTGCGTGACGATGTCAGCCTCGCCCGCTTTCAGCGCGGCCATCCGGGTGGATGTCTCAGGAATGGCCCTGAACGTTACCCTGTCGAGGGTCGGCTTGTCTCCCCAGTACTCGGGGTTCGCCTCGAGCACCACCTTCTCGTCCTTCTGCCACTCCACCAGCTTGAAGGGGCCGGTCCCCACAGGAGCTTTGCTGAAGTTCTCGTCGCCCTTCTCCTGGATGTACTTCGGGGGAACAATGTATACCCTCGTCATGTAAAGCGGCATGACCCCGAGGGGCTCCTTCGTGGTGATGTTCACGGTATACTTGTCCACCACATCCACGGACTTGATCGGGCGGGTGTATATCGCGGCCGGCGACTTGAACTCGGGGTTCGCTATCCGCTCCAAAGAGAACTTGACCGCGTCCGCGGTGAGCTCCTCCCCGTTCGTGAACTTCACCCCTTCGCGGAGCTTGACCTGCCAGGTGGTGTCGGTGATGGCCTTCCAGCTCTCCGCGAGGAGGGGCTCAATCTCACCCGACTCGTAGTTGAGGTAGGTGAGAGGCTCACATATCGCTCCTGAGATATTGAGCGCCTGCTGGACCGTGGTGAGGTGGGGGTCCAGAGTCTGCGGGTCAGTCCCCTGAGCGATGACAATCTCCTGCCTGGGCCCCTTCGAGACGCTGGAGCCGCCGCACCCGGCGACCGCGAGCGCAGCCAGCAGAGCTGCCACCATCATGGCCAGGACCTTGACTGCTTTCGTCGCTGCTTTTCGTGCTGTGTCTCTTGTGTTCATCTGTTCTTTACTCCTCTCCTTCTGTTGCTGTTCCTTCTCTCTTTCCTTTGTGCTCGCAACCCAGCCAGCTTCTTCCCCGCTCCGCCGCTCGTGACGGCCCCGAATCAACCGCCAAATCAACCGCATACCTTCCCAGCCTTCACCACGCCGCGGACCTGACGCAGGTCGCCCGCGAGAACATCCTCCCTGCGGAAGGCGACGAGGTCGCAGATCTTGCCCACCTCGATAGACCCAACGAGGTCGGATATACCGCAGAGCTTCGCCCCCTCGAGCGTCGCCGCGGCGAACGCCTGCTTCAAGGTGTAGCCCGCCCCCAGGAGCGCCTGGAGTTCGGCCGTCGGGTCGCCGTGGTACGTGTCCCCGCCTATCGCCACAGGGACGCCGCATTCCCGAGCGGCGCGGAGCGTGTCCATGTACGCCTGGCACGCGGCAGCGGCCTTCTCCCTGTAATAGGCCGGCACTCCGGGCGACTCGGCTGCGTACTTCATGACGCCGTAGGTGACCACAAGGAAGGTCCCCTTCTCGGCCATCATCCGCAGCTGCTCTCTCGTGAGGAACACGCCATGCTCGATCGAGTCCACGCCGGCCTCGATGGCCCACGTGGCCCCGTCACCTCCGTGGACGTGCGCGGCGATCTTCCTGCCGAGCCGGTGGGCCTCGTCCACCGCGGCCGCGATCTCCTCACGCGTATAGTCGCTCATGGTGGGAGACGACCCCTCGGTGGACACGCCGCCGGTTATCATGATCTTCACGAGGTCGGACTGCCATTTTACCTGCTCGCGGACAGCTTTCCTTACAGCGACCTCGCCGTCGGCCTCAAGGCCCCCGTACCAGCCGTGGCCGCCCGTCCTCATGATGAACTCGCCCGCGATGAGGAGGCGAGGTCCCTCGACCACTCCTTCAGATATGGCGCGCTTCCAGTAGACGTCCAGATGACGCGATTCGCCCACGTCCCTGAGGGTCGTGATGCCGCTCCTCAGCAAGTGGCGGGCGTTCCTCACGGCCCGCAGCGTTATCACGGCGTCGTGGTCATACGACTGTGCCCGCTCATCGCCGAGGTCGATCCCGAGGTGGTCGTGACAGTCGATAAGTCCGGGCAGCACCATGTAGTCAGCCCAGTCCACGATGACGGCGTCCTCTTCGGGCGTGGTTGGTATGGTTGACGCGGCGGGTACGACAGATGCGGCGGGTGCGGCGGGCGCAGCGCCGGCTGCAGCAGCCCGCGGCGCGGCGCCACGCTTTTCGACAGAGACGATCCGACCGCTGTCATCGGCAACGATAGTGCAACCTTCTTCCGGCTCCCATCCGGGACCGGTAAGGATCGATCCGCAATAAATTACCGTGGCCATGAAAGATTCCTCCCTGCTTCCTGGTTCTCTCCTTCTCTGCTTCTCCGCGCCCCGCGCGCCGCTTAAGGCGCGCAGGCGTCACCGCGCGCCCGGAGCCTTTGTCGCCTCGCGAAGCTCCGCTATCACGCCGATCAGGGTTTCGACGGCCTCGCCCATCATCCGCTCGCCCTTTTCACGCGTCGCCAGGGTGGCGTCGCCGATGGTCCCGGAGGTCGTTATCTCCCTGGTCTTCGGGAGCCCGAGGTCCACCACGGACCGGCTGAGCGCCTCCTCAGTGAAGGTAAACAGCGGGCGCGGCTTCGGGATCTCCTTGACGGCCTTGCTCATGTCTACGAGCTCAGGAATGGCCACGAGGGCAGTCGAGGTCTCTCCTTCATCGGCGTGCCATTCGATGTCCGACTCCAGCAGCTTCGCGGAATTCCTCATGAGGTTGGGCGTGTAGATGTTGGCTATCGTCGCCCCGGTCTCTTCGCGAAGCTCTATCGCGGCCACGGCCACGGTGGCGTTGTTTCCGCCGTGTCCGTTCAGGAAGACGATGTTCCGGAAACCGTGTTTTACGAGGCTATGGGCGATGTCTTTGAGGAGCGCGATCAAGGTGGACGTCCGCAAGGTGACCGTCCCTGCAAAGTCGATGTGGTTGTGGCTTATCCCGTAGACCACAGTGGGGGCGACGAGCACCCCGTCTGTGCCTTCGGCGGCTTTCACGGCGATCCACTCGACGTTCGCGCTGTCGGTGATGAGGGGGAGATGGCAACTGTGCTGCTCGACGGAGCCAAGCGGGACTATCACCGTGTCAGTCCCCGAGTCGAGGGCGGCTTTCACTTCCACCCAGGTCATTTCAGCGAGTTTCACCTTTCTTGCCATGTCCTGTACACCTCTGTGCTGCGTCGTATGGTTGCATATGTGACGCTGCATATGTGGCGTTGTGCCGTCTCGTGCTGTGTTACGTTGCCCCGCCTGGCCCCGCCCCGTGCCGCGGTGAGCTGCGCTGCACTGCACTGCAGGCGGTGGCGGTGGGCCGCGTCACACCATGCAGCTCTGTTCCGGGCCGGGCCGCGCTTCGTCTCGGGCCTCGTCGGACTCTCAAGCGCCCTGTCAGGCCACCAAGCCCGTTAGGAACGGGTCGGGCTGACTCCGCTGCGCCCCAGCAAACCCTCGAATGCCCCTGTATGCCCAGGTCTGTCATGCCTCGGCATCTCCAAGCATGCGTCGCCATGCTCCTGCATGCTCCGCCGGGCCCCGGCGGCGTAGCCCCGGAAACCGCTCTGGGCCCTGCTGAGTTGCGGATACGGGCCTTACAATGTCAACGCGCTGACGTGCCGGGACTCGTCGTCAAAGCCCTCGCGCAGAAGGCAGGACCACTCGTCACAACCGGACCTTTGCCCTGAGGTCGATAAGGTTGCAAAGCCATCCTGATACACTGGCCCGGAGGTCAGTCTCGCGGCTCGCCCACGCGGATGGCGGCGCGGGCACTGGGTGTCGGCAAGCCGCCGCACCATGTGGCAGCCTACAAGTCTTTGAAACCTCAGCAGATCAGTCTTGCGATCCGGTCCTTGTGGAAGCAGATGACTGGGGGCACCTGTGCAGGTCTGGGTTGGCACCCATGTTGAAGGAGATGTGCAGGGCAGCCTCCTTCACCTCAGGACCCAGCTCAATAAGCCTTTCACGCGGAAGGCGATAGGCCGGTCCCGATATCGCGAGCGCCGCGATGACCCTGTCGTGCTGGTCATAGATGGGCGCAGCGACGGACGATGCTCCTATCTCATGCTCCTCGCAGGTGAAGGCATATCCCCTCGCCCGTATCTCTGCCAGTTCGCTCCTTAACTTCTCTGCTTCACATATGGTGAACTCGGTAAACCGGGTGAGCGGCCTCGAAAGGATGGCATCCAGCTCCTCACCCGACATGGCCGCCAGGAACACCTTTCCCGTGCCTGTTGAGTGCAGGGGCAGCCTCTGGCCGATCCTGGCTGTCAGCCTGATGGTCTGCGCGCTGTCAACGATATCAATGTAGTACACCTCCCCCTCCTGGCACGTGGACAGGTAAGCCGTTTCCCCCACCCGGTCCACAAGCTCTCTCATCACCCCGCGGGCCGCAGCCCTTAGCTCAAGGCGCCTTTCGACCCTGTGGCCGAGCTCAAACAGCTTCATGCCCAGACTATACCGGTGAGACCGCTTGTCTTGCTGGACAAGGCCTGCAGCCTCGAGCGTGACTAGGAGCCTCCGAGCGGTGCTGGGATGAAGCCCGCACAGGCGGGCAAGCTCGGTCAGGCTGAGATCCGGCCGGTCGTCGGTAAGCGCGTCCATCAATTGCGCTGCCTTTTGCAGCGATTTGACAAGGCCTTTCGCGTTATCCACAGCCCCTGCAGTGAGATTGCGCATTACGCAATGCTTCTTCTTATTGAGAAACACTATTCGACGGAGCAGCCAGATCTCCTGCTACAGGTCGAGGAAATTCGAGAGGAATTTGCCCCGGTTTTGTTGGCAAAGCGGACAGAGTCGCGTGGGCGGCCGGGGGCGGCACGAGCACCCTCCACTCAGTATTCCTCCTGTTCCGCCGGATGAAGACAGGTGGGTCATGCTCCACAGGCTCGAGCTCGAGACCTACCCAGACGAGGACCGGCTTCTTTCTGTTCTCAAGAGCAGCAGCTTCACCAGGGCGAGAGGCATGTGGTCCATCTTGCTTATATCCTCTGCAGTATCGCATTATAGTCAGGGCAGACCTCTACTCCGCGCAGAGGAAAGCGGCCGATAGTGGCGAACAAAGCATAAGAGTATGCTATCGATAGCTGAGGGTTTTCCTGGCTCATGAAACACGCGAGCACGGCCGACACATCAAGATCTCTCGCTGGAGGTGTTTTCCGCGATGATCCGCAAGCCTGACGAGATGGAACAAGAAGTCCGCGAAAGAATGCGTGGCGGCAACGGGGCCGTTGAAATCACCCACATTTTCCGGCAGGACGAGCTTGGCGGCGGGTCACGCCTCTTCGCCCGCCTGCGCCTGCCGGCAGGGGCGTCCATCGGCTTCCACCGGCACGAGGGTGAAGCGGAGGTTTTCTACATCCTGTCCGGGCGCGGCCTTGTGGACGACGACGGCACGAAGCGCGAGGCGACGGCAGGCGACGCCGTCCTGACGGGTGGCGGCGCGGGCCACGCCATCGAGGCGTTGGGAGACGACCCCTTGGAGATGATCGCCGTCATCCTGAAACAAACCTGACCGTCTCATTCGCCGACGGGCTTCGGCAGTTTCTCCAGTGGCGGCCCGGTCTGACCGGTGCGAGCCTGACCGCCATTCGCCCACGAATCCGTGCAGCCGCTGTGGAAGAACGGCGAAGACGCAGGCGCTCTCGGCTTTTAAGAGAGGAGACTATTGCTGGAAAGAGGCGCTGGTGTGTATGGAAGACCCAGGTCGGGCGAGAGAACTCGTGACGCTCCCGGGCTTAGTGGAACTCGACATAACTACCGGCGAGGTACGCGTAAGCCGCACCGCCCTGCCGCGGGCGGCGGAGCGAATTGTCTTCGGACGCGGCCTTGCCGCGCGTGTCGTGCCCGAGGTGGTGGTAAGGCTCGTAGACCCGGCACGTCCAGGCATCCTTGTGGTCGTCGGAGAGTCGAGCTCGAAGGCGCCTGAGATAGCCGCCCTCCTGGACAAGCTGCGCCGACTCGCAGACAACGGCACAGCCGCCCTGCGCTTGGAGGTCCTCGAGGTGCGAGGCCACGCCGATCACCACGCCATCCGTGCCGGTATAGCGGCAGTCCGGCGGAGCGGCGCGGGTCTTGTGGTCGCCATAGGCGGCGGGACTACCATCGACGTGGGCAAGTCCGTTGCCGCCCTCGCGTGCCAGGAGGACGAAAGAAGTGCCGGCGCCTGCGGGGGTATGGGTTCTGGTACGGGCGCAAGTGTCAGCGCGAACGTCACGGAAGGCATGGGCTGGACTGCGGACACGGCCACTGGTGGTGGGGGTACGGGCGGCGAAGCAAGCGCTGGAACTGCGGCGCATTCTCCAGCAGGCAGCGCCCGCGCTGGCTTCCAACGGGTCGCGACCGCACACGCACATGCGGACGCGAGCGCGGATGCAGATACTGGTGTAGGCCCTGGCAAGAGCGTACAGATGCAACACGTGCAATTGAGCGCAGACGCAGCCGGGCCAGAGCACGCTGCGTTACTCATCCACGGGGTCCCGGGCGGGTCCGAGTTGCTCTTCCGGTGGCTGGAAACACGAATCCCGGCCCTCTTCGCAGCGACCGGCCTGCCGCACTCTCTGCGCGCCGCCGGCCTCACCCGCGCCGACCTCGACTGGATCGTCGCCCGGGAGTTGGAGAGCCGGCCGTCCTTCGGGACTCCCGCCCGCCCGGCGACGCCCGGCGGGCTAAGAGAAGTCCTCGAGAGGGCCTTCGATACAGGATAGGACCCATGCGGACCGTCCGTCGGCGCCTGGGAAACGAAGACACCTCCGCACGTCAGGGCGGGAAGGATCCTCTCCCTGGCTTCTTCTACCGTGATATGATGGTAAAGAAGCCATGTTTGTTCGGGTGACTTGGACGAGAGGTGTTGGTTACCTGCGGATCGTGGAAAGTTACAGGAAGGACGGGGTAAGCAGGCACAGGGTGCTTCTCAGTTTGGGGCGG
>JAAYXB010000053.1 GCA_012516125.1 Bacillota bacterium | reverse complement strand
TTGCACTCGGGGACGGCGCCCCAAGCGGGGCGCCTTGACAAAATCCGGCCCGTCCGGCCAGTGGCCGGATTTTGACACCCCTCGTGCAATCACCGGCAACCCCTCCCAAAAGTCGGGAGCATTTTTGCACCCCCACTTAGCAGTGTAACCACTGAACTTGCCATAGGAAAAACTCTCGAGGAAGCCTACCAAATTGGCGAGGAAGACATTATCAAGGCCCTCGGCGGCCTCCCGGATCAGAAAATCCACTGTTCCGTGCTGGGCCCCGCGGCGCTTCGCCTGGCGATCCTCGACTATATTTCAAAGCCCGGGGCGCGTACGCCCGGGGATCAGCAAACTCCAACAGCCGCTGAGTGAGGGTGCGTTAGCGCTCGCCCCTCTTCCAGTAGTCGCCGGGTTGCCGGTGTTGCGCTCTTTCTTTGAGTCACCGGCAACCCCTCCCAAAGGTCGGGAGCATTTCTGCACCCTCACTTCGCCTTTGACAACGATCTCCCCAAGTCGCTCCTCACCCCCTTATCCGGCCCTTTAGTTGCCTGCATACTCCCTCAGGGCCCCAAGCAGCCGGCTCACCTCTTCGGCCGTGTTGTAGGGCGCTATGCCGACCCTCACGACTCCGCCGCTCTCGGCGAGGCCGAGGCGCTCGATGAGGGTCGTGGCGTAGAAGTCGCCGTGCCAAACGAAGATGCCCCGGTCTCCAAGGAATTTGGCGACGTCCGCCGGGCGCCTGCCCGCCATGGTGAACGACACGGTTGGGGTCCGCTCACCGTGAGCCGGAAGCCCGTACACGGTCACTCCGGGGATCGAGGCCAGCCCGTCCATAAGCATGGAAAAGAGCGGTCGCTCGTGGAGTTCGATGGCGGCGAAGCCTGCAAGGACGCGCGACCTTCGACTTGCGGGCTCTTTCGCCTTGTGATCAGCATCCGGTGGTTGTACTGCGCCCGGTGCCGGTTGGGGCGCGCTGGCCTCTAGAAGCGTGCTCCGAAACTCGCGCGCGACTCTAGCGACTGCAGGCTCAGCCCGCAAATCCGCAGCTAGGCGGCGTACCGATTGTCCCATAGGCGCGGCACGGGCGGTTTTGGAGCAGACTACTAGTGTGGCGGCGCCTTCACTCGCGCTCTCGGGGAGGGCCGCTGCCAGCGGCTGAACCGCAGTCCCGAGATCGGCGATGAACTCTATCGCCTCGATGACGCCGGCTATGCCCTCGTGGTTCAGCGTGCCGGTCTCGATCTTGTGCGGAGGCTTCGGGCTCTGGGGGCGCACCCTGTATGTGGCAAGGCCCTCAAACGCGTCGCGGCGACCGTAAAGGATGCCCACGTGCGGCCCGAAGAACTTGTACGCGGAGCACAGCAGGAAATCGCACCCGATGTCACGCACATCGATGGCTCCGTGCAGCGCATAGTGGACCGCGTCGACCACGCATACCGCCCCGACGGAGTGGGCGAGCGAAGCCGCGCGCTTCACGTCATTGATGGTCCCGACCGCGTTGGACGCGTATCCCAACGCCACCACCTTGGTCCGCGTGGTGACCGCCGTCTCCAGGTCGTCATAGTCGAGCGTGCACTCGGGCAAGTTCACGCGGACGGACCTCACGATTACGCCCTTCTCCTCAAGGGCCTGCCAGGGGCTGCGGTTTGCCTCGTGATCGAGGTCTGTAATGACGATTTCGTCGCCGGGCGCGAGCGCGCGCCCCAGGGCGCGCGACAGAGCGAAATTCAATGTGGTCATGTTCGGGCCAAAGGCGATCTCGTCTGCCGAAGCCGCTCCGAGCATGTCCGCCGCGGCTTGTCGCGCGGCGGCTATGATTTCGTCCGTGCGGCGGCTCGTTGCGAACTCGCCGTGGCAGTTGGCATTCGCTTCTCTGTAGTATCGCGCGACCGCTTCGATCACCCGGGTCGGGACCTGCGTGCCGCCAGGACCATCGAAGTACGCCGCCATGTGTCCGTTCACTCGAAGGTCAAGTGCGGGAAACTCCCGCCTGCAGAAAGAGAGATCGACCTGCATCTGTTGCTGCCTCCTTTTCGGCTCTCATCGAGCGCATCTTCGTCTTAGAACGCTCCCACAACTTGAATTTCGACGCGGCTGGCGCAAGTCCTGTCGCGGCTCTCTGCCCGGCGAGGACAGCAGACCACCGACTATCCACCTGCTACCCACAGGAGCGCGGTCCGACGCGGCCGAACTTCAGGGCAAGAAGAGCGTCGAACGGGCTTGCGCATGAGAAGGCGACGCCTGAACAGGGGTGGGTTGGAACCGCTTTCCCCGAAAGACGTTCGGCCGAATGTGGCGTGGCTGCAGCCTGGCGGGAGCACCCGGATTCAACCCGTGCGCCGGCTTCGACAGCACGATGAGGCCGCTGCTGTAACTCGTTGCCACCTTCAATCGGGAAAAGGGTGAAGCGACAACCAACTCACCGGGATGCCGGTGTACAGCGATAAGCAGAGCGCCACCTTCTGCGCGGGCAATTGGCACTTGCATACCCGTAACCTCTATGCTAATATATAAACGCGGCGCAGGGCGTTCGGGTATGGGTACCCGGGGCCGCAGCGCACCAGCTTGCCGCATGGCGCTGTTGATAGCGTAGCGCCGTTCATAGGGCTGCCGCGTTCGACCGAACGGCGGGGCGGGTGCACGGGCCGCGCAACGAGGCGGCGGCTTGCAGGAGCTGCAAACCGTAGTCTTTGTGGAGAGGTTCCCGAGCTGGTCAAAGGGGGCAGACTGTAAATCTGTTGGCTCAGCCTTCGGTGGTTCGAATCCACCCCTCTCCACCAGGTATTTTGCAGTGAGCGGGAATAGCTCAGTTGGCTAGAGCGTCAGCCTTCCAAGCTGAATGTCGCGGGTTCGAGTCCCGTTTCCCGCTCCAGGTCATGTTTAGGAGCCCATGTAGCTCAGCAGGCAGAGCACATCCATGGTAAGGATGGGGTCGCCGGTTCGATTCCGGCCGTGGGCTCCAGTTGTGTAATCCGATGAGGCGCCTTTAGTTCCGGCGCTGTTTTCTTGTACCGGCGGGTTGTACCGGCTGGCGGCGATTCGGACGTCCACCCTGGTACGGTCCGGTCTTCGCCTTGGTAGGGTCCGGTCTTTGCCTTCGACGGGCGTTTGGCAGCGATCTGTAGCGATCTCTATAGTAAGTTACATCTGCGGAAACTCGTCGCGTGGCACAACTTCGGAGGCCAGAGACACTCCCAGCGTTTCAACCTCACAGCCACGGTGGACGGCAATTGCTGCCTGTCAAAGCTAGGTTCGGCGGCCAGAGGGCACGCGGTGCGGCGCGGCCGCGCCGCGGGCCTCGCGGTTGCCGTGCTTTGGGGAAAAGGCGAAAGCGGCGGCGCTTAGGTCGGCTCGTAAAAGCTGGTGCTCATAAAGCGCGTGGCCGTGGTGAGACTACGAACGCGCGGTGGTTCCGCTTTCGGGTCCTCCTTCGGACAGGCGGGGGGCAGTGCTGACACACGGACCTGAGAGGCATTGACGTGCTTGGCCTCTGGGTTTGCGCGAGCGCGGCGGTCTGTTATTGACATGCCTGCCGCGGTATGCTAGATTCTAGGAGTGACGTGCCAGGGGGTGTGAAGAAGTGCGCGAGGGCATCACTCTTGAATGCACCAAATGCAAGCAGCGGAACTACCGCACCGAGAAGAACAAGCGGAACGACCCCGACCGGATCGAGCTGAAGAAGTACTGCAAGTTTTGCCGCACTCATACTGTCCACAAGGAGACCCGGTAAGCGGCGACGCCTCTGCCTGATCCTCTGCATTTCGCGGTTCGCGGGGGCAAAGCCGTGCAGGCGTGGGTGTGAAGTGTGAACGTGCCAGTGCGTGGCGCCTGCCGGGGCCAGCCAGCCGTGCGCTGCAGCGGCCACATCGCAGGCGCGGCGCGGCAGAGGAGCGGGGGCGGTGCGTCAGGGTTTCACTGACTTGTTGAGAAGGCCCGTGTGTGGGCCGGCGGGCGACGAAGGAACGAGGAAGGGAGCCGTTATGCAGATCAAGGAGAGGCTTGGCCGCATTGGCAAGTTCCTTCGAGAGGTCAGGGCCGAGATGAGGAAAGTGTCGTGGCCCGACCGGAAGGAACTCGTATCTTCGACCGTGGTCGTGGTCACCGTGGTCGTCGTGGCCAGCGCATTCATCGGGCTCATCGATTTCGTGTTTTCTCAGGGCCTGAAACTGTTCATACGGTAACATGCGATAAAACTTCAGTGGGGGGTGGAGGGCTGCGGTCGTGAAGCGATGCGGCCCCTCATGAGGTGGAGGAAAGAGAGATAACCCGGTCTGCTGAAGATGAACTCGCAGCCTCTGTAGAGGAAGGCCCGCCGCAGCAGGGAAGGGTAGCCGGCGACCCCCTCGGGGAGCCTGGCGAGCCTCCGGCGGAGTCGGGTAAGAAGTCTCCGGAGCCTGAGAATCCGAATAAGAAGTGGTACGTCATCCACACGTACTCGGGTTACGAGAACAAGGTCAAGGCCAACCTCGAGCGACGGGTCAAGACCATGGAGAAGGAAGACAAGATCTTCCGGGTGCTTGTCCCGACTGAAGAGGAGTACGAGTTCAAGGACGGCAAGAAGAAGATCGTCAAGAAGAAGATCTTTCCCGGGTACGTGCTGGTCGAAATGGTGATGGAGGACGATTCCTGGTACGTCGTGCGGAACACCCCGGGCGTGACCGGGTTTGTCGGCTCGGGCTCCAGGCCTGTCCCGCTCCAGGAGACGGAGATGCACGACATCCTGAGGCGGGTCGGCGTCGAGGAAGCCCACCCGAAGGTCGACTTCTCGGTCGGAGAGGGCGTGCGGGTGATCTCCGGGCCGTTCCAGCACTTCTCCGGGATCATCGAGGAGATCCAGCCAGACAAGGGGAAGGCTCGCGTGCTCGTCTCCATGTTCGGGCGCGACACGCCGGTGGAACTGGATTTCAGCCAGATCGAGAAGCTGTAGGGTAAAGTGGGAGTTACCCACACGTACTCAGATTGCGAGAACAAGGTCGAGGCCAAGCTCAAGCGACGGGTTCAAGACCATGGAGAAAGAAGACAAGAGCTTCCGGGTGCTTGTCCCGACCGAACACGAGTGGGGCCGCGACCAGCGCAACGTGGTTACCGGGTTTGAAGCGCGCAGGAGGGACGTATTTCATGGCCAAGAAGAAGATAGCGGCGATTGTTAAGTTGCAGATACCAGCGGGGAAAGCCACCGCGGCGCCACCGGTGGGACCGGCCCTTGCGCAGCACAGCGTGAACATCATGGAGTTCGTGCGCTCGTTTAACGAGAAGACCGCCGCGCAGGCCGGCACAATCATCCCGGTGGAGATAACCGTCTACGAGGACAGGTCTTTCACGTACGTGCTCAAGACACCGCCGGCCTCGTTCCTCATCAGGAAAGCTGTCGGCATCGAGAAGGGGTCCGGCAAGCCCAACAGGGAGAAAGTGGCGAAGCTTACCCGCGCCCAGTTGCGCGAGATAGCCGAGCTCAAGATGAAGGACCTCAATGCCACAACCATCGAGGCTGCGGAGCGGATGATCGCGGGCACAGCGAGGAGCATGGGCGTCGAGGTGGAGGCCTAGAGAACCCCGAGGCCCCACCGACCATACACGGGCCCGACCACACACGGGCACGATCACACGCGGGCCCGGCGACACACGATTTTTGTGGGAGGAGCAATCCGTCTGCACCACAGGGAGGTTTGGATTATGGCAGATCGCGGCAAGAGATACCAAGAAGCTCTGAAGCAATACAATAAGCAGCAGCTCTACTCGCCTTCTGAGGCTGTCGAGATCGTCAAGAAGACGGCGACTGCGAAATTCGACGAGACCGTGGAAGCTGCGGTGCGGCTTGGAATCGACCCAAAGAGGTCCGACCAGCAGGTGAGAGGGGCGGTTGTGCTCCCGTACGGCACCGGCAAGAGCGTGAGGGTGGCTGTCTTTGCCAAGGGAGAGAAAGCGAAGGAAGCCGAGGCCGCAGGCGCTGATTATGTCGGCGCCGAGGATCTTGCCGAGAGAATCCAGGGAGGCTGGATGGACTTCGACGTGGCGGTTGCCACTCCTGATATGATGGGTATCGTCGGCAGGCTTGGCCGTATCCTTGGCCCGAGGGGCCTCATGCCGAACCCAAAGACCGGCACGGTCACGTTCGAGGTGGCCAAGGCCATCCATGATATCAAGGCTGGTAAGGTAGAGTACCGGGCGGACAAGGCTGGCATCGTGCACGTCCCCATCGGCAAGGCCTCATTCGAAGCGCCGAGGCTCCTCGGGAACCTGGGCGCCCTGATGGATGCGCTCGTCAAGGCGAAGCCACCTGCGGCGCGGGGCACGTACATTAAGAGCGTGGTCCTCTCGACGACCATGGGACCCGGAGTCAAGGTGAGCCCCGTGCAGGCCACGGCGATTTCGGCGGAAAGATGAGGAAAGATGAGGACCGTGCCTCTCGAGTATGTTCGATGGCTGGGAGCTGACAGCCGACAGTCGATGGGCAGTCCAGGTAGTCGATAACTGAATACGCAGAAATGCGCTTTCCATGACCCAAGACAGCGGGCGTTCGAGAAGCGTCGGCGCGCTTCCGGCGGGCTCGAACTTAATGAGCCATCCAGGGCCGTACGGCCCAGCACGAGTGCTCGCCCGCCGAGGTCGGGGGACAGGCGTCGAAGATGTTGCATGGTTGCACGGTTGCAGGCCGCCACAGCCCGCGCCGCCACCGGGGCGCAGGCCGGATGCCGGTCGCGGATGCCGGCCACGGACCGCTGGTTGTGGTGCCAAGCCGCAGCCGGGTGGCGGCCTTCAGGCACGCCGCCGATGCACATGCGCTTGTGAAGAGGCCCCCGCATGTCTTGCGGGGGCCTCTCTTGATCTGTCCATACGTTCTGTCCATGCGTACGCGTCGCCGTTAAGCGAGGCGATGATGCGGCAGATTGTCGGGTTCCCCCCGCAGCTCAGGGTCTGGCCAGGCACTCCTATGGTCCCGGACGGTTCATCGGGGCTGCGTACGGGGGGCTGCGCGGACACAATGGGGGAAGCGTCGGCAGTCTCGCGCATGAATGCTCCCGACTTTCGGCTAAGTGAGAGTGCAGAGACGCTCCCAGCATGTGGGAGGGGTTGCCGGTGACCCAAACTCAAGGAGAGACCATGGGTGCAGCGCCAGTGCAGCATCGGTAAAGCACCGGTGGCTCCCAAGATCGGGCCGGTGGCTCCCAAGGTCGGGAAGGCTTGTCTTTTGTCACTCGGGCGACAGTGCGACAGTGCGAAAGACCTTGCGAAAGGAGGTGCCAGTTGAAATTGCCAAAGCCGGAGAAGGAGGTCGCAGTACAAGAGATCAGGGAGAAGCTATCGAAATCCCAGGCTGTCGTGCTCACCAACTACCGCGGGCTCAACGTGGCCGCTATCACAGAGCTTCGAAGGAAGCTGGGTGAAGCGGGGATCGAGTTCAAGGTCGTGAAGAACACGCTGACCCGCATTGCCTCGAGAGAGGTGGGCCTGGGGGACCTGGAGCGGTACCTCGAGGGGCCGACTGCCATCGCATTCGCTTCAGGCGACCCGGTGGCGCCTGCCAAGATCATTTCGGAGTTTGCCCGGGAGCACAAGGAGATGGAGATCAAAGGCGGCGCGCTGCAGGGGAAAGTCATCGGGCCGGACGATGTGCGGAGCCTTGCGGAACTGCCGTCCCGTGAAGTCATGCTCGGCCGCGTCGCAGCGACCATGGCTGCGCCCATATCGGGCCTTGCTCGCGCCCTCGCGGGTACCATCCGCAACCTCGCTTACGCTATCGACGCCGTAAGGCGGCAGAAGGAAGAGCAAGGGGCACCGGCCTGAAGCCTAAGTGCCGAGCGCTGAGCGGTGCGCGGGGCGCCGGGAACCCGTGCCGCTGCCGGTTGGGCTCGTCCGCCGGTGTTCGGTGTTCGGGACTGCAGAGGTGCAGAGGATCGTGGTCCCAGCATCCCGGCCGCTGGGACCCGGTGGGCCTACTGTAGAAGAAATCGGCGCTAGATGCGCCACAGAAGACCAACGAAGACCACAAGAACGAAGACCACAAGAAGACCACAAAAAGGGGAGAGACACACAATGACGAAAGAAGAGATCATCGAGGCAATCGCCAACATGACGGTTCTTGAGCTTGCGGAGCTTGTCAAGGCGATCGAGGAGAAGTTCGGGGTGAGCGCAGCCGCGCCCGTCGCTGTCGCAGCCGGTCCCGCTGTTGCAGCAGCTCCTGCAGCCGAAGTTGAGGAGAAGACCGAGTTCGACGTCATCCTTGTGACGGCTGGCGACAAGAAGATCCCCGTCCTCAAGGTCGTCCGTGAGATCACCGGCCTGGGTCTCAAGGAAGCCAAGGATCTCGTGGAAGGCGCGCCGAAGCCTGTGAAGGAAGGCGTCAAGAAGGAAGAGGCCGAGGCGATAAAGGCGAAACTCGAAGAAGCGGGGGCAACGGTGGAGATAAAGTAAAGAGACTCGATGTACACGGACAAGGGGCGCCCGTGAGGACACACGGACGCCCCTCTTGCCCTTGACAGGGGTCAGATCGTCTGTTAGCATAAAAGAATGCGGCAACCTGACTTGGGCGCATCCTATTCGTCTGATTTAGTAATACTACATGAGACCCTTCTTTTCCTTCACCCAAAGCAAATTTCTCAGGTGCTGACAGCAGGGAACTCTTCGTGACCTGCTTATAGTGTTGTCATCCGCTCATATTCGGTGGGAGATAGGAGCGTGACAGGATGGCTGTTATGACACAGGTCGGCAGGCGGCAGCGGCTCAGTTTCTCCAAGATAGACGAAGTGCTCGATGTGCCCAACCTCATCGAGATCCAGCAACGGTCCTACGAGTGGTTTCTTTCCGAAGGCCTGCTCGAGACGTTCCGGGACATATCACCCATCCAGGACTTCACCGGCAACCTCATTCTCGAGTTCGTGGACTATTCGCTCGGAGAACCGAAGTACTCGGTGGAGGAGTGCAAGCAGAGGGATGTAACCTACTCTGCGCCTCTCAAGGTGCGCGTCCGTCTCATCAACAAGGAGACCGGCGAGGTCAAGGAGCAAGAGGTGTTCATGGGCGAGTTTCCGCTCATGACCGAGAAGGGCACGTTTATCATCAACGGTGCGGAACGGGTCATCGTGAGCCAGCTGGTCCGCTCGCCGGGGGTGTACTACGGCCGTACCATCGATCCCAACGGCAAAACCCTTTACTCTGCAAGCGTTATCCCGAACAGAGGTGCCTGGCTGGAGCTTGAGATGGACTCTCAGGAGTGCATCTGGGTGCGCGTTGACCGTACCCGAAAGCTGCCTGTCACTGTGCTCATCCGCGCTCTCGGATACGGAACCGAGGCCCAGATCATCGACCTTCTGGGTGACAGCGAGGCTATACGTAACACCCTCGAGCGCGACAATACGGAATCCGAGGCCGACGGCCTCATAGAGATCTACAAGCGCCTGCGCCCCGGCGAGCCTCCGACGGAGGAGAGCGCGCGCTCCCTCTTTGAGACGCTCTTCTTCGACCCCAGGCGCTACGACCTTGCCGCGGTCGGGCGCTACAAGCTCAACAAGAAGCTTTCCCTCAGCGAAAGGCTTGTGGGCTGCATCTTGCTCGAGCCGTTCATAGACCCGTCCACTGGCGAGGTAGTCATCGATGCGGGGCAGAAGGTTGACCGAAAGGCCGCGATGGCCCTCCAGCAGGTTGCCGGCCAGAACCGGGGGACGGTCCTTGAAGCGGTGGTGGCCGACGCCGACGGCAAGCCTGTCAAGGTGCTGGACAACGGCACTCCGTCGCCTGATCTGAAAACCATCACGCGCGAAGATATAGTCGCGGTGGTGAACTACCAGCTTGGCCTCATTCGCGGCGTGGGAAACATCGATGACATAGACCACCTGGGCAACCGCCGGCTGAAGTCCGTGGGAGAGCTATTGCAGAACCAGTTCAGGATCGGCCTCTCCCGCATGGAGCGCGTCGTAAGAGAGCGGATGACCATCCAGGACGTGGACGTGGTCACCCCCCAGACGCTCATCAACATCAGGCCTGTGGTGGCGGCCATCAAGGAGTTCTTTGGGTCGAGCCAGCTTTCGCAATTCATGGACCAGACCAACCCCCTGGCGGAGCTGACGCACAAGCGGCGCCTTTCCGCGCTCGGCCCCGGGGGCCTCAGCCGCGAGAGAGCCGGGTTCGAAGTCAGGGACGTCCACCACTCGCACTACGGGCGCATGTGTCCTGTGGAGACGCCCGAGGGTCCAAACATCGGGCTCATCGGGGCGTTGTGCACGTACGCCCGGATAAACGAGTACGGATTCATCGAGACGCCCTACCGCAGGGTCGTTGACGGGAAGGTCACGGGAGAGATCCTCTACCTTACCGCCGACGAAGAGGATAAGTATGTGATAGCCCAGGCGAACGAGCCCATCAACGATGACGGATCGTTCGCCAACCCGAAGGTAGCCGCTCGGTACAAGGACCAGATCGTGGAGGTTCCCGGTGAGCAGGTCGACTTCATGGACGTTTCACCGAAGCAGATCGTCAGCATCGCGACGGCGCTTATCCCATTCCTGGAGAACGACGATGCGGGTCGTGCGCTCATGGGTTCCAACATGCAGCGCCAGGCGGTGCCCCTCGTGCGGGCAGAGGCCCCCCTCGTTGGCACGGGCATGGAGTACAAGGCTGCCATCGATTCCGGCGCTGTGGTGCTCGCCCGGAACCCGGGTCAGGTAGTGCGTGTGGCCTCGGACGAGATCGTCGTCGAGACCGACGCGGGAACAACCGACACATACAAGCTTCTGAAGTTCATGAGGTCGAACCAGGGAACGTGCATAAACCAGAAGCCTGTCGTTAAGAAAGGGGACCGGGTCGAGCGTGGAGACGTCATCGCTGACGGCCCTTCGACGGACAATGGAGAGATGGCTCTTGGACGGAACGTGCTCGTGGCGTTCCTGCCGTGGGAGGGCTACAACTACGAGGACGCCATCCTTATTAGCGAGAAGCTCGTGAAGGAGGACACCTTCACGTCCATCCATATAGAGGAGTACGAGTGCGAGGCGCGCGACACCAAGCTGGGCTCCGAGGAGATCACAAGGGACATCCCCAACGTGGGCGAGGAGGCCCTGAAGGACCTCGACGAGCGGGGAATCATCCGTGTAGGGGCATATGTGCGTCCCGGGGATATACTCGTTGGAAAGGTGACGCCCAAGGGCGAGACGGAGCTTACCGCAGAGGAGCGCCTGCTCCGTGCGATCTTCGGTGAGAAGGCACGCGAGGTGAGGGACACGTCCCTGCGAGTTCCGCATGGCGAGTCCGGAAAGGTCGTGGCGGTTTACGTGTTCTCCCGCGAGGCCGGCGACGAGCTTGGTCCCGGGGTGAACCGCCTCGTCCGCGTGTATATTGCGCAGAAGCGCAAGATCTCCGAGGGTGACAAGATGGCGGGGCGCCACGGCAATAAGGGCGTCATAGCAAGGATCCTGCCTGAGGAGGATATGCCGTTCATGCCCGACGGAACGCCCATCGAGGTGGTTCTGAATCCGCTTGGCGTGCCGTCGCGAATGAACCTCGGCCAGGTCCTCGAGACGCACTTGGGGTGGGCCGCGAAGGTTACCAACACGCCGGTGGCGAGCGCGGTGTTCGACGGAGCCACGGAGGATGAGATTCTCGCCGCTCTCAAGGAAGCAGGGCTTCCGACCAACGGGAAGACCATCCTGTATGACGGTCGCACGGGCGAGCCTTTTGATAACCCGGTGACAGTGGGGTACGCTTACCTGATGAAGCTCCTCCACCTCGTAGATGACAAGATCCACGCGCGCTCCACCGGGCCGTACTCGCTCGTCACCCAGCAGCCCCTGGGCGGCAAGGCCCAGTTCGGCGGCCAGAGGTTCGGAGAGATGGAGGTGTGGGCGCTTGAGGCGTACGGAGCAGCCTACACCCTTCAGGAGCTTCTCACCGTCAAGTCCGACGACGTGGTGGGCCGCGTGAAGACTTATGAGGCCGTGGTGAAAGGTGAGAACGTGCCTGAGCCCGGGGTGCCTGAGTCGTTCAAGGTTCTCATAAAGGAATTGCAGAGCCTGGCGCTGGATGTCAAGGTGCTCAGCGAGGACGAACGCGAGATCGAGATCGGCGAGTCCGATGACGATATCGTCGACACCGCCAGAGATCTCGGCATTGACATCGAGGGCAGAGAGACCGATGAGCTTCTGCCTGAGGAGCGCCTGTTTGGCACGCGTCGGCCTGCACCCGACCTTCTCGAAGAAGTGGACGAGGCTGACGCCGAGGCCGAAGAGGACGAGGATGCTCTCGCCATGGCGATTCACGAGAGCCCGATGCCGGGACAGGACGAGGATGAGGGGGATGATGAGCCGATAGAGGAGGCGACCGAGGAGATCGCGGGAGCCGAGGAGACCGCCGTGATGGAAAGCAGGCGTCTTGCCCGTGGCTCGGGCAGGTCCCGCCGGATTGAAGATGACTTCGTCGGCGATGTTGAGGACGATGAGGTCGAAGTCGAAGATGAACCCGTGGACGAGGAAGAGCTCGATACGGACGACGAGGACGACGCTTACTATACAGAAGAAGACGAGGACGACGAGCTAAGGGGCGTTTTCGACGATGAGGACGAGGATGACGCTGACGATGATGACGACGAGCGCGCGTAGCATGCAGGAGAGGAGGAGAGGCCGGTGCTAGACGTTAACAACTTCGACAAGATCCGTATTGGCCTCGCGTCCCCTGAGCAAATCAGGCAATGGTCGAGTGGAGAGGTGAAGAAGCCGGAGACGATCAACTACCGGACACTCAAGCCCGAGCGTGAGGGGTTGTTCTGCGAGAAGATCTTCGGACCTACCCGGGACTGGGAATGCCATTGCGGTAAGTACAAGAGGGTCCGGTACAGGGGAATCGTCTGCGACAAGTGCGGCGTTGAGGTAACCCGTTCCAAGGTGCGGCGCGAGCGCCTCGGTCACATCGAGCTTGCGGCGCCCGTGACGCACATCTGGTACTTCAAAGGCATCCCCAGCCGGATGGGGTTGCTCCTCGACATGTCTCCGCGCGCTCTCGAGAAGGTCGTGTACTTCGCATCCTACATCGTGATCGACCCGGGAGACACCCCGCTCACGAAGAAGCAGTTGCTCTCGGAGGCGGAGTACCGGGAGCACCGCGAGCGGTTCGGAAACCTGTTCGAGGCCGGCATGGGCGCGGAGGCCATAAAGAGGCTGCTCGAAGAGATCGACCTCGATGAGCTTGCCGAGGAGTTGCGCACTGAGATCCGCGAGTCTTCGGGCCAGAAGAGGCTGCGCGCCACGAGGCGCCTTGAGGTCGTCGAGGCGTTCCGTAAGTCCGGAAATCGCCCGGAGAGGATGATCCTCGAGGTCATCCCGGTGATCCCTCCTGACCTTCGTCCGATGGTGCAGCTGGACGGCGGCAGGTTCGCCACCTCCGACCTCAACGATCTTTACAGGAGGGTCATCAACAGGAACAATCGCCTGAAAAGGCTGCTGGAGCTCAAGGCGCCCGACATCATCGTGAGAAACGAGAAGCGCATGCTCCAGGAAGCGGTGGACGCCCTCATCGATAACGGGCGGCGCGGAAGACCGGTTACGGGCCCCGGCAGCCGTCCTCTTAAGTCGCTTTCGGACATGTTAAAAGGGAAGCAGGGGCGCTTCCGCCAGAACCTCCTCGGAAAGCGCGTGGACTACTCGGGTCGGTCGGTCATCGTGGTAGGGCCCGAGCTGAAGTTGCACCAGTGCGGCCTTCCCAAGGAGATGGCCCTCGAGCTTTTCAAGCCGTTCGTCATGAAGCAGCTCGTGGACCGGGGTTACGCCCACAACATCAAGAGCGCGAAGCGGATGGTGGAGAGGGTCCGCGACGAGGTGTGGGACGTGCTCGAAGAGGTCATCAAGGACCACCCGGTGCTTCTCAACCGTGCCCCGACCCTGCACCGCCTCGGCATCCAGGCGTTCGAGCCCGTGCTCGTCGAGGGCAAGGCCATAAAGATCCACCCGCTGGTGTGCGCGGCGTACAACGCGGACTTCGACGGCGACCAGATGGCCGTGCACGTGCCGCTCTCCGCGGAAGCGCAGGCCGAGGCAAGGCTGCTCATGCTCTCGGTGAACAACATCCTCTCGCCCGCGCACGGTAAGCCCATCGCCACCCCGGGGCAGGACCTCGTCCTTGGGTGCTACTACCTGACCCTGGAGCAGGAAGGAGCGAAAGGCGAGGGTAAGATCTTCGCCAGCCCCGACGAGGCGATGATGGCCTATGGCGATGGGGCTTTGTCGTTGCACGCACGCATCGCCGTGAGGATGCCTGCGGGGAAGAACGTCCTCGGCATGAGCGAGGAAGACAAGAGGAGGAAACTCCTCGTCACGACCGTCGGGAAGCTCGTCTTCAACACGATATTCCCTGACGACTTCCCGTACATCAACGACGCCGTGGAGAACCCAGTGGATGAGACGGTGTTCACCGGCACGGTCATCGATGCGCGCAGAGAGAAACCCGTCCCTGAGCAGATACGGGAGGCTCCGGCCGGCCGGCCGACGAGCAAGGGGTTCCTCGCGCACCTCGTGGCGATGTGCCAGCGCAAGTACGGAAACACGGGGACAGCCGAGATCCTCGATAACCTGAAGCGCATCGGGTACAGGTACGCGACGCAGTCTGGGACGACCGTGGGTATCGAGGACATTAACATACCTCCCGAGAAGCAGGAGATCATCCGGGAGACCGAAAAGAAGATCGAGGCCATCGAGCAGCAGCACAAGCGCGGGCTCATCACCAGCGATGAGCGCTACCAGTTGGTGATCGACCGCTGGACCGAGGCTCGGGAAAAGGTCCAGGAAGCCATGCTCGCGCACCTCGACAAGTTCAACCCGGTGTACATGATGGCCACCTCCGGCGCTCGGGGTAATATCTCGCAGCTCAGCCAGCTGGCCGGCATGAGGGGCCTCGTGGCAGACCCGTCAGGGCGGACCATCGACTTCCCAATCAAGGCTAACTTCCGTGAGGGCCTGACGGTGCTCGAGTACTTCAGCTCGACCCACGGCACGCGCAAGGGCCTTGCAGACACGGCGCTTCGGACGGCTGACTCGGGCTACCTCACGCGGCGCCTGGTGGACGTGGCTCAGGATGTCATCGTCCGCGAGGAAGACTGCGGCACCGACGACGGGATAATGGTGGGCGCCATCAGCCAGGGCGATGCCGTGGTTGAGACGCTGCGCGAGCGCGCGGTGGGCCGCGTAGCCGCTGAGGACATCGTCCATCCTGGCACCGGGGAGGTGCTCGTGAAGGCCGGCGAGGAGATCCTTGAGGAGCAGGCCAAGGCGATAGAGCTTGCGGGCATCGAGGAGGTCAAGGTGCGCTCGCCGCTCACCTGCCGCACCAGGTACGGCGTGTGCGTCAAATGCTACGGGCGCAACCTCGCGACCGGAAGGATGGTGGAGGTGGGCGAGGCCGTCGGCATTATCGCGGCCCAGTCCATCGGCGAGCCGGGCACGCAGCTCACCATGAGGACGTTCCACACCGGTGGCGTGGCTGGCGACGACATCACCCATGGCCTGCCGAGGGTGGAGGAGCTCTTCGAAGCGCGCAAGCCCAAGGGCCAGGCAATCATCAGCGAGGTCGACGGGGTGGTGCGCATCACCGAGGCCAAGGGCACGCGCAAGGTCATCGTCCACACCGACCAGGGCGAGGAGAAGGTCTACACGGTGCCCTACGGCGCGAGGTTGGAGGTCAAGGACGGCGACAGGATATACGCCGGCGACCAGATAACCGAGGGTTCGTTGAACCCCCATGACATACTGCGGGTCAAGGGCCTCCGGGCCGTGCAGAACTACCTCGTGCGCCAGGTGCAGGACGTGTACAGGTCGCAGGGCGTCGAGATCAACGACAAGCACATAGAGGTGGTCATCCGCCAGATGCTTCGCAAGGTGCGGGTGGATGACCCGGGCGACACCGACCTTCTCATGGGTGGGCTTGTGGACATGTTCGATTTCGAGGATGAGAATAAGCGGGTGCTCGAAGCGGGCGGACGACCGGCCACGGCAAGGCCGGTCATCCTCGGCATCACGAAGGCGTCTCTTGCGACGGACAGCTTCCTCTCGGCGGCGTCTTTCCAAGAGACGACGCGGGTGCTCACCGAGGCGTCTATCAAGGGCCGTACCGACCCGCTCATCGGGCTCAAGGAGAACGTCATCATCGGGAAGTTGATCCCAGCGGGAACGGGCATGGCGCGCTACCGCAACGTCAAGCTGGTGTTGCCTGAAGAAGCGCACGAAGACGAGGAGAAGGTGGCGGACGCTGAGGCGGAGCCTGGGGCGAAGGCTGAGGTGGAGGCGGAAGCGGAGGAGCAGTCTGCGGAGGCAGCTCGGGCCAGGGCCGGCAAGGACGGCGAGGCGGAGCCTGCCGACGACACGGAGCGCGCGGAGCGCCAGTCGGATCTTCTTGAAGACGTCCACGATGCCGGTGGGCCTCGACTGGAGTCCGTGGGCACCGTGCCCGGGGCGACGAGCCGCGCTCTCGGTGAGCTTTCGCAGGCTGAAGCCAACGTGGAGACTGAGGACGGCGTCGGGTCCGGGGAAGCATGAGGGCGCGACGCGGAGGTTCGAACGACGCCCGAGGAGAAAGCCCGGAGTATTCTTGACAGGGCTATGGGGCGATGCTAAAATGTGAACGTGTGCAAAAAAGCCATGTCCTCGGGTGTCTTGGGTCTAGGAGAGGAGCTCCAGGGAGGAGAGAAGACACAAGATGTCCCACGATGAGTTGAAGATGGCGAAGCGTAAGGCTGTGGGCACGAAGCAAACCATCAAGGCTCTCGAAAGGGGAGAAGCAAGAGTCATCTACCTGGCCAGGGACGCTGAGGAGCGAGTTATAAAGAACGTAATAGAGTTGTGCAAGGCGAATGGTGTCAAGGTCGTCCACGTAGATACCATGGCGCAACTCGGGAAAGCATGCGGTATAGAAGTAGGCGCGGCCTCAGCCGCAATCCTGGTGGATTAGAGCCGGGGTTTAAAGGACCGAAGGAGACGATCCTGCATGCCCCTTGCACCTTGAGGTGGAAGGGGCATGTTCTGTGTATGAAGGACTCAAGGGAAGGAGGTGCCAGGTCGCATGCCAACCATCAGCCAGCTAGTACGCAAAGGCCGCGAAAGGGTTGCGGAAAAGTCCTCGGCGCCTGCGCTCAGGTGGCATTACAACTCTTTCACCCGGCGGTCGGAGTACACAGCGAAGGGGTCTCCCCAGAAAAGGGGAGTGTGCACCGTGGTGAGGACCACCACGCCCAAGAAACCCAACTCCGCGCTGCGCAAGATCGCACGCGTGCGGCTTACCAACGGACTCGAGGTGACAGCGTACGTCCCGGGGATAGGCCATAACCTGCAGGAGCACTCTGTGGTGCTCATCAGGGGCGGCAGGGTGAAGGATCTCCCCGGAGTGCGGTACCATATCATCCGGGGGACTCTCGATGCTGCCGGGGTGGCCAACCGGAAGCAGGGGCGTTCGAAGTACGGAGCCAAGCGCCCCAAGTCGTAAGGGTGGTTTCCGAGGTGGCCCTGGAGCCCGTGAGGCGCGAGTGTGCGCATCTGGCCTGGCGACCGGCGGCATAGGCCCGCCAGGCTATTCGGATACTAAGAAGAATGCTTCTTGAGAAAGGAGGGGTGCGGATGCCCAGGAGGGGCGGAGTGGTGAAGCGTGAGCCTGTGCCAGATCCGGTGTTCCAGAACGTCCTCGCGACCCAGATGATCAACAAGTTGCTTCTGAAGGGCAAGAAAGGCGTCGCGGAGTCTATTTTCTACGGTGCGATGGACATCGTCCGGGAGAAGACCGGCAAGGATCCGATGGAGGTTTTCGAGCGAGCGGTCAAGAACGTCATGCCCGTCCTCGAGGTGAGGCCCCGGAGGGTCGGCGGCTCGACCTATCAGGTGCCGGTTGAGGTGCGCCCCGAGAGACGTACCGCGCTTGCGCTGCGCTGGCTGGTCCAGAACGCGCGAGCAAGGTCCGAGAGGAGCATGGCTGAGAAGCTCGCGGCGGAGATTCTTGATGCGTCGGCGGGTCAGGGAGCTTCCGTGAAGAAAAAGGAAGACACCCACAGAATGGCCGAGGCCAACAAAGCGTTCGCCCATTACAGATGGTAGGTTACCATCGCGGGCAGGAGTGGAACTTGCGTCTGACTTCCCATGTGACATTCGCAGCGTGAAAGGAGGGGATGGAAGGTGGACGAGAGGTCCCCACTTGAAAGGACAAGGAACATCGGCATAATGGCACACATCGACGCGGGGAAAACCACAACCACCGAGCGCATCCTCTTCTACACTGGGCGGGTGCACAGGATGGGAGAGGTGGACGACGGCGCGGCGACCATGGACTGGATGGTACAGGAGCAGGAGCGCGGCATCACGATTACCGCCGCGGCCACCACGTGCTTCTGGAAGGATCACCGCATAAACATTATAGATACGCCCGGGCACGTGGACTTCACCATGGAAGTTGAGAGGTCGCTTCGCGTGCTAGATGGCGCGATTGCGGTGCTATGCGCTGTGGGCGGTGTGGAGCCACAGACGGAGACTGTATGGCGCCAGGCTGACCGGTACCATGTTCCGAGGATCGTCTTTGTGAACAAGATGGACCGCGTCGGGGCAGACTTCAATCGTGCGGTGAGCATGATTCGCGAAAGGCTCGGTGCCCGCGGCGTGCCGATTCAGATTCCCATAGGGTCTGAGGAGGGCTTCAAGGGCGTCGTAGACCTTATCGAGCAGAGGGCCGTGCTTTACCTGGATGACCTCGGCATACAGCAAGAAGTAACGGATATACCCCCTGAAATGCAAGGGGAAGCCATGAAGCGCCGCGAGGAGCTCATCGAGGCCATCGCTGATACTGACGATGACATAATGGCCAAGTACATCGAGGGTGAGGAGCTCACGGCCGCCGAACTCAAGCAGGCGCTACGTCGAGCGACTCTCGCGGTGAAGATAGTTCCGGTACTATGTGGGGCGGCCTTCCGCAACAAGGGCGTCCAGCTGCTTCTTGACGCGGTGGTGGACTATCTCCCTTCACCGAACGATCTTCCTCCCGTCAGGGGAACCAATCCCAGGACGGGAGAGGAAGAGGAGAGGGCGGCGGATGATAGCCAGCCGTTCTCTGCCCTCGCGTTCAAGATAGCGACAGACCCGTACGTAGGTAAGCTTACGTATTTCCGGGTATACTCGGGAGTCGTGCGGGCTGGGTCGTACGTCTACAATGCGACGAAGGGCAAGAAGGAGAGGCTTGCACGCATTCTCCTGATGCACGCAAACCACCGCGAAGACGTGGACGTGGCCCGTGCCGGCGACATTGTCGCCGCTGTGGGCTTCAGGGAGGTTACCACCGGCGATACGCTCAGCGATGAGGAAAGGCCAGTGATCCTCGAGGCCATCGAGTTCCCGGAGCCAGTCATATCAGTGGCGGTGGAACCGAAGACCAAGGCCGATGAGGACAAACTCGCCGCGGCCCTCGCTAAACTGGCGGAAGAGGATCCGACCTTCCACGTGCGGCAGGACCCCGAGACGGGGCAGACCGTGATCTCGGGCATGGGCGAGCTGCACCTCGAGATTATCATCGACAGGCTCGTCCGCGAGTTCAGAGTCGAGGCCAATGTGGGTAAGCCGCAGGTATCGTACAGGGAGACCATACGGTCCACTGTGGAGAGCGAAGGCAAGTTCGTCAGGCAGACGGGCGGTAGAGGCCAGTACGGCCATGTGAAGATCATACTTGCCCCGCTGCCCGCGGGAGGCGGGTTCGAGTTCGAGGACCGGGTGACCGGTGGGGCTATACCGAAGGAGTTCATCCCAGCGGTCGAGGCCGGTGCTCGCGAGGCCATGGAGTCTGGGGTGCTCGCAGGCTATCCCCTGGTGGACGTGAAGGTGACACTTTTCGACGGGTCGTACCACGAGGTGGACTCGTCTGAGATGGCCTTCAAGATAGCTGCGTCCATGGCTGTGAAAGACGGGGCGAGGCGAGCCGACCCGGTGTTGCTGGAGCCTCTGATGCGCGTGGAAGTGGTCGTCCCGGAGGAGTTCACCGGGGATGTCATCGCTGACATCAGCGCCAGGCGTGGTAGGGTGCAGGGCATGGAGAGGCGAGGTCCCTCCCAGATCATCCGGGCCCACGTTCCTCTCGCGGAGATGTTCGGGTACGCCACTGACCTGCGGTCGCTTACGCAGGGGAGAGGAACCTACATCATGCATTTCATGCGTTATGAGGAGGTTCCCGCGCAGATTGCTGAGGCCGTCTCTGCGCGCGGGAGATACTCGTAAGAAAGTCAAGACCTATGCCAAGGGAGGATGACTTGAGAATGGCCAAACAGAAGTTTGAGAGGACAAAGCCACATGTGAACGTGGGGACCATCGGGCACATCGACCACGGCAAGACCACTTTGACCTCGGCGATCACGCTGGTCCTGAGCAAGCACGGCATGGCGGTCTACAAAAAGTTCGAAGAGATCGACAACGCTCCTGAGGAGAGGGAGCGCGGCATCACCGTCTCCACGTGCCATGTGGAGTACGAGACTGACAAAAGGCATTACGCGCACGTTGACTGCCCCGGCCACGCCGACTATATCAAGAACATGATCACCGGCGCGGCGCAGATGGACGGTGCCATCCTTGTGGTGAGCGCGGAGGACGGCCCCATGCCGCAAACGAGGGAGCACGTTCTGCTTGCAAGGCAGGTCGGCGTGCCGTACATCGTGGTTTTCCTCAACAAGGTTGACAGGATGGAGGGCGAGGAGGAACTCATCGATCTCGTTGAGATGGAGGTCAGGGAGATCCTCTCCAAGAACGAGTTTCCCGGAGACGAGATCCCGTTCGTGAGGGGCTCTGCCCTCAAGGCGCTCGAGTGTGGGTGCGGCAGCCGCGACTGCAAGTGGTGCGGCGGCATCTTGAAGCTTATGGACGCGGTTGACGAGTACGTGCCCACGCCGCAGCGCGACATCGACAAGCCGTTCCTGATGCCCGTCGAGGATGTGTTCTCCATCACCGGCCGCGGCACGGTGGCCACTGGTAGAGTGGAACGGGGCACTGTGAAGGTCGGTGACGAGGTCGAGATCGTGGGCCTCAGCGATGAGATCAGGAAAACGGTGGTCACCGGCGTCGAGATGTTCCGGAAGACTCTCGACATGGGCCAGGCGGGCGACAACATCGGCGTCCTTCTCAGGGGCATCGACAAGGACGAGATCGAGAGGGGCCACGTGCTTGCGAAGCCGGGCTCTATCACGCCCCACACCAAGTTCACCGCTGAGGTGTACGTGCTTAGCAAGGAGGAGGGTGGCCGTCACACGCCGTTCTTCACCGGGTATCGTCCGCAGTTCTACTTCAGGACGACCGACGTGACGGGCACGGCGGTGCTCCCGGAGGGAGTCGAGATGGTCATGCCTGGCGACAACATCAGGATGACCATCGAGCTCATCACGCCTATCGCCATGGAGGAAGGCCTCCGGTTTGCCATCCGCGAGGGCGGCCGCACCGTTGGCAAGGGCGTGGTCACTTCGATACTTGCGTAACTTGCGCAACGCACGCAGCGGGCATGCCCGCCCGGGATGCGGAGGAACAGGGCAGGCCGGCTGTGCTGGCTCGCCATGGTGTCAGGGCGGTGTCAGGCTGGTGCAGTCCGGCCTGCCCCTCGCAGCGATGATGCCGGAGGTTGCCTGCGGGGCAGGGGAATTCCGGCGGAGTATGTCTGCTAACATGATCAGGCGACGACGGGGAGGTATGCTAAAGGTGCCAGAGCAAAAGATCAGGATCAGGCTTAAAGCGTTCGATCACCGGCTGCTGGACCAGTCGGCGGAGAAGATAGTAGAAACGGCGAGGCGCAGCGGGGCACGGGTCTCCGGTCCCATCCCGCTTCCGACCGAGAAGAGCATATTCACGGTCCTGAAGTCGGTTCACGTGGATAAGGACTCGCGTGAGCAGTTCGAGATGAGGACTCACAAGAGGCTGATTGACATAATCGATCCCACGCCCAAGACCGTTGACGACCTCATACGGCTGGACCTTCCTGCCGGAGTGGGCATCGAGATCAAGCTCTAGCCTTGCTGCCGGGGCGGATATGCAGGCCCCCGGGCGGATATGCAGGCCACATGTACAGCAGGGAGGTGCGGGGCAATGCCCAAAGGCATACTTGGACGAAAACTCGGCATGACGCAGGTGTTCGGCGATGACGGGGAAGTCATCCCCGTGACTGCCATCGAAGCCGGGCCGTGTGTCGTCGTCCAGAAGAAAACGAAGGACAATGACGGCTATACAGCGATTCAACTTGGTTTTGAGGATATCCGGGAGAGCCTCCTGACAAAGCCCGAGCGGGGGCACTTCAAGCGCGCGCATGTCAAGCCCAAGCGGTATCTCAGGGAGGTCCGCGTCAAAGACGATAGTCCCTACGATGTGGGCGCAGAGATCAAAGTCGATATCTTCAACAAGGGCGACCGCGTTGACATAGTCGGGACCTCGCTGGGCAAAGGCTTTGCCGGCGTTATCAAGCGGTGGAATTTCAGGAGGGGCCCAATGGCCCACGGCTCGATGTACCACCGCAGGGTCGGCTCCCTCGGGGCGACCGACCCGGCACGCGTGTTCAAGGGGCGGAAGCTTCCGGGGCGCATGGGCACAAAGCGGGTGACCATTCAGAACCTCGAGGTCGTGAAGGTCGATCCTGAGCGGAACCTTCTCCTGGTCAAGGGGTCCGTTCCGGGGCGACGCGGGGGCCTGCTCCTCGTCAAAGAGGCAGTCAAGACCACCGTGAAAAAGAAGAAGTGAGGCAGGTGGAAGCGGATGCCAACGGCGCCTCTGTACAACATGAACGGTGACAAGATAGGCGAATATGAACTGCCTGACTCCATCTTCGGCGTCCCGGTCAACGAGGCCGTTCTCCACGAGGCTGTGGTGATGCAGCTTGCGTCGAGGCGGCGGGGAACCGCGAAGACGAAGACCATCGGCGAGGTGTCAGGCGGGGGGATCAAGCCCTGGCGGCAGAAAGGGACCGGCCGTGCGAGGCACGGCAGCCGCAGGTCGCCTCTCTGGCGAGGAGGAGCTACCCTGTTCGGCCCCATGCCGCGCGATTACGCGTATAAGCTCCCGAAGAAGGTTCGAAGGCTGGCCCTTCTGTCGGCGCTTTCCTCGAAGGCACAGGCGAACGAGATAGTGGTCCTCGAGAGCCTGACGCTTCCGGAGCCGAAGACCAAAGACATGGCCGCGGTCCTGAAGAAGCTGGATGCGGACGGGAAAGCCCTTGTGGTGACGCGGGAGCCTGACAGGAATGTCGAGCTTTCCGCGAGGAACCTGCCGGGCGTGAAGGCGCTCGTGCCCTCCGGCCTCAACGTGTACGACATCCTGGACCACGAGAAGCTCGTTTTCACCCGCGACGCGGTGGAAGCCGTCGGGGAGGTGCTTGCCAGGTGAAGTCACCAAGAGACGTGATCAAGCGGCCGATCGTTACGGAGAAAAGCACAAGGCAGCTTGAAGAGAACAAGTACGCCTTCATGGTCGATATCAGGGCGACCAAGACGGAAATAAAAGAGGCTATTGAGGAGATCTTCAAGGTCAAGGTGAGGGAGGTCAATACCCTCCGTGTGCCCGGCAAGACCAAGCGAATGGGCCGGTTCGAGGGGAAGACCCCCGAGTGGAAGAAGGCTGTTGTGACCCTGGAGAAGGACCATAAGATCCCGCTCTTTGAGGGTGTATAGTTACTGTTACAGCCGGCTGTGGCAGCCGGCTCCCCCTCTGGCGGTATCGTTGAGTTAAGGAGGGGCGAAAGGTGGCTGTGAAGAGGTATAGGCCGGTAACTCCGGGGAGGCGGTTCATGACCGCCCCGACGTTCGAAGAGATCACGGCGAAAGAGCCGGAGCGGTCTCTCCTTGTCCGAAACCCGAAGACCGGCGGCCGCAACGTATACGGCAGGATTACGGTGAGACACAGAGGCGGCGGAGCCAAGCGTAAGCTTCGCATCATCGATTTTAGGCGTGACAAGGACGGGGTGCCCGCGAAGGTTGCGAGCATCGAATACGACCCCAACAGGTCGGCGAGGATCGCGCTGCTCAACTACGCTGATGGCGAGAAAAGGTACATTATCGCGCCGCTCGGCCTCGAGGTCGGCAGCACGGTCATGTCCGGCCCGGGGGCTGACATAAAGCCGGGCAACGCCCTTCCGCTGCGCGATATACCGGTTGGGACCGTCATTCACAACCTGGAGCTTGTTCCGGGCAGAGGCGGCCAACTCGCCAGGGCCGCCGGCATGAGCGCGCAGCTCATGGCCAAGGAGGGCGATTACGCCCACGTGCGGCTTCCTTCGGGTGAGGTCAGGCTGGTGCGCCTCGAGTGCAAGGCCACCATCGGGCAGGTCGGTAACGTCGAGCATGAGATCGTGCGCCTGGGTAAGGCCGGCAGAAAGCGGCACATGGGATGGAGGCCGGAGGTGCGGGGCGTCGTCATGAACCCCGTTGACCACCCGCACGGCGGTGGAGAGGGCCGCGCTCCGATAGGGCATCCTTCGCCGCTCACGCCATGGGGCAAGCCGACGCTGGGTTATAAGACCAGGAAGAGAAAGCCGTCCGACAGGCTCATTGTCAGAAGACGAAGGTAGCGAGGGGAAGGAGGCGGGCTGATGTCACGGTCACTCAAGAAAGGCCCTTACGTCAACGAGAAGCTGCTTGCGAAGATACGCGCGTTGAACGAAAAGGGCCACAAGGAAGTCATAAAGACGTGGTCGAGAGCCTCAACCATCTTCCCCGAGATGGTGGGCCACACGATTGCGGTCCATGACGGCCGCAGACATGTCCCGATCTACATTACCGAGGACATGGTTGGGCACAAGCTGGGGGAGTTTGCTCCGACGAGGACCTTCCGCGGGCACGGCGCCCACACCGAAAGGTCCACGGCGCTCAAGTAGGGTGCCTGTCGAGGTCTGGAGGGGATGGCTAGCATGGAAGCTCGCGCGGTTGCACGTTATGTCAGGATCGCTCCGAGAAAAGCAAGGCAGGTCATGGACCTGATAAGGGGCAAGAGCGCCACGGATGCCATGGCGATACTGAGGTTTACTCCGAAGAAGGGCGCAAGGATCATCACCAAGGTCCTGAAGTCCGCTATGGCCAATGCCGAGCATAACTTTGAGATGAACAAGGACGACCTCTATGTGGCAGAGGCTAGAGTCGACGAAGGGCCGACCATGAAACGCTGGCGGCCGAGGATGCGCGGGATTCCGGTGAGGATCATGAAGCGCACCAGCCACATCACGGTAGTCCTGAAAGAGAAGGAGGGGTGAGGAGTGGGGCATAAGGTTCATCCCCTTGGCCTGAGGCTCGGGATAATCAAGGACTGGTCCGCGAGATGGTATGACAAGAAGGCCTATCGAGAGCTGGTGCATGAAGACCGTGAGATCAGGCAGTTCGTAAAGGCCAGGTTTTATAACGCGGGGATCTCCCGGGTGGAGATAGAGCGGGCTGCCACGCGCGTGAAGGTCAACATACACACTGCGCGTCCCGGCATGGTCATCGGAAGGGGCGGGCAGGAGGTCGAGCAGCTCAGGCGTGACCTCGAGGCCATCACCGGCAAGCACGTGTCGGTAAACATCGTCGAAGTGAAGAACCCAGAGATCGATGCCCAGCTCGTGGCCGAGAACATCGCGGCCCAGATCGAGAAGCGCATCTCCTTCCGCCGGGCCATGAAGCAGGCCCTGGCGAGGGCCATGAAGATGGGCGCCCAGGGCATGAAGGTTAAGGTCGGCGGCAGGCTGGCGGGGGCGGAGATCGCCCGCACTGAAGGGTATAGCGAGGGGAAGATCCCCCTTCATACCCTGAGGGCCGACATAGACTACGGGTTCGCCGAGGCGCACACCACTTACGGGAGGATCGGCGTCAAGGTGTGGATATACAAGGGCGACGTGCTTCCTGAGAAAGAGAAGGCCGCTGGCGAAGGGAGTCGGTAAAGATGCTGCAGCCCAAGAGAGTTAAACACCGCAAGGTTCAGCGTGGGAGGATGACGGGCAAGGCCGTCCGCGGCTCCGAGCTCTTTCTCGGGGAATACGGGCTTCAGGCTCTCGAACCCGGCTGGATCACCGACCGGCAGATAGAGGCTGCAAGGATAGCCATGACCAGGTATATCAAGAGGGGCGGTAAGGTCTGGATCAAGATCTTTCCCGACAAGCCCGTCACGAAGAAACCCGCGGAAACCCGTATGGGAAGCGGGAAGGGCAACCCCGAGTACTGGGTGGCAGTCGTGAAGCCCGGAAGGATAATGTTTGAGATCGCGGGAGTCCCGGAGGAAGTTGCGCGAGAGGCCATGCGCCTCGCGGCGTTCAAGCTTCCCGTGAAGTGCAAGTTCGTCAAGCGAGAAGAAGTAGGTGGTGAGGCAAGTGAAGGTTAAGGACATCCGTGACCTCACCAGCGAGGAGCTCCAGCGCAAGCTCGAGTCGCTGAAGGAGGAGCTTTTTAACCTTCGATTTCAGGTTGCCACCGGTCAGCTCGATAATCCCATGCGCATGCGCGAGGTCCGCAGGACCATAGCGCAAGTCAAGACGGTCCTGCGCGAGCGGGAGCTTGGCATCAACCAGGCATAAGGAGGGTTGCGTTGTGGATGACCGGGGTATGCGCAAGGTTCGCGTAGGCACCGTCGTCAGCGACAGGATGGATAAGACGGTCGTGGTCGCCGTGGAGCGGACCATCAGACATCCGCTGTACAAGAGGACGATAAAGAGGACCACGAAATTCATGGCCCACGACGAGGAAAACCAGGCAAAGGTCGGCGACAAGGTGCGGCTCATGGAAACCAGGCCCCTCAGCAAACGCAAGAGGTGGCGCGTTGTGGAGATCGTGGAAAGGGCGAGGTAGCGGTGCGCACTTGAGGCCCCCGGCCGGGTGCGTCCGGCGCCCTTTGTCGAGGAGGATAGGCGAGATGATTCAACCGCAGACTGTGCTTTCTGTGGCGGATAACACCGGCGGCAAGAAAATCATGTGCATACGGGTGCTTGGGGGCGGAAACAGGAAGTTTGCCGGCATCGGCGACGTGATCATAGCGAGCGTCAAGGAGGCCGCGCCCGGGGGCGTGGTCAAGAAGGGCGAAGTTGTGAGGGCCGTGATAGTCCGGACGAAGAAGGAGATCCCCCGCCCCGACGGATCGTACATCAAGTTCGATGAGAACGCCGCGGTGATCATTAACGATCAGAACAATCCCAGGGGCACCAGGATCTTCGGTCCCGTCGCGAGAGAGCTGCGGGACAAGGACTTCATGAAGATAGTTTCTCTCGCCCCTGAAGTGCTGTAGGGCCACAAGGAGGCGGGCGCTTTGAGCCGGATAAAACCTCACGTGAAGAAGGGCGACATGGTTATCGTCCTGTCAGGCAAGGACAAGGACAAGAAGGGCAAGGTCCTGCGGGTGCTTCCCGCGGAAGGACGCGTGCTGGTGGAGGGCGTCAACGTGGTGAAGCGCCACACCAAGCCGACACGCCTGGTTCCCCAGGGGGGCGTCATCGAGAAAGCGGAGCCCGTGCCCCTGGCCAAGGTTATGGTTGTTTGCCCCAAGTGCAGCAGGCCCACGCGGGTGGCGAGGCGCACCGCGGAGGACGGCGAGCACGTACGGGTGTGCAAGGAGTGCGGGCGCGAGATAGACAAGTAGGATATCGGGGGTGACGGCAAGTGGCGGCGCGGCTCAAGGAAAAATACCTGAAGGAAGTTGCACCTGCCCTCCGCGAGAAGTTTGGCTACAAGAGTGTCATGCAGATCCCCAGGGTCGAGAAGGTCGTCGTGAACATGGGGGTCAGCGATGCAGTCGCAGACCCCAAGATGCTCGACTCAGCGGTGGCGGATCTTACGGCGATATCGGGACAAAAGCCCCTCATCACCCGGGCGAAGAAATCCATAGCCGCCTTTAAGCTGAGGGCGGGGGTCCCGATAGGGTGCAAGGTTACTCTCCGGGGAGAGAGGATGTACCATTTCCTTGACAAGCTGTTCAACGTGGCTCTTCCCAGGATTCGCGACTTTCGAGGGGTTTCCCCTGACGGATTCGATGGAAGGGGGAACTACTCCCTGGGGATCAAGGAGCAGCTCATCTTTCCGGAGATAGTCTACGACAAGGTTGACAAGATAAGGGGCATGGACATTACCATCGTCACGACGGCGAAGACCGACGAGGAGGCGTATGAGCTCCTCAAGGCTATGGGGATGCCTTTCAGAAGGTAGGAAAGCGGCGCCGCGCGCCGGACCAGCACCGGACCAGCATCGGACCGGCGGCGCAGGACGGCGCAGGATAAGGACACACGGCGCAGGATGAAGATAAACGGAGATGACTCGAGCACTCTGGTGGAGGGATGGCTTTGGCAAAGAAAAGCCTGATCGCAAAGCAGAAGCGGCCGCAGAAGTTCCGCGTCAGGGCGTACCACAGGTGTCCCATTTGCGGGCGGCCGAGGGCGTACATGAGGAAGTTCGACATGTGCAGGATCTGTTTCCGCAGGCTCGCTCTCCGGGGAGAGATCCCTGGCGTGACCAAGGCGAGCTGGTGACAGGTTCACCGGGCAGGCCTGCAAGTGGAGGAGGTCGATGTGAATGGTAACGACGGACCCCATCGCTGACATGCTGACGAGGATCCGGAATGCCAATACCGTGGCAAGGGACGTCGTTGAAGTCCCCTCCTCGCGGGTGAAGCGCGAAATTGCGAAGATCCTCAAGGAAGAGGGATTCATCAGGGACTTTGAGGTCATAGGCGACGGCAAGCAGGGAGTGCTCCGCATTTACCTCAAGTACGGTCCCAACAAGCAGAGGGTCATAACCGGCCTGAAAAGGATAAGCAAGCCCGGGCTGCGGGTTTACGCAGGGAAAGACGAGCTTCCCAGGGTCCTCGGGGGTCTCGGGATCGCGGTTATTTCGACGCCCAAGGGCATCATGGCGGACAGGAAGGCCCGCAAAGAGGGCGTGGGTGGCGAAGTCATCTGCTATGTCTGGTGAGACGGGCCCGGCAAGGTCGCGTAGCGCGACGGCTGAGGCAGGCGGCGACCGCGGAGGGCGGCGCCGGGAGGCTCGCGGGCAGGTTGTGAGGGGGTGAAATGATGTCCCGGATCGGGAAAATGCCGATACCAGTGCCGAAAGGCGTTGAAGTAGAGATTTCGGGTAACACCGTTGTAGTCAGGGGACCCAAAGGAAAGCTCCAGAGGGATGTTGCAAAGGACATGAGGGTCTCCCTGCAAGGCGACAAGATCGTGGTGGAGCGGCCCAGCGACAACAAGGAGCACAGGGCTCTGCATGGCCTGACAAGGACGCTCGTGGCGAACATGGTCAAGGGCGTCACCGAAGGTTACGAGAAGTCGCTCGTCATCTCGGGCACCGGGTACAAGGCGGCCAAACAGGGCAGGAAGTTGGTGCTCAGCATAGGATTCTCGCACCCTGTCGAGATAGAGCCCGTCGAGGGCCTTGAGATAGAGGTCCCGCTTCCTACGAAGATCGTGGTGAAGGGTATAGACAAGGAGCTTGTCGGCCAGACCGCTGCCAACATCCGGGCCGTGCGGCCGCCTGAGCCTTACAAGGGCAAGGGGATCATGTATGAAGGTGAGCACATCCGCAGGAAGGCGGGCAAGGCCGGCAAAGCGGCTGCAGGCGGGAAGAAGTAGGCTCGAGGCAGGGAAGGTGAGGATGAGCTATGTTCAAGCGCAAGGATAGAAAGCTCGCGCGAGCCAGGCGGCACTTGCGGATAAGGAAGAAAGTGTCCGGCACGTCCGAGATTCCCAGGCTCTCCGTAGCGAGAACCCTGAGGCATGTCTACGCCCAGGTTATCAACGACGAGACAGGGACCACTCTCGCGTTTGCATCGAGCCTCGACCCCGAGGTGAGGGCACAGATCAAGAACGGGGGCAATGTGGAGGCCGCGCGCCTGGTGGGCAAGATCATCGGTCAGCGCGCGCAGGCGAAAGGCATCAAGAGGGTGGTGTTCGACCGCGGGGGCAACCTGTTCCATGGCAGGGTCGCCGCGGTAGCCGAGGGCGCGCGCGAAAGCGGACTTGAGTTCTAGCGTCCGGGGGAGTTGGTGAAAGACGATGATGGAGTTTGAAAGCCAGGAGCTTAAGGAGAAGGTTGTCAGCATTGACCCCGTAGCCAAGACAACCAAGGGCGGCCGCACCCGGAGCTTTCGGGCCCTCGTCGTGGTGGGCGACGAGAACGGGCACGTGGGCACGGGTATAGGCAAGGCGTCGGAGGTATCCGAAGCGATACGCAAGGGCGTTGAAGAGGCCCGCAAGAACATGTTTGATGTCCCGGTGGTGGGGACGACGATCCCCCACGAGATCATTGGAGAGTTCGGTGCGGGCAAGGTCCTCCTAAAGCCCGCGGCACCGGGCACGGGCGTGATAGCCGGCGGTCCCGTGAGGGCCGTCCTGGAGCTTGCAGGCGTAAAGGACATCCTGACCAAGTCCCTGGGATCGTCCAACCCCTTTAACATGGTGGGCGCCACTGTGAAGGGGCTCAAGTCCCTCAGGAGAGCCGAGGACGTGGCCCGGTTGCGTGGGAAGTCCGTATCGGATCTGCTTTAGCGAGAACGAGGGGGTGTGTCGGGTGTCCTTGGGCGCGAACGATGCCGGCAAGACGGCGAGGATGTTGAAGATCACGCTGAAACACAGCACGATAGGTGTCCCGAAGGTGCAGAGGGCGACCGTGCGGGCCCTCGGCCTCACGAGGCTGAACAAGGCCGTCGTCCTTCCGGATAACCCTCAGGTCCGGGGGATGGTGCGGAGAGTCGATCATCTGGTAGACGTGGAGGAAGTCACGGAGTAAGGAGGTGGCAAACTTGAGGCTCGAAGAACTCGCCCCGCCCGAAGGCGCCCGTCATCACCTCAAGAGGGTGGGCAGGGGAATCGGAAGCGGCCACGGCAAGACCGCAGGGAGAGGCCACAAAGGGCAGAAAGCCCGCTCCGGCGGCGCCAAGGGCGCGATGTTCGAAGGCGGCCAGATGCCGCTCGTCCGAAGGGTTCCGAAGCGGGGGTTCACGAACCGCTTCAGAGAAGACTTCGCCGAGGTCAAGCTCGCGGACCTTAACAGGTTTGAGGAAGGGGCGCAAGTCTCGCCCGAGGACCTCAGGAAGTCTGGTATAATAAAGCGAGCCGGCGACCGCGTGAAGATACTGGGCAACGGGGAGATAACCCGCCCGCTCACCGTGAGGGCCCACGCCTTCACACGCTCCGCCCGGGAGAAAATCGAGCAAGCGGGCGGTAAAGTTGAGGTGATATAGGTTGCTGGGAGCACTTGCGAGCGCCTTCAGGATTCCTGACCTGAGGAAGAAAATCTTCTACACCGCACTTTTGCTCGCGGTGTTCAGGATCGGCTCGTTCATCCCGGTTCCAGGCGTCAACGTCGCCAGGTTGATCGAGACCTACGGCGAGACAGGTCTTTTCCAGTTCCTCGATCTCTTCTCGGGTGGAGCGCTGCGGAGGTTCACGGTATTCGCCATGGGTGTGAACCCGTACATCACGGCCTCCATCATCCTCCAGTTGCTCACCATCGTCATTCCGAGCCTGGAGGAGCTTTCTAAGGAAGGCATCGAGGGAAGGCGCAAGATCGCCCAGTGGACCAGGTACGGCACGGTGGTGCTGGGCGTCATCCAGGCACTCGGGATCACCATGGGGATACGGGGCGCGGTTGAGGATCCCGGCATCCTCCCTGTGCTGCTCATCGTGATCACGCTGACCGCCGGCACGTCGTTCCTGATGTGGCTTGGCGAGAAGATCTCGGAACACGGCATCGGAAACGGGATCTCGCTCATAATCTTCACCGGCATCATAGCGAGGCTTCCGGCCGGGGTGCATACGACGGCGATCAGCATCGGCAGGGGCGGCATCAGCCCTCTCAACGTGGTGCTGTTTCTCGTGCTCGGGCTTGCGTCGATCGTGGGCGTCATATGGATCACGCTCGGCGCGAGGAGGATCCCGGTTCAGTACGCGAAGAGGGTCGTCGGAAGGCGGGTTTACGGCGGACAGACCACCCATATCCCGCTCCGCGTGAACCAGGCGGGCGTGATACCGGTCATTTTTGCTTCGTCGCTTCTGACATTTCCGCTCACCATCGCCCAGTTTGTTCCCAGGCTCGGGTTTCTCGTGGACTGGCTGCGAGGCGACAGCATCTCGTACATGATCCTTTACGCGGTGCTGGTTGTCGCATTCACGTACTTCTATACGGCGATCACGTTCAACGTGACGGAAGTCGCGAACAACATGAAGAAGTACGGGGGATTCATCCCAGGCCTCAGGCCGGGGAGGCCGACGGCCGAGTACCTTGACCGGGTGCTCACCAGGATAACGTTGGTGGGCGGGCTGTTCCTCGCTGTTGTCGCGGTGCTGCCCAACATCATGACGAGCCTCACGCGGCTCAGCACCATCTACTTCGGAGGCACAGCTCTGCTCATCGTGGTGGGCGTGGCTCTCGACACGATGAAGCAGATCGAGGCAAACCTCCTGATGAGGCAGTATGAGGGCTTCATGAAGTAAGGCAGGGGAGGCATTTTGACGATGCGCCTTGTGTTACTGGGCCCACCGGGGGTCGGCAAGGGCACGCAGGCCGCGAGGCTCGGCTTGCGCTTCGGCGTCCCGCACGTCTCCACTGGTGAGATGTTCCGGGAGGCGCTTTCGCAGAAGACGCCCCTTGGCATGGAGGCCCAGAAGTACATGGACGCCGGTAAGCTGGTGCCGGACGACATCACCATCGGGCTGGTCAGGGAGAGGCTGAGTCGCCCGGATGTCTCATCAGGTTTCATCCTGGACGGATTTCCCCGGAACCTTGTGCAGGCACGGGCGCTCGAGGACGTGCTGCGGGACCTCGGGGCGGACCTTGATGCTGCTGTAAGCATCGAGGCAGGCACCGAGACGGTTGTGCGGAGGCTGTCGGGGCGGAGGCAGTGCAGGCGATGCGGGGCTGTGTACCATGTCGACTTCAACCCTCCTTCCGAACCGGGAAGGTGCCCGAAGTGCGGCGGAGAGCTGTACCAGCGAGACGACGACCGGGAGGAAACGGTGAGGGAACGGCTCAGGGTGTACATGGCAGAAACCGAGCCGGTCATAGAGTTCTATCGGCAAAAGGGCCTCCTTGTGTCCGTTGACGGCGAGCGGGACATCGACGAGGTCACGCAGTCGATCATATCGGCACTTAAAGAAGGCAATGCTGTTGAAGAAAGTGTTTCCGATGGTGATTCGTAAGACCCCTGCGGAGATCGCCAGCATGAGGAAGGCAGGGCGGGTGCTCGCAGGGCTCTTGAAGGAACTGGCCGGCCTCATCAGGCCGGGCATCACGACAGGTGAGATCGACAGGTTCGCCGAGAAGTACATCAGAGGGTGTGGGGCTATGCCCTCCTTTAAGGGGCTGTATGGCTTTCCTGCGAGCGCGTGCATCTCGGTGAATGATGAGGTTGTGCACGGCATCCCGGGCAGCCGACGCCTGCGCGAAGGCGATATCGTCAGCGTCGATGTAGGGGCTATGGTGGACGGTTTCCACGGGGATTCCGCGATGACGTTTCCGGTAGGGAAGGTCTCGGACGAGGCCATGCGCCTTCTCCGCGTAACTGAGGAGTCTCTCTATAAAGGCATCCAGCAGGCCCGCGCAGGGAAACGTGTGGTTGACATCTCCAGGGCGATCCAGGAGCATGTGGAGTCACATGGCTTCTCCGTGGTCAGGGCGCTCGCGGGCCACGGCATCGGGCGCAGCGTCCACGAGGAGCCCAGGATCCCGAACTTCGTGATACGGAACGAGCCGGGGCCTGAGCTCAAGCCCGGTGCCACGCTTGCGATCGAGCCCATGGTCAACGCCGGAGGTTTCGACGTTGTGACGCTTGACGACAACTGGACGGTGGTCACGCGCGACGGCTCGCTTTCAGCTCACTTCGAGCACACCGTGGCGGTGACGTCGGACGGGCCTGAGATACTGACCGCTCTCTAAGCGTGTGGGAGGTCGGTGCGCAAGTGGAAATGCGACCGGGTCAGGTTGTCGTGTCGATTGCGGGGAGAGACAGGGGAAGACGGTACATCGTGATGCGCGTCATCGACGATACGTTCGTCGCGGTCGTTGACGGGACTTATCGCCGAGTGTCCAACCCGAAGAAGAAAAACGTGCGCCATCTCATGTGGACCCGCAAAGTTGACGGCCATGTCGGGTCGAAGATCCTTGCGGGCGCGCGCGTTACCGATGAGGAGGTCCGGGAAGCTTTGAGGTCAGTTGAGAATGATTCCTGCGGGAAGGCGGACTGGTCTCATGAGTAAGAAGGATGCCATCGAGGTCGAGGGAACCGTCATCGAGGCGCTGCCCAACGCGATGTTCCGGGTCGAACTCGAGAACGGGCACAGGGTGCTTGCTCACGTGTCCGGCAAGATGCGCATGAACTTCATACGTATCCTGCCGGGGGACAGGGTGAGCGTTGAACTGTCGCCATACGATCTCACGCGAGGCAGGATAACTTACAGGTTCAAGTGAGGACGTATCGGCTATCTCCTGGAGGCGGGGCGCTACTTGCCACGAACCGGGAATGCCAGGGGGGGTTGAGATGAAAGTTCGTCCATCAGTCAAGAAGATATGTGACAAGTGCAAGATAGTAAGGCGCAAGGGCGTCCTCCGGGTCATCTGCGAGAACCCCAAGCACAAGCAGCGGCAGGGCTAGGCTGGAGGTGAGATGAAAGAATGGCCAGGATTGCAGGGGTTGACCTTCCGAGGGACAAGAGAATCGAGATAGCCCTGACTTATATATATGGGTTGGGTCTTACGACTTCCAGACAGATTCTAGAGAAAACCGGCGTGAACCCCGACACCAGGGTTCGTGACCTCACGGAGGAAGAGATCACGCGCCTGCGGGAGGTCATAGACAAAGAGTACAAGGTCGAAGGCGAACTGCGCGGGGAGCAAGCCGCCAACATCAAGCGGCTCATCGATATCGGCACCTACAGGGGCCTTCGGCATCGGAGAGGCCTGCCCGTTAGGGGCCAGCGTACCAGGACCAACGCCCGGACGCGAAAAGGCCCGAGGAAGACCGTGGGCGTGAGGAGATCCAAGTGAGAAAGGAGAGCATGAGGCGTGCCCAGGAAAACGACCAGAGCGAAAAGGCGTGAGCGCAAGAACGTCGAGAGCGGAGTTGCGCACATCCGGTCGACGTTTAACAATACCATCGTCACGATAACAGATCCTCAGGGCGCTGTGATCGCATGGTCGAGCGCAGGGAAGCAGGGTTTTAAGGGTTCCCGGAAAGGCACTCCGTTCGCCGCGCAGATGGCGGCGGAGGCGGCTGCCCGTGCGGCCATGGACCACGGCATGCGCCAGGTGGAGGTCCTGGTGAAGGGGCCTGGGGCAGGCCGGGAGGCGGCGATCAGGTCGCTGCAGGCCACCGGGCTTGAGGTGAGCATGATCCGCGATGTGACTCCGATCCCTCACAACGGGTGCCGGCCGCCCAAGCGCAGAAGGGTATGATGGGACGGGATGGTGTTGACAACATCAGGAGGTGGAAGCTCAAATGGCCAGGTACACAGGATCCGTGTGCAGGCTGTGCCGGCGTGAAGGTTTGAAGCTATACCTGAAAGGTGACAGGTGTTACACCGAGAAATGCGCGGTTGATCGCAGGCCGTATGCCCCTGGAGAACACGGGCAGGGCCGCAAGAAGATGTCTGAATACGCGATTCAGCTTCGCGAGAAGCAGAAGCTGCGCCGCATATACGGGGTCCTCGAGAGGCAGTTCGAGCGCTACTTTGAGATGGCTTCAAGAAAGCGGGGCGTCACGGGCGAGGCGCTCCTTCAGATACTCGAGTCCAGGCTGGATAATGTCGTGTACCGGATGGGGCTGGCAACGTCCAGGGCCGAGGCACGACAGATGGTGAGGCACGGCCACATAGCCGTGAACGGCAAGAAGGTCAGCATACCGTCGTATCTCGTGGAGCCGGGCGACGTCGTATCTGTGCGCGAGGGGAGCCGGGAGCTTACGCGGTTCAAGCTGGCGGCGGAGGCTGCCGAGGGTCGCACCGTGCCCGCGTGGCTATCTCTTCACCCCGACGGCCTGAGCGCGACCGTCCTCAGCTTGCCCACAAGGGACCAGATCGATGTGCCCGTTCAGGAGCACATGATCGTCGAGCTTTACTCGAGATAACGGTGGTCGTGCAGCGACCTACAGCGGTGTGCCGCATGGCAGCAGGCTTGTGGCGAACGGCGCGCGGTCCGCACAAACCAGAAGGGAGAGTTGCGGATGATCGAGATAGAGAAGCCCAGAATCGAGTGTCAGGAGGCCACCGAGAAATACGGCAAGTTCGTGGTCGAGCCTCTTGAGAGAGGCTATGGCATAACCCTGGGGAACGCTCTCCGGAGGGTTCTCCTTTCGTCCCTGCCGGGGGCTGCGGTCACTTCTGTAAAGATAGAGGGAGTCCTTCACGAGTTCTCCGTGATACCCGGGGTTGTGGAGGACACCATCGACATCCTCCTGAACCTCAAGGAGCTCCTGGTCAAAGTGCATTCAGACGGGCCGAAGGTCGTGAGGATCGAAGCCCAGGGTGAAGGGGAGGTCAGGGCCGCCGACATCATCGCCGACCCCGACGTGGAGATCCTCAATCCCGAACTCCACATCGCCACGCTCGACAAGGACGGCAGGCTCTTTGCAGAGATAACGATCGAGAAGGGCAGAGGCTATGTCCCGGCCGAGAAGCGCAGAGGCGAACCGGTGATCGGCGTGATCCCCATGGACTCCATCTTCACGCCTGTCCGCAAAGTGAACTATCAGGTGGAGAACACACGGGTCGGGCAGGTCACGGACTACGATCGGCTCATACTTGAGGTCTGGACTGACGGGAGCATCTCGCCGAAGGAGGCCACCAGCCTCGCGGCGAAGATCCTGTCGAGCCACCTCGCGCTTTTCACGAGCCTGACGGAGACGGCCGACCGGGTGGAGATGATGGTGGAGAAGGCAGAGGACGAGAAGGACAAGGTCCTGGACATGCCCATAGAGGAACTGGACCTGTCGGTGCGCTCGTACAACTGCCTGAAGAGAGCCGGCATAAACACCGTGCAGGAGCTCATCAGGAAAACCGAGGAAGACATGATGAAGGTCAGGAACCTCGGAAAGAAGTCGCTTGAAGAAGTCAAGGGGCAACTTGCGAATCTCGGCCTTTCCCTCCGTCCATCGGAAGACCAGGAGGATTAGAATCTGCAGCTGAAACAGAACGAGACCGCAAGAGCTTTTTGGACCTCTGGTCCGGGAGGGATCTCGACATGAACCAGGCGAAATTGGGGCGCACCAGCGCTCATAGAAAGGCAATGCTCCGGAGCATCGTGACATCGCTGTTCGAGCACGAGCGCATTAGAACGACCGAAGGCAAGGCGAGGCAGCTCGAGCCGGTCGCGGAGAAGCTCATCACCCTTGCCAAAAGGGGCGATCTTCACGCCCGGAGGTTGGTGGCAGGTTACGTCAGGAGCGATGCGGTCACGAAGAAGCTCTTCGATACCATCGCGCCGCGTTACAGGGATCGGCAGGGTGGTTACGTTCGCACCGTAAAGCTTGGGGAACGTCGCGGCGACGCTGCATCGGAGGTCATAGTCGAGCTGGTCTAGCGGCGCACGGGTGTGCCTGTGCGGCCGGTCTGCGCGGGGTTCGGCTGGGCTGTGCCGGGCTGCGGCAGGCTGTGCCTGGCGGGGCCGGGCGGGCCTGGCGGGGCGAACGAAGCGAACGAACCATCTCTTCCTGCAAGAGTGCGCGATCGCGCACTTTTTGTGGGTTTTAAGGGGGCGTCTCCTTGGAGGAGATGATCAGGGCTGAAAACCTGGTGTACGAGTACGGGCCTGTCGGGGATGGCAGGCACGCTGCGCTTCGCGGCATAAGCCTCGCCATCATGCCGGGGGAGTTTGTCGCCATCATCGGCCACAACGGGTCCGGCAAGTCGACGCTGGCGAAGCACTTCAACGCTTTGCTTGTGCCGACCTCGGGAACTGTGAAGGTCAAGGGGATGAAGACCAGCGACCCGCGCAACCTGTGGAAGATCCGTCAGACGGTGGGCATGGTGTTTCAGAACCCTGATAACCAGATCGTGGCTACCACCGTCGAGGAAGACGTGGCCTTCGGCCCTGAGAACCTCGGCGTACCCCCTGCGGAGATCCGGCGGCGCGTGCGGGAGGCGCTCGAGTGCGTCGACATGGTGGAATATATGCGGCACGCTCCGCACCTCCTCTCTGGTGGGCAGAAACAGCGCGTCGCCATCGCCGGCGTGGTCGCGATGCGGCCGGAGTGCATCGTCCTGGATGAGCCCACCGCCATGCTCGATCCATCGGGAAGGCGCGAGGTCATGCGAACCATCACCCGGCTGAACAGAGAGGAGGGCATCACGGTCGTCCTCATCACGCACTTCATGAACGAGGCCGTCCAGGCCGACCGGGTGATCGTGATGGAGGGAGGTCGGATCGTCCTCGACGGCAGCCCGCGCAAGGTGTTCGGCCAGGTTGATACCTTGAGAGCGTTGCACCTCGATGTCCCGCAGGTGACGGAGCTTGCTTACGAGCTGAACAGGGAGGGGGCGGAGCTTCCTCCTGATATCCTGACGGTGGAGGAGTTTGCCGATGCCATCATCGGTGTGAGCGACCGGGGTGTAAACGACCGGTCCCACAAAACGGAGGAGGGGCGCGCGCGTACGGCCGACGCGTGCGGCACTACGGCCCGGGGCCGCGGCAGAAGCGGTCAGGCTGATTGCCACGGCCGTGCCGCTGCGGCTTCGTGCGGGGGCGGGTGATGAGACGCTGTGCCCATAAAGGTAGAGAGCCTTTGCTACACGTACAACCCGGGCACGCCGTTCGCGCGGACCGCCCTTGAGGACATCAACCTGGAAATAAACGACGGGGAATTCGTCGGCATCATAGGAGAGACGGGGTCGGGAAAGTCCACGCTGATCCAGCACTTCAACGGGCTCCTGAGGCCCACACGCGGGCGGGTGCTGGTTGACGGCGTTGACATCTGGCAGAAAGATGTCCGCCTCAAGGATATCCGCCAGAAAGTGGGCCTGGTGTTTCAATACCCGGAGCATCAGCTCTTCGAGGAGACCGTGTTCGCCGACGTCGCCTTTGGCCCGAGGAACATGGGGCTGGATGAGGACGAGATCGGGATGCGTGTCAGGCGAGCCCTGGAGATGGTGGGTCTTGATTTCGAGGCTGTCAAGGCGCGGTCCCCGTTCGAGCTATCCGGCGGTGAGATGAGGCGGGTGGCGATAGCCGGCGTGCTCGCCATGGAGCCGTCCGTGCTCGTGCTGGACGAGCCGGTGTCGGGCCTCGACCCGCGCGGTCGGGACGAGCTGCTCGAAGAGCTTACGAGGTTGCATAGGAAGTTTGAGTATACGGTCGTGCTGGTGTCCCACAGCATGGAAGACGTCGCGAGGCTCGCGAAAAGGCTTGTAGTGATGCACAGGGGCAGGGTGGTGGCCGATGGGCCTGTGCGCGAGGTGTTCCGCATGACGGACCTCCTGAGAGAGACGGGCCTCGGGGTGCCGCAGGTCACCGAACTCATGCACGAGCTTGCAAGGCGTGGCAAAGACGTCAGGACCGACATTCTCACGGTGGAAGAGGCGAAGGTAGAGCTTCTCAGGCTCCTGAGGGGTGAGGGCCGTGTTCGGTAATATAACCATCGGGCAGTATATACCGGGCGACTCGCTGGTGCACAGGCTCGACCCCAGGGTGAAGATATTCATTACCCTGGTCGTCATCACCGTGCTGTTCCTGGTCCACACGATGGCCGGGTATGGGCTGGTGCTCCTCTTCATCCTGGGCGCCATGCTCCTCGCCCACCTGCCGGTGAAATTTGTGCTGCGAGGCGTGCGGCCGCTGCTTTTCATCCTGGTGCTGACCTTTGGACTGCACCTGTTCATGAACGAGGGGCGGGTGCTCTTCAGGCTCGGGCCGCTGGTGGCCACGTACGAGGGGGCCTTCAGGGGCTTCGCAATGTCAATGAGGCTTGTGCTGCTTGTGCTGGCGACGTCCATCCTGACGCTCAGCACGTCGCCCATCGAGCTTACAGACGGCATCGAGAACATTCTCTCGCCGACGAGGGCTCTCGGGGTTCCGGCGCACGAGCTTGCCATGATGATGACGATCGCCCTGAGGTTCATTCCTACGCTCCTCGAGGAGACTGACAAGATAATGAAGGCCCAGATGGCGCGGGGGGCGGATTTCCAGACGGGCAACGTGCTCCAGAAAGCGAAGAGCCTCGTTCCGCTTCTGGTGCCTCTTTTTGTGAGCGCGTTCCGGCGGGCTGACGAGCTTGCCATGGCCATGGAGGCCAGGTGCTACCGGGGAGGGCAGGGGCGGACCAGAATGAAGCAGCTCCACGTAGGAGCGAAGGACGTCCTGGCGGCCATCGGGTCAACGGCTGCCCTGATCGCCGTGGCGGTCTACCTCTAAGTCTACCTCTAAGCGGATGTATATGAGGAATATCAAGCTTGTCCTGGAATACGACGGCACGGCATATTGCGGGTTCCAGCGGCAGGACGGCCTGCCGACGATCCAGTCTGAGCTGGAGCGGGCTGTGGCCGTCATAACCAAATCGCCGGCGAACGTCATCGGAGCAGGCCGGACGGACGCGGGGGTCCACGCCCGGGGCCAGGTGGTGAATTTCCGGACAGGCGCGAGGATGCCCACGGAAAAGTTTGTCCCGGCGCTGAACAGCGTGCTCCCGGCGGACATCAGGGTGCTCAGCGCCGAGGAGGCGCCCTGGGAGTTTCACGCGCGGTACGATGCTCGCGGCAAGACATACGAGTACACCATAGACACGAGGCCCGTCCCATCGGTGTTCCTCCGGAATTACGCTCACCACGTTCCTTTCACCCTCGACCTTGCGGCGATGCGCAAGGGATGCGGACACATCGTGGGGCGGCACGACTTTCGGTCGTTTGCGGCATCTGGCGGCGGGGCGAAGACGTTCACACGTGAGGTCAGGCGGTGCGCGCTGGAGGCGGAGGAGGGCCTTGTCAGGATAACCGTAGAGGCCGACGGGTTTCTTTACAACATGGTGCGGATAATCGTGGGGACGCTGATACTGGTGGGAACGGGGAAACTTGCGCCGGGGGACGTCGCGAGGATCCGGGACGCGCGTGACAGACGCCTCGCCGGGCCTACCGCTCCTGCGAAAGGGCTGTGTCTCGTGCGCGTCGACTACGGGGACTGCGGGGCTATGGACTCGGACTACTCCAGGGCTCTGCTCCGGGGGCTCTGGGGGG
>JAAYXB010000052.1 GCA_012516125.1 Bacillota bacterium | reverse complement strand
CATCGTGAAGAACGGGAAGGTCATCGTCCAGGGCACGCTGCATAAGCAGATCTTCTATGTGGGCACCGACGATCTCGTCCACCATATCGCCGAGGACATAGAGTTCAGCGACCTCGTGGAGGTGCCGCCGCTGAACCCGAACTTCCCGGTGCAGGAGGGCATGGACTCGCAGGATCACTCGGTTGTCGACAACCTCGTGTTCGAGTTCGACCCGGCCACTGGGACGTTGACGCAGAAGATAATCCTGCTCCTTGGCGTGAAGGTCACGGAGACGGAGCAGATACCGGTTGCCGTAGAGCCGTACGGCACGGTTATCGCAGCCGACCTCGTGGTTGGGCATGGCACAAAGCAGAAGCTCATTGAGGAAACGAAGACCTTGGCGGCCACGAAGATCGTAGATGTGGAGGCCAGGATCAGCGAGATCAGCTCCATCGTGAAGAACGGCAAGGTCATAGTGCAGGGGGTTGTGCACAAGCAGATCTTCTACGTGGGCACCGACGACCTTGTGCACCACCTGGCGGAGGACCTGCCCTTCAGCGAGATGGTGGAGGTTACTCCCATCAATCCAGAAGTGCCCGTCCGCGAGGGCATGGATGAACAGGACCACTCGTTCATCGAGAACATCGTCTGGGAGTTCGACCCCGCGACCGGCAGCTTCACGGAGAAGATCGTCATCCGGATAGACGTGAGGGTCACCGAGTTCGGCCAGATTGGGGTCGTGGTCGATCCGTAGGCCTGCAGCACGGCGCGGCATGGTGCGTCCCCACAGTGCGGCGCTGCGGTGCGGTGCGGTGCGGCGGGGTGCGGTGTGGTGCGGCGAGGCGCCGCGAGGCGCGGCGCGACGAAGCGCGGTGCGGTGCGGCAGGGACCGGCGGGGCGCAAACCAGGGCAGGTATCACGGATGATACCTGCCTTTCCAGTGTGAGGAGGCAAAGACGTGCGGGTCCTTTTCCAGAGCAGAGCCGATCTCCTTGTCCTCCCTGCAGGCGACACGGTGCAGGTCCTGGAGACGAAGAGGGCGCTCCAGGCGCTTGGGGTGGACGTGGATCATAGCAGTGAGCTTGCCCCGGACCTTGAGGGTTATGATTTGGTGCACCTCTTCAACCTGACCAGAGTGGCCGAGACCGCCGCCCAGTGCGAGAACACCATAAGGCGCGGTAAGCCTGTGGTGGTGTCGCCCATCTACTGGAACCCCGAGGAGTACATGATGCACGAGAATCCCCGACAACAGGGCCCGCTGCTGAGATACTGGCGGCAGGATAATCCCTTACGTCGCAGGGTGGTAGAGTCCGCGGCCATGCTCCTCCCCAACGCCGAGGCCGAGGCGCGCCTCATCCAGAGGGACCTGGGAGTGATGGTGCCCTTTCGTGTGGTGCCAAACGGCGCAGACCCGGGCTTCGCGCACGCAGATCCGGGGGAGTTCGTCTCGAGGTTCGGGGTGCGCGATTTCGTGCTGTGCTGCGCCAGGATCTCGCCCAGAAAGAACCAGCTTGCCCTCGTGAGAGCCGCGCGGGGCCTGGGGTTTCCCGTAGTGTTCATAGGGCCTGTGAACGATCCGTTCTACTTCGAGGCTTGCAGGAAGGAGGCTGACTCGTCCCATCACTTCCTCGGCTTCATGCCCCAGCGGCAGATCGCCGGGGCCTATGCCGCGGCGCGGGTCCACGTGCTGCCGAGCTGGTTCGAGACGCCGGGCCTCGCAAGCCTTGAGGCCGCGATGGCTGGCTGCAACATCGTGTCAACCGACAGGGGCACTGCCCGCGAGTACTTCGGAGACCTTGCGTGGTACTGCGACCCCGCCGACGTCGAGTCGATAAAGGCTGCGGTCGTGGCGGCTTACAGGGCACCGCGACAGCCGGAGCTTGCAGCCCTTGTGAGGGAGCGCTTCACGTGGGACCATGCCGCCCGGGTGACCGCCGCTGCCTATGCCGATGTTCTGGCGGACAAGGTGACAAGCCCACCTTGAATGCGGCCATGCGTCATCCTACCTCGTCGTGCCGTGCGGCGGGAACCCGGCCTGAGCGGGGCACCGGGCCGGCAGACTAACAGGCCAGCGGCCCGGCGGGTTGCCAGCAGAATATGCCCTTGCCATCCTGAATACCCATTCAGTGCGATGTGGCGCAGCACAGGGCCGGGTTCGACTCCGGGGAGGCGCGGGGATGCTGGGAAGGCTCGACGATGTGATCGTCAGAACAGAGAGTCTGCGCGTCGAGCGGGTCGTGTGCCGCCTTGCGCGAGAGGTCGGGGTGTACCTGTCGCAGCAAGCGCCGGAGCAGGCGCAGGAGCTCGTAGGCCTCGCCATCGATGTGCTCGACCCGTCGTGGGAGGTGTTTGACGGATCGGCCCTGGCGTCGGCAACCCTCATGGTGTGGGCCTACTGCCTGGTGGCCGGGGGACTGGTGCGGGCAGTTTCCTGGGCTGAGGATCTTCGGGTCTTCGTCGAGGATGCGGCTTTTCGCTCTGGTATGCGCGTTGAGGCGTGTTTCGGTATCGAACTCCAGAGGGCCTGGGTCGATGGCGGCGACGCGTGCGCAGCCGGTGGCAGGGCACACAAGCCCGGTGGCGGGGCACATAAGATAGGTGTCGTCGCGACTGTCCGCATTGACGGGCTCGCGCTGGAGACCGTGGTGCTTCCGGTCGTCACCGGCGTTGAGACGCGAGAGGGGTGCGGGAATTCGCAACTTGCAGAAGAGGATCGGCCGGAGGAGCCGGGGGTGCCAGAACAGCCAGAACAACCGGCGCCAGGCGGCGCCCAGTTGGAAGACCGCTGCCGTCACAGCTGGATCCGGCGCGTGCTGGAGCGGTTGCGCCAGCTCTCCACTATGAATAGCCAACATCGAAGATGAGACGACGCGCAAGCGCACCATAGGTAGGTTGCGCCTATGTGATGCCGTTCACACCCAGCGCAACTCTTGACTTCGAGCTTGCCCATCTATAACGAATCCTCACTTGGGAAGGCGGCATTAATCCCCGGACTTACGCTGCGCGCCGGCGCGGGGAGAAGCCTTCAGGGCGTAACACGCGGGCGCGTCCGGGCATACAATGCACCATGAGCTTGCAGCGAGCATCGGCTTCGCTGCGCGGAGGGTGTCTTGAAAGATGGCTGAGTCCCAGGGCGAAAATCTGTGGAGGCGGTTTCTCCGCTTCGGAATGAAGGGTCGCGATGTGGCCCTGCTCCAGGAGCAGCTATCGCGTCTGGGCTACTACACCGGCGAGATCGACGGCGTTTTCGGAATCCTGACCAAGGACGCAGTGAGGGACCTTCAGAAAGCCCACAGGCTCCGGGTGGACGGCATCGCGGGCAAAGAAGTGTTTGCCGTGATCCGTTCCGGGCTTGCAAAGCCGGTGCTCAGGCACTTTGTGGCCAGCGGCGAGACATGCGCCCACATCGCCAGGCGCTACAATATCCCAATCGAGCTTCTACTCCAGGCTAACCGGCTTCCAGACCCCGAGGTACACGAGGGCCAATGCCTCGACATTCCGGTTTCGCGCCTCCTCGCGTACTGCGCCGGAGGCGATGATGCCGAGAGGTCCTGGGATTCCTATGAACGTCACCTGGCGTTCATTTCCATGGTGGCCCCGCGCTGGTTCACCCTGAACGCTGATGGCACGATCACAGGCGAGCCGGTCAAGAGGGTTACAGCCCTTGCGTCCCTGGCTGACATCCGGGTAGTGCCGGTGGTCGCTCTCGGCTCGCGCCCGTTCCCCCCGGACCGCCGGAGCCAAGCCAGCGCTAACGCTAGCGCCAAGGCGAACGCGGGCATCAACGCGAATGCCCCTGTCAACGCCAACTCCAATGCGAACGCGAACGCGAACGCGAACGCGCACGCGCACGCCAATGCCAATGCCAATGCCAATGCCAACGCCAACGCTAACCTCGACGCCGACGGCGAACGTGAGCGGCGACGGGAGCGCGAGCGCGACCGCACGTGCGTGAGCGACGAGGCAGGCGAGGCGACGCTCGATGCGGTATTGATGGATGCTGCGGCGCGCCGCGTCGCGATAAAGGGCATAGCAGGCGCCTCGGCGCGAAGCCGCGCTCACGGCATCGTCCTCTCGGTAAGTGCTCCCGGGCCTGGGGACGGATATGCGTTCACCTCTTTCGTGCGCGAGCTTGCCTCCGTGCTCGAACGCGAGGGGCGGGACCTCAGCCTCGAGATCCCCGCACCAGGCGCGGAAGGTGAAGGCGCCGGGAGAAGCCCACTGGAGTATCAGGAGCTCGCCAGGATCGTAAGACAGATCATCGTGCGATTGCATGAGGAGCCGGAGCGCCTCGCTGTGCCCGCACCGCCTGCATCGCCCGCACGAGCCCGCGCCGTCCTCAAGGGCATAGTGCGTCTGGTCCCACCGTGGAAGATGGTCCTCGGTGTTCCGCTCTTCGGCATCGACTTCTCGGCCGCGCCCGGGGCTCCACCGATGCGCCGCGCGCACTCCGAGATAGCGGACATCCTGGACATCTACAAGCCATCGGTGGTGCGCGCCGAGCCCGGCGGTGCCTGCATGTTCAGGTACAGGTCCTTCCGCGTGAACCACACGGTCTTCTTCATGGATGCAACAAGCGTCGCAAGTTACGTGGATCTCGTCCTCAGGTTCAACCTGGCAGGGCTTGCCATAGCAGACCTCGGGGATGAGGACCCACTCATATGGGACACCTTCAGGACCAGGTTCAAAGCCCTCCGCGACTCCGTTTTGCCCGCCTGACGGAGGCGCCCGGCAGGCGGCGGAGGAGGAGACGGGTAGAATGGTGAGGGCCCTTGTCACGGGGATCACCGGCTTTGCCGGGAGTCACCTGGCTGAGTACCTGCTGAGTCGCAAAGACGTAGAAGTCTACGGAACGGTGAGGTGGAGGAGCAGAACCGAGAACATCGAGGGCATCCGGGACCGGATAAGGCTCGTGGAGTGCGACCTCATGGACGCGACCGCCGTGGACCAGGCGGTCCAGAAGGTGCGACCGGATCTCATTTTTCATCTTGCCGCGCAGAGTTTCGTGCCAACGTCGTGGCTCGCCCCGGCGGAGACCCTGATGAACAACATCCTCGGGGAGCTCAACCTCTTCGAGGCCGTGCGACGTGCCGGGATAGACCCGCTCATCCAGATTGCCTGCTCATCGGAGGAATATGGCCTCGTGCACGAGGACGAGGTGCCCATAAACGAGGACAACCCGCTCCGCCCGCAGAGCCCCTACGCAGTGAGCAAGATCGCCCAGGACTTCCTAGGGTACCAGTATTTCCGCAGCTACGGCCTGCGGGTGGTCCGTACGCGCACCTTCAACCACACCGGGCCGAGGCGCGGGGAGGTGTTCGTGACATCCAGCTTCGCGAAGCAGATCGCCGAGATAGAGCACGGGCTCGCCGAGCCTGTTCTCAAGGTGGGGAACCTCGAGGCGAGGCGCGATTTCACCGATGTGCGGGACGTCGTGCGAGCCTACTGGCTTGCGCTCGAGCGCGGGGAGCCGGGCGAGGTATACGTCATTGCCAGCGGGCGCGACCATCGGATTTCCGAAGTTGCCGAGATGCTCCTTGCCATGTCCACGGTTCCGATACGGATCGAGCATGACCCCGGGAGGATGAGGCCGTCGGACGTTCCCGTGCTGCTGGGCGACTCGACGAAATTCCGGCGGAGGACCGGCTGGGAACCGCTCATCCCGTTTGAGAAAACCCTCGCGGACTTGCTGGAGTACTGGCGCGGCAGGGTGGCGTGCAGGGCCGCATGCACAGAGAGCCGCCAGGAGTACGGCAGCGCCACCAGGGTCACCAGCATCACCGGCGCCACCAACGTCACCGATGCCAACAGCGCCAGCGCCAGTGCCAGCGTCATCACCAGCACCGCCTCCAGCGCCAGTGCCGGCACCAGCGCCGGCACCAGCACCACCACCAGCGTCGGCACCAGCGCCGGCACCAGCGTCAGCATCAGTACCAACACTAGCACCAACGGCAGCGACAGCAATGGCGTCAGTGGTAGCAGCGTAGACAGTGGCGAAGGCAGGAGTAGCGGCGGAGGCGAAGGCGGAAGCGACGACAGGCGCGGGCGCGGGCACGGCGACGGCGACGGGGACGGAGACGCAGCCCGGAGCGGAAGCGGGGGGAATCGCCGGTGAAAGCGATAATCCTTGCCGGCGGCAGGGGCACGCGCCTGGCGCCCCTCACGCACGATAACCCCAAGGGCCTCGTCCCGATGGTTACAAGGCCGTTTATTGAGTATCAGATCGAACTCCTCCGGACTCACGGGATCCACCGGATCGTACTCAGCTTGAATTACATGGCGCCCGAGTTCTCCCGGCGGTTGCAGGACGGCGCCAGGTGGGGCGTGTCCATCGAGTACGCCGTGGAGGACGTCGCGCTGGGCACTGCCGGCGCCATAAAGAACTGCGAGACGTGCCTGGGCGGTGAGCGGGTGCTGGTGCTCAACGGCGACGTGCTGACCGACATGGACCTCGGGAGGCTCATTGCCGAGCACGAGGAACGAGGAAGCGATGTGACCATAACCACCGTCACAGTGGATGACCCGGCCGCGTACGGGCTGGTTCTCGTCGATTCAACGGGCCTCGTGACAGGCTTCTTGGAGAAACCCGGCTGGGACGAAGTGGCGGTCAACACGATAAACGCCGGTATATATATGATCGAGCCGTCGGTCATCGCGGACCTGCCGCAAGGCCGCGAGATCTCATTCGAGCGGGAAGTGATCCCCGCGCTGCTAGCGAAGGGCGCCGCAGTGCGGGCGCACGCGAGCCGCGGCTACTGGCTCGACATCGGCACCCTGCGCAACTACCTGAAGGCTCACATGGACATCCTCGACAGGAGGATCGACGTGATGATCCCAGGGCACAAGGTGGGGCGGGGGGTGTGGAGCGGGAAGAATGCGGTGGTCCACAGGACGGCCCGTCTCGCGGGGCCGGTTGTCATGGGACACCACGTGGCGATTCAGGCGAGGGCGGAGGTGGGCCCGCGGGTCGTCCTTGGGCACGGGTGCAGCGTAGGTGAAGGGGCGCACGTGTCGGAGTCGGTGCTCCACAACGGCGTCCAGGTGGGCAAGGGCGCGAAGGTCCGCAGGTGCATCGTTGCGGCTGCGGCGCGGATTGGGGACGCATGCTGCCTGGATTCGATGGTGGTGGCGCCGTCGAGCGTCGTGGGTGCGGGGACGCGCGTTGATCCCGAACTCTCGGCGTCTGTTGCAGGATAGCCCGACTTTCCCTGAGCACTTCCTTTTCGGCTCGCGGCTCCCGGCTCCAGGATCCCGACCCCGGGCCCTGGCCTCTGGCCGGTGATCTGCGGATCCCAGTCCCGGATCTGGCGCCCGGCCCTGCTCTCTGTGCCTTGCTGCCTACCTGTCCCCGGGTGGCAGACTGTCTGGCCCGGCCCACGGGTGCGCGCGGTCGCCGGGGCGGCGTCGCATCTAGAAATATATGCACATTTTGGTTAGTCGCCCGCATATAGTAGAAATGAAAAGCGAGTGTACTGGTTTCATGCCTGTCACGAGAAAGGGGGAGAGGAGATGGCTGTGGGTGTCGAGCTCAAGGAGGAGCTCCTCAAGGTCGAACAGGTCGTCGGCGAAACCACGGCGCGCAAGGTCCTGCGTGAGATGCTCACGATCCCTGAGAACCTGCCTACCGCCGAGAAGATCATCAGCGTCGACGCAGATATCCTCACAAGTTCATTCCAGCTCATAAGGGGCAAGGTTCTGGTGGAGGGCACCATCAGGGTGCGGGCGCTCTATGTGGGACGGGTGGCTGCCGGCACCCAGCCGGTGCAACTCCTTGAGCAGGATGTATCCTTCGAGCTCATCGCCGAGGTTCCGGGCACGGATCCCTCGATGAACGCGTTCGTCGAGGTGGATATCCACGACGTATCATTCGACCTGGTTGACGTCCGCACCCTGGACGTGCGACTCGTCCTGTCCGCAACGGTCAAGGTCACGAGGACCGAGCAACTCGAGGTGGTGACCGAGGTCACCGGCCCGCCGGACCTCCAGGTGGCCAGGGAGCTCTTGAAGGTCGAGGATGTGGTGGGGGAGGCGACGGCACAGGCTCTCGTCACCGGAAGGCTTGCGGTACCGCCCGAGAAGCCGGATATCGAGTCGGTCATCAGCGTGGAAGCGAAGCCTCGTCTCACGGATATCCAGGTGCTCGACGGGCAGGTGGTGGCGGAAGGCCTCATCGACGTGGATGTCCTGTACGCGGCGGTTCCTCACGATCCTTACCTGCCGAGGTTGCCGGTGCATTTCTTCTCGACCCAGCTCCGGTTCTCGCAGGTCATCGAGGTGCCCGGGGCGGCTGTGAGCATGCGGGCACAGGTGAGACTTGTGCTCGAGGCGGTGAGCTTTAGCGAACTTGACTTCCGCACGGTCAGCGTTGATGTGGTGCTCAAGCTGACCGCGAAGGTGACGGTCACAAGACAGCTCGAGGTCGTCACCGAGGTGACGTCCAAGACCACCGTGCTCGACGTGGAGAAGAGGCTGCTCCGCGTGGAGGACGTCATCGGCGAGGACACGATGCAGACGATACTCAAGGAAACCCTGGAAGTGCCGAGGGAGAAGCCAAACATCGAGCGCGTCCTCAGGATCGACACGTCGGTCAAGGAGGCATCCTACAGGATCATCGACGGCAAGGTCATCGTCGAGGGCGTCGTCGAGCTTCAGACGCTTTACGTGGCCCAGACCCCCGAGGGCGACCAACCGGTGCACCACATGTCACACCGCCTAAAGTTCACGCAGGTGGTGGAAGTGCCAGGCACTCAGGAGGGATTCCTGGCCGAGACGCGCGTTGCCATCGAGCACGTGGACTTCGAGGTGGTCGATGACAGGCGGTTCACCGCGAAGGTCCTGGTGAGCGTGTTTGCGAAGGTCACCGAGCCTGTGCAGCTCAACGTCGTGGTCAACGTGGTGGTCGTGAAGCCTCCGGAGGTGCCGTGCCCGCAGCCGACCATCGTCATGGTCACGATCCAGCCGGGCGATACGCTCTGGGCCCTCGCGCGCAAGTACAACACAACCGTGGCCGCGATAATCCAGGCCAACCCGGGCATTCAGCCGGAGAATCTCCAGGTAGGCCAGGTCATCCAGATCCCTGCCTGCCCGGCGCCCAAGGGCTAGGCCAGGCGAGGCCGCAGATTGCCCGATGGCCGGTAGGGGGTAGCCTCTTGGTAGCAAGAACGCCTGTAACATTTCACGTTATGGCGATCCGGGCGTCGGGCGCCTGGGCAAAGGCCACGGGCACGGTCCCCGTGGCCTTTGCCCGAGCGGCGGGCATCATGTCAGCCTGGCGGAGCGCAAGTGCGGGCGCGCGTTGTCCAGGGCAGTCAGGGAGCCGACCGGACGTCGCCTCGTTTTGGAGTTCAGGAAAGCACGATTGTTGGAAAGGGAGGGAGAAGGGAAATGGTTCTAAGGAGGGAGCGGCTGAAGCTCTTCGAGGTCGTCGGCGAGAGGGTGGCAACCGTCACTCTGAGAAGCGTGCAGTCGGTGCCCAACGGGAAGCCCGACGTCCAGAAGATCTTGAGCATCGTCAACGTAACAGTCTCAGCGACCGGGACACCGCTACCGAACAAGGTGGTCGTGGAGGGGACTGCGACAGTGCAGACCATCTATGTCGCCGCCTTGCCCGAGCAGCCGGTGCATCATATGGAGCACACCATCAGCTTCCTTCAGTTCGTGGACGTCCCGGGAGCGCAGCCGGGGATGACCGTAATCGTCAGGCCGAGGGTCACGTTCTCCGACATAGTGATCAGAAACCCGAGGGAAGTTGAAATCGAACTCATTATTGAGCTCTTCGTCAAGGTGACGCAGCTCGTGCAGCTTGACGTGGTCACCGACGTGATGTTCAAGAGCATCCCGGTGAAAGTCGAGAAGAATCTTGTGCGAGTCGAGCGGGTGGTCGGCGAGAACACGGGTCAGGTGATACTGAGCAACACCCTGTCGGTACCGACCGGCAAACCGCCGGTTTTGAAGATCCTCGGTATCATCAGTACCGAGGTGTTGCCGAGTGAGGTGAGGGTGATCCCGGATCTCGTGATCGTCCAGGGGCAAATCAGGACCCAGATACTCTACGTGGCGAATCTGCCCGACCAGCCCGTCCACCAGATGCATCAGACGGTGAACTTCCTCGTTAACATCAGGATCCCGGGAGCCATGCCCGGCCTCATGGTTGAGCTCTTCCCGACCGTGGAGTTCGCGCAGGCGACCATCGTCGACCCGATGACGATCATGCAAGACCTGGTCTTAAGCGTATTTGCGAAAGTCACAGAGATCCAGCAGATGAGGGTCGTGACGGACGTTAGGTCCGACAGGATTCCCATCAATGCTGTGCGGCAGCTGGTCGCCATCGAAGACGTTGTCAACGAGGTGACCCAACAGGTTAACATCCGCCAGGAAGTCACGATTCCTCAAGAGAAGCCGGCTGCGACCAAGATCATCAGAGTCTTCAGTTCCACGGTGGAGATAACCCGGTCGGACATCCTCGACGGCAAGGTAATCCTTGAGGGGAGGCTTGTCCTCCAGGTGATATACGTGGCGGCTCTGCCGGACCAGCCGGTCCATCACATGCACCTCGAGGTGCCCTTCACGACGTTCGTGGACCTGCCGGGCGCGTTCCCTGGGATGAACATCCTCGTCCGGCCAAGGGTGGAGTTCGCCACCGCTCAGCTCCTGCCGGTCGGGGTGACGCCGCCGCCCGAGGTCGGCACCCGGGACGTGCTGGTCGAGGCGATCATCGAGGTGTTCGTCAAGGTCACCAAGACCGTGCAGAAGCACGTAGTCATCGACGTCCTTGTGCCCGAGGAGTTCCGGGATATGAACTGATAACTTGGGCCGGTCGTCCGCGGCAGACACGCACCACTACACCTGGGCTTGACATCCGACCAAGGCCCCGGAACAAGGGACCTCCAGCGCTCCCGCTGGGGTCCCTCGCTACGTCTTTCGGGCCTGTCAGGGGCTGCCGGGGGGAAAAGCCCGACGGGCAGCCTCCAGCTTCTCGCATCCTGCTTTCAGCCTCCCGCTTTCAGCCCCCCGCATCCTGCTTTCCGAAACCTGACTCCAGCATTCGGTGTCCAGGCCCCACCATCTTTCGGCCGGCGGCCAGTTGCTGGGGGCCAGCAGGCGGCCATCAGCAGCAGGGTGGCCCCCGACTGGTGGTCGCCGAGACCGCTGACCATGCGGCGACCGGGCGACTAGCTGGGCGGTGGCGCCCGGACGCTCCCAAACATATCATATCCTGGTAAAGACCTTGCGGGAAGGAGGGAGCGAGGTGTCTTCAGGTGTGACCGTAGCGGGTCTCCCGCGAAGAAAAGTGAAGGTCGAGGTGGTAGTCGCCGACGTCAGCGCCAGCATTGTAGCCACTGGGCGCCTGGTCGTGCCGCCTCCGAAGCCGGATATTGCGTCGATCCTCGATACCCAGGCGCGGGTCGCTGTCACCCAGATCACGGTCGTACCGGGGGCGGTGGTCATCCGGGGAAACGCGGATGTGAACATTCTCTACGTGTCCACGGCACCGTCACAACCGGTACATGCGTTCGAGGGCACGCTGTCCTTGTTCGGGAGTGTGAGCGTCCCGGGAGTCTTCCCTGGCATGATCCCGGAGGTGCTCGTAACGAGCGTTTTCGCAACGTCACGGCTCATCGACGCGAGGACTGTCGAGGTGAATGTGCTGGTGTCTCTCAGGGTCCGGGTGCTCAGGGAAGAGATAACCGAGGTCGTGGTCGAAGTGCCGCCCGCAATCGTTGTACCCACGGTGAAGGTGCCCGTGGTGCCCGTTGTGAAGCGACGGGTGGTCACTGTGGAGCGAGCTGTGCTGCAGGGAGAGGCTGAGACCATCGCCGTTGGGACGATATCGATACCGCCTGACAAGCCCGGCGCGTCCCGGATCATCAGGACAGACGCGGCAGCGTCTGTCACCGCGACAAAGGTGCTGCACAACAAGATCGTTGTGAACGGGGCGGTCTCGGTACGCATACTCTATGTGGCCATCAGCCCCGGGCAGCCTGTGTTCTCGGTGGACGGTGTCCTCAGCTTCAGCACCATCGTGGGCCTGCCGGGCGTGCAGCCGGGGATGTTCGCGTTCGCGTCGGTGCAGGTCGAGGCTGCGGAGGCGGAGATCGTAAACGCACGCACGCTGAGGGTAAGGGCGGTGCTCCGCGTATCGGTGGTCGTCACGGTCGACAAGGATCTTACGCTCGTTACCGCTATTGACGATCTTCCGGACCTTCTAATCCCTGTGACCAGGGACTTCCTTGTGGAGGAGATCGTTGGCCAGGTAGAGGACAACTCTACCGTCTCGGTACGCGTGATCGTTCCGGCGGGTCTACCGGAGATCGGCAGGGTAATCGAAGCTTTCGCGCGGGCGAAGGTAACGAAGACGGTCGTGCTGGACGGCGTGGTGATCGTGGAGGGGATTCTCAGGGTCACAGTGCTGTTCGCGGCGCTTCCGTCGCAGAGAGTGTTCGCCACTGTGGAGACCGTGCCATTTTCGGTGACCCTCGCGATTCCGGGGGTAATACCGACGCTCTTTGCAGTGAGTGACGTGGACGTCGTGAGGGTGATTGCCGTGCCAGTCGAGCCAAGGGCCGCCAACGTAAGGATCGTGCTCCGGGGCTGGGCCATGGTGACCCGTGTGGATACTGTGTCGGCTGTCGTGGGTGTGAACGACACGGCGACAGAGGCTGGGGGTGGCACGGTGCCCGCGGCGCCTGGGCCATCCGAGCTGCCGGGTCCGCTGGCGGACGGAGGGCAGGCTCCGTCATCAGGGCGGGTCCACGTAGTGCAGATAGGCGAGACTCTGTACCAGATAGCTCAGCGCTACGGTACGACGGTCGCCGCGATCGTGCAGGCGAACTCCATTCCTGATCCCGATCGCATCGAGGTCGGCGACACGCTGGTTATCCCGTGAACCAGGGCAAAACCGTAAGTCTCATGCAGACCCGGTGCTGCTAATACTGGTTCAGTCAGAAACGAAATGCCACCACGGGGGCGATCCATGGGGCGCCCCCTAGTTCTTATTGCTCGCTCCTTCTCGCGCCTTCACTTCGGCGGCTCTCGTGCGCCTGCACCCCCAGCATCCTTGTCTACCTCGTTCAGACGGCGAGCGACTTCCTTGTACACCTCGCCGGCAGCCCTCGGGCCCACCGCGAGGATCTCCATGACTATCGCGTCGCCCCTCTCGACCGGCCGGTACACTATTCTCATGCCGTGCCTCTTGAGCTTGATCTTTGCAACTCCCGCAAGGCCGCGGCCAAGGGGTTCGCCAAGACCCCGAGGCTTCAAGAGAGGCCCTCCCCTGGCGCGCCTGACTATCGCCGCGACAACGATGCTCTGTAGCCCGCGGTCGAGCGCTTCGATATCGGCCACTGCCTTGCGGGTGAGTATCACCTTGGTGCGGCAATCCTTGCCGAGGAGACGCTCCAGGTCTTGCTCGACGGTCATTCCTCTGTCTCCTCGCTCTCGGCCAAACGAGCAACCTCGCTCAGGTCGAGCCCAAGCTTCGATACCAAATCCGCCAGAGGTACGTGGGCGGGCTCGCCGAGCCTAGCCTTCACTTCGCTCGCGAGGAGATCGTCAACCGCTTCATCCACAAGTTCCTTTACGGTGAGAAGTTCCTTCAGGAACCTCACATCCACCAGCGCGGCCTGCGCGCCTGGCCTCTTCGCGTTTTGAACTACGTATATTTCCGAGCTCTCCCTGCATGAGTACGCGTCGAGGATTTCAGCGAGTCGGCCCTTCCGTGTGAGGTCGGTCACCTGCAAAACGTTGTGTGTAACGAAATCCAGCACCGACGCGGGGATCTTCTTGGGCATCGGGGTCACCTCCAACCGTTCCATGCGGCGGTCTACGACGACAGTATCCCATGGATAGACACTGTTGTCAACACATAAAAGATCACACATAAGCGTGATATCGACGCGCCGCAGGAACCAGCAGGGCGGCGGCAGGACAGCCCGGCCGGGTTGTCGAACTAACAGTAGGCCGCTTTCGGCGCAGTAGGTGTGGTAGGATCATATCGTGTGGAAGAAGGGGAAAGAATTGGAGGGGAAGTATGCGAAATACGCCGAGTTGGCGAAGAGCCTCGGGGCTGTCGACGCCCTTGTGATCGATGCGCGGGACATCGTGTTCGATCCCAGGACCTACCTCAAGTGCATGTACGGCTGTTCCACGTGGGGGAAGTGCTGGGTGTGTCCGTCGGCCCCTGGGGCGCTAAAGCCGTGGGAGGCCGAACAGGTGCTGTCGCGCTACAGGTACGCTGTGCTTATCCACACGCACGACAAGGACTCCTCCCAGAGGATCTCGTTTGCCGTGGAGAGCCGGGCGTACGTGGACGGGTACTACTTCGCGTTCAGCATGAGCGATTGCGGATTGTGCGCGGAGTGCAGCCTGCCGGAGGACAAGCCCTGCCGCTTCCCGGGCAAGGCGAGGCCTGCCATGCAGGCTATGGGGATCGATGTGTACGCCACCGCCCGAAAGCAGGGGCTTCCGATAGAGACGCTTGCCGACGAAAGCCAGGAGCAGAACTGGTATTCGCTTGTGATGATCGAATAGCCGTCAGTAAAGCACGACCGTGCGAGACCCCAAGGAAGAACTGGGAATGGAGGAGGCGACGACAGGCCGGCGGCGGGGCTCGGCAGGGCGCCTCGCACCGGGTAGAGCGCCCGCCGTGCCGGGAGGTCGCGCCACGAAGGACATGGATGCGGCGAGATTCATAGAGCGGCTCAAGCTTGCACCAGAGTACCGGGGCCAGATTGTCCACGTCGAGAACATTCCTGCGCGGCAGGCGCGCTACGGCGATGTCGTGCCGCCGCTTCACCCGCGCGTGGCCGCGATCCTGGCGAAGGTGGGCATCGAGCGGCTCTACACCCATCAGGCCCAGGCGATACAGGCGATCCGGGAGGGGCGCGATGTCGCTATCGTGACGTCCACCGCGAGCGGCAAGACCCTCTGCTACAACGCGCCCGTCCTCGAGAGGCTCGCCGTCGACCCGGGGGCGAAGGCGCTTTACCTGTTTCCCACGAAGGCGCTTGCTCAAGACCAGCTTCGGGGCCTTCTCCGCTACCGGGAGATCGATCCTGACATGCCGATCGTGGCAGGCACCTACGACGGCGACACGCCCCCGAACGCCAGGCGTAAGCTACGCGACGAGGGGAACATCATCCTCACAAACCCTGACATGCTCCACCAGGGCATTCTGCCGAGGCACCCGTCGTGGGGGCCGTTCTTCGCGAACCTGGCGTTCGTGGTCATCGACGAAATGCACACGTACAGAGGCGTGTTCGGCTCGAACGTCGCGTGTGTCATCCGGCGCCTCGAACGCATCTGTGAGCACTACGGCTCAAGCCCGCAGTTCATCTGCTGCTCCGCGACCATCGCAAACCCGAAGGAGCTTGCGGAAAAGCTCATAGATCGCCCCGTCACGCTCGTCGACGACGACGGCGCGCCGCGAGGGCCGAAAAAGTTCGTGTTCTGGAACCCCCCGTTCGTGGACGCGGCGCGGGTGGAACGAGGAAGCTCGAGCGTCGAGGCGGAGCGGCTCCTGGTCGAGCTTGTCCGGGACAGGGTCCAGACCATCACTTTCGTGAAGGCGCGCGTGGTGGCGGAACTAATCTACCGATTCGCCCAGGAGCGTCTCCAGCAAATAAGCCCGTCGCTGGCACGTGCCATCAAGCCGTATCGCGGGGGCTACCTTCCGGAGGAGCGACGTGAGATAGAGCGGCGCCTGTTCTCCGGTGAGCTGCTCGGGGTCACGTCCACGAACGCCCTTGAGCTCGGCATCGACATCGGCAGCCTCGACGCGGCCATTCTCACGGGCTACCCGGGCACCATCGCCAGCACCTGGCAGCAGGCCGGGCGGGCGGGGCGGGGGCAAGAGGAGGCACTCGTGATCCTGGTGGGCCAGTCCACCCCCATAGACCAGTATCTCATGAACCATCCCGAGTACTTCTTCGGGCGGGCGACGGAAAGCGCGGTCATCGACCCTCACAATCCGTATATCCTGGCAAGACACCTGCGCTGCGCCGCGTTCGAGCTGCCGCTAGGGGCGAAGGACATCGCGCGGTTCGGCGAGTATATGCCTGCTATCCTCGAGATCCTCGAAGAGCAGCGGGAAGTCGTGCGTCGCGGGAACAGGTGGTACTGGTCGCACCCGTCCTACCCGTCGGAGGCGGTCAAGCTGCGCAACGCGTCCGACAACACCTACACGATCGTGGACACGACACAGGACCCGGCGCAGACGGCGGTAGGGCGCGACCGCCGGCCGCCTTCCGTGAAAGACACGGCGGCGAACCGCGTAATCGGTACCATGGACGAGCTCTCCGCCTTCGAGCAGATCCATCCTGAGGCGATCTACCTGCACGACGGCGAGACGTATTTCGTGTCCCAGCTCGATGTGGACAAGAAGGTCGCCTTCGTGGAGAAGGCCGACGTCGACTACTTCACGCAGTCTATCTCTGAATCCACGGTGAAGATCGAGAACGAGCAGGAGAGCGCGAAGTTCCACAAGGCCACGGCGTCGTTCGGGGACGTTACCGTGACCTCGCTGGTGTACATGTTCAAGAAGATCAAGTTCCACGGTCGCGAGAGCATCGGTTTCGGGAAGGTGAGCCTTCCGCCGCAGGTCATGGGGACAGTCGCCTTCTGGCTGGTACCGCCCATCTCCACGCTCAACCTGGTGCGCAGGTGGGGGAGGGACCCATCCGAGGGGCTCTACGGGATCGGCAACGTCATCACGGAGGTGGTGCCGCTCTATGCCATGTGCGACCCCAGGGACGTGGGGGCCGTCGTGGACTCGCTCAACACCGGCTCACCGACGCTGTTTGTGTACGATCGCTATCCCGGCGGGGTGGGGTTTGCCGAGCGCGCTTACAGGTCGCTCGAGGACGTGCTCAGGGCATGCCTGGAGATCGTGAAAGGGTGCAAGTGCGAGGACGGCTGCCCGTCCTGCGTCGGCGCGCCGGTTCCGCCCTTCGCGCAGAACGACCCCGATCTCTCGCCGCGGGGCCGGGTCCCGGACAAGGAGGCCGCTCTCATCATCCTCCACGATCTGCTGGAGATGGAGCCGTATACGCCCAAGCCCGTAGAGAGGTCCACGCTGGGGGCGGCGCCGGGGGAAAGCGTCGGCTGGTATGGGGCTCCCGGGCCTTTCGCGGCGTCGGCGGGAGCGTTTGCGGCGGATGGGGACAGAACCGAGACAGGGAGCGGGGGCGGCGGCCGAGCCCCAGGGGGAGGTCCAGGTTCAGACCCAGGGCCAGGCCTAGGCCTAGGCCTAGGCCCAGGACCAGGGCCAGAGCCAGGCGCGGGTCCGGATTCAGGCCGAGGCTCAGGTTTCGCCTCAGGGCCTGGTTCGGGCATGGTTCAGGGTAGAGGCCTGGGGCGATCCATCCGTGGCCCATGGCGGCGCCCGGGCGGTGGGTCGGGCCGCTCAGGCGCCGGTGATGATGCTGGTGAATCGGATGCCGGTGAGCCGATTCCCCTTCCCGTGCGCCGCCTGCCTGAGAGCGTCGAAGCCCGGCTGCGGCGCGAGCTTGCGCGGTTCGGCCGTGCTGTCACGAGCGGGAGCGGGCGCTATGGCAACGGGATCGGAAGGGGACCGAGGTGGTGAACGCAGATGGCGGTCCTGCCGGATTTCGTGCACTGCTTCTTCTGGGATGTGGACCCGAAAAAGGTGGATCCAGACAAGTATTCCTTCTTCGTTATCGAGCGTCTTCTCGAGGAGGGGGACGACGCGGCGATACAGTGGGTGATGTCTTATTATACCGACGAGCAGAGGCTCGAGGTCGTCAAGAACTCGAGGCGCCTCTCACGGAAGACCGCCCGCCTGTGGCAGAACTACTACAACCTGCCGGAGGAGGACGTCAGGTGTTTGTCGACGCCGTTCCGGAAAACAGTGGACCCCTTCTGGCCATACTGACGGCGCACGGCGTCAGGCTTGCTGTCCGGGCTATTGCCTGACGCAAGCGCCGAAACACGCATGGAGCCGTCGGATGCCCTCGTCGATCTGGTCCACCCTGGGCTGGCTGAAACAAAGGCGGGCCTGGTTCGCGCCGGAGCGGTCGGCGTAGAACGAGGGGCCTGCAACGTACGCGACGCTGTATTCTTTGACGGCGCGCGGCAGGAGCGCCACGGTGTCGATGCCTTCAGGGAACGTCACCCATGTGTAGAAGCCGCCTTGGGGAACCGTATAGCTTACGCTGTCGCCAAAGTGCGCGCGGAGGGCCTTCAGCGTCTCGTCCCTCTTCTTCCGGAGGCTCGCGATGGTGACCTCTATCTGCTTCTCGATGAGGCCCCGTTTGCCGTACTCGAGCGCCATGATCTGGCCCAGGGAATTGGAACACTGGTCTGTGCCCTGCTTGAAAAGAATGGCCTTTTCAATCACGGGCCTCGGCCCGATCATCCAGCCCAGGCGGAGGCCGGGCGAGAAGATCTTGGAGAATGTCCCAAGGTGGATGACGACGTCGTCCTCGTCGAGGGCCCTGAGAGCAGGTAAGTCCGCCCCATCATAGCGGAGCTCGGCGTAGGCATGGTCTTCCACCACGGGGACGCCGAACCTGGACGCAACCCGGAGAAGGGCCCGCCGCTTTTCGAGACTCAGGGTGCACCCCGACGGGTTCTGGAACGACGGAATTGTGTAGATGAATTTCGGCATGCGCCCGCCTGCCCGCTTGCCGGCGCGTATGTCCGCCAGCAGGGATTCGAGAGCGTCGACCCTCATGCCGTCGGCGTCTATCGGGACGCTCACGATGTCCACTTCGTAGCTTGCGAACGTCTGGAGGGCCCCGATGTATGTGGGCGCCTCAGTGAGGACCACGTCGCCGGGCTCGAGGAAGATCTTGCACACGATGTCCAGGCCCTGGAGCGATCCGCTGGTTATGAGAACGTCCGCTGCGCTGCACCTCATGCCCTGGCCGGTGAGCCTCGCCGCCATGAACTCGCGGAGCGCGGTGAAACCGGGCGTCGGACCATACTGCAGAGCGACCCCCCGGTTTGTGCGCATGACCCTGTCGCTTATCTCGGTGATCTCCGGCAGGAACCACCCCGGGTCGGGGAATCCACCTGCAAACGATATGACCCCCGGCTCCTCCGCCAGCGCGAAAAGGGCCGCAAGCTCGGAGCGGTGAAGTTTTCGTGCCCGTGCGGCGAACGTGCTCTGCATCTCAGGACCACCTCCAGTCAGCGATGAGTCTGCTCCCGGTCGAAACGCTCAAGATCCGGGGCTGTCCCCGAAGCAGCTGCTTTCTGTGCAGGTATGCGTTATCTTCTTCGCCTTGCCTTCCCGGTTTCCTGCCGGGTGCTCCATGGGGGCCTGCTGCCCCCACCATGGCAGGACCAAGAGGTTACGAGTCGGCTATCCTCGGCGCAGTGCCACTGCGTAAATGCTCCCGACTTGCGGAAGGGCTTGCCGGCAACTGCACCAGGGGTGTCAAAATCGGGCCGCTCGCCCGGCAGGCCGGATTTCACCGGAACGCGCCCCGCTCGCGGCGCTCTCCAGGAACGGAACACCGGCAAACCACCAGATGTCGGCGAACCAGGTGGAACTAACGAACCCTCGCTTAGTCTCTCTTGCTTTCGGAAGCAACACGCTCCCCTGCCGTTAGGTGCTAAGACACTGTTCCCGGGATGCTGCGTCCCCACGTTTCAGGTTCAGATTCGGGCCGGCTGTCGCCTGCACGGACGCCCGGAAGTGGGCTGCACCGGGTTGGGTGTGGAACGGCCTACCGGTGTCTGCCTTCGGCGTCCTCAACCTTGCGTGGTAGGAGTCGGTGAGCCTCTTGACAGGATACACCCCGGACACTACGGTCTGCATCAAGACCGGCATTCCGGCGGGCCAGGAGGCCGGGAGGACTGCCTCCCAGCCTAAGCCATTACTGGCGTCGGGCGAGGCCGAGCACCCGTGTAAACACGAAGGGCGCGCCGAAGCTGGCCCAGGCGGCCATTGCTGCGTAGCGCACGAGCGCAAGCATCGCCGCCTCCGGTGCGAAGAGAGCCTTCAGCCCGACGCGGAGCGCAAAGACCCCTCCGAGGCCGATGACGATCTTTAGGACCTGGGTAGCAAAGGGCGCGCGTTCCTCTGAGCGGACGAATCTGTCTTCTAATACGTATCCCACGCCGACCCCCACGAGGAAGCCCACCATCTTGAATGCCTCAGCCGACCTGTATAGGAAGAGCAAAGCGAACGAAGCGGCCGCAACGATAAAGACGAGCCGGCCCGTGGAGATGGAAGCGGCGGCGCGCAGTTCCGGGCGGCCAGTGACCCAGATGTACGCCGCGAGGATGATCCCGCCGAAACAGAAGCCGCCGACTACGTCGCCGGGGAAGTGAACCCCGAGGTAGATCCTGGAGAGGCCTATGAGGAAAACCAGCACAATCGCGGCGATAGTGAACCAGCGCTTTCGGATGGCGTGGGCAAGGTAGCCCCAAAAGACCGTCGACGCCTGCGCGTGACCGCTGGGGAACCCGTATCCTCCACCTGTCTCAGGCATTATCACCCGCACGTCTTCGGGGGAGGGGCGCGGCATCCGAAAGAGGTCCTTGAGCCCGGAGTTGGCGAACGAAGATAGGATGAGGAGCACGCCGATTCTCACCGCCAGCCGCTTTGAGACCGTCCAGAAGAGGACCGCCACGATCGCGATGAAGAACCCTTCAGCGCCCAGCATCGTGATGGCGCCGAAGACCACGTCGATCACCGGATTCGCTATGGACTGCACCGCCCGTATGATGTCCACCTGGGTCACGCCGGCCACCTCCATCCACCCACGATTTCAACTATCCACGACTCTAACCGCCCACGACTCTGATCACCCGGGACTTCAGCTTCCAGGGACTTAACCGCCAACAGCTGCCAACGACCCGGCCTCCACGATGAACTTCGCCAGGAATGGGAAGGTTCCTGCGTGCAGTGTGCAGTGCACCAGGTACCTGATCCCCTGTTCCCGCACAGGGGCCCTTACGGCAAGCCCCCGGCCGAATCCGGCCCGCAGGCCACCGCAGAAAACATGTGCGACCTCATTGACGCCCGCTCGGACGCATGGTATAAGGGATATGATGTATACAGTACCCATATAATGATGTATATAGACAACATGGGAGGGATCTGACGACATGAAGCGAAAACAAATCTATCTGGACGACGAAAGCGACAGCCTCTTGAAGAAGTGGGCAGCTATGAAAGGGGTGTCGGAGGCATCGCTCGTCCGGGAGGCTGTAGCAGGATACCTTGATGAGCTCGAGCGCAGAGGGCGAAAGAGCGGGCCTGATGACCCGCTGGCTGGTCTCGTGGGTATGTACAAGGGCGATGTCCCTCCCTACGCGGCGCAAGACCACGACCGGTATCTCTACGGCCGGGACGCTGAGACGACCACAGGGCGTCGGAAAGGGGGCCGCAGGGTGTGATGGTCTTTGTTGACACCGCGGCCTGGGTAGCGCTTGTCGCGGAAAAGGATCCGCACCATGAGCCCGTTGCAAAGGAGTGGCGCGAGGTGCTGGAACGCGGCGCGGGTCTTGTAACGTCCAGCGACGTCTGTTCCGAAACCATCACCTTTCTGCGGTACAACATGGGGCACAAGATCGCAGCGTCGTTTTACCGGGCACTGCAGGCAGCTGTAGCTGAGGAGCGACTACTCATAGACTGGGTGACCCCCGCAATCTTCGAGGAGGCGTGGGCAATGTTCGAGAAGCACGACGATCAGAGGTTTTCGATGGTTGATTGCACCAGCTGTGTAATATGCAGGAAACGAGACATCGAGACAGTCCTCACGCTCGACCGGCACTTTCTTGTCGCCGGCTTTCAGGTCGTGCCCAGTGCGGCAGCACGCTGAAGAGGCCCGAGTGACGTTTCTAGGTGCGAGCGCAAGAGCAAAGGAGACGTGCGCCGGTGGGGTTTGGGCGCTGAAGACTGCTGATTTACCGTCTTCGAGAGAGGAAAGGTGGGAAACTCATGTCGAGGAGGATTTCGATAACCGCTGGTGACGTCAAAGTCGAGGCCGTCCTGAACGACACGCCGACCGCCGATGCCATCTGGGCCGCACTGCCCATCACCGGGCGCGCGAACAGGTGGGGCGACGAGATCTACTTTGAGATTCCCGTGAGGCTCGCCAGCGAAAACGCGAAAGACGTCGTCGAGGCCGGCGACCTGGGTTACTGGCCGCCTGGACAGGCCTTCTGCATATTCTTTGGGCCGACGCCAGTAAGCCGGGGCAACGAGATCCGCCCCGCAAGCCCGGTGAACGTCTTCGGCAGGGTCGAGGGTGAAGCGAAAGTGCTGAGAAGCGTCAGGGACGGCGCTGAAGTCGTCGTAACCGCGCTGCAGGAATAGGGAGGATTTGCGTGGTCGGGGTCACGGACTGCCGCGTAACGCGATGGCGCCGTTTCACGCACGAATCTGCGCAACTGGAGGCGCACGCCACGTGGGAAGGCCAAACGTAGATAGAGTGATCCTGATCGTGATGGACAGCGTTGGCATTGGCGCGTTGCCGGATGCTGATGCGTATGGGGATGCAGGAAGCGACACGCTGCGCAATACCGCGAAGGCGGTGGGAGGGCTCGATATGCCCTTCCTGGGCCGCCTGGGTCTCGGCAATCTCGCGGAGACCTTCGGCGAGCCACTCGTGGGGGTGCCCGCTGTGTCGGCCCCACTTGCTGCCTACGGACGCATGGCCGAGAGGTCCGCAGGAAAGGACACCACCACTGGCCACTGGGAGATCGCCGGCATCGTCCTCGACCGGCCATTTCCTGTGTATCCGCGCGGTTTCCCGCCCGAGGTCATCGACGCCTTCGAGAAGGCGATCGGCACGAAGGTCCTCGGCAACAAGCCCGCTTCGGGCACCGAGATCATCAAGGAGCTTGGCGAGGAGCACATGAGGACGGGGTTCCCCATCGTCTACACCTCCGCCGACAGCGTGTTCCAGGTCGCCGCGCACGAGGACGTGATCCCGGTGGAGCGGCTCTACGAGATGTGCAAGGTAGCCCGGTCGCTGCTGGTGGGCGAGCATGGAGTGGGGCGGGTGATCGCCCGGCCTTTCGTGGGGACTCCGGGCAACTTCACAAGGACTGAGCGCCGCAAGGACTTCTCCATCAAGCCTCCGCGTCGCACCTTGCTGGACCACGTGAAGGAGGCAGGGATGGACGTCATCGGGGTCGGCAAGATCGAGGACATCTTCGCCTTCCAGGGCCTCACGAAGTCGGACCACACCGGCAACAACGAGGACACCATGAAAGCCGTGACCCGCTTTGCCCGCGAGAGAGGCCGGGGGCTCATATTTGCGAACTGCATAGACTTTGATATGCTGTGGGGGCACCGCAACGATGTCCGGGGCTATGCGCGCGCTCTCGCCGAGCTTGACCGCATGATGGAGGACCTTGCAGGCGTGCTTCACGAAGGCGACGTGCTTGTCATCACCGCCGACCACGGGTGCGATCCCACGACCCCCAGCACGGACCACTCGCGGGAATACGTCCCGCTACTCGTATACGGCAGCGCCATACGGCCGGGCGCGTTCCTTGGCACGCGCCATACGTTCGCAGACCTCGGTCGCACGGTGGCGGACCTGCTCGGCGTGTCCGCCGAAGGTCTCGCCGGCGACAGCTTTGAGGCGATTGCCGCCAGGGATTGACGCAGCGGTGTTTCGGGCCGCCGGATCCGCGGTCCTGGGGGCTCAACGGGATCCGAGAATCGAGAGTACCGCGGGTTGTCTCCCGAGCGCAACAGCGGCAACTCCCGGAAAAGTGACAAGGATCTCTCTGAACTTACACTCAGCGTGGAGATGGAAGGGAGATGTGAAATCATGGAGAAGGGCGCGAACCCCGGAAAACGCGAGCTGAAATTGGAAGTTCTGAGCGTAGGAGGGCCAGAGTACACCCAGCACCACATCAAGGCCCGCAATGAGGACATCGCGCGCTATTGCTTCATCCCGGGCGACCACATCCGAGGCCGCAAGATCGCCGAGCGGCTGGATGACGTGCGACAGGTGAGCGCCACCAGGGGCATGTTCGTCCACACCGGCTACTACGGCGGCGTGAGGATGACCGTATGCTCAACGGGGATGGGGGGCCCCCAAGTCGCCATCGCCATGGAGGAGCTGGGCAGGATGGGTGCGGAGACGTTCATCCGCGTCGGCTCGGCCGGCGGGCTTCAGGAAAACATCGGCGTGGGGGACATCGCCATCGCTACCGCAACCTACCGCGACGGCGGAACGTCATACAAGTTCCTGCCGGGGCCGTTCCCTGCGGTGGCCGACTTCTTTGTGACCCGGGCGCTCTACGATGTCGCGCGCCAGCTCGGGGCGCACGTCCACATCGGCGTGGTCTGTGCTGGGGACGCTTTCTATGCTCCGCCGAACCCCGAGTTCAACAAGATGCTGGTCGACGCCGGGGTAATCTGCGTGGAGATGGAAAGCGACACAGTATTCATCCTGGGGCATTACCGCCACTTCCGGTGCGGTGCGCTGTTCGTCATGGACGGTGGGCCGAAGAGCAAAGTAGTCAAGTCCGCGGGCAAGGTGTCCATCCCCATCGCTAATCACGCAACTGACGAGGACTTCCTGCGCGGCGAGGACATGATCATCTCCATCGCCCTGGAGGCGATGAAGCGGATCGCCCTCGAGGACCAGGCAAGTGGCAAGGCGTGATGCTGTGCTGGTCGGCGGGCAGGCGACGCTGCCGGCTGAGGCGGCTTCTTAGCTGGCAGGATTGCTGCAAACCTGCAACACTTTCAAACCTGGAATCCGCGAGAAGTGCGCCGAGTTCAACGTGGCAAGAGGTGCGCCGCGTTCGAGGCAGATCGCGGCAATGAACGTATCAGCAGGGCCGATGACGCTGCCCTGTGCGCGCAGGTCAATCTCTATCTGAGCGGCGCGCAGGGCAGCGTCCCGATCAAAGGGCAGCACAGGAATCAAGCTGAAGAGCTTTTCAAGGGCGCGGTCGCGTCTAGTGTCTGGCTGGATCCCAACGCGCAACTCGAATACGGTGACGGCGGTGATCGCCATGTTTCCCCCTTCGAGTAGCTTCGTGACATACTCTGCGGCCGGGTTAGTCCCTTTGAGAAAGTCGATTATGACGCAGGTATCCACTACGATCGGCACGATCGCCACCTGCCCCAGAACTCTTGCGCTGCCTCTTGCGCTTCTTCCGCTTCTTCCTTGCCCAACGAGCCTTTAAGGCTGAGGATCTCCTCAAGGTCGGCGCTGGTCATTTCGTGGCGTGCGATGTACTCCTCGATGGCTTCGCGCACGATCGGGGAGTAGCCCCGAATCCCTCTCCGCGCTGCAAGAGCCAGCAGCTTCGCGCGAAGCCTGTTGTCGATTTCTATGGTCGTACGCACGGTGGCACCTCCACGAGCATTCTAGTATTAGAGTATGCACATGTCAAGCACACGTCTTGCCCGTCGACGGTATCGAGAGCGGGCGGTGGAAGCATATTATGGCAACCAGGGAGTTCGAATAACGGGGAACGCGGACTTCCCGCTGGCTTCCCATGCCTCATTTGGCAATTCCGACGGGAGGAGGGGTCTGGGTGTTGCGAGTTTGCCCGAAATGCGGCCGAGAAGCCGGCCGTGAGTATACCATTGGGATCACCACGTGCCAGCACGGGTTTTTGTATACATACTGGATGGAGTGCGAGGCCTGCGGCAACCGCTGGCAGGCGGTGCAGTTGCGGAAGGCCTGAGCCAACGCGCGGCTGTGCCCGCCGTCAGCCGACACACGGTTGTGCGTGTCGTCAGGGTGCCTGTTGTCAGGGCGCTTGTCGTCGGGGTGGTGCCGTGGGCATGTGGCGAGAGCCCGAGCTTCCCCAGGTCCCAGGCGATTGTCCTTGCCTGGCAAGGGTCGCTGCGGCCCGCGGAACACGACAGCTGGGAAGCCATCGGTCGCTGCGCAAGGATTCGGTGGCCTGCCGGGTGAACCGGCAGGCCCACGCGTTTTCGGCGCTCTTACGCACCCTCACTTGGTCACCGGGACAGACCCGTGTGATGAAACCCGAGGCGTCCCAGGATGCCCCTGATGAAACGCCGCTCGGGGTCTGGCAACGCGTCAACGAACGAGTCAACAACTTGGGTGAAGCGCTTCCAATCCGCCACGAGCACGATGGCGATCCACAGCGCGAAGATCACAAAGTAGCGCGGGGCGTACACGTAGCTTACCACGAGGGGCAACCCCGACAGCGGTGCGCAGAAACCTAGCACCACAGCCCTGTTGAATCGGGAGAACAGCGCAGCCACAGCCATGAGCACGGAGTAACCGATGAAGATCGCGCTCGGGATGATCCCAGCCCGTGCGAACGCATATCCGCCGCTCCACATCATGAGTACATCCATGGCGAAATCGGCGGACGCGATCCTGCCTCCGGTGCGTCCGGAGGCCCGCGCCAGGTTACCGTCGCACACGTCAGTCGTCCAGCCAAGCAAGGTGAGAAGAACGACAAAGCGGACCACGTTCGCGGGATCTCCGAAGCTACGGGCGCGCAGGAGAAGAATCGCGATAACCCCCCTCGAGAGGGTCAGCACATCGGCCAGCACCTTGAGTGACGACGCGGCATACATATACACGCCTCCCCCGTCCGTGTATTTGCAGGCGCATACCGCCGCCCGGGGCGACGGCCGTTGCCGGAGTCTCTCAATGTTCGCTAACCGGGGCCTTCAGCGGGATGGTCCCAGTATCTTCCTTCGCGATCGCGTTGCGCAAGAAGGTTACGGACGACCTCGCAGGACTGCTTCCACGCGCGCGACACGGTAAAGAAGTACCGAAGCCCCGCCTTTACCGTAATTGTATTCGCCTCCATATCAGGTGACACCTGCTTGCCCCGGGTGGTTTGCCGACGTTTACACCTGTGCTGCCCGCCCACCCCACCCCCAACACGGCATGGCACCAGACTAAATGCTCTCGTCCCTGGCCATCTCGGCCTCGCCGGCCAGCGTGATCCCCATCTTGGAGAAGACCGGGCCTATGAGCTCATGGTTGAGCACCAGAAAAAGCCCCTGCACAGAGTGGCCCCCCTTTTGGGTGCCTTATGACTCACCGAGATCCTCAAGGCGCTCCCGGATGACCTCCGCGTCGTCCTCGTCGGCGTGTTGAAGCGCGGCGTTGAAGATCTCCCGTGCCCTTGCCGCGTACTCGGGATGTCTCGCGGTCTTATCGACGTACGCGTCGCCCCAGTGTATGTAACCCCATGTCCAGTCAGGCCACTGCTGCACGATGGTCCTGAAGACCTCATCGCCCTCCTCGATGCGGCCGAGGGCGAACAGCGCCTCGGCTTCCGCCGACCGCATTAGCTGGATGAATTCTTCGTCGCTCTCGGGGAACAACTCGCAGAACTCCCTCGCAAAGCGCAGCCTTTCCCGGGCCAGGCTCGGGCTGGAGGCTGCTTCAAAGCCCAGATTGTCAGCAAGTGCCACGCACCATTCGCCGAGCGACGAGGCGCCGGAGCAGATCTCCATAGCCTCCTCGATAGACGTTGCCTTGCCCGAGAAGAGGGCCTTTATATAGTCCCATGCCCGAAGCTGCATCCAGCACACGGAGAAGCTCGCGGACGATCCGAGGAAGTCGAAGTCGTCGAACGGGCCCTCGTCCTCGTACTCTTCTTCGGCGTCCTCGTCGAAGTCCTCCTCGTCTTGGAAGTCAAAAACGTCGTAGTCGTCCTCGTCTAACCCAGCGGTATCCGGGATGACACCCTCCTCATCCTCATCCTCATCCTCATCCTCGTCGATGTCGAAGACAAGCTCTTCGCCCATGAGCTCGGTGATGCTTTCGTAGGGAATGGTGTCACCATCGAGCCGTTCCCACAGGACCCACGCTGCGTACCACGGGAAGTCCTCATCCCACCCGGTGGCTGTGATATGGTGGGTCTCAAACCAATGGTCGCTCAGGTCTTCCGCCGAGCAAAACTGCTTAACCTGCTCGCGGAAGTCGTCCATGGAGATGGGGATACCAAGGCTGTGGAGAGTAGCGAGGATCTTGTCGGTAGGCATCTCGCGGACCTCTTCAACGGTCCAGGGGGTCCTTCTGGGTATCCTGCTGTTGTTACGGTGCTTCCTTGAAGTTTTCTTTTCCTTGTGTGTCATTACATCCCGCCGCCCCCCTATTCCTGGCATCCGCGTGCGGGCGGTCCGCCCGCACTCCGGGACAGGGAATGGTGCGGCCCCTCCTCCTTCCACCTTGTTTTCATCCGTCATTTCGCTGCGCGTTTCTTGAACATGCGCGGGTCTTCAGTTCCCTCGGGTCAGTCGGCCAGGCGAAGGCATCTGTCGATAGGGGCGGGGCATTCTGCCAGGAATCACCAGGTTATCGGTCCGCCCCGTCGAGACCGGCTACTCAGAGAACCGCTCGTAGCATACGATCTCATCCAGCGGTTTTCTCACCTTCGGCCGTGCGCTGTCGGCGGGGTATCCGAGGGGCATCAAGGCGACGATCTTGTATTGATGTGGCACCCCGAGGATATCCCTTGCCCTCGTCTGTGAGAACGCTCCAATCCAGCACGTGCCAAGACCTTCTGAAGCGGCCGCAAGCGCGATGTGCTCCATGGCGATGGCGAGGTCCACCGCGTAACTCGGGACCTCACAGCTCATGACGTGGCCGGTGCGCAGCGCAACTCCAGCTATCACCACCGGCGCCTGAGCCACGAAAGACTGGCCGTTCGCTGCCTCCGCCAGCCGTCGACGCTTCTCTGGATCGCGCACCACGATGAACTTCCACATCTGACGGTTGCTTGCAGACGGCGCGAGCCTGGCGGCCTCGAGCACCCTTTCGAGTTTATCGGAGGGCACCTCCCGGTCCTGGTATGCGCGTACGCTCCGTCGCTCCCTGATAGCTTCCATGAATTCCATGCTTGGTCCCCCACGTTCTGTCAAGGTGCTCCGTGCCGGCTCCTTTGCATGGCCTTTTGACCGGCCCTCTTGCACGGTCCCTATGCACAGTCCCTATGCACGGTCCCTATGCACGACTCCTTTGCACGCGGCGGCCGGGCACCCGTGTCATCGCCTATTGTTTACTACATCGACGCGAGGATTCCTTGTTTCCAGGGTGGCGGGTCTCGTTCTCATGCGACGGGCTTCGTGCCGTTCCTTTGCGCTTGCGGCGGCTGTGGATCTCGCCGAGCGGAAGGATACGCCGGAGGCTTTGTCGAACTATTGCAACACAGGAGGCGGGGCCCATGCGCATTCTGATGCTCTCATACGAGTATCCGCCGGATGTGGTCGGGGGGCTGGGCGCGGCGGTCGCGGGGCTCGCGCGGTCCCTGGTTAAGCAGGGGGATAAGGTTCACGTCATCTGTGCAAGCTCAGGCGGCGACGCAGCATCTTCTGTGCAGGACGGCGTGAAGGTGTCCAGGGTTGCGCGGTCCGCCATCCAGGCGGGCGCGGATCCTTACGGCGGAGGTGGCGGAAGCTTCCTTCACACGGTCATGGAGGCCAACTTCGGCCTCACCAGCCGCACGGTGCTGGAAGTGCGAGGCCGGCGGAAACACGACATCCTGCATGCACACGACTGGCTGGTCGGCTTTGCCGCCAAATCCCTCAAACATGCCCTGCACCTACCACTCGTCGTCACAGTCCACTCCACCGAATACGGCAGAAACAGAGGCATCCACTCGGACCTTCAGAAATATATTCATGAAGTCGAGTGGATGATCACCTACGAGGCGTGGCGGGTCATATGCTGCAGCCATTACATGGCCGACGAGCTGAAGAGGATATTTTCGCTGCCCGGGGACAAGATCGACGTCATCCCGAACGGCGTGGATCCCGAAGCGGCAGCACCGCCGGACGCGGAATTCGTTCGCGAGATGAGGCTCCGCTATGCCCGTCCTGAGGACCGGCTGGTCTTCTATGTGGGCAGGCTCGTGTATGAGAAAGGGGTTCACGTGCTGCTCGATGCGGTTCCGCAGGTGGTTGCGGAGATGCCGAACACGCGGTTTGTCATCGCCGGTGACGGGTACTACGCAAGCGTCCTGCGGGAGAAGGCGGCGAGCATGGGCCTCGGGCAGGCGGTGACCTTCGCGGGCCGCATCAGCGACCAGGAGCGCGATGCGCTCTACGCCGCCGCCGACGTGGCGGTGTTCCCCAGCCTGTATGAGCCATTCGGCATCGTGGCGCTGGAGGCGATGGCGAGGGGCACGCCCGTTGTGGCGTCGGACATCGGCGGGCTCGCCGAAGTCATCCGGCACGAGGAGACGGGCGTCAAGGTGTACTCTGGCAGCGCCGACTCGCTCGCCTGGGGAATCAAGCGGGTGCTGTCCGACCCAGGCTTTCGCAGCTTCATCTCGCAACGGGGCCGCGAGGAGGCGCTCTCCAGGTTCGCCTGGGACGCGGTTGCAGCCTCGACCCACTCCGTATACCAGCGTGTTCTGGATGAGGCGGCGCGCGTGTCCTGGTAGGCAGGCGCGTGTGTCCTGGTCGGGAGAGCTGCGAGACGTCGGGAGAGCTGCAAGACGAAAAAGCGATATCGAGGCGCCCGGCGGGGCAGGCCGCCGGCGGTGAGGGCCATGGCATGCCCATGCCTTTTGTCGAAGCCTGCCGGAACGGGCCCGGGGTAGGGAAGAGAGAAGGCAGGGCAGGGTGGCCCTGAAACGCCTGACCTGCGGTGCGGGACCCGTGGCAAGTACCTTTAGATACCCACACGGACATGCGTAACCAAACATGCGTAACCAAACATGCGTGACCAAGCGTGCGTGACCATACGTACGAAAGGGGGGAGCAGCTTCGCGTGCCATTTCCGCCGGCGCGGCCCGGCAGGGGGCGGTCTGCGGACGCACCGGACTGGACCGGACCGTGCAGACCGACCAACCGGATGGACCCGTTGTGGCGGACGGGACCTGGCTGACCGGACATGGCACGTGACGCTGCGCACGACAGATGTCCAGCGAGGTGCGTCGTGAAGAGCGTCTTGCCGCAGGCAACGTCGGACCCAGGGGATCTCTCGTGTTCGTTTTCCACAGCCATATACCCTACTGCCGCAAGGCCGGGATGTGGCCTTTCGGAGAGGAATGGTTGTACGAGGCCATGCTGGAGTCATACATCCCGCTTCTAGAACTGCTCCGGACCATTGCGGACCAGGTCCCGGCGGCAGGCGAGGCCGCACAAGGGCTGTCCGCGACGGGGAGCCCTCCCGTGAGCGTGACAGTGGGCATCACCCCAATCCTCCTCGACCAGCTTGACGACGACTACATGCGAGAAGGCTTCCTGAAGTGGGCAGAGGCGCGCCTTTCGCGGGCCGAAGACGACCGGGGCCGGTTCAGGCTCGCGGGCGATAGCACCCGCGAGCGCCAGGCGGCGGCCTACTGCGAGAGGTACGGCCGGGCGATACGCGCTTTCCGCACGGAGTACGCGCAGGACATCGCAGGGGCCTTCGGCGAGCTTCAAGCACGCGGGGTCGTTGAGATAATCACCTCTGCGGCGACCCACGCATACCTGCCGCTATTGAAAGAGGACACGTCCATCCGTGCTCAGCTTGCCGCCGGGTGCGAGAGCTACACGAGGCGGTTCGGCCGAGCGCCCAGGGGGATATGGCTGCCGGAGTGCGCGTATAGGCCGGGCTTGGAGGAGTACCTGCAGGCGCTGGGCCTTGAGTACTTCTTCGTTGACAGGCACGCCGTGGAGGGCGGCGAGCCCATAGGAATAGCGAGCGGGGGAGGCCGGGCGAGGGGCGAAGGCGCGAGCGGCAACGTGAGCACGGCCGGGTCCGGGACCGGCAGCGACCTGACAAATGCACGGGGCGGGGCGCCGGAGCGAACGACCTTCAAGCCTTACCTCGTCGGCAGGTCGAAGGTGGCCTGCTTCGGGCGGAATGAGCGCGTAACGACCCAGGTGTGGTCCTCCTGGCTCGGTTACCCGGGTGATGGGCTCTACCGGGAGTTCCACAAGAAGGACGACGTTTCGGGCCTGCAGTACTGGCGGGTCACGTCCAGGAACACCGATCTCGGGGCGAAGGAGCTCTACGACGCGGGTGCCGCATCGTCCAGGGTCAGGGAGCACGCTGCCCACTTTGTCGGGCTTGTCCACGAGCTAGTTGCCGACTGGTGGGCGAAAACCGGCGAGCACGGCGTGGTCGTGGCGCCCTACGACACCGAGCTTTTCGGGCACTGGTGGTACGAGGGAGTAGAGTGGCTCGGCGAGGTCCTCAAGGGGATTTCAGGGAGCGCCGACGTGGCGGCGAGGTCGGCGGGGCAGGACCTCGATGACCACCCGCCGAAGGAGGCCATGGACGTGCCCGAGTCGTCCTGGGGACGGGGCGGCAAGCACGACGTCTGGCTCAACGACGGCACCGCCTGGATGTGGGAGATGATCCATGCCGCCGAGGCGCGGGTGAAACGGCTCGGCGCGCTGTGCCAGCCGGGCCAGAGGGGTGGCCGTCCAGAAGCGGCTGGTGAGGAGGTCACGGGAGTCGAGGCCGGCGCTGGCGCAAAGGCTGTTGTGGCCGCGGTCGCGCGCGCGGTCGCGGGCGCGGCCGGGGGCGCAGGCACGGGCACAGGCGCAGGCGCAGGCGCTGCGGCAGCCGCATGTGGTGAGGCGGGCCCGTCCTCCTGCGCGGGCCTTCTCGAGGGCATAAAGGCCCAAGCGCTCAGGGAGTTCTTCCTGCTCATGTCGAGCGACTGGCCGTTCCTCGTGACGGAGCGGCAGGCGACGGAGTATGGGGCGAGGCGCTTCAGAGAGCATGCCGAGAGGTTCGACAGGCTCATGGATTACGCCGAGCAGCTTCTGGAGGGGGCCGGGATGGACGAGGGGGCTTGCGAGGAAGCCGGGCGCTACCTCGCCACGGTGGGCGATCTCGACGACCCGTTCCCATGGCTCGACTTCTCTGTCCTGTCTGTAAAGTAAGAGAGCTGGTATCGCGAGTGGGGGGCTTGACATGAAAGCGGTGGTTATGGCAGGTGGAGAGGGAACCAGACTGCGTCCGCTCACGTGTAACCGTCCGAAACCGATGGTGCCCGTGGTCAACAAGCCCATCATCCAGCACATCTTCGAGCTTCTGAAGCGCCACGAGATCACCGACATCGCGGTCACTCTGTATTACCTCGCCGACGAGATCGAGAGCTTTTTCGGCGACGGGGCGGAGCTGGGCCTGCACCTGTCCTACTCGGTGGAGGACGTGCCCCTCGGCACGGCTGGCAGCGTGAAGAAGGCTGCCGAGGTGTTCGGCCGGGAGCGGGTGCTCGTGATAAGCGGGGACGCCCTCACCGACATCGACCTTCAGGAAGCTGTGAGGTTTCACGAGGCGAGGTCGGCTGTGGCGACCATCGTTACTACTCGGGTTGATAACCCGCTCGAGTACGGCATCGTAGTCACCGACGATGAGGGCAGGATACGCAGGTTCCTGGAGAAGCCGAGCTGGGGCGAGGTGTTCAGCGACACCGTCAACACGGGGATATACATCCTCGAGCCCGAGGTGCTCGACTACATAGATCCGGGAAAGCCCACCGATTTCAGCCAGGACGTGTTCCCGGCGCTTCTGCGCGACGGGAAGAGGCTTTACGCGCACGTGGCGTCCGGATACTGGTGTGACGTGGGCAACATCCAGCAATACAGGCAGGCCCAGGTGGACGCCGTGATGGGCAGGGTGAAGGTGGAGATCCCGGGCAACAAGATCGGCGCCGACATCTGGGTCGGCGAGGGCACGGAAATCGCCGCGAACGCTTGCCTCTCGGGGCCGCTCGTCATAGGCCGAAACTGCCGGATAGGCCCAGGCGCTGGCTGCTTCGAGTACACGTTTATGGGGGATAACTGCATAATCGAGAAGGATGCGGTCATCCAGCGGAGCATCCTCTGGCAGGACACCTTCGTGGGCCAGGGCGCTGAGGTGCGGGGTGCCGTCATAGGCCAGCACGCCATTATCAAGGACTTCGTCACGTGTCATGATGGCGTCGTGGTGGGTGACAGGTGCAGAATCGAACAGGGCGCCATACTCCAGCCTCAGATCAAGGTTTGGCCGAACAAGGTCATCGAGCCGGGATCGCGCGTGACCATGAGCCTCATCTGGGGCACGAAATGGCCCGGGTCCATCTTCAAGGACAGGGGCGTTGCGGGCCTCACGAACATCGAGCTTACACCTGAGTTCGCTATGAAGCTTGGGGCATCGTTCGGAAGCTCCATCGGCAAGGGGGCGACGGTCACCACGAGCCGCGACGACCACCCGGCGTCGAGGATGATCCTCCGGTCCATCATCTGTGGCCTGATGACGGTGGGCGTGAACATCTTCGACCTCCGCTCCACGCCCCTCCCGGTCAGCCGCTACAACATCAAGACGCTCGGCGTGGACGGAGGGGTACACATCCGGGTGTCCCCAGATAACCCCAGGCTCACGCTGATCGAGCTTTTCGGCAGTCAGGGCATCAACCTGCCCAGGGCGCACGAGCGCAAGATCGAGAACATCTTTTTCCGCGAGGACTTCCGCCGTACCGATGCGGACGAAGTAGGCAAACTGGAGTTCCCCGGGCGGGTGCTCGAGCCTTACACGGAGGCTTTCTTCAACTATGTGGATGCGCGAGCCATCGCGCATTCCCGTCTCAGCGTGGTGGTGGACTATGCATACAGCAGACTCTCCATGTTCCTGCCGAGCATCTTCGGACGGCTCGGGTGCGACATGGTTGCGCTGAACGCGTATCCCGATCACTCGCGCGCCCCCAAGACCCGCGATGACCGGGAGGCCCACCTCAGGAAGCTGTCGGAGACCGTGAGCACCCTAAAGGCTGACATGGGGGTATTCGTAGAAAGCGACGGTGAGAGGCTAGCCCTTGTGGATGAGATGGGGAGGGTTGTGGAGGGCAACACGCTGCTTGCGGCCGTGGTCTGGCTGGCGACGCGCGACGCGTTCGGGATGTGCGATGGGCTCGCGACGCACGATGGGCTTGGGACGCACGATGGGCCTGGGACGCACGATGGGTTCGGGCGCTCCGCTGCTGCTCCCGTTCCTGGTGGCGGGGCCGCCGCTATCCACGCCTCTGCCTCTGGCGCCACCCTGGGCTCTACCTTTGCGGATGCCTCCACCTCCACCTCCACCCCCACCCCCACCTCCATACCTACCTCTGCCTCCGCCTCTGGTTCTGCCTCTGGTTCCGTCTCCGTGGGCGCTTCCACCTCTCCTTCTCTCTCTATCTCCGCCCCTACCTCCGGCCCTGCCTCTGCCTCTGCCTCTGCCGCTGCCCCTGCCCCTACCCGTGCCCCTGGTTCTTCTACTTCCGCGAGTGGCGGTCGGCTGCTCGTCGTCGCGACCGTGGCCGCCACGAGCGCGGTGGACCGCATCGCGGCGGAGAACGGCGCGAGGATAGTGCGAACGAGGCAGGACGCCCGCTCGCTGATGGAGTTTGCCTCCAGGGCGGGGCAGGACATCCTGTTTGCCGGCGACACTGAGGGTGGATTCATCTTTCCCAGGTTCCAGCCGGCCTTCGATGCCATGTTCTCGCTGGCAAAGGTCTTTGAGTTCCTCGCACGGCAGGGCGTGGAGCTGTCGCATGTCGTGGACAGCCTCGCAATCCCGCCCATGGTACGCCGCTCGGTGTCCTGCCCGTGGGAGCACAAAGGCCGGGTCATGCGCGTGCTTGCCGAGGAAACGGCCGACATGCGGCGGGAGTTCATCGACGGGCTGCGCCTCTTCTTCGACGATGGCTGGCTGTTAGTGCTCCCCGACCCGGCGGAACCGTTCGTCCATATCTACTCTGAAGCCGTTGCCGAGGACGCCGCCGCCGGGAGGGCGCAGGAATACGCAGACAGAGTCGCGGCGATTGTGGGTATCTAAGTGAGGATGCAGAAGTGTTCCCGACTTTTGGGAGGGGTTGCCGGTGATTGCACGAGGGGTGTCAAAATCCGGCCACTGGCTTGACGGGTCGGATTTTGGCGAAGCGCGCCCCGCTTGGGGCGCCGTCCCCGAGTGCAACACCGGCAACCCAGCAACGATTGGAAGATGGGCGAGAACTGACGCACGATCACTTAGGCTCCTATTTCCAGGCTTGAGTCACCTCAATGAGTCCAAGGTGAAACCCAGCGAGAGGAGGAGACCCACCGCGAGGTGCAGCAGGATAGTTAAGATGCTGGCTGCCACCTGACGGGGCGCAAGGTACGCGCCGCAGACTGTGGAGACCTGGCGGGCACCCAGGGCGCTCGGGGCACCGGGATCTGCAGGACCGCCGGAGCTACCACAACTATCGGGACCGGGGCGCGGAGCGGGAGTGCCGTGAGCGGCGCGCAGGTTCCGGATGCCCCGCACGGCGAGGGGCAGGGCGAGGTACGCAAGAGCGGTCGGGGGTGGGAGCAGTCCGAGCAGGATGGCGGCGGCGACGATAGCGAACGGCGCCAGTACGAGCGCGCTGTAGCCAGTGAGGGCTGTGCGCAAGGGGAGGCGGACCACGAGCGTGCGCTTGCCGGCAGCGCCATCGGCGGCGCGGTCCGGGAACTCGTTCACGAAGACTATGGCTGCCACAAGGAGGCCCAGCGGGATCGAAGCGACCAGAGCCTCCAGGGCCTCCACGCCAAGCCTGCCGGCTTGCACGAAGTAGACGCCGGCGACGGTGAGCGGCCCGAAAGAGAGGCCGATTGTGGCCTCACCGAACCCCCGGTACGAGAGGCGCAATGGGGGCGCGGTGTAAAAGTAGCCACACAGAAAGCCCGCAAGGCCGAGGGCGAGCACAGCGGCACCACCCAGAGCGGCACCGCCGCTAGCCCTGGCACCGACACCACCGCCAGGAGCGATAGCGTTGCCGCCAGCAACCGCGCCGGAGACTTGGAGGCCCGCGTGCAAGCCGAGACCCCCGACGCTGCGCATTGCGGCGAGGGCGATCCCTGTGGCGAGTGCAACTGTGTAGAGAAGCCTGTAAGCCTGTGACACCTGTCGGGGGCTCAGCCGCCCTTCGACGAGGATCGTCCCGCCGCCATAGAACGGCGTGCGGGTGTCGCGGATCACGTCGGCGCCGCTTGCGTAGTCGTAATAGTCGTTCACGAGGTTCGACGCGAGGTGCAGGGCGAGCACCCCGGCGGCGCTCAACAAGAACGGCCCCACGGCAAAGGCGCCGTGGGCGGCCGCAACGGCGCCGCCGAGCACCACAGGCACCATGCTCGCCGATGAGAAGGCAGCGCGCGTTGCGCCGGCCCAGAATCCAAGGGACTTCAAAATGCGCTGAATGCGTTGCACGAAAATGCGTTCCACGGCCGTTCCCCCTATTCTTCGTAGCGTTATAGTGTTGCCCGGGAACGGCCTGCCCTACCCAGATCCGTAGCTTGTTTGAGTCGCCTTCTCATCGGTTCTGCGTGCGCAGCGTTGCGACGCCAGGCAAAAGCACGCGGGTTCTTGATGGCGTGGCGCAGGCTACGCCTTGCAGGCTCTGTGCGCTCTGCCGCGTAGCCTGCCGACCTGAACGTGAAGTTCGCTCCGCGCAGCCTGCGCAGCACGTTCGCGCCAGAGCTACTTCCGTCCCCACTTCGCCCGCAGTCTGCCTATGAGCAGCTCGAAGAACCGGTCCCCATCTGCGTCGAGACAGACCTCCACGTTGGGGTGATGGCCCGTGATGCCCCAGACGTCGCCCACCGTCTCTCCGCGTGTGAGTTCGCTTTGCGTCTCCACGTCCACATACATGAGACGGGTCTCCACGAGGGTCCTGTCAAGGACAACCGCCACTGCAAGGGGATCGTGGAGCGACCCGCCTGCCTCGGAGTAATGGCGCTTGATTGTGGAGTTGTAGAAGTCCAGCAGGTCGGCGGCGAGGACCGGCACCGGGGTGCCCATGGACCGTATCTCGGCGATGATGTCGTCCGTAAGGACGCACTTCATGGTGGCGTCCAGGCCCACCATGGTAATGGGGATCCCTGAGTGGAACACAATCTTCGCTGCCTCTGGGTCGGCGTAGATGTTGAACTCCGCCGCCGAGGTGATGTTCCCGGCGTGCAGAAGCGCGCCGCCCATGAGCACGATCTCCTCAACCTTGTCTTTCACGTCGGGGGCAGCGAGGAGCACCGTGGCTATGTTCGTGAGCGGACCAGTCGGGATGAGCGTGATCTTCCGGTCCGACTCGCGCAGGGTCCGGACGATGAACTCCACTGCTGACTCCTCTACCGCTCCCCGAGGGCTCTCCGGAATCTCGGGACCGTTGAGCCCGGACTCCCCATGTATGACCCTGGGTACATCGAGGGACGGCTCGCGCAGGAGTGGCTTTGCCGCGCCCCTCGCAACCGGTATGCCGAGGTTCGCGAAATTCACGAGGCGCAGGGCGTTCCTGGTGGAGTTGGCAAGTGTGGTGTTACCACATACGGTGGTGATCCCGAGCACCTTCAATTCCGGCGACGCCGCCGCCAGCAGGATCGCCAGGGCGTCGTCATGGCCCGGGTCGCAATCGAGGATGACAGGCCTTGCGTTGTTGTGGCCGCTATGTTCCGATGTCATGCCGCATCTGCCTCCTTTGTGCTCATGTGTGCTGTCGCTTCCTTCACCCTCGGCGCCCGCGGTCTTGATACGAGCCAGAGCGCGAGGGTGGTCACCACGTACGGTGTCATCAGCGCGAACTGGGGCGGGATGCCGAGGCTCTGGAACCGGATGGCGACGGAATCGGCCGCGCCGAACAGGACGCACGCGAGGAAAACCGGAAGAGGTCGCCCCTGACCGAAGATGGTCGCCGCAAGCGCAATGAACCCGCGCCCTGCCACCATGTTCTCGGCGAACTGGTTCAGGTAGCCCAGCGACAGGTGCGCCCCTCCAAGCCCGCACAGAATGCCGGATCCGAGGTACGCAAGATACCTCATGCGCCGGGTGCTGACGCCAACGGTTTCAAGGGCGACCGGGTGCTCACCCGCCGCTCGCAGGCGGAGCCCGAACGCCGTCCGGTAGAACAGGATGGAGAATGCGAGCACCAGGGCCCAGCTAACGTATGTAAGAATCGAGTAGCCGTCAAGGACTTCGGCAATGGGACCGGACACGTTCGCAAGCCCAATGGAGATGTCAGGCAGAGTCCTTATACGATCCGACACGAAAGCGCCCTTTACCCCGAACATGGATCGCAGCAGGTAAACCGTACCACCGGCTGCGAAGATGTTGAGGGCAATGCCGATCACGAACGTGTCACCCTTCAGATCAACCACGAAGAAAGCGTAGAGCAGCCCGATCAGGGTGGCTGCAACCACTCCCGCGAGAAGGCCCAGCCACGCGTTGGCGAAGAAGTGGCTCGCTGCGACCGCGAAGAAGGCTGCGGCAAGCATCATCCCCTCGAGAGCGATATTAAGGATACCCGCCTGCATCGTGACGGTCCCCCCAAGCGCCGCGAGGGTGAGCGGTGTGGCCATGCGTATGGACGCCCGTACCAGCGCGAGCGAGAGGAAGTTGCCTAACAAGTTGCCCGCCTCCTTCTCATTCTCATCCGCCCGAGGAGGACATTGAATCCTACCTGGGCCGCGACTGCCAGGATTATGAGCGACTGTATCACGCTGCTGAGCTCTGACGGTATCGTGGTAGCCTGCTCCATTCCGATAGCGCCTGTGCGCAGAGCACCGAAAAGGACGGCCACTAAGAAGACGCCTATGGGGTTATTGCCCGCTATGAGAGCGATCAGGATGCCGTCGAACCCGTAGCCGGGCGAGATGTTATCGATGAACCTCTGATGGACACCCATGACCTCTACCGCTCCCGCCGTCGCCGCGAGGGCCCCGCTTACGAGCATGGCCGAGAGCATGGCCCGCTCCGGGGAAATGCCGCCATATCGTGAGAATTCCGGGTTCAGCCCCACCATCTTCCACTCGTACCCCAGCGTGGTCCTGGTCATCAAGTGGTAGACGAGGACGACCAGTCCGACGGCGATGAAAAACCCCAGTGAGAACCGGGAAAACGGGATCGGCCGGAGGAGTTCGGCGGTCTTCTCGATGTAAACTGTGGCGCCTCGCGCCGACCCGGGTACCTTGAAGGGATAGTTCACGAGATAGGCGGTGAAGAGCGTGGCGACGTGGTTGGCCATGATCGTGGTGACCACTTCGTTCGTGTTGCCCTTCACCCTAAGCAGACCTGGGATGAACGCCCAGAATGCTCCGACCAGCACCGCCGCAGCGAGGCACAGCAAGATGTGAATCGGCGAAGGCAGGCCCTTCACGGTGAAGCCCACCCATGCCGCGGCAAACCCGCCCAGGAAGAGCTGGCCCTCCGACCCGATGTTCCAGATACCGGCATTGAACGCCACCGCGACAGAGAGGCCTGTCATGATGAGCGGCGTCGCTTTGGCGAGGGTGGAAGCGGTCTTCGAGACGCCACCGAACGCTCCCTGGAACATGGCGCCGTAGGCGACAATTGGGCTATCACCGCTTGCCGCGATGATGACCGCGCCGACCGCGAAGGCCAGGAATATCGCGAAAGCCAGGGTCCCGGCGGTCTGCAACCTGCCTCGCAAGAAATCGATGAACGTGTTGCCCGTTGAGCGCGTGCCCATCATGCCACCCCCGTCGTAGACCGCCTCATGTTCATACGCTTCGTCCCCGTCATGTACAGGCCAATCTCCTCACGGCTGGTCGCGTCGGGCCTGAACTCGCCCGTGATCTCTCCTCCGTACATCACGAGGATGCGATCGCTCAGCGAGAACACTTCATCGAGGTCTGTCGAAATGAGCAGGATCCCTGCTCCCCGCTCGCGCATCTCAACGATCCTGCGATGGATGAACTCGAGGGACCCGATGTCCACTCCGCGTGTGGGCTGCGCCACTACGTAGAGTTTCGCGCCCCGCGAGAATTCCCTCGCCACGACGGCCTTTTGGAGGTTGCCGCCGGACAGGGTCTTAGCAGGGACTTGCGCCCCGGGAGTCCGGACGTCATAGTCCCGGATGAGCTCCAGCGCGTGTTCTCTGATTCGACGGAAGTTGAGGCGCCCACGACGCGAGAAAGGTTCGCTATGGTGTCGGCCGATGATGAAGTTCTCTTCCACGCTCGCTTCCAGGGCAAGCCCCGTCTTCATTCTGTCCTCAGGTATGAATCCGAGGCCGAGTTCCCGGCGCTTTCTCGGGGGAAGCCTCGACGCGTCGTGCCCGTCGATGAGGATTTGGCCCGACGCAAGCGGGCGCAGGCCTGCAATAACCTCGGCAAGCTCGGTCTGGCCGTTCCCCTCGACGCCTGCTATGGTCACGATCTCACCGGCGCGCACCTCGAGGGTCACGCCCTTCAGCGCGCTTACGCCCCTGTTATCGATGGCGGTCACGCCGCGGAGCGCAAGGACCTCGCCGCGCGGGGCGGCCGGGGTCCTGTCAACCGTCAGTGAAATCTCTCTGCCCACCATCATCGTGGCGAGATCCTTCATTGTAACGTCGGTGGTCCTGACGTTTCCGACGACCCGTCCCCTTCGGAGAACTGTCACCTGATCGGAGACGGCGAGGACCTCAGGCAGCTTGTGGGTGATGAAGATGATGGTCCTGCCATCCTCCGCGAGGGCCCGCACCGTGGTGAAGAGACCCTGGGTTTCCTGGGGCGTGAGAACGGCGGTAGGCTCGTCCAGGATGAGGATGTCGAGTCCCCGGTAGAGCAGCTTGAGGATCTCCACGCGTTGCCTTGTGCCCACTGACAGGTCGCGGATGCGCGCGTCGGGATCGACGGCGAGGCCATACCGGTCCGAGAGCTCTCTCACCCGTTCCCTGGCGGTCTGCATGTCCAGGAACAGGCGGCGCCGTGTCGGCTCCTGGCCGAGGATGATGTTCTCGGCGACAGTGTAAGACGGCACCAGCATGAAGTGCTGGTGGACCATGCCAATGCCGCAGGCGATGGCGTCCCTCGCGCTGCTGAAAGAGACCGCCCTGCCACGGACCCGGATGGTGCCCTCGTCAGGTCGGGTGAGCCCGTATAGGATGCTCATGAGAGTGGTCTTCCCGGCGCCGTTTTCGCCGACGAGGGCGTGAACGCGGCCGCGAAACGCTGCGAAGTCGACGTGATCGTTGGCAAGTACGCCGGGGAACTGCTTTGTGATACCTTCCATCTCAACGACACGCTCGGGATCCGTCATACCTGGCATGTCTGGCCTGTCCTCCTGTTCCGGGTTGGGGCATTGTATCCATGCTGGTCCGTCCTGGCGCGTTCCTGCTCGTTCCGGTCTGCGCTGGTTCGCTCCTGGCTCGCTCTAGTTCAAGACTCGCGCGTGTCAGGCCATGCCGGACCCACAAGACCAGGGCAGGGTCCCCGCCGTCCCGTGTACCAGGGACGGCACCCGGGACGGCAGGGCCCTACACCAGCGCATTGCGCTCCCGGGACCTGTCCGCTCAGCTGGGCCCCTCAGCTGGCCTCCTGCACTTTGATCTTACCGGAGCGGATCTGCTCCTCCAGGCTCTTGAGCTTTTCTATGACGTCCTTCGGGACGACCTTCTGCATGGTCTCGCAGAAGCACAGGCCAACGCCGTTCTCCTTGATGCCGTAGTGGTAAACGGCGCCCTTCTTGAGTGTCCCTTCAACGGCATGTTTGATCGTCTGGTAGACCGAGTTATCGACCCGCTTCATCATGCTGCCGACTATGTTATTGGGGACGATGTAGCACTGGTCGGAGTCCACGCCGATGGCGTAGTGCCCGGCCTCCTTCGATGCGAACAGCACGCCCTCACCAGTTTTGGCGGCGACCTGGTAGACGATGTCGGCGCCCTTGTCGTGGAGGGCGAAAGTGAGCTCCTTGCCCTTGGCGGGGTCGCTGAACGTGCCGGCGTAAAGCACTTCAACCTTGACAGACGGATCGACCGCAGCGGCGCCCTGCTTGTAGCCGGCGAGGAAGTTCCTGATGACAGGGATGTCCATGCCACCTACCATGCCGATGACTTTCGTCTTCGGGTCTATACCCTTTATGCCCGACCTCGTGGTCATCATGGCTGCGAGAGCGCCGGCCAGGAAGGACCCCTCGTGTTCAGCGTAGTCCACGGAGACAACCCCGGGCACATCGATGGTTCCGTCGATGTACACGAAGGTCACATTGGGGAACTGCGGGGCGAGCTCCTGGATCTCCTTGTCCATCTGATAGCCGGGCACTATGAACACGAGGTCGTAGTTCTGCGCTGCCGCGAGCAGCTGGTCATAGTAGAGCGACGGGTCGTCCTTGCATTCGAGCACTTTCGTGACGACGCCCAGCTCCTTCTGTGCCCGCACAAGCCCAGCGTGGCCCGAGTCATAGAACGACCTGTCGCCCAGGCCGCCAGCTGCCACCATGGCGACCCTGAGCGGCGCCTTCGCGAACGATACTGATCCTACGCACGAGAGGACCATAACCATTGCTACGGCCAGAACGGCGATCTTTCCGAAATGCCGATCCCTCACTGTCTTTTCCTCCTTCTTGAACGATGTCATGCGGCTTGCAATTGCGACTTGCGAATGTAGCCTGCAAACGGCCTATTACCTCCACTTGGCATGTGATGCTTGCCTCTCTCCTGGTGCACGGTCCGCAATTTCTGCCGCCTTGCCTCTCCGGCTCTGCTTGTCTGTTGACCCTCTTGTCTGACCACGCACAAAGGAATGCGGATGTGTTCCGTGGGCCTGCCACCCCCTCCTTTCACCAGCCTCCTCCAGACTCCTCCCTACCAGAGCGACTCCTCGGCCACACAGGTTTCTCGCTATCTGCCTGTTCACGGGTCCTGTATTCTGTCCGTTCATCTATTCGCTCATCCATCCGCCTCTCCGTCCGTCTGTCCGTCTGTTTGTTCTCTGTCTGTCTGTTTCCGTGCCCGTCTACCGATCTACTCCCCGTCCGGTCGGCGGGCTCAGGGCCGGGAGGCTGGCTCCTTCAGTTCTTGGATGATCTCATCAATAGTCATGACCCGGGCGAAACAGCGACCGAGAATCCTGAGCGTCGCGTTATGGGAATCAGCGTCCAGCCCTCCCGTGCCGTCAGATGCGAATGCGACCTTGTAGTCCCGCATGAAAGCACTGCGTGCCGTGCTCTCACAGCAGATGCTTGTGACCGTGCCCGTGATGATGACTGTATCGATGACCGTCGGAAAGCGCATCGTATGGAGTAGCGTATCGAGGTTCGTATTGTAGAACGCGTCGAAGCGATGCTTTTGGAGCACGAAATCGCCTGGCCCCGGGGCAAGGCTCGCGTAGACCTCATAGGCATGGGTCCCCGGCTTGATGAGTCTGGCCTTCAACTCAGGCTGGTACGCAAGCTCTAGGGGCGACACAAGCACCCCATCTACGTAGTGAGACGAAACGGTGTATATTACAGGTACTCCTAGTTGTCGACATGCGGCGAGCAGCCTCTGAATCGCGGGCACGCACGCTCGCGCCATGGGCACCTCAAGCGGCCCACCTTCTTCGACGAACGCGTTCTGCATATCGATCACGAGCAGAGCCGTCTTATCCCGCATGATACGCCACGGAGCCACCTTCATTACCACGCAGGTGCTGCCCTCCTTCCTCTCGGCGCTTGTTAAGTGCAATCCCGACGAAGCTGGTGGTCTTGCCCACCCCATGCCACTGCGGATCGATGGGTGCCCCGAGACCGGCGCTTCTCACAGCACAAGCGGCGATCGCCGGGGGCGTAAACAGCCCGCGATAAACAGCTTCCATCAGAGACTCGCACCTTGGACACTCACGGACGCCCGCCCCTGGTCCCGGAGCGTGGAGCCTTCTCTACCTCACCGGGCTACCTGTAAGACGCAAGCGTATCTATGAGGAGATCGAAGAATCTCTCCTTGTCGATGGCCACGGCTACCTCTGCGTTCGGCTTCTTGCCCCGTATGACGGCGTCTTTGCCCTGGAGGTTGTCGGAGGTAAGCCTCCTGTGTCGGTAGTCACAGACTGTCATGCCCCGTGTGAACTCGCCCTTTAGCTCTATCTCAACGTGCATGGGCTGCATTACGAATATCGATGGGTCTATAAGTACGGCCACCGCGCATGGATCATGGAGCGAGGCGCCCTTCAGACCGAAAACACGCATGAGCGAGGTCCGGTAGAAGTCCAGGAGATCTGCGACGATGGTGGCGACGGGGGTCCCGATCCGCCGGATGCGCTCGACCTCAGCCTCTGTTGCCTCAGCTTGCCTGGTGACGTTCAGACCGAACGTCTTGATGGGAATGCCGCTCCTGAATACAACCGCGGCCGCCTCAGGATCGACGTATATGTTGAATTCCGCCGCCGGGGTGCTATTACCATACGTCAGAGAGCCTCCCATAAGGCTGATGCAGGAGATTTTCTCAGCGATGCGAGGTTCCTTGATGAGTGCAGCGGCGATATTCGTCAACGGACCCGTCGGAACCAGCGTGACGTCGTCGTTTTCCATGACCCTGCTGATGATGAAGTCAACCGCGTGCATGTCGGCAAGGGGCGTGGTCGGTTCCGGGAGAGCATGGCCGTCGAGGCCGGTCTCGCCGTGGATCTCCGGAGCGTAAAGCGGCTCGTTTACAAGTGGACGGGGCATTCCCTTCGCCACCGGGATCGATGTCAGGCCAGCGAACTCCACTATCTTGAGGGCGTTCTTCGTGACCTTCTCCAGGGACTGGTTTCCCATCACAGTAGTGATCCCGATTAGTTCCAGGTGTTTTGCAGCAAGGAGGAACGCGAGCATGTCGTCGTGACCCGGATCCCCATCGCATATGACCTTCATTTAGTTGCACCTCCACTAGCGCATCCCGGCGATGCGCGTCTGTAGTTGTGGTTCGGTTGGATTTAGTTGCGGCTTATCCTGCTACAGACCTCCTACGGACCGGTAGCATAGTTCTCATACGACAGTCTCAACGCGTACACTAGTTCTTCCACTGGTTCTGCCACCAGTTCGCCTTCACCGCCCGTAGCTCCTGGCTTGCCGCCTCTTCCGCATCGCGGGCTATCCGTACCCCATGCGGTGACGTTATGTCGTTATGTCTCGACGAAGTCACGTAACGTATGACGGCGCCGAGAGCAGAGCCTCCACCTCCTGCCGGGCTGGCAAGGAAGGCTGGGCACCAGGCTTCGTGGTGGCGATGGCGCCGGCAGCGCACGCCCATCGCATGCATTCCTTGGGTGGCATGCCTTCGATCCACGCTACAGTGAAGGTGGCCACGAAGGCGTCCCCGGCGGCCGTGGTATCGACGGCCTGCACCCGGAATGCCGTGGTAACGATCTCGCCTTCTGGGCCGACGAACACCGCTCCGCGTTCGCCAAGGGTTATGATCACGCGCTTTGCGCCCAGAGCTCGTAGCTGCCTTGCGGCCTCGAGCGCAGCGGCCGTGGCAGCTGCTTCACTCCCGTCAACTGCGGTGGCTGCTCCAGACCCGGCGGCCTCATGGGCTACGGGCACGCCCGTGAGAGCCTCGGCCTCCAGTTCGTTGGGGATGATAATATCCACGTGCTGGAACAGGGCCTTCACGGAAGCGGGGTCCGCCACCGGGGCTGGGTTGAGCACTGTCAGCTTACCATGCGCCCTCGCGAGGGAGAGTGCCCGGCTCACTGTGGCAACGGGAATCTCGAGCTGGGCGATAACAGCGTCCACCTGGGCGATAGCGCTGTCGGCTGAGTCGATGTCGTCCGGCGAGCACACAGCGTTCGCTCCAGGGCATACCACGATGGTGTTGTGCCCGAGCCTGTCCACGGTGATCAGTGCGACCCCCGTGGGATGGCGGTCATCCCTGAGGACTCGGGCGGTTTCTACCCTGTTTGCCGCGAGGTTTGTCAGAAGGGTATCGCCGAACGTGTCGGCTCCGATCCTGCCAACCATCGTGACCGTGGCGCCCATCTTGGCGGCGGCGACGGCCTGGTTTGCACCCTTGCCGCCGGGCATCTGCCTGAACGAGGTCCCTATCACGGTTTCCCCCTGGCGCGGCAGGGTTTCCACGGTCGCCACGAGATCCATGTTGATGCTTCCCACCACAGCAATTCTGCTCACTAGCGGACCACCCTCATCTGTCACTCTTGTCGTTCTTGTCAGTTCTGTTGCGCATCACGCTGTATGTTGGTAGTGGCTATTGCGTGTCCGTGCTGCCGCTGCCCCTGCCCCTGCTCCTGCCCCTGCCGCTGCCGTTGCCGCCGCTGTCCCTGTCCCTGTCCCTGTCGTTGTCCCTGTCATTGTCGTTCATTGTCATTGTCGGTGCCATTGTTGCGCTTGCCGTCACCTATCGCTGCTTTATACGGCCCTCGTTCGTCGTACCCTACCTGGCGAGTCGCCGATGATTCGCCGAGCCTGTTCCGCACCCAACCACCTGTGCCGTCTAGCTCACATGTCGCATCCGCCGCACGCCGGCCACACTGGCCACACCGGCCACGGCGACCGCACCAGCCACACCGCCAACACTGGCCACGCCGCCGGAAGACGTGCATGAGCCACACCACCTACGCCTGTCGATGCCGTCGAGTCCCCAGGGCCTGAACAGGCTGCTGAGGCTGAGGCTGAGGCCGGGCTGGGGCTGGGCCTGGCGCGGGGTTGAAGCCGAGGTGCCGTTCTCACGTGCCCTGCCCGTTTCCGTTGTTGTCCCCGGTCGCCCGCGTTCGCCGTGTCTTCCTTGTGATTGCGAGTCGGCTCATCTGCTCTACCTCCCGCACTACGCTGGACTCCCGCACAACCAGCCGTGGTTTGAGTAATACCTTCTCAGGCTCCTTTTCTGGGTGGCTTATTCGGCCGATCAGCAACTCACATGCTATCGCGCCCATCTCGTATTTCGGCTGGGCCACTGTCGTTAGCCTGGGACGGGTCACCCGCGACAGGACCACGTCATCGTATCCGACCAGCGCCATGTCCTCGGGCACGCGGATGCCCTGCTCCTCGAGGGACATGAGCACTCCCACTGCCATCAGGTCATTGGCGGCAAAGACTGCGGTCGGCCTGGGATCTATCTTAAGGAGCTCGCGGGCCAACCTGTAACCGCTTTCCTGCCGGAAATCGCCTTCCAGCACCAGGCGCGGTGAAAAGGCGATTCCATGCTCGCACAGTGCCTGTTTGTAGCCTTCAAGGCGCTCCTGGGCGGTCGTGAGATTCGTAGGGCCGGTTATCATCGCTACCCGTGTGTGCCCAAGGGAGAGCAGGTGGGCCACCGCCTGGTACGCGCCGTCGACGTTGTCCGCAGATACCGAATCGCACCTGACGTCCAGGCGCCGGTCTGCCAGGACCACAGGAACGCCCGCGTTGAGCAGGTCCTGGACGTGGCTGGCCTGGACCCGCGAGGTCGTAAAAACTACGCCGTCCACACGCTTGCTGCGGAGCATCTTGAGATACTTCGCTTCCTTCTGCAGGTTCCCGTCGGTGTTGCAGAGGATGACCCCGTAGCCGTTGGTGTGGGCGACGTCCTCAACACCACGCGCCACCGCCGGGAAGAAGGGGTTGGTGATATCGGGGACGACGAGGCCCAGAGTGTAGGTGCGCTTGTTGAGGAGGCTCCGGGCCAGGGAGTTGGGGTGGTAGTCCATGCTGTCGGCAATGGCCCGAATGCGCTCGCGTAGCTCCGCCCGCACGTACCCGGTTCCGTTGAGCGCCCGTGATACAGTGGCGGGAGAGACTCCTGCCAGCTTTGCGATCTCATAGATGGTCGGCATCGTCTCGCTCCCCGATGTGGCGGCGCCGTGCTCAGCTCCAGCAGTGCGTCCCATCTGCGTATTGGCTCTGCGAGCAGGGGCGCAAAGGATTTCACAGGGTTGCGCGTTTCCCATGCGCGCATTCCGATCCGGCAACGAACCTGAATCCTGGTGTTTATCGACTCCAACCATTCCGATGACCTGCGCTGACGCGTAGGTCCAGGCCACGAATGTGCAATGGGTTACATATTCGCATATTCTACGTGAGGGCGACAATTCCTGCCGGGCTGTGCTGGAAGTTTATGGGGCCTCGATGGCAGGGGCGTGTCTCACCCGTGCACGCATGGGCGTTTTTGTCCGGTGAATGTGCCCCGCGTGACGGCGGCTGGGTATGGCCGCGCCTCTTGTGGCGACCCCAAAGGTAAGGCTCCAAGCATATTGTAAGAGCATGGGACACACAGTAAGAATGTGTATTGCATTCCTTGCCGGACGACGGGGGGATTGTATGATGAACTGGGGAGATGCTCGCAAGACGCACGCGCCGCGCGAGCGGCAGCGGGGCAAGGGGGGTCTCGAAGGTGAGGGGAGGGGAGAGACTATGAGCATGGCTACGGCCAGAGTGACTTCGAAGGGGCAGATCACAGTGCCGCTTGAAGTCCGCAGGTTTCTGTCCATTCAGAAGGGCGACAGAATCATGTTCCGGCAGGATGGCGACCGGGTCTACGTTGAACGTGTTCCGGCCAACGTACCTTCGTCTCAGGTCTTCGGAAGGCTGCATCGGCCTGGGATGGAACCCCTGGATATCGAGACAGCCAGGGTCAAGGCGAGAGCCATGCGTGCCCAGCGGCTGCTCGGGAGTGAAGGGGACGGCGGGAGGTGAAGACTGAGAGCGCGGGATGGCTGGACTCCAACGTGATTCTACGCTACCTCCTCAACGACCACGCAGATCACAGCGCGAGAGCGAGGGCTCTCATCGAAGCCGCTGAGGCCGGGGCGCACCGGCTCAAAGTCGCCTTACACATTCTCTGCGAGGTTGTGTATATCCTGGAAAGCGAGAGGTACGCCCGGGAGGAGATCTACGGCGCGATCCGCGACTTCATGGGCATTCGGGGTATCGAGGTCGAGGAGGAAGACATTGCGCTTGAAGCCCTCACGGACTACCGCGACAAAGGTGTTGACTTCAGCGATGCACTGCTTGCTGCTGTCGCCCGGAAAAGCCAAGAGTCTGTGTGGACCTTCAAGAAAGCATTTCGCGCGCATGGCTGGCCTATGGCAAATCCCGCCTGTGGTATAGACTCGTTTTCCGCGGTAGAAACGCCTTTCCAGGGAAAGGGCGCAATGGTCACGTGCCGCAAAACAGTAGGTGCACCCCCGCAACCGGCCTCTTAGCAGGCCCTTTCTTAACTTGACCGCGTTCCCAATAGTGCTCTACCAGTTGTGCGCAAAACCCAGCTACAGGTAACCAGGTTCGAAGCCACAACGACGGTGTTACGCGCCCTGTATTTGCCCGAACGCTGTGTCGTCGAACGCGTACGAACGCGTACGTATCTTGCAAGTTCGAGCCTGGGCTGTATAGTACCAGATTTCACAGGTCCCGATAGCCTTTCATTCTGGCATCCTGCGACCGCGCAACTGCGAGTACATGACACCCTGCCTGGTCTTATGACATAACGCACCTAGCGGGCACGCGAAGTGGGCACGCGGCCAGCGGCGGCCGGGATGCATGTGATCCCCCAAGGACCAGGTTACGGGCAGACCTGATCCCGCGGGGATCAGCCCAGCTTGGAATCTGCTCCTCTGGGCGCCACCCCTGCCGGCCTCCGGCGCCAAAACCAGGCAACATGGAGCACCGGGGACCAGATCTCGCATGAAGATGGTCCTCTGGGGACCAGCCTGGCACCACGTCCTGGTCCTCTCGTGACCAGGACGCCTCGGCCGCCGCCGGGGGTGGTGCACCAGGGACCAGGTTGTCCGCGAGGCTGATCCCCTGGGGACCATCTGCATGCAAAACCTGGTCCCCTGGGGACCAGGGGTTTTTGGATATCTCGCAAGGTGGTTACGCGGGGACCAGGTGACGGGCGAAGTTGGT